>JADZEK010000001.1 GCA_020850595.1 Anaerolineales bacterium
CCGCGCGCACACAGCAGAGGATCCTGCGCCAGCGGCCGTTTCATTCACTCGGCGACTTCCTGGCGCGCGCCGATCCGCGCCCGCAAGAGGCCGACGCGCTAGTGTCGGTGGGGGCCCTCGAAGGCCTGGGCGCCATCCCAGCCTTGTTGCGGGAGCTGAAGGTGGCAGCCCACCAGCCGGGCCAACTTTCGCTGTTTGAGGCCGCCGCAAGCGATGAGGCCGACTGGTCCCTGGCCGAGAAAGTTGCCGCCCAGGAAGCCTGGCTCGGGGCCAGCGTGTCGGCGCACCGCCTTGAACTGCTGGCCGATCGGGTGGCCGCGGCCGGAGCGCTCAGCACGGCCGCGGCCGCGGCCTGCCTGGGCCAGCGCGTGCGCGTGGCCGGCATGCGTCAGAGCTGGCATCGCACCCGCAGCGCCCGCGGCGGTTCCATATACTTCATGGCTCTGGAGGACCTCGCAGGGATGCTCGACGTGGTGATTCTTGGCGACGTCTATCGCCGGCACCGCGCCGCACTTAAGACACCCGGCCCATATGTGCTGGAAGGCACCGTGGAGTTCGACACTGGCCGCGGCGAGCCGGCCATCCGAGCCGAGCGCATCTGGCTGGTCGATGAGGCCGGCGCCGGATTGGGGGGGCGCGCCCGGCGCAGCCGCTAGGGGGTCCGCTCGTCGTCGGCGGCTGGCGCCGGGCTCATTGGCGCGCTGGCTGGTCCAAATTCCAACGGCGGGCGCGCGCGGCCGGGCACAGCCGGGACGCGGCTCATGGCATAGTCCGCCAGCGCCGCAATCGTTAGGCTGGGGTTAACACCAGGGTTGGCTGGCATGATCGATCCATCGACCACGTAGAGCCCGGGATAGTGGTGCACCTGGCAGTCTAGGTCGACCACGCCCTGGCCGCTGTCCAGACCAAATGGGCAGCCGCCCAAAATGTGGGCCGTCATGGAGATGCCCAGCAGCCCTTCGTTGATCGTGCCGGCAGGAATGCCGCCTGTCTTCTGGGCCAGCCGGCGGGTCACCTGGTGCCCCAGGCGGCTTTGGCCCGGAATCGTCTGTTGGGCGTCAGCCTGAGAGACCAGGTTCCGGCGCCAGAGGGTGAAGAAGCTGCGTCCAAAGCGCAGCTTGATGCGGCTCTCTTCGGTTTGCATGACCAGGAGGATGGTTGAGCGCTTGGCCCAGCCGGGCCGCACGTGGGTGATCAGGAAGTCGCCGGGGCGGCGGACGAAGTCGCGCAGCGATTGCCACAACCGCTGCGCCACGCTCCCCGCCTCGATGAGTGGTCCCTGCAGGAGGCGCATCAAGTCCGAGCCGGCCGGGTAGCGCACCGGCTCGACCGTCGTCACGGCGTCGGCGTGGAAGATCGAGGTGATGGCAATGCCTTGTGAACAGTCGACGTCCGTGCCGCGGTTCGTGACGCCCAGCAGGGCTTCGTTGTTGGTGCGGACGAGGTCGCCCAGGCGCGGGGAGAGGCGCGGCAGCGAGCGGGTGACGTCGCGGCAGCGAAAGAGCAGCCGCAGAGTCCCTAAGGCGCCGGCCGCGCAGATGACGTTGCGGGCCCGGATGCGCCGTTCCGGCGCCCAATACCAGGCCGTGCTGCGCCGATAGATGACTTCGTAGCGCGCCCTATCGGGTTGATTTTCCGGCAAGGGACGAATGTCGCTGACTTGGGCTTCGGCCTGGATCTGGGCCCCCCACTTCTCGGCAAAGTACAGATAATTCTTGACGAGGGTGTTCTTGGCGTTGTGCCGGCAGCCGACCAGGCAGCCTCCGCAATGGGTGCAACCGCGCCGGACTGGACCTTGGCCGCTGAAATAGGGGTCAGGCGCCTCTTCTCCTTCGCGTCCAGGGGCGCCAAAAAACGTGCCGACTTGCGTCGGCTGGAAGGTGTCGCTCTGGCCAAGCTCCCCCGCGATCTCGCGCAGCCTGGCGTCGGCCGGCCATAGGCGGGGATTGTGAGCTACCCCCAGCATGCGGCGTGCCGTCTTGAAGTGCGGCGCTAGTATCTGCTTCCAATCGGCCAGGCGTCGCCAGGCCGGCGCGGTGAACATTGCCTCGCCCGGCGCCATCAGGACGTTGGCATATCCCAGGCTGCCGCCGCCCACGCCCGCGCCATGCAGCACGAACACATCTCGAAACGGGCTGATTTGAAGGATGCCAAAGCAGCGGGCCGCTGGCAGCCAGATGTAGCGCCAGACGTTCCAATTGCTGCGCGCAAAGTCCTCGTCACGAAAGCGCCGGCCGCGTTCCAGCACTAAAACGTGGTAGCCCTTCTCGGTCAGCCGCATGGCCGAAATACTGCCGCCAAACCCTGAGCCAATCACGACGTAGTCATAAACATCCGCGTTCGCGGCCTGCGCCATCATAGCCGTCCTTGAGCTATGCCAGGTGGTTCACACCCGGCGTGAAACGGCACTCCTGCCGCTACCTTGATTGTAACAGACTGAACAAGAGCCCCTGAAGGGACCAGGGCAGGTAGCAGAGAGCCGGCCAGGCGGCTGGCCAGTCGGTGGCCGGCCGCGACGTGCTGGCGCCGCGTCATCCCGCGCGCCGGCGCTGGCGGCTGGCGGGAGCCTCGCCTGGCAAGCTAGGCGCATGACCGCTGCACCTAGGGCGGGCCAAGCCATAATCGCTGTGTCTAAGGCCAATCGTGACAACGCCGATCCCGATTGCCTGCTTGCTGCCTTTCGGCTGGTCAGGGCTGCGGCCTGCCTTGCGCCAGCGCCGACCGCGCAGCGCAACTGGCCTGACGATCGAGCGCCGGCCCGCCCATTCGCCCCAACCCGCCTGCCTGGCGCTTTACATCTGAGCTTTGTCCCAAATTGCACTGACGATAATCAGGCGACATGATTGCCTACGCAGTATAGACTTGAGACTGGGAGCCAGCCGCGCAATCCAGGTCAACCTGGATGCGCTGGCCAAACAGTCCCCCCGCCCGCGCTGCTTGCCAGCCCGGTTCTATGCTCGTCGGCTCGTTGCGGGCAGGCGGCGCGCTCGTATTTGGGGCAGGCATCTGACAGGAGGGTCCATGTCTTTGAAACCATGGTTGGCGCACTATGAGCCCCATGTCGGGGGGCGCCTGGACTATCCCGAGACGGTCCTGCCCGAGATTCTGACCCATACGGCGGCCGCGTATGGGTATCGGGCGGCGATGCTCTTTAAGGGCGCGCGGCTCAGTTACCGCGAGTACAACCGGGCCGTGAACCGCTTTGCGGCCGGCTTGCAGAAATTGGGCGTAGAGCCGGGCGATCGCGTGGCGCTGCACCTGCCGAATTGTCCCCAATATGCCATTGCCTACTACGCCGTGCTGCGTATTGGCGGCATCGTCGTGCCTTGTAATCCGCTCTACCAATCGCGCGAGCTGGCGCATCAGCTCAACGATAGTGGCGCCGAGGTCCTCGTGACCTTGAGCTCGCTCTATCCGTTGGTGAAAGGCGTCCGAGGCCAGACCCATCTGCGCC
>JADZEK010000002.1 GCA_020850595.1 Anaerolineales bacterium
GACCGCGCACGGCTTCGGCCGGCAGACCCCAGCGTTCCGGTTCGTAACAGGCAGGTGAGGCGATCTTAGGCTCATTCCGCCAGTCATACCATAACATCGCAATTCGAATGTGACATTGTCAAAGTAGATACCAATGTGCGCAGCCAATATGGTGAAATACGCGGCACAACCACCGATCAGCAGAAAGGAGACCAGACAATGTTGACCACAGATGCCGTAAAAGAGAAGGACGCTGTGCAGTCAGTGCTCGACGCCTGGATTGCGGGCGTGGAGCAGGGCGACCTGGACTTGATCGCCCGGGTGGTAGCGCCCGATGAAGACACTGTGTGGATTGGGGTGAGCGCGGACGAGCGGTTGGAAGGCTGGACGGCCCTGCGGGCGGCGCTGGCAGCCCAGGACGCGGCCTTGGCCGATATTCGTATCGAGGCCGGCGACACGCGGGTGCGCTTGCTGCCCGGCGGGGCCGGCGCGCTGGCGACCTCGGCCTGGACGTTTACGGCCAAGATGGGCGAGCAGGCCATTGGCTTCCCCCTGCGCTGCACCTGGGTGCTGGAGAAGCGCGGCGACGTCTGGCTGCTGGTGCATTTCCACAAGTCGGTCGGCGTGGCCCTCTGAGCGGCATTCTAGATTGCTGTACGCCAGGAGCCGGTCCACGGCTGTGACGCTTGCCATACCGGACCGGCCCTGATTATCGCGGTACGCGATAATCGCGTCATATCCCTGCCAACTGGCAATTGGGGGTGGACGATGGATTTTCCAACTGGCTGCTTCAGCTACACGGTCGGCGACGCTTCCCCCGTGGTGGAATTCGACGGGCGTGGCCGAGCGACCGCTACGCTGGATGGGCAGGTCATTGTCGTCGCCGCCTACCGGGTCGTCGGTGATGTGTTGGAGGTTACCGACTTGGAAGGATCCTTTGCCTATCCCGAGAGCGGGTGGGGCCGATACAAGTGGTCTCTGAACGGCAAGGTGCTGTCCTTTTCGCTGATCGAGGACGGGAATCCGGGCCGCCGGAAAGGATTTGCTCAGCCTTTCATCCGGCGTGCTTGATGGCAGTTCACGGCCTTCGATTGTTCCTGGCGGATCGTCTTCGAAGCTGTCGCGGAGTTGCAGAGCACCACCCGGGTGCCGTGGAGGGCTGATGAGACCTGGCCGCCGGCGCACTTCCCCAACACGGAGGGACGGGAGGCTCACGCATGGACCCACAGCTTTCGCCGATCAACCGGCGGACTTTTCTGCGCTTGGCCGCTTATTGCCTGCCGGCGCTGGCGGCTCTGCGCCTCCCTGAAGCGCCGCCGCTGGCGATGCCGTCAGCGATGCCGCAGAGCATGGCTTATGGCGCTGGGCCGTATGGCGCCGGGGCCTACGCCGGCCATGCCGTGTACCTGCCGGCCATCCAGCGAGAAGGAGCCTGAGATGCCGCGTTTGCCTATGATTGGGTCTGACGCCGCACAGTGGGGAGCGCTGCTGAACGATTTCCTGCGGGTGGCCCACCGCGAAGACGGCGCGCCGCGTGGGCAGGGTCTGGCGCTGGATGTGCGCGATTTTGGGGTTGTGGGCGATGGCGCCACCGATGACACCGCGGCGCTGGCGGCCTGTTTGCAGCAGGCCGGCCAGTTGGGGCAGACGGCCTTCCTACGGGCCGGCCTGAACGTGCGGGTCACCGGCAACCTGTTTCTGTACGGCCACGCCAGCCTGGTGGGAGAGAACCCCGACGACTGCACCATCACGCTAGACGGCGACCTGGAAGCCAGCGGGGCCGGGATGTCGGCCTACTGGTTCAATTGCGGCATTCCCAGTAAGGGCGGCACGCCCGCAACCTGGACGGGCCGCATCACGGGCGTGCAATTCCGCATCACCCTGGCCGGCCTCGGCACGGCCCCCTACCTGCACCTGCTTCAGTTCCACAAGGCCGCCCACTTTGAGCTGAAGAACTGCCGCTTCGACCTGACGCCGGTCGGGCACGCTCCCGTCGCGGCCCTGGTGAGCCAGCTGGATGGCAACTGGTGCGCCAGCCCCGGCACGACGCACGGCCGGATCGAGGACAATCTCTTCCTGGGCGCCAGCCACGGCAGCCCGGCGACGGGCGGCAGCGGGGGCATCAACCTCGTCGGGCTGGATGGCGGCCTGATTGCCGGCAACGTGATTGAAGGCTTTGCCGATGACGCCATCGCGCTGATCAACTGCCGGCGCTGTGTGGTGCGCGACAACTGGGTCAAGGGCGTCCGTTCGCGCATCGCGGCCTTTAGCGGCAACGACATCACTTTTCTCTCCAATCGGCTCGAACGCCAGCCCGGCGCGGACAACGCCTGGGTGCTCGACACCGACTTCTACACGGCGCATCCGGCCGGGCCGGCTTCGGCCGCGCCGGAAAATATCAAGTTTATCGGGAACACGGCGGTGCTGCCGGGCGCGGCGCCCAGCGGCGGCTGGCACAACTTCCTCGACCTGGGCGGCGTGCGCAACTGCGTCGCCAGCGGCAACCTCTTCATCAACGACAGCAATCAGGTCAACCCGCCGCGCCTGCTCACCTGGGTGTTCACCGCTTTCCCCGGCTGGACCGACCCAACGGGCAACGACCCGCCCGGCAAGGCGCGCCCCTACCGGGTGGTGCTGACCAACAACCTGCTGACGGGTCAGTATCCCGGCCGGATCGAAGAGGCGGCCGTCCTGGCTGCCGATTTGGTTGGACCGATCGTCTACCAGGGCAACCTCGCCGGCGGGTTCAATGTATTCGGGTCCAACTCGTTCTGGGAGGACTCCAACAAGCTGCTGTGAGCCTCACGCTCTGGCCGGCCTGACGCAGACCGGCCACCCTCCCATGTTCTGATATGCATTTGGCTGGAACAGCTTGTGACAAGACGCGCAAGTGGCCGGACGCCGCGACCCCGCTTGGCCGGCAAAAAATGACGGGCGTCATATACAAACCGCGGCGATTCCAGCACCATGCGATCAGCGCGTGATCCGTTCACGGGCCAGGCTGCGGCTGCCAGTGAGCGATACGCGCTGAGCCGAGTGACCGTATGCCGCCATAGTTGGCCTCGCCGTCTTCGCGCGGCTGTCCGCCGCCAGATCGCCCTGATCGTCCAGTGGGCATACCGACATGCGACGCCCCGCGCATAAGCTTCGGCCCACCGACCGGCGGAGGTGCCTGCCGGCCTCCCGGGGCAGCCGATGTCCATTGACCGTTTGCGCCGCACTACATTCGAAGCCGTGGCGGACTGGTACCGCGAAGCCCGCCCCGGCTACCCCGCTACCCTTGTAGATGACGTCGTGCGGTTTGCCAATCTAGCGCCGGACGGCCGCATTCTGGAAATCGGCTGCGGCCCGGGCAACGCCACGCTGCCTTTTGCCCAGCGCGGCTACCACCTGCTGGCGGTCGAATTGGGCGAACGCCTGGCTGCGCTGGCCGCCGCGCGCTGCCGAGATTATCCTCGCGTGGCGTTCCGGCGGATGGCGTTCGAGGACTGGCCGGTGGAGGCCGAGGCCTTCGACCTGGCGATTGCGGCCGACGCCTTTCACTGGATTCCGCCCGAGATCGGCTACCCCAAGGTGGCTCAGGCGCTCAAGCCTTCCGGCGCGGCGGCCTTCTTCTGGTTTGTGCCGGTGGATCCACAGACCGATTGGTCGAGGGCCATCGACGAGGTGTACCGCGAGCAGGCGCCGGGGCTGGAGAACCCCGACCGTTCGTTCACGGCCGAATGGCTGGCCGGCATCATCCGAGCCAACTTCCGCGCCAGCGGATGTTTCGGCAAGCCGATGGTGCGCGTGTACCACTGGTCTGAGGCTTATACGGCGGAACGGTACCTGAAGCTGCTCCAGACCTACTCCAGCCACGCGGACCTCGACCCAGAGACGCGCCGGCGGCTGTACGCCGAGATCGGGCGGGTGCTGGAGCGACATGGCGGCGCAATCCTCCGGCCGTTCCAGGTCGTGCTGTTTCAGGCGCGGCTGAAGCCGTCTGCGGCGCTGTCCCGTCGCCACCGGCCGAACCAGTGATAACCGGCGGCCACGGCAGAAGATGGACCGGCCCCCGCCGCCGGGCACAGCCGCCGCGCGCAGTGTAAGCGACCGCGTTCCCGAGCGTGCGCCCCGCCTGCTTTCGCGGGCGGCCAATCCCGTTGGCCGCCGACCGGTGTGGCGCAATCACCGATCATTCGTTATCATTCAGATTGGTCGGCTCGGTTTGCCAAGTCGTGGGCCTCCGGCAAGCCTGCCCGATCTTGCCTTGTCTGGCTAGAGCCTTTTCAGACGCTCACTGAATGTTGGTGCGGCGTTCTGATGCGGCTAAGGCGGCGACCGTGATCCCGAGGCAGTTGACCATCCGTTTGCTCGGGGATTTTCGCGTGACCTCTGGCGAAACGCCGGTCACCGAAATTAAGACCGCGCGCCTGCAATCTCTGCTCTGCTATCTCGTGCTCCATCAAGACGCGCCGCAGATGCGCCGCCATCTCGCGCTCGTCTTGTGGCCCGATTCCCTCGAAGCGCAAGCGCGCACCAACCTCCGCAACCTTCTGCACCTGCTTCGTTCCACGCTCCCCCAGGCCGACGAATTCTTGCGCATTAACGCGCAGACCGTCCACTGGTATCCCCGGGCGCCGTGTGCGGTGGATGTGGCCGAGTTTCAGCAGGCGCTGGCGGGCGGCGACCTGGCGCGCGCCGTCGAACTCTATCGCGGCGACCTCTTGCCGAGCTGTTACGACGATTGGATTTTGCCCGAACGAGAATGCTTGCGCGAAGCGCACCTGAATGCGCTCGACGAATTGCGCGCGCACAGTGAAGCGCGCGGCGAGGACGCCGCCGCGCTGGCGTATGCCCAGCGCCTGCTCCACGCCGACCCGCTGCGCGAAGAAACCCATCGGCACGTCATACGCCTCCACCTGCGGCGCGGCGACCGCGCCGCCGCCTTGCGCTCCTATCACCACTGCGCGACCACGCTCGCGCGCGAACTGGCCGTCGAACCCGCGCCCGTCACGCGGGAACTGCGCGAACAAATCGTTCATCTCCAGGCCGAGCCAGTTTCCTTCGCGCCGCCGACCGCGCTCGTCGGGCGCCAGGCCGAATGGAGTCAAATGCAGACGGCCTGGCGCGCCGCGCAGAGTTATTCGCAAGTCGTGGTCCTTCGCGGCGAAGCCGGCATCGGCAAGACGCGGCTGGTCGAAGAATTCGTCGCCTGGGCCAAACGGCAAAGTATCCGCGTGGCGAGCGCGTACTGTTACGCAGCCGAGGGGCGGCTGGCCTATGCCCCGCTGGCGGCCTGGTTACGCGAATCTCCTTGGCGCGAACTGGCGCCCACGTGGCTGGTCGAACTCGCGCGGCTGGTTCCCGAAATAACGCTGCAACGCCCCGACCTGCCGGCGCCTGAACCCCTGACTGCCGCGTGGCAGCATCAGCGTTTCTATGAAGCGCTGGCGCACGCCCTTGCCGGCGAACGCCAACCGCGCGTCTTGCTGTTGGATGACGCGCAGTGGTGCGACGGTGAAACGCTCGCCTGGTTGCATTGGTTTAGCCGGCAGACGTCGCGCGGCACCCGGCTCCTGCTCGTGACGCTGCGCGCCGGCGAGAGTGTCCCGCCCGCCTTCGCCGATTGGCTGAGCGAGTTGCGGCGCGGCCGCCGGCTCACTGAAATCGAGTTGGGCGCGCTGACCAAAGCGGAAACGCTCGCGCTCGCCACACAGCTCACCGACCCGATGCGCGCCGCCTCCATCGCCGAAGCCTTGTGGCGCGGGAGTGAAGGCAATCCGCTGTTCATCGTCGAGATGCTGCGGAGCGGCGAGTGGTCTTCCGAACAGGCGCCGCTGCCGCCGCCAGTGCGCGCGATTATTCAGACGCGGCTGGCCCAGCTGTCACCGGCGGCGCACGAATTGGTGGGACTGGCCGCCGTGTGCGGACGCGACTTTGATTTTGCGGTGCTCGAACGCGCCAGCGGGTATGAGCAAGCGCAACTGGTGCGCGCGCTGGACGAATTGTGGCAGCGGCGCCTGATTCGCGAACAGGGCGCGGACGCGTATGATTTCGCCCACGAGCGCATTCGTGAAACGGCGGATAGCGAATTGAGCGCGGCGCGGCGGCGCTTGTGGCACCGGCGCATCGCGGACGCGCTGGGCCGCCTCCACGCGGCGAACCCCGATCCGGTGGCGAGCCAAATGGCCGCGCATTACGAAGGCGCGGGCGAGGCCGACGCCGCGCTCGAGCACTATTTGTGCGCCGCGCAGCACGCGCAAACGATTTACGCCAACGCCGATGCGGCCGCGCTGCTGCAGCGCGGCCTAGACTTGATTGCCACGCTGCCGCCGCAGGCCGCGCCGGGAAAGTTCGCCGCGCCATTTTATGAATTGCGCGGCGACGTGCTGGCTCATGTCGCGCAACCGGCCGAGGCGGAGGCGGCCTTCGTCAACGCGCTCGCGCGCGCGCCGGCCGCTGAACCCCTGACACAGGCGCGTTTGATGCGCAAGCGCGGGAACACCTGTGCGGGGCAGGACCGCGCGCAGGGTGCGCTGCCCTTTTATGAATCGGCCGAGCGCCTCCTGCGCGCGGCGCGGGCCGAAGCCGACCCGGCCTGGTGGCGCGAGTGGCTGGATTTGTGTCTTGACCGGATGGGGTTTTTCTATCAATCCGCCCGGCCCGATGATATGACGCAAATCAGCGACGAAGTCCTGCCCCAGATGCAAACGCACGGCACGCCGCTTCAGCAAAGCGCGTTTTATGAATGTCTCTACCAGCGCAACCTGCGCCGCGATCGTTATGTGATTCGCGACGATACGCTGGAAATTTCGCGGCTGGCCAGGCGCGCGGCGGAGAAAACTACCAGTCGCGCGCAGCGGCTCAGTGCGCAATTCGGACTGGCGTTCGCGTTGCTGTGGCGCGGCGAACTAGAAGAATCTGAACGCGAGATGCAAGCGTGCTTGCGGGGCTTTGCGGAAATCGGGCAGACCCAGTCGCGCATGTTGGCGTTGACCTACCTGACCATTCTCGCGCGGCGCAAAGGCGAAGTCGAACAGGTGGAACATCTGGCGGCCGAGTGTCAGACCGTGACGACCGCGCTCAAAGCGCAGACCTACCTCGGGGTCGCGCGCGCCAATCTGGCCTGGGCGGCGTGGCGGCGCCATGAAACGCGCTCGGCCGAAGCGCACGCTCGCCCGGCCTTGGCGTTGTTCTCGCCCACTTATCCGTTCAGATGGCTGGCGGCAATGCCTTTGATCAATCTGTTGTATCACGAGAAGCAATGGGATGAGGCCATTGTTCACGCGCGCGCGCTGCTCGAGCCAATTCAATTGCGTTTGCCCGATGAATTACACGACTGCCTGGAACGAGCAATTGACGCGTTCGATCGCAAGCAAATCCAACGCTGCCGCGCCGCGCTGGGGCAGGCGCTGAAAATCGCGCCAGAACTGATGCTCGCCTAATTTCAGTTCCACCCAGCGGCTTTTCGCCGGAATCCAGGTTTCTCCCAAAGGGAGAAACCTGGATTTTTAATTGCGGTCGGCGCGAAACGATTTCAAAACGCCGGCCGTGCTACATTCGGCGCAAGAATCGAGCGAGCCGCAATGACCCCTCTCCCCGCCAAACTGCCCCACATCTTTACTATTCGGATATGGAATGAGGATTTGGGCGATGGCAAGACCGAATGGCGTGGCAAGGTGCAGTCGGCGAACAGCCGGGAGGCGCGCTACTTTCGCGACGAGGGGCTGCTGTTCGCCTTTCTGCGCGAACAGCTCGCTGACCCCGCATTTTTTCAGGCGGGACCTCAAATGCCCGCGCAGGCGAACACCCAGCTCATCCAGACTCTGTTCGCCGGCCACGCCGCGGAGGCGTTCTACGCCGAGAACGCGACCTTTCACGATATGTCGCAGCCTGCGCCGCTGCAAGGGCGCACCGCGATTGGCGGCCTGCTGCGCGCGTTTTGCGGCGAATGGTTCACCGAAGCGCGCGCCGAGCCGCGCAGCCTGGTCGCCGCTGAAAGCGCGGTCGTCGCCGAGTTTGTCTTTCACGGCAAAAACACCGGCTCGCTCAACGGCGCGCCGCCCACCGGCAAAATCGTCGCCGTGCCGATGATGGCGGTGTACGAAATCGCCGAGGGGCGAATTCAGCACGCGCGCCTGTACTATGACGCGACGACGATGGCGCGGCAGTTGGGCTGGGTGGAATGAAGCATTGATCATTCGGCGTTTTGCGTATGCCGAAAACTCTGCCAGTTTTGTGACCGTTCTCACCTGAAAGGAGACTCCCATGTCAGTGTCAATCGAAAGCACCCGCGAAACGATGCAGCGCTACTTCGACTCGGCGCACGGCGATGTCAGCACGCTGGCGGAAGAGGTGGTCTTCACCGTCATGGCCACGGGCCAGGAGAACCGCGGGCACGACGGCGTGCTCGGAATGCTCAACTATTTCTACCATGTTGCCTTCGAGGCGACCGCCGAACCGCGGGTCACCATCTTTGGTGAGAGCAACGCCCTGTGGGAAGGCGAGTTCGTGGGCCAGCACATCGGCGATTTCGCCGGCGTTCCGGCTACGGGCAAGGACGTGCGGGTGCCGTTGGCGGTCGTGTACGATCTGGAAAACGGCAAAATCACGCGCGGGCGCATTTACTTCGAAATGCCGGCCCTCTTCCAACAGCTTGGCATCCAGCCGGGGTAGGTGGCCCGGCCGGGCGCCCAGCACCAGCCCATCGGCCCACCCTGCGAGTCTGATCTACAGCCGGGGACGCCGCGCCTAAATGGCGCGCGTCCCCAATTGCATCCAGCCAGGCGTCGGTACGTGAACCGGCTGACAACCTGCGCGCATTGGGTCGCCGCGCCTGTTGCGCCGCGCCTAAGCGGCAAGTTCGCGTCTCCTATTCATTGGCAATGAAGGGGAGATACATGGCCCCCAACGGCGCGTAGTACGCCACGCGCACTCCACACAAACTTAACGCGGGAGACGGGCTAGTGCCCTGGGTCACCCAATGAATGGCGTAACTGGCAGCCTGATTGTCAATGCCGGCCGGATTGTTCTGGGCGCTGGTGGTTTGCTGGTATCCGGTCGTATTGGGGAGGCCGCTGGCCGACACAGTGTATCCGCCGTTGCCTTGCCCATCGTTAATGAGGAAGTAGGCGGTGCTCACCGTGCTTGTCAGGACCGAATCATAGGTGTAGAGCGTGATGGACACTACTTGCGAGGCTTGCGGCAAGTGCACGGGCGCGCTAAACGGATGCCCGATGGGCATCTGACTGACGCATCCAGTGGCTTGGCGGAAATAGGGGGTGGAAGTGCCGCTGTATGGGGTGAAGGTGTTGCCGGAAATGAAGTAGTAGCTCAGGGTTGATGACAGGGAGGCCGAGTTTACCCGGGCCTGCCGGTCGGTCAGTAAGGCCGGCGGGGGAGGCAGCGTTTCGGCATCGGCGCTGAGGGGCAGGGGCGCGGCCGGCGAAGCGGCCTGAGCTTGAAGGCCTGGTATGATTTCGGCATAGGCCAGGGTCGAGACGAAGACTAACGCGCTGACCAGGGTATACGAGACGACCTTGAGGGCGACCTTTGGTGAGAGCATGTTGATCTGCACCTCGCTTTTCTCGGTAGAGCCAGGCGCGCCGAAGCGTTAAATGCTGCGGTGGATTGTCAGAAGTACGGATTAAATCCAGCATAGCACAGATCACAACCGGCTGTGAAGAGGCGCCTTGTCAGAACAACTCCGTAACCAGATGTTTGGGTTAATCGGACTTGTTCACGCTGAAATCATGGACGGTATCATTCCGCGAGGCTGGACAAAGGCGCGTAGACTTTGGGCCCAGGAGCCGTACGCCGCATTTCGGTCGCTGGTGACCTTCGGCGGCCGTCATTCGTGTGCCCTTCGCACTCAACCAGCCGGAAGGCCACGGGGCGCCATTGTTTGCAGGTGGATACCGGGCAAGGCTTGTCTGGACTGAGGTTGGCCGCTGAGGAAGGAAATAGCTGCAACGCGGCCAACTCGGGGCGTTGGAACGCAAGACCGCTGACCCTAGGGATCGTTCATTCAACGATCCATAGGGTCAGCGGTCTTGCCGGAGTGGGCAATACAGGGCTCGAACCTGTGACCTTACGGATGTGAACCCAGTTTGCCACTTGGGCCACAGTAGACCTTACGGATCGGCGATTTGGGGAGCCGTACGCCCATGATTCTTGCCTAGCCGTAA
>JADZEK010000003.1 GCA_020850595.1 Anaerolineales bacterium
CCAAGCCGGCGGCAAGTTGCTCACAGGGGCGTCCTCCGCCTGCGAGGCTACCCCCGACCGGTCCCAACGTGCAAAATTGCATCCGATTCGACGTTTTACGTCCTGGTTGCGCAAAACCTACGCTAGTGATACGCGGGCAGGTAATCTCCGTGCGCGGCGATCAACTCGTCCACCAGCGCGTAAATCTGGTCTACTGACAGCTCGGCCGCCGTGTGCGGGTCGAGCAGCGCCGCGTGGTAGATGTGGTCGCGCCGCCGCGTCAGCGCCGCCTCGACCGTCAGCCCCTGCACGTTCAGGTTGGTCTGCATCAATGCCGCCAGTTGCGGCGGCAGCGCCCCAATGTGCGTCGGCTGCAAGCCGTTCTCGTCTACCAGCACCGGCACTTCCACGCAGCAGCCCGCCGGCAGGTTGTCAATCAACCCGTGGTTGGGCACGTTGCCGTAGATCACACGCGGCACGCCCGCCGCCACGCTGTGAATGATAAATGAGCCGTACTCTGGGCTGCGCTTCACCGCCAGCGGCGCGCCGCCCTCCAACTCCACGCGCATCTGCTCCCACTGCGCCAGTTGCGCCTCGCAGCGGCGCGGGTACTCGTCCAGCGGGATGTTAAAGGCCTCAATCAGGTCTGGCCGGTCGCGCTTGATGTACCACGGCACGTACTCGCTGAAATGCTCGCTCGACTCGGTCGGGAAGTAGCCGAAGCGCTGGAAGGCGTCGTAGCGCACCCGGTTCCACTCCGGCGCGCGCCCCTCCGCCGCCACGCGCCGCAGCGCCGGGTACAGGTCTTGCCCCTGGCGCTCGAAGCGCAGGTAAAACGCCAGGTGGTTGATGCCGGCGCAAATGTAGTTGATCTCCTCCGGCGGCAGGCCCAGGTCGTGGGCCAGTTGGTGCGCCGTGCCCTGCACGCTGTGGCACAACCCCACCGTGCGGATGCGCGTGGCGCGGCTGATCGCCCAGCAGTTCATCACCATCGGGTTCACATATTGCAGGAAGAGGGCGTTGGGGCACAGTTCTTCCATGTCGCGGCAGACGTCGAGCAGCACCGGGATGGTGCGCAGCCCGCGCATAATGCCGCCGATGCCCAGCGTGTCGGCGATGGTCTGCCGCAGCCCGTATTTCTTGGGCACCTCGAAGTCAATCACCGTGGAGGGCCGGTAGCCGCCGACCTGGATCATGGCGATCACAAAGTCGGCCCCGGCCAGCGCGGCGCGGCGGTCGGTGGTGGCCGAGAGCGTGGGCCGCGCCCCCAGCGCCTGCGCCACGCGCTGCGCCACGATCTCGCTGGTGCGCAGCCGCGCCGGGTCAATGTCGTGCAGGCGGATGTCGCTGGCGGCCAGCTCCGGGTAGCTCAGGATGTCGCCCAGCAGGTTCTTGGCGAACACGGTGCTGCCGGCGCCGATAAAGGTGATGGTGGGCATGGATGGCCTCTGGGGAAGTGGGAGGATAGAGGTTGGAAGTCGGAAGTCAGAGGCAGTATACGCGAGGATGGCGTGGGGCGGGTCGGGTCACAACCGGCCGCGGCGCACTTCACCCGTCCATTTCGGCGTTATACTGGCGGGCGACCCTAACTTCCAACCCGCCCGCGCCGCGGGCCGGCCGGTATTAACACGTCATCGCCGGCGATGGCGCTCATCGGGAGAGCTAAGATGCCGAAAGCACTGTGTGCCTGGGGCGGCTGGGAAGGTCACACCCCCGCAGCCAGCATGAACCTCTATGTGCCCTGGTTGCAAGCCGGCGGCTTTGAGGTAGACGTGGTCAACGGCTCAGCGGTCTACGCCGACGCCGAACGCATGGCGCAGTATCAACTCATCGTGCAGTGCATCACCATGGCGACCATCAAGCCCGAAGAAGAACAGGGCCTGCTGGCGGCGGTGAAGGCCGGGGCGGGCCTGGGCGGCTGGCACGGCGGCTTGGCCGACTCGTTCCGCCAGAATACCGACTACCAGTGGATGGTCGGCGGCCAGTGGGTGGCGCACCCTGGCGGCCTGATTGACTATACCGTGCAGATCATCGTGCCCGACGACCCGCTTACCCAGGGCCTGCCCGCCGAGTTCCCGGTCCACTCGGAGCAGTACTATCTGCACGTTGACCCCGGCAACCGGGTGCTCGCCACTACCACCTTCAGCGGCGAACACGCGCCCTGGGTGGCGGGCACGGTCATGCCGGTGGTCTGGACTCGGTACTACGGCCAGGGGCGCGTGTTCTTCTGCGCGCTGGGCCACCAGGCGCCGGAGTTCAGCGCCCAGCCCGTCGCCCGCGAGCTGGTGCGGCGCGGCCTGTTGTGGGCCGGGCACGCGCTGTAGGTTTCCCTTGGGGGTAGAACGAGGCGGAGATGAGCGACACCCTGAAGCCGGCGCGCGTCGGCGTGATCGGCTGCGGCAACATCAGCGACACCTACTTCAAGAACCTGCCCACCTTTAGCGATCTGGTGGTCACGGCCTGCGCCGACCTCGACCCGGCGCGCGCCAAGGCCAAGGCTGCGCACTACGGCCTGCGCGCCCTGACGCCCGAGGCCCTCCTGGCCGACCCCGACGTAGACGCGGTGGTCAACCTCACCATCCCCGCCGCGCACGCCGAGGTCAACCGGGCGGCGCTGGCGGCGGGCAAGCACGTCTACACCGAAAAACCGCTCGGCGTTACCCGCGAGGACGGCCGGCAGGCGCTCGACCTGGCCCGCGCCCACGGGTTGCGCCTCGGTGCCGCGCCCGATACGTTCCTGGGCGGCGGGCTGCAAACCGCGCGCCAACTGATTGACGAAGGCGTCATCGGCGAACTGGTCGGCTTCACCTGCAACATGTTCTCGCCCGGCCACGAGTCGTGGCACCCCGACCCGGCCTTCTACTACCAGCCCGGCGGCGGCCCGCTCTTCGACATGGGGCCATATTACCTCACCGCCCTCATCCACCTCTTCGGCCCGGTGCGCCGCGTCACCGGCTCGGCCCGCGTCACCCTGCCCGAACGCACCATCACCAGCAAGGCGCTCTACGGGCAGAAGATCAAGGTCAACACGCCCACGCACATCATCGCCGCGCTCGAGTTCGCCAGCGGCCCCATCGGCACGCTCGTCACCACCTTCGATGTCGGCCTGCACCACACCCCGCGCTTTGAGGTCTACGGCACCGATGGCAGCCTGACCATCCACGACCCCAACACCTTCGGCGGGCCGATCACCATGCGCTGCCGCTGGGACAAAGACTGGCACGAGACGCCCCTGACCCACGGCTACAACACCAACATGCGCGGCCTGGGCGTGGCTGACATGCTGGCCGCCGAGCGTGAGGGCCGTCCGCACCGCGCCAGCGGTGAGTTGGGCTACCACGTGCTCGACCTCATGCACGGCGTGCTCGCCTCGGCCCGCGACGGCCGGCACTACACCCCCGAAAGTACCTGCGCCCGCCCGGCCGCCATGCCCACCAACGAGGCCTTCTCGCGCCCCGCGCCCGCCGCCGACTGAAGCGCTCGCGCCGGCCTTAACGCCGACGGCGCGGCGAGTTATGGCTCGCCGCGCCGTTTATGTGGTTGGCTTACGCCCGCGCCGGCCTTACGCCTGCCGCACAATATCCACCGAAATCTCCACCGCCGGAGTTGTTCCGCGGTTCTCCAGCCAATGCAGCGTGTTGTGATCCTCCGGCCAGGCCACGCCTGGCCCGTAGTCCGTCGCCCGGCCCTCCCGATGATCCGTGATCGTCCCTTGCAGAATGTACACCATCCCCGGCCGATCCTTGTGGTCGTGCAGCGGCCCAAAGACGGCTCCCGGCTCCATCGTCACCAACCGCATCCGCAGTTGGCGGCCCGCCAGGCCCGCAATTTCCAGGCCCAGGTCAACCGTTGACAGCAGCGTCACCGTCACCCTCTGGGTCTCCGGCGCCGCTTGTTCGTTGCTCATCGTGCGCTCCTTTCGCTGCTTCCCCGGCCCAGGACGAGGCTGGCCGTGCCGGCCTTCTTCTTTGAGCTAACGCCGGCCTGGCCGGCCGGAACCTACGCCATCAACTCCGCCAGCATCTCCACCGGGTGCACGGCCTTGGCCCCGGTCCCGTCTAGAATTTGGGCGCGGCACGAAGTGCCGGAGGCCGTCACCGGCACGCTCGCCGCCTGGCCCGCGCGCACCGCCGGGAAGAGCTTTAATTCCCCGATCTGGAGCGAGAGCTCATAATGCTCGGCCTCATACCCAAACGAGCCGGCCATGCCGCAGCAGCCCGAGGCGATCTCGCGCACCTCCGCCCCGGTGGCGCGCAGCAGCGCCAGCGTGGGCGCGGTGCCCACCAGGCTCTTGGCGTGGCAGTGGCCGTGGAACAGCCACGGCTTGCCCTGGGCCTGCGGCTTGAAGCGCAGGCGGTCCACCGGCCGCGCGCCGTCTGGCCCGGCCGCCGTCAGGTACTCCTCAATCAAGAACGTCACCCCGGCCACGGCCGCGGCCTGCCCGGCCAGCCGCCCCGCCTCGGCGTCGAGTTGCGCCCCCGGCCCTGGCGGCGGGAAGAAGTCCACGTACTCCTCGCGCAGCGTGAGGATGCACGACGGCTCCAGGCCCACGATCGGCACGCCGCGCTCGGCGTAGGGGGCCAGCGCCGCCAGGTTGTGCGCCGCCGCCTGCTTGGCGCGCTGTAGCAAGCCCTTTGAGATCATCGGCCGGCCGCAGCAGGCTTGCTGAGCCACCACCGTCACCCGGCAGCCCGCGGCCTCCAGCACCCGCACCGCCGCCTGACCCAGGTGCGGGCAGTTGGCGTCGGTGTAGGTGTCCACGAACAGCACCACCTCGCGCGCCGCGCCGCCCGCCGCGGCCGCCCGGCCGTTGAACCACTGCCGGAACGTGCGGCTGACAAAGCTCGGCAGCGTGCGCCGTGGGGCCACGCCCAGCACCCGCGACACCAGCGCCCGCGTGGGGCCGAACCGGTTGAGAGCGTTCACCAGCCCGGCGAAGGGCCGCACCATGCGGCTGACCCAGGCAATCTCGCCGAAGAAGCGGCTGCGCAGCGGCACGCCGTGCTCGGCCTGGTAATAGTTGAGGAACTCCGACTTGATGTGCGCCATGTCCACGCCGGTGGGACACTCGCCCTTGCAGCCCTTGCACTCCACGCACAGGTCGAGCACCTGATACATTTGCTTGCTGGTCAGCGCGCCCTTCGGCAGTTGGCCCGACAGCGCGGCGCGCAGGGCGTTGGCCCGCCCGCGCGTCAGGTGCCATTCGTCACGCGTGGCCTGGAAGGAGGGGCACATCACCCCGTTCTCCTGGCGGCACACGCCCGCGCCCACGCAGCCGTCAATGGCCGCCGCGAAGCCGCCCTCGCGGTGGAAGCTAAATACCGGCGCCATGGGCAGCAGCCGCGGGTCGGGCGTGGTGCGCAGATCGCGCTCCACGCGTGTTTCGGGCAGCGGCAGCACCTTGCCGGGGTTGAGGCGGTTGTCGGGGTCGAAGGCGGCCTTCAGGCGGCCAAAGGCGGTGGTCAGCTCGGGGCCGTAGATCTGCTCCACGAACTCACTGCGCGACAGGCCGTCGCCGTGCTCGCCGCTCAGCGCCCCGCCCAGCCGCACCGTCAGCGCAGCGATCTCGGTCGCAATGCCGCGCAGGTCGGCGCGGCCCGCCGCGGTGTTCAGGTTGAGCATCGGCCGGAAGTGCAGGCAGCCCGCCGAGGCGTGGGCGTACCACACGCCCCCCGTGCCGTGCGCCGCGCAGATCTTGTCGGCGGCGCGCACATATTCGCCCAGCCGCTCGATCGGCACCGACACGTCTTCAATGAAGTCCACCGGCTTGAGGTCGCCGGTGACGTTCATGATGATGCCCATGCCCCCGCGCCGCACGGCCCACAGGTCGGCTTGCGCCGCCGGCGCTTCCAGAATGCGCCCGCCCATGGCCGCCATGGGTTGGGCGGCGGCCAGCGCCTCGGCCGGCGTGTCGCCGGTGAACTCGGCCACCAGCAGGGCGGCCTCGGTGCCGTCGGTGAACGTCACATGCCGGGCATAGGCGGGCACCTTGCGCGCTTGCGCGATCAGCTCCGCGGGCAGCAGTTCAATGGCGGCCGCCCCGTAGCCCACCAGCGTCGGGATGGCGTCGCAGGCCTCCCCGGCAGACTGGAAGGGCAGCACCACCAGCACGGTGTGTTTCGGGCGGGGCACCAGCCGCACCGTCGCGCTGCGGAAGAGCGCCAGCGTGCCCTCCGAGCCGGCCAGCACCGGGGCCAGGTTGAACTCATAGGCGGGCGGGTAGGGCGTGCCGGGCGCGTACCACCCCGGCGGCTGGCTGGCCGAGTAGTTAATGAGGTAGTGCAGGCTGTAGCCCGAGGCGCGCCGCCACACTCGCGGCCAGCGGCCGCGGATGGCCTCGGCGTATTCCACGCGCAGGGCCAGCGCGGCGGCGTAAACGGCCCCGGCGCGCCCGGCCGCCTGGGCCTGCGCCTGGGCGGCGGCGGTGGTCATGGGCGCGAAGGTCGTCGTGCTGCCGTCGCTCAGCACCGCCTCCAGGCTCAGCACGTGGTCGCCCGTCATGCCATAGCGGATGGAGTGCATGCCGGTGGAGTTGTTGCCGATCATGCCGCCGAACGTGGCCCGGTCGAGCGAGGCCGGGTCTGGCCCGAACATCAGCCCGTGCTGGGCGGCGTGGCGGTTGAGCGCCAGGCCCACCACCCCCGGCTCCACCTCCACGCTCCGCGCCTCCGGGTCGAGGCGGCGTATGTGCGTCAGGTGGCGCCCGCAATCCACCACCAGGGCCGCACCCACCGCCTGACCGGCTAGGCTAGAGCCTGCGCCGCGTGGCAGCACCGGCACGTCGAACTCGCCCGCGATCTCCACAATGGCGCACAGGTCGTCGCCCGTGCGCGGGTAGACCACGCCTAGCGGCGGCACCTGGTGGATCGAGCCGTCGCTGTTGTACATGGCGCGGGTATACGGGTCGAACCGGGTTTCGCCCGCCTCGCGCTGTTGCAGGCGATGTTCCAGGTCCCGCAGGACCTCGGCGTTGGGTGTTCGCAACACATTCATGGACAAGGAGCCTATGCGCAGCCGTCGGGAACGGGCCAGTGCCCGCTGATGGCGGCCTCGCGATTGGGGGGTTGACAGCTCAGCCAGGGCTGCTGGGTGAGGTTCATCGTCCGCAGCGCGATCGCGCACGGATCAGCGTCGGGGTCGGTGAACACCAGTTGGCCGTCGGCCAGCGTGTACGCATAGCGGCTGGTCAGTTCCGGGCAGGCCGGGTCGTTGAACAGTTGAACCTCGGCCGCGCCGGCGGTGTATGAACCTATGCCGCGCCAGCCGGTGTCCGCGTGGTAGATGCGGAAGATGCCGTCATCGAAACTGAGCTTCCACAGGCCGTCGTAGGGCGCATACTCGGGGCAGCGCACACAGTGGACGGTCGGCACGCCGGTGTCCACGACCTTTACGTACACGCCATCGAGCGGCGCGGTTTCGGCCCCCGGCAGCGGGGCCGTAAAGGGATAGGGCGTGTGCAAGAACAGGTCGTCCCACGGGTCGGCGGCGGTCGGCGCGACGGTCGGGGTGGGCGGCGGGGTTGGGGTCGCGGCTGGGCGGCAAGCCGTCAGCAGGGCGGCCAGGCCGAGGCCAAGCATTTGGTGCCAAAGACGCATACTTCGTATTCTAGCATTGCCGATGGATCAGCGCGAAACGCGCCGCTCCGGGTATCGGAGTTATAATCCTCAATAGTTTGTCTCATTGCTCAAGGACGCCATAAGTGATGACGCCGATTGACCACTCAGACCCAGCGGGGGCGGCCCCGCGTTTGCGGGTGCTGGTCATCGAAGATCAGCCCGACGACGCGGAACTGGTCGTGCGGGAACTGCGCCGGGCGGGCTACACGCTCGACTGGCAGCGGGTAGACACGCCCGAAGCATTTGAGGCCGCGCTCGACCCCGCGTTGGATATCATCCTCTCGGACTTTGCCCTGCCGCGCTTCAACGGCATGGAGGCGCTGCGGCGCTTACAGGCCCGCGGCCTCGATATCCCCTTCATCCTCATCTCCGGCACCATCGGCGAAGACCTGGCGGTCGAAACGATGCGCCTGGGCGCCACCGATTACCTCATCAAAGATCGCCTGTCCCGGCTGGCGTCGGCCGTCCAGGCCGCCATCGAGGGCCGCCGCCTGCGGCGGCAGGCGGCCGAGGCCGAACAGGCCCTGCGGCGCAACGCCGCCCGGTTTCAGGCGCTGATTGAAAACGGCGCCGAGGCCATCTGGCTGGTGGATCAGCGGGCCGGTATCACCTATGTCAGCCCGGCCACCCGGCGCGTGCTGGGCTATGCCCCCGAAGAAGTGCTTGGCCGCGACAGCCTCAGCCTGGTGCACCCCGACGACCTGCCCGCCGTGCGCGTGGTGTTCGAGAACCTGGTGGTCGGCCAGTTGCCCCGGGCGCTCATGCAAGCGCGCCTGCGCACCCAGCGCGGCGATTGGGGCTGGACCGAGGTGAGCTTCGACAACCAGTTGCGCGACCCGCTGGTCAACGCGCTGGTGGTGCACCTGCGTGACGTCACCGAGCGCGTGCAGCGCGAGCGCGAGCTGGAAGCCATTGCCCGGTTGAACCGGGCAATGCGCGAGGCGCCCAACCGCGCCGCCGTGCTGCCGCTGATTTTGGAGCAGGTGGCCGCGCTGCTTCACCCCGAAGGCGCCTCGATTAACTTGTACAACGGTGCAACGGGCGAGACGCTGATCGGAGCCGCTCTGGGCGATTGGGCGCCGCTGCACGGCACAACGGTGGCGCAGACCGGCTCGCTGGCGCTCGAGGTCATGACGACCGGCCGGCCCTTTGTCAGTTCCGATGTGCGCCGTGATGCGCGCCGCGACCCGCACTACCTCCCGCAAACGCTGACGCCCCACACTACCGCGCTGGCCGGCGTGCCGCTGCGGGCGCGTGAGGTGATCATTGGGTCCTTGTGGGTCGGGCGGCGCGTCCCGCTGGAGCCGGAAGAAGTGCAGCTGCTCGGCGCGCTGGCCGACATCAGCGCCGGCGCCATTCAGCGCATGACGCTGCATGAGCAGACCGAAGTGCAGTTGCAGCGGCTGTCCACGCTGCGCACGATTGATCTGGCCATCAGCGCCAGCCTCGATCTGAACGTGACCCTCAATGTGCTGATCTCGCAGGCCATCCAGCAGTTGAGCGTGGACGCGGCGGCTATCTTGCTGTTCGACCCGCACACCCAGCAGTTGACCTACGCGGCGGGCCACGGGCTGCGGACGACAACGCTCGATCGGCTGCGGCTGCGCCTGGGTGAGGGCTTGGCCGGGCAGATCGCCGCCGAGCGCCAGATGCGCGTGGTGGCCGACCTGGCGGCCCTGCCGCCCGCCACCCTGAAGGCCGATCTGGCCTACGACGAAGGCTTTGTGGTCTACATCGGTGCGCCGCTGATAGCCAAGGGCCGCCTGCAGGGCGTGTTCGAAGTCCTGCACCGCGCCCCGCTGCGCCCGGCCGCCGACTGGTTGGAGTTTGTGGAGACGCTGGCCGGGCAGGCGGCCATCGCCATTGACAACGCCACGGTCTATGCCGATCTGCAGCGCTCGCACAACGACCTGCGGCTGGCCTATGACTCCACGCTGGAAGGCTGGTCGCGGGCGCTCGACTTGCGCGACCGTGAGACCGAAGGCCACACCCGGCGGGTGGCCGATCTCAGCCTGCAACTGGGGCGCGTGATGGGTCTGCGCTCCGAGGACCTGCTGCAACTGCGGCGCGGCGCGCTGCTGCACGACATCGGCAAGCTGGGCGTGCCGGACTACATCCTGCACAAGCCCGGCCCGCTGACCGACGAGGAATGGCGCATCATGCGCAGGCACCCCGTCCACGCCTACGAAATGCTCGCGCCCATCGCCTACTTGCAGCGAGCGCTGGATGTGCCGCACTACCACCACGAAAAGTGGGACGGCACCGGCTACCCCGACGGGCTGAGCGGCCTGGCCATCCCGCTGGCGGCGCGCATCTTCGCCGTGGCCGATGTCTACGACGCGCTGCGCTCAGACCGGCCCTACCGCCCGGGCTGGAGCGAGGCGCAAGCGCGCGCCTATATCGCGGAGCAGGCCGGCCGTCACTTTGACCCCGCGGTGGTCGCGGCCTTCCAACAGGTGGAAGGCGCAGCCTTGTTCAAGTAGGCGGTCCGCCCGCCGCCACCCCCTCCGGCGGGATCGCCCCCCTTTAGCTCCACCGCCTCACGCTCCGGGTGTCCGCGCCGGCGGCATCATGGGGCCGCGCCCGATCCGGTCGCGGTTTGCCCGCGGCTGCCAGTTGGTATTATAGTAGCCCGCCAGGCCGCCCAGTGGCCGGCGCCGAGCCGAACCGGTCAACAGGCTGCGACCAAGGAGGGCGCGCATGTCAGCCACCGACCAAGACAAGCAACGCGTTAATTGGCATCGGACGCCGCTGCCCCGCGAGGTGCTGGCGGCCTTGAACCAGCGCAGCGATCTGCTCGGCTGGCTGCAAACCCTGGGCCACCTGGGGTTGCTGGCGCTCACCGGCGGCCTGGCGTGGTACGCGCTGGGCCGCGCTCCGTGGTGGGTGCTGCTGCTGCTGGTGTTCGTCCACGGCACCTGCTATGCCTTCTTGATCAACGCCTTCCACGAGTTCGTGCACCAGAGCGTGTTCAAGACCCGCGCGCTGAACGACATCTTCCTGAACGTCGTCAGCTTCTTGGGCTGGGCCAACCCGGTGGCGTTTTGGGCCAGCCACCAGGAGCATCACAAGTTCACGCTCCATCAGCCCTACGACCTGGAAGTGGTGCTGCCGCAGGAGGTTAAGCTCGCCTCGTTCCTGAAGAGTTCGTTCGTCAATCCGTGGGACTTCTGGCATCGCCTGAAGCTGATGGGGCGGCACGCGCTGGGGCGCGTGGAAGGGACGTGGGAGTCGTACCTATTCCCGCCGGAGGCCGTGGCGGCGCGCCGCGCGCTGTTCACCTGGGCGCGGGTGATCCTGCTGGGGCACGCGGCCATTGTGGTGGTGTCGCTGGCGCTGGGTTGGTGGATGGTGCCGATCGTGGTGACCCTGGCGCCGTTCTACGGCGGCTGCTTGCAGTTCCTGTGCAACAACACGCAGCACGTGGGCCTGCAAGACGCCGTGTCGGATTACCGGCTGTGCACGCGGTCGTTCCTGACCAACCCCATCGTGCAGTTCCTGTATTGGCACATGAACTACCACATCGAGCACCACATGTACGCGGCCGTGCCCTGCTACCACCTGGGCAAGCTGCACCGGGCGATTGCGCACGATCTGCCGCCGACCCCGGTGGGGCTGTGGGCGACCTGGAGGGAAATCTTGGCGATCCTCAAGCGCCAGCACGCCGACCCGACGTATGCGTACGTGGCGCCGCTGCCCGCGCCGCGCGCGGCGCTGGACTGAAACAGCGTTTCCCCTTGCCCGGAGAGCTTCATGCAAACCAACATCTTGTACCGCCCGGCCTACTCGCTGACGACCCTCCAACTCGGCCCGAACGAGGAGGTGCGGGTCGAAGGCGGCTCAATGGTCTCGATGAGCGCCGACCTGACGCTGGAGACCAAGGCCGAGGGCGGCCTGCTCAAGAGCCTGGCGCGCTCGGTGCTGGGCGGCGAGAGCTTCTTCGTGAACACCTACCGCGCCGGGGCGCAGGGCGGTGAACTCAACGTGGCGCCGTCGCTGCCGGGCGACATGGCCGCGCTGACCCTGAGCGGCGAGACCCTGCTGGTGCAGAGCGGCTCGTTCGTGGCCTGCGAAAAATCCATCACGCTCGACACGGCCTGGGGCGGGGCCAAGACTTTCTTCGCTTCGGAGGGCCTGATCATGCTGCGGGCCACCGGCGCTGGGCAGTTGATCCTGTCGTCGTACGGCGCCATCCACGAGATGGAACTGGCCGCCGGGCAGCGCTATGTGATAGATACCGGGCACCTGGTGGCCTTCTCGGCCAACATCGGTTTTCAGGTACGGCGGGTGGGCGGCCTCAAATCCACCCTGTTCAGCGGCGAGGGCCTGGTGGTAGACCTGACCGGGCCGGGCCGGGTGCTGCTGCAAACGCGCTCGACCGATGCGTTCTTGTCGTGGCTGATCCCCAAATTGCCCACCTCGTCTGACGGCGGCAAGGGCGTGACGTTCAAGCTGTAGGCGGGCGCGCCGGTCCTCAACGCAATAACAAACCGCCGAGGCCGTCTAGCGGCCTCGGCGGCGTTAAGGCGCCGGACGAGCGCAGCCCTATTCGTTGCTGAGGACGCGCCAGCGCGGCGCGCGCCCGGCGAGCACGGCCAGCACTTCCTCGGCGATGGCGAGGCCGGCGCGGTTCTGCGCCTCGTGGGTCTGCGCGCCGATGTGCGGCGTGGCGATCACCTTGGGGGGGGGGGCGATGCTGCCGGGGGCGGGCGGCTCTTGGGCGAAGACATCCAGCGCCGCGCCGGCCAGGTGGCCGCTATCCAGCGCGGCGCGCAGGGCGGCTTCATCCACCACTCCGCCGCGGGCGGCGCAGACCAGGCGGGCGCCCGGCTTCATCAGCGCGAACTGCGGCGCGCCCAGGAGGCCGCTTGTCTCGCGGGTGAGCGGCAGGTGGAGCGAAAGATAGTCGGCCCGCGCCAGCACGCTGTTGAAGTCGGCCGGTTCGGCGCCGCGCTCGCGAATCTGGTCGGGGGTCAGGTTGGGGTCGTAGGCGCTGACGGCCATGCCGAAGGCGGCGGCGCGGTTGGTCACGAGCGCGCCAATGCGGCCCAGGCCCAGCAGGCCCAGGGTCTTGCCGGCCAACTCAACGCCCACGAAGCTGCTCTTCTCCCACTTGCCTTGCTTGAGCACGGCGTCGGCGGCCGGGGTCTGGCGGGCCAGGGCTAGCAGCAGGCCGAGGGTGTGCTCGGCCACGCTGACCGAGGCGGCCATGGGGCTGTTGACGACGACGATGCCCCGCGCTATGGCGGCCGCCACGTCTATGTTGTCCACGCCGACGCCGGCGCGCCCAATGACTTTGAGCCGCGGCCCGGCGGCCAGCAGGCCGGCGTTGACCTTGGTGCGCGAGCGGACCACCAGGGCGTCGTACTCGGGCAGCGCGGCGGCCAGGGCCTCGGCCGTGATCTTGTTGTCGGCGGAGACTTCGCCGGCGGTTTGGAGCAGGGCCAGGCCCTCAGGGGCCAGGCCGTCAGAGACGAAGATGCGCGGAGACATGAGCGACCTCCTGGGGGCGGGAGGCCCAGCGGCGGGCGCGGCTGGGAGCTAGAGGGACTCAGGGCCGGAGCGCCTGAGTCCGGCGGATGCGTAAGCAGGCGCAGCCTGCGACTCAGCCCTGGGTGCGCTGGAATTCGCGCATGAACTCGCCCAGGGCGGCGGCGCCTTCGGGCGGGAAGGCGTTGTAGAGCGAGGCGCGCAGCCCGCCGACGGAACGATGGCCCTTGAGGCCGACCAGGCCCTCGGCTTCGGCCTGCTTGGCGAAGGCTCTCTCCAGGTCTTCGGTGGGCAGGCGGAAGGTGAGGTTCATGCGCGAGCGGGCGGCCGGGGCGGCGTGGCCGCGGTAGAAGCCGCCGCTCTGGTCAATGGTCTGGTAGACGACGGCGGCCTTGGCCTGGTTGCGCTGGGCCATAACGCTCAGCCCGCCTAGCCCGCGCAGCCAGCTCAGCACCTGCCCGACGACGTAGAGGGTGAAGGCCGGGGGGGTGTTGTAGAGCGAGTTGTGCTCCACCATCACTTTGTAATCGAGCATCAGCGGCAGGTTGGCGGGCACGCGCTCCAGCAGGTCGCGGCGCAGGATGACGACGGTGACGCCGGCCGGGCCGAGGTTCTTTTGGGCCCCGGCGTAGATCAGGGCGAACTGGTTAATATCCACCGGGCGGCTGACGAAGTCGGACGACATGTCGGCCAGCAGCGGCACGCCGGCGGGCGGGGTGGGGAAGCTCTGCCACTCGAGGCCGTGGATGGTCTCGTTGGTGGTCAGGTGCAGGTAGGCGGCTTGTGGATCGAGGTCTAGTTCGCCCGCGGCGGGCAGGCTGCTGAAGCTACCTGCTTTGCCGCTCCAGGCGGCGCGGGCGAGGCCGAGCTTGCCGGCTTCTTTATAAGCCGCGCTGCCCCAAGTGCCGCTGACGATGTAGTCGGCGGATGCGCCCGCCGGGCGCAGGTTCATGGGCGCCATGGCGAATTGGAGGGTGGCGCCGCCCTGCAGGAAGCCGACGGCATAGTCGGCGGAGATGCCCAGCAGGGCGCGCAGGTCGGCATCGGCGTTGGACAGGATGCCCTCGAAGGCGGCCGAACGGTGGCTCATTTCCATGACTGACATGCCCGTGCTGCCGTAGTTGAGCAGCTCGGCCTGCACTTTTTCGAGGACGGTGACGGGCAAGACGCCGGGGCCGGCGTTGAAGTTGTAGACGCGGCCCTGGGGGCCGGCGCCGGGAAGGCTCTTGGTGAGCATAGGCTCGTGTTCTTCCTTTCACAAATGCGCGGAAATGATTATACCCCAGGGGGCAGAGTGCGCGTCGGGCAAAGTAGATGAGGATGAGAGGTAAGAGGTTGGAGGTGAGATGGCGGGGTTTTTGCCAAGAATGAGCGCGAATGTAGAGAACGGATGGGCGCCAATGGGAGCTTGGGCCGGGCTATCAGCATGGCGCGGAGGAGGGTACAATGCGGGCGCTGTTGAGGGCCCATAGCTCAATGGCAGAGCGCGCGGCTCATAACCGCTTGGTTACAGGTTCGAGTCCTGTTGGGCCCATAAGCTTCGCCGGTTTGATCGCCCGGTTATCTTCAAGGGGGCGCGAGTTAGCGCTGCACGCTCAAGCATGGTTGGTGACTCCCTGGCATGTTCTGATCGGTCATTGCGCCGGGATGATGTGTGTGGCATGAGGACGCCATGATGGATATCAAGAAGCGCATCGAAGAACTTCAGGCGCAGTTGAAGCGTCATCGGCGCACGAGCCTCAAGGAACTGCCCACGCGGACGATCTTCATTGACCCCCTGCTGGATACGCTCGGCTGGAACGTGCGCGATCCTGACGAGGTCGAACTGGAATATCCAACGATTGACAGCAAGGCGGTTGATTTCGCCCTCAAGATCGGTCGAAAACCAGTCATCCTCCTGGAGGCCAAGGCGCTCGACGATCCCCTCGATGACGTCAAGGCCATTACGCAGGTTGTTGGCTATGCCACCAATGATGGCATTGACTGGTGTGTATTGACGAACGGAATTCGTTACAAGGTTTACCGCAGTTCCGAAAAAGTGCCGGCGCCAGACAAGCTGCTATTTGAAGTCTCGATTGACCCTGAAAATAACCTCGACCTATCAATTGACCAGATGGCCTCGCACCTGTCTCGGCTGTCGAAAGCCTCCATGGCTGATGGTGTACTGGACGAATTGGGCGAAGAGATCTTTACGACTGCCAAGATCAGAAAGGCGCTAGACCGTCTCTTTGGCGAACAAGATGACTCGCTCTTGCGGGTCATCCGCAGATCATTGGGAGACGACAACATATCGCTGGCCCAGATTAGGAAGGCGCTTTCACGAATTTGGCGAGTAGAAACACCGACAAAACCAGCCAGGAGTCTGGAGTACGCGGAAAAAGCTGGTCGTAGGCGCAAAAGCGCCTCTCAAGACCGCTTGGACTATGGCGAGGCTCATCACACTGATGGAAAACCCGTCGAAGTAGTTGAGTCGTATCGGGCGCTCGATAGGTATTGCCAGGACCGCGCCCCCGGCCGAGTTGTTCGTCGCCATCTAGCCAAGCACATCGCGTGGTCTCTGGGCAAGTCGGTTTTCTGCTCGGTGCACCTGTTGCACAGTGGTCTCAAAATGTGGCTGAAGGTGAGTCCTGGTTCAATCCCGGCCTCGGTCACATTTGCTAGAGATGTTTCCAAAGTGGGCCACTGGGGCAGCGGAGATGTTGAGTTCGCCATTGACAGCCTCGCGCGGCTCAGGGAGGCGGAACCTTACATCCAGGCTTCATTCGATCAGGTTGTGGATAGTGCAGCATAGGCAACAGTAAGTAGCGCCGCTCAATGCCTGCCTGCTATTTTCTGCGCCATGCTCGCCGCGCAGCGTGGTGTTCCGCGCGGCGCACGCGGCCGGGCCGGCGGGCCGGCAGATCTGGACGATGACCAGCGGCCGGGGCGCGCAACGGCCGCCATTCGAGCCGGATGGGGGCCTACGTTACTAACGCGTAACAAGGCCGTGTTCAATGGGAATACGTCTAGTACCGCAGCGCTACTGGGCGGGGCGGCCTGCCCTATACTGTGCGCAGCGGAGTTAGCTCCGCACTTGTTTGCCGGGGTCTGTTTCACTTTTTGGGGACGCGGGCCATGCTGCTCCAGCATGGCCCGTAGTTTTTAACCCGCACCATGCGGCCGGTGCGGTTAAAGCAATCGGCCCACGGGAAGCGGGGGGACTTCGCCGTGGGCCTGATTGTTAGACCAACCGCTTTGGGGAGCGACTGGTCTCGGGTGCACCTGTTTGTTGCTTGTTTGCAGGCGTCTCATCCACTTGGAGGGGACAGATGCACCTGTATCCTTTATAACCTAGAATCCTAAGGCGTGGGTGAGCAATAGGTAAGAAATGCTCAAAACTCCGGGGGAAATTAGTCCCATAAACCAGATTTTAACTTCTATCGCGGGGTTTTCCGGCCCGAAAAGCCCGTTCCCAATCAGCGACCTCGTCGGCCGAAAGCCCCACCTCTTTGGGGTTGGGGGTCTCGGATTTGGCAGCGCCGGCCATGTCGGCCAGGAAACGGGCGGGCGAGCGCACAGCGGCTCCGGCGCGCTGAGCGGCCTCGATCAGCGCATGGTCGGCGCTGACGACGATCAGGCCGCGTGGGTTGCGGTCGCGGCGCAGGCGGTCTGTAATCACGTCGTCGGCGGTCTTGGGGGCCGGCGCAAAGCGCACCTCCAGCACATTGTTCGACCATTTGCCCGCCCCACCGGGCAGCCCCTTATCGAAGATCACCACACCCTTTTTGCCCACCCGCACTAAATAAGCGCGCAGCTGCTCGATCAGGTGCTGCTCGTCATCTGGGTCGGCCAGGCGTTGGCCCGGCATCTGGCCGATGAGGTTGTGGCCGTCAATTAGAAAGGGCATGCGGCCATTTTAGCGGAAAGAAGCAGAAACACGAAAGCGCCGCGGCGCTCAGGCAACGGCGGGCAAGCGCCGCCCCGTGATCGGGCGGGCCTCTGGCTGGCGCGGCCCGCGGCGATACCGCCAGTAGTAGGCAGCCCGCCCGCGCGCGGGCCACGCCTGGCGTCTAGGGCTTTAGTTAGCGAGTCAGTTGTGCTATGATCCGCGCAGCGGCCGGGCGTGGGCCGCGGACAAAGCACGGTGTGGGGTTCCCATGAACTTTAGACGGCTGTTGGTCTACCTGTTGCTGAACGCGATTGTGTCGGCCTCGGCTACCTATGCCGTGTTGTGGTATTGGGACCGTCAGCACCCCGCCGGGCCGGCCATCATCGTGCCCTCCGGCACAGCGGTGGCCGCCACCCAGCAGGCAGCCGGCACCGGGTTGGCGCCGCTGCCCACGGCCGGGCCGACCTTCACGCTGCCCCCCGCGGGCGAAACCGCCGCAGCCGGGCCGACACCGACCATCTACATCGCCCAGGAAGGCGACACCCTCGGCAAAATTGCTCAGGAATTCGGCGTGACGGTAGATGCCATCCTGGCCGCCAACGGGCTGACCGACCCCAACGTGCTCACCGTTGGGCAGAACCTGATTATCCCCGTGGAAGGCTACGTGCCGCCGACCGTCACGCCCGGCGCGGCCTCGGCCGAGCCGACGAGCACAGCCGAGCCGCCCCGCGCCACGGTGACCAGCGACCCCAACCAGGCCGCCGCGCATCTGACCATCACCGAGGTGCGCGGGGCTGGCGCGCTGGCCGACGAAGCCGTGCTGATCCGCAACGACGGCGGGCAGGTAGACCTGGCCGGCTGGACCCTGCGCGACGAGATGGGCAGCCTGTACACCTTCCCCGCGCTGACACTGGGGCCGGGAGCCGTGGTAGCGCTGCACACCGCGGCCGGAGCCGACACCGCCACCGACCTGCACTGGGGGCTGGCCGCGGCGGTGTGGGCGGGCGGCCGCTCAGTGCTGCTGAGCGACGCCACCGGCAACCTCCACACGCGCTACACCCTTCCATAGCGCCGGGCCAAAGCGCTCAAGTAGGCCGATTTCGGTATTGATTCTCGCCAGTATTTGTGATATTTTTCCTTTGTATTGGTGCGCCCTGGCCAGACAAGGAACCGCGTGGTGGACTTCGACCGATTGATCGAGGAGCGGCTGCGGCAGGCGCGCGAGGCTGGCAAGTTCGACAACCTGCGCGGCCACGGCCAACCGCTGAACCTGAGCGAAAACCCATTCGAAGACCCGGCCTGGCGGCTGGCAAACGAGATGCTCCAGCGCCACGGCTTCCGGCCGGAGTGGCTGGAGGCCGAAGTCGCCATCCGCGAGCAACTCGAAGCCGCCCGGCGCGCGTTGCGGCGCTCGCATCAGTGGCGGCAGCGTGAGTTGACCCTGCTGACAGGCCAGAACGACGCCCATGCGCTGCGCCAGCGCCACTGGGTGGAGCGCGAGTGGGCCTTGGCGCAAGACCGGTTCCGTGAGCGGCTGGTAGACCTGAACAAGGCCATCTTCAGCCTGAACCTGAAGGCCCCCAACACGCGCTTTCAGCGAATGAAGCTGAACGTCGAGGCGGAACTGACCAAGGTGATGGCCGGGATCGAAGTCTAGGCGCCGCGAGGCCGCACCCGCCCCCCGGATGACCTCAGGACAGGCACAACGAAACCGCCGGCTGACCAGCCGGCGGTTGGGTTTAAGCGAGCGGCGCGTTGGGCTTAGGTCCGGGTTGGGCCAGGTCCAGAACCGCGCGCTAGGCAGCGCTGAGCGTCGCGGTAGCCTCTTCGGCGCGGTCGGACAGCCCGGCGGCCACAGCGGCGAAATTCTCGGGCGTCAGGTTGCCCAACGCACCGCGCTCAGCGTCGGTCAGGTTGTAGCCCGCGCTGGCGCCGGCGGGGTCGCGCAGCAGCGCCTCGCGAAAGCGCGCTTCGGCGACCGCGCGTCTGATGATCTGGCGAATAGCCTCAGCCGACATGCGGGCCTCACAGTCACAGCCTGCCCTGTCCCCTGCACCAGATCATATCCCGAACGCCCGGCCAACACATTAGGCGATTGTACCGATTTGACGCCCACCGGCTCGGCGCCGCGGCAAAATAAAACCGCCTGGAGCAGGCGGTTTTATACACCAGGTGATGGTCGAGCGCCTAGCGCTCAGCTCAGGACTTTTCTTGCGGCTTGGGTTCTGCGGCGGCGATGTCGTCCTTCTTGCCCTTGTCGTCATTGTTCCCCAGGCCTTCGCGGAAGTTGCGGATGGCGCTGCCCAACTCGCTGCCGATCCGGCCCAACCGCCCTACGCCGAAGATCAAAATGACAATGCCAAGGATAAGGAGGAGTTCAGGAGCACCTAATCGCGTCATGGCAGCCTACCTTTCCGCGCGGCGTCGCGCGACGATCCGGTCTTGCGGGCATTCTTCTTTCCCTCACAGCGGATTATAACATAGTGCCGCTGGAGTCAACCTTGCGTGGCCTCTCCCGGTCTGCTACACTCACCCCGCGCTCAAGCTTGTCGGGTTGATTAGGTGACGGATGCCGGCTCAAGCCCTCTATCGCAAACGGCGGCCCCAACTCTGGGATGAAGTCGTCGGGCAGGAACACGTGGTGCAAACGCTGCGCAACGCGCTGCGCACCGACCACGTGGCCCACGCCTACCTCTTCGCTGGGCCGCGCGGCTGCGGCAAAACCACCAGCGCCCGCCTGGTGGCCAAGGCCGTCAACTGCCTGCACCCCGACCCGGCTCAGCGCCCCGACAACACCTGCCCCCATTGCGTGGCCGTCACCGAAGGGCGCTTCCTCGACCTGATCGAGATTGACGGCGCCTCCAACAACAGCGTGGAGAGCATCCGCGAACTGCGCGACAACGTGAATTTCGCGCCGAGCGAGGGCCGCTACCGAGTCTACATCATAGACGAGGTGCACATGCTCTCGATCCCCGCCTTCAACGCGCTGCTCAAGACGCTCGAAGAGCCGCCGCCGCATGTGATCTTCATTTTGGCGACCACCGAGACGCACAAGATACCGGCGACTATCAGCTCGCGCTGCCAGCGCTTTGAGTTCCGGCGCATCCCGGTCAACGAAATCGTGCGGCGGCTGCGCATGCTGTGCGCGCAAGAGGGCCTGCAAGTAGAAGACGCAGCGCTGGAACTGATGGCCCGGCAGGCCACCGGCGCGCTGCGCGATGCGGAGAGCCTGCTCGACCAACTGGCGGGCGCGGGCCAGGCCGTCAGCCTGGCGCAGGTGCAAGAGCTGTTGGGCACGGGGGCCGGGGCGGCGGTGCAGGGCCTAGCCGAGGCGCTGGCCGCGCGCGACCTGACGGCCGGGCTAGAAGCCGTCAACCAGGCCCTCGACGCCGGCGCCGACCCGCGCCAACTGGCCCGGCAAATGGTGGACCATTTGCGGCAGGTACTGCTGGTGCGGCTAGGCAGCGCCGCGCTGGTGGAGGCGCCGGCCGAACTGCGGCCCGTGCTGGCGCGCCAGGCCGAGCGGATGGATCCGGGCGTGCTCGTCCGGGCCGTTCGCGCCTTCAGCACGGCCGGCAACGAGGCGCGCGGCGGCTGGCAGCCGCAGTTGCCGCTGGAGCTGGCGGTGGTGGAGTGCCTGACCGAACCGGCCGCGGCCGGTGAGCCGCCAGGACCGCAGCCTGCCCAACCGCGCGCCGCGCCGCCCGTGGCCGAGGCGTTCGCGCCGGCCCGCTCAGAAGCCCCGCGCCCCACGCCGCCCGCGGCGCGCCCAGCGCGCAGCGCGCCCCCGGCCCCAGTGGGCGGCAGCGCCAGCGGAGATCTGAAGGCGGCGTGGAAGCGGCTGACGGTGTTGATGAAGGAGCGCGATAAGCCCACCGAGGCGCTCTTGAATTCGTGTACGGTGATTGCGCTGGAAACCGGCGTGTTGCGCCTGGCGACCAACGAGTTTGTTTATAAGAAGATCAACACGGAGGGCACGCGCGCGGCGGTGGAGAATCTGCTGGCGGAGGTACTGGGGGAGCCGTGCAGAGTGAAGTTTGAAGTCACAACGTCGAGCAAGCGCGTGCGCGGAGCGCGGGCCGACGACATCCCCGAAGACGGCATGGTCGCGACCGCCCTCGACCTGGGCGGCGAGATTGTAGAGGAGTGAGCGCGATGGCGAAGAAACCAAGTCTGATCCCGCCGCCCGGACAGGGCGGGGGGCTAATGGAAAAGCTGGGCCAGATGCAGACCGAGATGAAGCGCGTGCAGGCCGAGCTGGCCGAGGAGCGCATGACAATCTCGGTCGGCGGTGACGCAGTGCAGATTGTGATTGACGGGCAAGTGCGCGTGCACCATGTGCAGGTGGCACCCGAAGCGCTGGCCGCGGCGCAGAGCGACACGCAGCTGCTCGAAGACCTGCTGACCAGCGCCATGAATATCGCCATCGAGCGCGCCCAAACGCTGGGGGCCGAGCGGCTGCGCGGGCTGTCCAGCGGCCTGGGCCTGCCAGAATTGTAGCCGCGGCCGGCCGCCGGTGCGGTGGGCCGCCTAGAAGGTTGACAATGCAATGACGACGCTGGCGACGCCCAAGGCGGTGCAGCGCTTAATTGATGAGTTCTCGCGGCTGCCCGGCATTGGGCCGAAGTCGGCCTCGCGGCTGACGTATTTCCTGCTGCGCGGCGACGGCCGCCAGCCGCGCGACCTGGCCGCGGCGCTCGTGGAACTGCAAGAGCAGACGCGCTTCTGCTCGCTGTGCTTCAACATCGCCGACGCCGCCCACGACCCTTGCCCGGTGTGCGCCGACCCGGCGCGGCAGACGGGCGTGATCTGCGTAGTCGAAGAGCCGCTCGACGTGCTGGCCCTCGAGCGCACGCGCGAATTCAAGGGCCGCTATCACGTGCTCAACGGGGTGATCTCGCCGGTGGAAGGCGTGGGGCCGGAAGATCTGCGCATCCGCGAACTGCTGACGCGGGTGAAGACCGAGCCGGTGCGCGAAGTGATCCTCGCCACCAACATCAGCCTGGAAGGCGAGGCGACGGCGATGTATTTACAAAAACAACTGCTCCCGCTCGGCGTCCGCGTCACGCGGCTGGCGCGCGGGTTGCCGGTCGGCGGCGACCTGGAATACGCCGACGAAACAACGCTGGCGCGCGCGCTGCAAGGACGCAGCGAGATGTAGCCGCTCACCGGTCGCCGGGGACGTTTTAACCAGTTTGTGATTCTTTCCACATTGGCCCTTGACTCCAGCGGCCAACCGCATATAATACTGCCTGCACGACGTTTAGCCCGCGTGAGCGGGCAGACCAGACAACCAAGAGCGCGGTAGACCCGGCATAGGCCGATGCGAACCGAGCACGATCGCATCGGTTTTTCGTCTGCCGCCCTTGACTGCTTGGCTGGGCCTGTGGTAATATCTCGGCCCCGTCAGCCACGGGCTGCGAAACGCAGTTTGGGCGCACCTTAACAACTGAAACGTGATAGGAAGCACACCAGAGGAAGGAGCTTGGGCTGGTTCGTTTCGGCGGACCGGTGGGCGGCTCGTTACGGCGAGCCGCCACAGAAACATCTCCTAAACGGTCTAC
>JADZEK010000004.1 GCA_020850595.1 Anaerolineales bacterium
CATACTGCCTCCTGTGAGGAGACAGCATGCCGCCAATTCGTGCCGGCCACGAACGCCCGAAAAGTGTTCACGATGTCTTGGACCTTTTCCGACTTACAACTGTTCACGATGTGTTGGACCCTGACAGGTATGAGAAATACGACCTGACTTACATCCCGCGGCTGGCGGCACACGCCCACGCGCACGGCGGGCTGTTCTGGTATCACAACTGCGGGCGCACGCGCGAGTTGATCGAGCGCGGCTATTTCAACCGGCTTGGCTGCGACGTGATCGAAACGATCTCGCCGCCGCCGGAGGGCAACAACAACCTGGCCGAGGCGCGCCGCCGGCTGGACCCGGATATTTGCACCAAGGGCAACCTGAGTCTGCCGTTGTTGTGCAACGGCAGCGTAGCCGAGGTCGAAGCGGCCACCAGGGAAATGGTGCAGGCGGTGGCGGGCTACGCGCACATCTACTCAACGGCCGACGCGGTGTTCGCGGAGACGCCGGTGGAGAATTTCATGGCCTTTATTCGGACGGCGAAGGAAGAAGCGGAGAAGGTCGCAGCCTAGCCAGAACAGATTGAACGCAGGCATTATGAAGTAAAGAGACCAGGCGTGTGCCTGGTCTCTTGTGTTAGCCTACCCCCCATCTCGCGCTGAGTACAGCGTTGCGGGAAGGGGGCGCCGATTGTGATGGCTAGCCCTTCTCATATGGCTGGCCGTCGGCGGCGGGCGGCTGGGCGCGGCCCACCAACCCGGCCAGGGCGATCATGGTGGCGACGTAGGGGGCCATGAGCAGGAACTGCGAGGGGATGGGCACGCGCAGGATGGCCAGGCGGCCCTGGAGGGCGTCAGCGAAGCCGAAGATCAGGCTGGCGCCGAAGGCCCCCACCGGGTTCCAGTTGCCGAAGATGACCGCCGCCAGCGAGATGAAGCCGCGCCCGGCCGTCATGACTTCATCAAAGCGGCCGACCGAGCCGAGGGTGAAGTACGCCCCGGCCAGCCCGGCCATCGCGCCGCTGAGGAGGACGGCGACGTAGCGCGTGCGGGCGACGTTGATGCCCAGTGTGTCGGCCGCCTTGGGGTGCTCGCCTACGGCGCGGGTGCGCAGGCCCCAGCGCGTGTAGAACAGCGCCACGTGCACGACGATCAGGAAGACGTACATGGCGTAGGTGAAGAAGTTGCTCTCGAAGAGGATACCGCCCAGGAACGGCAGGCGGCTGAGCAGCGGGATGGGCACGGTGGGGAAGGTGCCGGAGTTGTTCAGGTTGGTGAAGGTCTCTTGCAGGAACTTGGCCGACAGAAAACTGGTGATGCCGACCGAGAAGATGTTGATGACGACGCCGCTGATGACCTGATCTATCTTGTAGCGGATGGACAGGACGCCGTGCACCAAGGCCAGCAGCGCGCCGGTGAGGATGGCGGCCAGCAGCCCATACCACAGGTTACCGGCCGCACTGGCGACCACGCAGCCGGTCAGGGCGGCGGCCAGCATCATGCCCTCGATGGCGATGTTAATGACGCCGGCGCGCTCCGACAGGATGCCGGAGAGCGCCCCGAGCGTCAGCGGTACGGCGCGCAGCAGCGAGTTCTTGAGCATGCCCGCCAGGTTGATGGATTTGTCGGCGGTGGCCCAGGTGAGAAAGGCCAGGATGAAGCACAGGATCGCCAGGCCCAGGACGGCGGTGGACCAGCGGCCAAAACTGCGCCACAACTGGTAGCCGCCCAGGCCCAGGCTGATGACCATGAGGACCACGATGGTGGGCAGCGTGGGCAGCACCAACTCGGGCAGCTGGATGGCGGTGGTGGCGCCGCCCTGGTTGAGGCCGAAGCGGCTGACGGCCCCGGCGGGCACGTTGAAGGCAAACAGCCACAGGCCGACCAGCCCGAGCACCACCATCAGGCTGCCCAGCACCCGGTAGCGGCTGCGGGCCGCCAGGGCGGCGGCTTCGGCCGGGGTGAGGCCCCGGCGCGCGGAGGCGGCCGCGGCGGCCATCAGGATTTCCCCCAGCCGCGGGTAAAGATCGTTTCCACGCCTTCGCGGGCGGAGCCGATGCGGTAGATGGCGCGAATAATAGCGGGCGCGGCGATGAAGGCGATCACCAGCGCCTGGATGACGCCGATGATGTCCACCGGGATTTTGGCGATGTTCTGCATGCGCGTGCCGCCGCTGCGCAGGGTGCCAAACAGCAGGGCGGCCAGCACCACGCCGAACGGGTGGCTCTTGCCCAGCAGTGCCAGGGCGATGCTGTCAAAGCCATACCCGGCGGAGAAGGCCATGGCCAGGTTGTGGTTGACGCCCAGCACTTCATTGGCGCCGGCCAGCCCGGCCAGTGCGCCGGAGAGGGCGAAGGCCACCAGGTAATTGCGGGTGATGCTCATGCCGCTGTAGCGAGCGGCATTGGGGTTAGCGCCCACGGTGCGCAGTTCGAAGCCGAGCGTGGTGCGGAAGAGGAACCACCAGACGAAGACGGCCATGCCCAGGGCGATGAAAAACCCCAGGTGCAGGCGGATGGGGTCGGCAAAGAAGCGCGGCAGCTCGGCGCTCGGCTCGATGCTGGGGCTGATGGGGTTGGCGTTGCCGGGGCGCATCATCGGCCCGTTGAGCAGCCAATCGCTCAGACGGAAGGCGATGTAGTTGAGCATGATGGTGTTGATGACTTCGTGCGCGCCGACCTTGGCTTTGAGGATGGCCGCGGGCAGCGCCCAGAGCGCCCCGCCCAGCGCGCCGGCCAGCAGCGCCAGCGGCAGGTGGATGATGAGCGGCAGCCCCTTGAAGGTGTAGCCGACCCAAACCGAGAAGATGGCGCCGACAAAGAGCTGGCCTTCCACGCCGATGTTGAACAGGCCGCAGCGGAAGCCCACGGCCACGGCCAGCCCGGCGAAGATGTAGGGCGTGGCGGCCACCAGGCTTTCGAGCATGGGGTAGAAGGCGCTGCGCAGAGCGGCCGGGTCGCCGCTTTGCAAGGCTGCGACGATCTGGCTCAGGCTGCCGACTGAGCCGTCGAGCATGGCGCCGTAGGCCGTGCCGACGGCGCGCCAGCCCGCGTCGAGGGCGCCGGCAAAACCAGCCGCGCGCGCCAGGAAATAAACCACCAACACGCCCAGGAGCAGCACGGCCAGGCGACCCAGATCAAGCTGGCGGGCGGTGGGCGGCGCGCCCCGCACGCGGGCCCACACCCGCCCAAACCAGAGATAGAGCGCCGCGCCGGCCAGGGCCAGCACCAGCGCCAGGATCAGGCGCTGCCAGCCGCCGGGGGCCAGGCGCGCCAGGGTGTCGCGGAACTCGGCCAGCACGACCAGGTCGGTGAGGACGATGATCAGGCCGCCCGCCGCCAGGGCGGTGAGGAAGGCCAGCACCGGCACCTGCACGCTTTCCAGGGCGGCGCGCCAGCTAAAGGCGCGCCGGCGGATGAGCGGGTTGGCAGCGGGCGCCGGAGAGGGGTTGGCGGCGGGCCGGCCCGGATTTTCGGCTTGAGTGGTCAACGCTCAGTCTCCCACGAACGCGGCAGCGGCTAAAAGACCGCCTCGGCTTTGGTATTGCGCTTTTCGGGCGGGGGCAGCGTGGCCGGGTCAACGCCGGCCATGAGCAGGCCCAGGTATTCTTTGGTGGCGAGGGCCGCGTCCACGGTGGCGACGATGCGCCCGCGATACATCACGGCGATGCGGTCGGCCAGGGCCAGGATCTCATCCAGCTCGGACGAAACGAGCAGCACGGCCAGGCCGTTGTTGCGTTTCTCGACGATGCGGGCGTGGATGTACTCGATCGAGCCGACGTCGAGGCCGCGGGTGGGCTGGCTGGCAACCAGCAGCTTGGCGGGGCGCGAGAACTCGCGGGCCACGATGACCTTCTGCTGGTTGCCGCCAGAGAGCGAGCCGGCCGGGGTTTCAATGCTGGGGGTGCGCACATCAAACTGCTGGGCGCGCTGGGCGGCGGCCTGGTCAATGGCGTCGTCTTGCAGCACGACGCCGCGCGCGAAGGGCGCCAGGTAGTAGGTGGAAAGCACCAGGTTGTCGCGGACGGGGTAAGACAGCACCAGGCCGTCGCGCTGACGGTCTTCGGGCACGTGGGCCACGCCGATCTCGATGACCTCGCGCGGGGTGGCGCGGGTAGTGTCGAAGTTAGCGATATGAACGCGCCCGGCCAGCACCCGGCGCAGCCCGGTCAGGGCTTCCACCAGCTCGGTTTGGCCGTTGCCCTGCACCCCGGCAATGCCCAACACCTCGCCCGCGCGCACCTCGAAGCTGAGGCTGTCCACGGCCAGGGTGTTGCGCTCGTCGAGCACCTCGAGGGCTTCGACCCGCAGCACCACGTCGCCGGGGTGGGCCGGGGCTTTGTGAACCTCGAGCGCCACCTCGCGGCCGACCATCAGGGCGGCCAACTGGTTCTCGCTGGTCTGGTCGGGGAGGGCCGTGCCGACCACCTGGCCCAGGCGCAGCACGGTGATGCGGTGCGCCACCGCCAGCACTTCTTTGAGCTTGTGGGTGATAAAGATGATGGACTTGCCCTTGGCGATCAGGGAGGCCATGATCTTGAACAGCTCGGTGACTTCCTGCGGGGTGAGCACGGCCGTAGGCTCGTCGAGGATGAGCACATCGGCGTTGCGGAACAGGAGCTTGATGATCTCGACGCGCTGCTGGAGGCCGACCGGCAGGTCTTTAATGAGCGCCTCGGGGTCTACGGCCAGGCCGTACTGCTCCGAAATCTCGCGGATGCGGGCGGCGGCGCGTTTTCGGTCGAGGAAGACGCCGGCGCGCAGCATCTCGTCGCCCAGCATGACGTTCTCGGTGACGCTGAGCACCGGCACGAGCATGAAATGCTGGTGGACCATGCCGATGCCGGCGGCGATGGCGTCGTTGGGGCTGGAGACCTTGATCGGCCGGCCGCGCACGCTGATCTCGCCCTCGTCGGGTTGGTAAAGCCCGTAGAGGATGTTCATGAGCGTGCTCTTGCCGGCGCCGTTTTCGCCTAGCAGGGCGTGAATTTCGCCGGGCTCGAGCGTCAGCGAGACGTGGTCGTTCGCCAGGACGCCCGGAAACCGTTTGGTGATGCCGCGCAGTTCGAGGATGGGTGTCATGCGTTTGTCGGTAGCAAGGCCAATATCTCGGGCTGAGCTATCCGCCCGCCGCCCTTTATACCATTGGGCCGAGGGGAAGGCAATTTACATTCGGCGTCACACGGCAGGAGAAATGACGGGGGCGCGGCGCGGCCGAAAAACAAATCGGCCGGGCAGGCGAACCTACCCGGCCGATTTTTCAGGCTAGCGCCGGCCCACCGGCCTTACGGCTTGGTGGGCAGGGTGCCGGCGATGATCTCGGCCCGCAGTCCGGCAAGCTCGCCCTGCACGTCGCTGGGGACCATCGAGCTCAGGTCGTAGAACGGGGCGATGTCCACGCCGCCGCTTTGCAGGTTGGCCACGTGGGTGCCGCCCGCGAACGTGCCGGCGTCAACCGCCTTGGCGGCGTCCACCACGGTCACGTCCAACTTCTTCAGAATGCTGGTCAGGATGATGCTCTTGTACTCAGGGGCGCTGATGGTGCCGTCCACGTCCACCCAAATGACCCAGGCGCTGCCGCGCTCTTGCACGGCGGCCAGGGTGCCCAGGCCGACCGGGCCGGCCACGGGCAGGATGATGTCGGCGCCTTCGTCCATCAGCGTCTCGGCCATGCGGCGGCCGTCGTCGGTGCTGTCGAAGTTGCCGGTGAACAGGCCGCCTTCGCGGTCGGCCGGGTCCCAGCCCAGCACTTCCACCGCAGCGCCGTGCTTTTCGTTGTAGTGGGCTACGCCGTAGGCAAAGCCGTCCATGAAGTCCACCACGGGCGGGATGTTGATGCCGCCGAAGGTGCCGACCTTGCCGGTCTTGGTGGCCGAGGCGGCCACGTAGCCCGCCAGGAAGGCGGCTTCGTTCACGGCATAGACCTGGCCCCACACGTTGGGGAGGGCGGGGTCGTAGGCGTAGTCGAGGATGATGATCTTCTGATCGGGGTTGGCTTCGGCGGCGGCCTTGGTGGCGTCGCCGAGCAGGAAGCCGACCGTGACGATCAGGTCGCAGCCCGACTGCACGTATTCATTGATGTTCTTCTCGTAGTCGGTCTGCTGCTGCGATTCAAGGAAGGAGCCTTCCCAGCCCAGCGTGGTCTGGACCTGCTGCACGCCGGCATAGGCCAGCTGGTTGAAGGACTTGTCGTCCACGCCGCCCGTGTCGGTGACTTCGCAGATTTTCTTATCAACGGCCGGGACCGCGGTGGGGGCCGTGGTGGCGGTGGGCGGGGCCTGGGTGGCCGGCGTGCAGGCCGCCAGAGCCAGCGAGACCAGGAGCACGCCCGAGGCCAAGCGCAACAAATGCTGTTTCATGTTTCTCCTCCAAAGAGAAAACGTTCCAAGAGTACCAAAAGCAAGGTTGAGCCGAAACACAACAACGTTGCGGAGGCCCTCCTTCCTGGCCTGGGTCTAAGCCAGGGCCGGCCGGCGGTGAGTATTGGGTTGCGCCGGTAATCTGTCGCTTGGGGCTGATTATACCGGAAAGCCGAGGGCCGACAAGACGACGGAAGTCAGCCCGGCGGCGGCCAAACGCACTAAAAACGGCTGTTCACACGCCCCGCGCCAGGCGCGCTTCCACTTCGGCCCGGGTGGGCAGCGCCGGGATGACGCCCAGCCGGGTGACGGCCAGCGCCCCGGCCACGGCGGCGAAACGCGCGGCTTCCAGCAGCGAGCGGCCCTCGGCCAGCGCCACGGCCAGGGCGCAGTTGAAGGCGTCGCCCGCGCCGGTGGTGTCTACCACGGGCACGCTCACGCTGGGCACATGGTGGGTGGCGCCGTCGGCCGTAACCACCAGCGCGCCCTGCCCGCCGCGGGTGACGACCAACTGGCGCACGCCGCGCGCTTGCAGGCGATGGGCCAGAGCCAGCGTGGGGGTGGGGTCGTCGGGCGCCAGGCCGGAGATGAGGCGCAGTTCGGTTTCGTTGGGCGTGAGCACGTCCACGGCGGCGAGCAGGTTGTCGGCGAGGGCCTGGGCCGGGGCGGGGTTGAGGATGGAAATGACACCGTGCCGGCGGGCCACGGCCAGGGCGCGGGCGGCGGTGGCCGGGCTGATCTCCAGCACGGTGAGCACCGCCTGGCTGCGGGCAATCAGGTCTTCGGCGGCGTCTACGGCGGCGGGGACGAGCAGGTGGTTGGCGCCCATGTCGAGCACGATGTGGTTCTCGCCGGCGGCGTTGAGGGTGATAAAGCCGACGCCGGTGTTGCGCTCGGCGGTGCGGCGCAGGTGCTCCATGCCCACGCCCTCGCGCTGGTAGAGCAGCACGGCCATATCGCCAAAGGTGTCTTCGCCGATCAGGCCCACGAGGTGGCTCTCGGCTCCCAGCCGCGCCGCGCCCACGGCCTGGTTGGAGCCTTTGCCGCCGGGGCCCATGTCGAAATCAGAGCCGATGAGGGTCTCGCCGGCCACAGGGAAGCGCGGGGCGCGCAGGGTCAGGCCCACGGCGAAGCTGCCGACGACGGTGATGATGGGGCGTTGGTCAGACATGGCGGATTCCGGGTTGGCGCGGCCGGGCGGCTAGCGCGCCCAGGCCTCGAGCAGGTAGGCGTAAAAGGCTTCGGTGTCCACGGTGGCCAGGGCGCGCACGCGCTTGCCGCCGGCCTGGGGCAGGGTGCGGCCCGCGCTGGGGCCGGTGGCGATGAGGACGGTCTCGACCTCGCGCGTGGTGAACAACTCCGGCCGGCCCAGGTAGGCCGTGGTGAGCACGTCCCAAAAGAAGTAGTTGGAGTGCGTGACCATGGCGTAGCACTGCCCGGCGAAGTCAGAGAGCGGGTGCCGCCGGTTGCGGGCGATGGCGCGCACGAACTGCGCGGTGACCGGGACGTTGTTGGTGATATCCAGCGGGCACAGGGTGATGGGGATGGCGGTCTGCCACAGGCGGTGGGCGGCGGGCGGGTCCCAATAGACGTTCCACTCGGCGCTGCCGTCTTGCCCGCCTTCGGTGACCATGTCCACGTTGCCGGGCACGTTGAGCGCGCCGCCCATCCACAGGATTTCTTTGATTTTTGGCTCGATGGCCGGGTCGAGGTCGAGCGCGGCAGCGATGGTGGAGAGCGGGCCGGTGCACAAGATGGTGACCGGCTCGGAGGCTTCGCGCAGCACGCGGGCCATGAAGGCCTGCCCCGGCTCCAGGGCCAGGGGGGCGCTGGGCGTGTCGTGCTGGTTGAGGATGGGCAGGAAGTCTACGGTGAAGGTGTCGCGGCGGAAGAGGCGCGGGAAGGGGTTGAGGCCGCGCACGGTGCTCTCGGCCACCGGCACGCCGCTAACGCCCATCAGGTCGAGCAGCTTGCGGGTGGCGCTGACGGCGGGCTGAATGTAGCAATCGGCGGGCGTGACGACGATGCCGAGGGTCTGGACGTGGTCCATGGTAAGCAGCAGGGCGGTGGAGAGGAAGTCGTCCACGCCGCCGTCATGATCCATGAGCACGAGGGGTTTCGTCATAGGCCGCGATCCTCGCAAGGTGGGTGAGGCCGTCATTATAATGCGATTCAGGGGAGGACCAACCAGGCGATGGCTTGAGGGCCCGGGGGATTTTTGCCACGAATCATCACGAATTGGGGAACGAATTACCACGAATTTCTCGGGGGAGGCAATGAACCGAACGCGCGCCCACTCAGGGCGCCAATTGGAGACGCTGATCGGTGAATGGCGTCAGATCAAGGGCACTGTAGCAGTCCAGCGTCAAACGCCAGGGGGCGGTCGCGAGCGGATTCGCTTGGCTTACCTAAGCGCGGCGGGCAGGCCGAGTGCTTGGCCTGCCCGCCGCGCTCTGCATTCGTCAGCCGCCGGCGCGCACCAGCCGGTAGACGCCGCCGTTGAGGTCCACGGCATACAGCTCGCCCGCTTCGTCTTCGCCGAACGAGCTGATATTGAAGCCGGTGGACGGCCACTGGGTGACGGCCGGGTCTGGGGTGGCGGCCGGGAGCGTCCAGACATTGCCGGTGCAGTAGTCGCCGAAGAAGTAGACACCGTTAAGCTCCGGCAGGCTCCGTCCGCGGTAGACGTAACCGCCCACGATCGAACAGCCGCCGACCTCCTGGGCGTAGTTGACCAGCGGCGGCACCGAGCTAAAGCCGTCGGGCGCGGCGCGCGGGGCTTCGGTATTCACGCGCAGGGCTTCGAGGTAGGGCCAGCCGTAGTTCTCGCCGCCCGCGCTGCTCGCGGGCTGATAGTCCAACTCCTCAAAGGCGTTCTGGCCCACATCGCCGATATACAGGTCGCCGGTGGCGCGGTCGAAGCTCCAGCGCCAGGGGTTGCGCAGGCCATAGGCCCAAACCTCGGCCGCGGCGCCGCCCTGGTCGCTGAATGGGTTGCCAGGCGCGGGCGAGTAGGCTGCCTCGTCGCCGCTCACGTCGAGCCGCAGCAGCTTGCCCAGCCGGTCGTTCAGGTTCTGCGCGCGGTCGTCGGGGTCGTTGCTGTCGCCGCCGTCACCCAGGCCAATGTAGAGGTAGCCGTCAGGCCCGAAGGCCAGGTGGCCGCCGTTGTGGTTCCACGCCGGCTGTGGCACGAAAAGGAGGGTGGCGCAGTCGCCGCCCTGGTTGGGGTCGCTGCCCGAAACATGGCAGCGGTCTACGTGCGTGTCGCCGTTGAGGTCGGTGTAGTTGATGAAGAACGCGCCGTCCTCGGCGTAGCGCGGCGAGAAGGCCAGGCCCAGCAGCCCTTGCTCGGAATCCTGGCTGACCTGCCCGGTCATGTCGTAGAACGGGTCGGGCAGCACCGTGCCGTCGGGCCGGAGGATGCGGATGGAGCCGACTTTCTCGACGACGAACAGCCGGCCGGAGCCGTCGCCGGCGTGGGTGACGAGCACCGGGTCGGCGAAGCCCTCGGCCACCAACTGGAAGGTGTAGTCCGCCGGGTCCACGGTCTCTGGCCCGCCGGTCACCGGGGCGGCGGTCGGCGGCACGGTGGCGGGCGCGTCCGGCGGGGCGTCGGTCGCGGCCCCGGCGGTGGGCGGCGTGGTCGCGGTGCCTGCCGCCGGCGTGGGCGGCGGGCTGGCGGGCGTGTCGGCGGCGGCGGTGGGCGGCGGCGCGGTGCTCGTGCTCACCACCGCGGGGGAGCACGCCAGTATCGCCAGGGTGACTGAGAGGGTCAGAGCCAGCAAGGGCTGTGTCTTCATAGGATCCTCCGTCGATATAGGATAACCAACATTAAGACAGCCTCGGCGCTGAACGCCAGGCTGTTCGCCAGCGCCAGCCCCGGATAGCCGATCCAACTGCTCAGGCCCACGGCGAGCAGCGCGTACACCACCAGCGTCACGGCCGCCAGCCAGGCGGGGGTGCGCGCGTCTTGGTGGGCATAGAAAGTGCGCGCAGCCGTCTCGTTAATCGAGTGACCGAGCAAACCCAGCAGGTAAAGCTGGGCGGCAGGGATGACGAGCGCCGAGGCCTCGGGCGTGAAGGCGCGGCCCTCCAGCACCAGCCGGATGGCCGGGCCGACCAGGGCTACGCCCAGCAACGTGGCCGGCACGAGCAGCCCTGCCAAAAGCAGCAGCGCCCGCCGCAGGGTGCGGCGCACGGCCGGGGCGTCGCCGCGCGCGGCCTGAGCCGAGAGCGTGGGCAGCAGCGCCGTGCCGAGCGCGGTGCCCACAATAGTCTCGGGCAACTGCATGAGCTGCCAGCCGTAGAACAGCGCCGAGACCACGCCGGGGCCGAGGCCGGAGGCCAGCCGGTCGTTGACGATGGAGACGGCGGTGAGCAGGCCGATGGTGAGCACACGCGGGGCCATGAGGCGCAGCACGCGGCGCACGGCCGGGTCGCGCAGGGAGAAGCCCGGACTCCAGCGGAACTGGTAGCGCAGCAGCGCCGGGAGCTGAATGCCCAGGTGCAGCAGCGCGCCGAGGATGACGCCGTAGACCAGGCCGTGCACGCCGAAGCGCGGGGCCAGCACCACCACGCCGACGATCTGCCCGACGTTGTAGAGGATGGGCGCGAGGGCCGGGGTGAGGAAGTGCTGGTTGGCTTGCAGCGCGCCGATGACCAGCCCGCTGAGCGAGAAAAGCAGCGTGGCGATCAGGTTCAGGCGCATGAGCTCGGCCACCAACTGCTGCTGCGAGTAGTCGAAGCCGGGGGCGACAACGACCTGCACGAAGAAGAGTGGGTCGAGCGCCAGCAGGAAGGCGATAGCCCCGGTGAGCAGGAAGGCCAGGTTGGCGATCTGCGAGAACAGGCGCCAGGCGGCGGCGCGGCCCTGGACGGTGAGGGTCTCGGTGAGCACCGGGATGAAGGCCAGGCTAAGCCCGCCGCCGGCGATGAGGACGAAGAGCAGGTCGGGCAGGTTGTTGGCGGTATTGAAGGCGTCGAGCGCAGAGTTGACGCCGAAGGCGCGGGCAATGAGGAACTGGCGGGCCAGCGCGACCAGCTTATCCGCGGCGAAGCAGGCGGCCAGCAGCAGGAGCGCGTTGACCACGCTCCGCGCCTCACGCCGGGCGGGCGCGGCCGCCACTTCCAGGGCGGCGTTGGCAGTCGGTTTCTCTTCCGGCACGACGCTCATGGCTCGATCCAGATGGCGGTCTGAATGTTGGCGCAGGCGCAACTGGTGACGACGCGCTCGCCGTTGGTCAGGCTCCCCGCGTAGGGGCCGCCGCCGAAGCGCGCCACCCAGCCGCCGAGCTCGAAGGGCGCAAAGCCATCGGCGGGCACCCACTCGCCGCGATACTTGCGGGCCAGGTGCAGGTGACTGCCGGTGGCGCGCCCGCCCTCGCAGGAGGGGTGGCCCAGCCGGTCGCCGGCGGCCACCACCGCCCCTAGCGGCGCGCGGTCGCTCGTCGCCAGGTGCAGGTAGACCACCGACCAGCCGTCGCCCACGTCCAATTCTAACAGCCCGTCGGCGCTGTACACCACGACGCCCGCGCGCACGGCCACCGCCCACTGCGCGTTGGGCGCGCAACCCGGCTGCTCGGCGGGCGGCGCGAAATCGAGCGCGGCGAACGGCAGCGTGGAGCCATAGCCCGGGTGCGGGCCGCCGCTAAAGCTCCAGCGCACGCCCGGTTCGAAGGGCAGTTGCATGGCGGGCTGGGTCAGGCCGCCCGAGATGAGCGCGCCTGACCCGGCGGCCCACGGGTCGCCGAACAGCCGCGTGTAGGTCGCCAGGAGGCCGGCCGGCCCCGTCACCTGCGCGAAGCCCGGTGACTTGTAAAGCAGCGCTAGCAGCCGCGCCACGGCAAAGCTCCCGGCGTTCAGGCGGCCATCGGCGGGGTAGAACGCGCCGTCGGGCGTGGCAAAGCTCACCAGGCTGCCGTCGCGCCAGCCATAGTAGCCGTAGTTGAGCTGGTTGCCCGCCCAGCCCAGTTGGTGCGAAAGGCCCGGCAGCAGCGCGGGCGCTTCGAGGCCCAGGCTGTGAAGCTGCACGTATGCGTCGGGGCTGGGGGCGGAGAGCGCGCCGGTTTGCTGCTCCAGCAGCGCCAGCAGCAGGCGCGGGTTGATCGAGTAGCGCCGGGCGGCCTCGGCCACAATCTGCCAGCCGGGCTGCGGCGGCTGGGTGGTGGTGATGACTTCGGTGTAAGCCGCCAGGTAGCCGGGGCGGGCCAGCACGAAGGCGCGCACATCGAAGCTCGCGGCGGCGGGCGAGTAGCTGACCGCGCTGTCGGGCAGCAGCGGCGTAGTGTAGCCGCCCACGAACGCGGCGGGCGGCAGCGTAAGCCAGACGCCGGGGGCGATGGTCTGCGTGAGCGGCAGGCCGGGGTTGGCGAGCAGCACCTCGGCCGGGTCCAGCCGCAGGCGCAGCGCGAGGCCGCGCAGCGTGTCGCCGGACTGGGCGGCGTAGAAGCCGGGCGGGGTGGTCGGCGGCGGCGCGCCGGTCGGGATGACGGGCGTGGCCGACGGCCGGGCGTAGGCGTCGGAGGTGGCCGACGGCAGCGGCGTGATGGCTTCCACCGCCGTCGGCACGCTCTCGGCCGGGGTGACGGGCGGCGGCGCGCCAAACGGTGTGGGCGTATAGGCGGCGATGACGGTCGCCAGCGCGTCGAGCGTGACGGCCAGGGCGGTGCCTTCGGCAGCGCGGTTGGAAGTCGGGCTGAGGCCGGCGCAGGCGAGCGCGCTCAGGACCAAAAGGGCGAGGACCGCGCGGCCGGCACAACGGTTCAAGGGGAGCTTACGGCGTGAGGCCCATTTGCGTCAGGGCATCAATGGCGGGTTGGTAGCCGGGGTGGCGCTCCAGGGCGGTGCGCAGGTCGGCCTCGGCCAGGTCGGGCTGGCCCACGCCCAACTCCGCCAGGCCGCGCCAGTAGTAGGCTTCTTCCAGCCCGGGCACGGTGTTCACGCTGTCAATGGCGAAGGTCGCCAGGTCAATCACGTCCTGGTAGCGGCCGATGTAGTAGTAGCTGCGGTAGGGGCCGAACTGGTACCACAACATGCGGTAGGGCAGGCCGATGGCCCGCGCTTGGTCGTAGGCCGAGGCGGCCCCAGCGTAGTCTTGCAGGCTGGCGCGGTTGGTGCCGACGTTGAACCAGGCAAAGGCGGCCTGGTCGCCGGTGCTGTCTTGGGCCTCCTGCAAGGCGCGCTCGAGGGCGGCGTTGTAGTTGGCGGTCACGTCCACCACCTGCGGGCCGAGGAGTTGCTGCACCGCCGCGTCGTATTCCGCGCCGGCAGGGAAGAAGACCAGGTAGAGGTAGTTGAAGGCCCGCCAGTTGAGCACGATGTCGGCGTAGCTCATGGTGATGTTCGGGCCGCGATAGGAGTCTTGCAGGATGAGCACCTGTTTGTCGTCATCGAAGCCGGCCACGACCGAATAATGGCCGAACCAGCCCGTGCAGCGCTCGCCCTCGACGCAGGTGAAGCCTTTTTCGAGGATGACGGGATACCCGGCGGCCACAAAGCGCTTGATGGTCGCCAGGTCGCCGTTAACGCGGATGTAGGCGTCGAAGCCCTGCGTCAGCGCGTATTCATACAGCTCGCGCGGCGAAACGTTCTTGTCGTCGGGCACCGGCTTGAGGATGGCGGCAGCTTCTTTTTGCGTGCCGCCCCAGCCCCAGTAGCTCAGGTCTATCTTGAGCGATGTGGGGCCGCAGTTGTTGAAGAGCTGGTACTCGTGCGCGAAGCCGGTCAGCAGGATTTTGCTGGGCAGCGCGGTGGGCGCGAGGGTGGGGGTGGCGCTGGGCGCGGACGGGGGGGTCGGCCCGGCCGGGTGGGTGGGCGTGACTGTCACAGTGGGGCTAGGGGTGGCCGTAGGACTAGCGGGCAGGGTGGGCAGCGCGGCCTGGGCGGCCGCGGTGGGCGCGAAAGCGGGCTGCGGGTCAACGAAATCCTGGAACTCCGACCAGTATTCCTGCACCCGGAAGCGCACGCGGTCGTCGTGGTTGTAGAGCCAGGTGGCGACGAACAGGCCGGCGATGAGGCCCACCGCGCCGAGGCCGATCGCCAGGTAGAAAAACGGCGAGCGCAGCAGGCGGCCCGGGAACGAAGACGGCATGGCCGGGATTATACCAGCGGGGGCAGGCCCAAACCGGCGCCTGAGAGAAGATTAATGTGCCGGAGGCGGGCGAGGTCAGGCCGGGCCGACGAAGAAGGCCAGCGCTTTCTCGCCATCCATGAGGATATCCAGGCTCTGGCCCAGCCGCTCAGCGGGCACGTCTATGAGCTTGAGGCACGGCACGGGCGCCGCTTCGGGCAGCACGGCGGCCAGGCGGTCGGCGGCCTGGCGCAAAAAGTCCCAGTTGAGAAACTCCACGTTCTCCTGCGGCGCGGCGGGCGCTTCGGTCGTCGCCAGCGCCAGCGAGTAGATGTGCGACTCCACCAGGTCTTGAAAGAAGTGCGTGCCGTAGGAGGGGTCGGGCGCCAGGCCCTCCGGCCCGACGGAGAGTTCCACCAGGGCGCGGGCGTTGAAGATGTCGGCGTAGGAGACCGGCACGCCCAGCAGCGCGTTGGACGACCCCCAGCGCCCCGGCCCCATGAGGATGAAAGGCCGGCCCTCCAGCGCCTTGTTGACCAGGCCCACCAGCCGCGCCAAAGCCACGCGCTCGGCCTGGCTGGGCACCTGGCGGTACAGCGCCGGGTCTACGTAGAGGATATAGCGCACACCGCGCACTTCGCCCTGCGGCACCATGCGGTTGGTGAAGAAGAGCTTGTCGGCGGCGGGCAGGTCGAGCGGCAGCGGCGCGACTTTGTCGGCGCGCAGGGCGCTCTGCGGGCGGCATTGCAGCAGGTGCAACTCAAGGCGCGGGCGGCCCACGCCGTCGGGGCCGTCGGGCCGCAGCGTGGCGGCGAACTCCACGTCCACCGGCTGTTCGTAGTGGCGCGCCAGCGTGGTCAGCATGCGCTTCATCAGCGGCACGAAGTCGGTGCGCTGGAGCAGGTTGTCGAAGGTGAGCACCAGGCGGTCGGGCGTGACTTGCGGGCCGAGGCTCTTGAGGGGGAAGAGCGTCTCGGCCTCGGGGTCTTTGATGGAGGCCACCCAGCGCAGGGCCGGGTAGGTCAGGTCGAGGGCGTCGCGCACCGGCACGGTGACGAGGGTGTTGCGCTCCAGGTCTATGGCGTCTACCTGGTGCTGCGAGTAGTGCTCCATGGCTTCGGCGGACTTTTCGGGCCGCAACTGCGGGTGGCTGAGATAGACCAGGCGCGGGTAGTCCTCGGCCACGCGGTCTACGGCGCGCGTGCCCAGGCCAAGCACCAGCCGCACCACGCCCTCCTCGCGTCGCAGGCGGGGGCTCCAGACAATAGAGCTTTGGCTGAAGGCCACGCCCGCCAGGTCGGGGAAGAAGTAGCGGCCGTGCGGCTCGCCCTGCACCGCCTGGAGCAGGATGGCCATGCGTTCGTCGTAGTCGAGCAGGCCCATGCGCCGGCGGTAGGTGAGCACATCCGGGTTGTAGACGCTGGCGTAGATGCGGCGGATGGCGGTGGTCAGGTCGCGCAGATTCTCTTTAATGGTTCCCTGGTTGGGGCAGAAGTAGCTGGCGTATTTGCCCGCGAAGGAAGTGCCGAAGTTGTCTTCCAGCAGGCTGGAGGAGCGCACGATCAGCGGCGTGTGGCCGACTTCGGTGAGGATCTCGCGCAGGCGGTCGGCCACTTCTTCAGGGAAGCGCGCGCGCAGGTGGTCTTCCACCAGCGTGGGGTATTCGGCCCGGATCTGCTCGGGGCTTTTGTACTTCTGGTTGTGCTCCAACTGGTTGAGGGCCTTGAAGTCGTAGAAGACGTTGGCCCCCACGAAGTACGAGCGCGGCAGGTCTACCTGGGCGGCCAGCTCGGGCGCGGCCTGCTGCAAAATCTTCCAGGCCAGCAGCATGCCGGCCGCCTTGCCGCCGATCTTGCCGGTGCCGATGCGCGCGGCGCGGATGGCCTCGAAATCATCCACGGTGAACCAGGCTTTGGCGACGCGCACGAAGTTAAGCTGGTCGCTGATGATGGTGCGGATGAGGACGACGGTGATTTCCTCGAGGTGGTGGCCGACCTTGGCGCGCTCGCTCTCGGGCAGGGCCTCGTAGAGGCGCACCTGGCGCAGCAGCAAGTCTACCGGGGCCAGCTCGGGGTTGAAGGTCAGGCGCACGTCGGCCGTGGGACGCGCGCCGCGCTCGCCCACCAGGCGCTGCACAATGCCGTGGAACAGGCTCACCGGCAGGTTGTAGGCGAAGTAGAAATCGGTCAGGGTATCGCGCATGTGCAGCAGGCGCTGTTCCCAGGTGTGCTCGTCTTCTTCGAAGTAGGGGTTGCTCAGGCCCTCGCGGTACTGCGAATCAATGGCTTTGACGTGCGCCTCCTGCTCCAGCGCGGTGGGGTTGATGATGCCGCGGCTGAACAGCTCTTCACGCATCTGCTGGCGAATGGCGCGCGCCAGGATGGGGTACTGCGAGATTTGCAGGTGCAGCGCCAGGATCTTGGGCGTTTCGTGGGGCAGGTCGGGCATCGCCTAATGATAATACAGCCGGCGGACTCTGGGCGAGTCCGCCGGTTGTGAAGAACAAACGCAGCGGAACGCGCCGCTTACAGCCAGCCGCGCAGCTCCATGGCCTTCACCACGCGGTCAATGGCGACCATGTAGGCCGCGTCGCGCATGGCCACGTCGCGCTGGCGCGCCATTTCCAGCACGCCGCGGAAGGCGGTCGTCATCTTCTGGTCGAGGCGGCGCAGCACGGCCTCGTGCTCCCAGTAGTAGTTGGCGTCGTTCTGCACGCTCTCGAAGTACGAGACGGTGACGCCGCCCGCGTTGCACAGGAAGTCGGGGATGACGAAGATGTTGCGCTGCTTGAGCACCACGTCGGCCTCAGGCGAGGTCGGGCCGTTGGCGCCCTCGGCCACCATCTTCACCTGGCGGCTGATGCCGTCCACGTTGGCGGCGGTGATCTGGCCCTCGATGGCGGCCGGGATGAGCACATCCACGTCCTTGGTCAGCCAGGCGTCGCCCGGCTCCAGCGTGTAGCCGGCGGCCTTGGCCTTGGCCTGGTCCACCGTGCCATACTGGTCGGTGATGGATTGCAGGAAGCGCGGGTTAATGCCGTCGGCTTTGGAGTAGGTGTAGGTGGTCTTGTCGTTGCGGTCGTAGCAGGCCACGCACAGCACCTTGCCGCCCAACTGCTCGACGAAGCCGATGGAGGCGTATTGGGCCACGTTGCCGAAACCCTGCACGGCGGCGGTGCAGCCGCGCGGGTCGAGCTGGAGATGCTTCATGGCCTCGCGCACGGTGTAGATGACGCCGTAGCCGGTAGCCTCGGTGCGGCCGAGCGAGCCGCCGCTGCCCACGGGTTTGCCGGTGATGACACCGGGCGTGTACTGGCCGACGAGCATGGAATACTCATCCATCATCCAGCCCATCATCTGCGGGGTGGTGCCTACGTCCGGGGCGGGCACGTCGTTGCGCGGGCCGAGGTTTTTGTAGATGCCGTCTACCCAGCCGCGGCACAGGCGTTCTTTCTCGCCGACCGAGAGCGAGCTGGGGTCGAGCACCGCCCCGCCCTTGCCGCCGCCCAGGGGGATGTCGGCCACGGCGCATTTCCAGGTCATCCACATGGCGAGGGCGCGCACGGTGTCGAGCGTTTCGTTGGGGTGAAAGCGAATGCCGCCCTTGCACGGACCGCGCGCGTCGTTGTGCTGCACCCGGAAGCCAAAGAACACCCGGTTGGTGCCGTCGTCCATGTGCACGGAAATCTGAAAGCGGAACTCGCGCAGCGGCCAACGCAGAATTTGGCGCACTTCGCCGGCCAGTTGCAGTTGGCCGGCGACGCGGTCAAATTGGGACTGCGCGACCTCAAAGGGATTGAAATCTGCGGTCATATGGATCCTCCAGACCGAAACAGCCGGCGAGCTGCCGCTAGCAGCTTAGGCGCGAACTTAGGCGCTCGCCTGGCGCCGGGTTAAAGCCGCCGCCAGGGCGGCTCGGATCACTTGCGGGTTGCCCTGTCCGCGCAGTCGGCGCATGACCTGCCCGAAGAACCACTGCTCCACGGTGGGCTTGCCGGCCAGGTAAGTCGCCAACTCGTCGGGGTGGGCGTCCAGCACTTCTTCCACTAGGGCCGTGATAGCGCCGGCGTCGCTCACCTGCGCCAGGCCTTGCTCGGCCACAATCTCGGCCGGGGCGCGGCCGGTGCGGAACATGGTCTCGAGCACGGCTTTGCCGGTGTTGGCGTTGATCGTGCCGCCTGATACCAGCGCGGTGAGCGCGGCCAGGTTGGCGGGCGGCACCGGCGCGGCGACCAGCGGCCGGCCGGTCTCGTTAAGCAGCCGGAACAATTCGCCGATGAGCCAGTTGACGATGACCTTGGGCCGGCGGGCGTTCGCCGGCTGGGCGGCCACGGCCTGCTCAAAGTAATCGGCCAGGGCCGGGTCTTCGATAAGCAGCTCGGCGTCGGCGCGGCTCAGGTCGTAGTCGCGCTCGAAGCGCGCGCGGCGAGCGGCAGGCAGCTCGGGCAGCGCGGCGCGCGCGGCCTCCACCAGCGCCGCGTCCAGGGCCAGCGGCGGCAGGTCTGGCTCAGGGAAGTAGCGGTAGTCGTGGGCGTGCTCCTTGCCGCGCTGCGGCAGGGTGCGGCCCTCGGCCTCGCTCCAGCCGCGCGTCTCTTGGATCACCTGCCCGCCGCTGTTCCAAATGGCGATCTGGCGGGTGATCTCGTACTGCGTGCCGCGCTCCAGCGCGCGGAAGGAGTTAAGGTTCTTCAGCTCGGTGCGCGTGCGCAGCTCGGCGGCCCCGGTCGGGCGCACGGAAATGTTCGGCTCGAAGCGGATGACGCCTTTCTCCATGTCACCGCCGTTCACGCCCAGGTAGCGCAGCACGGCGCGCAGTTGCACGGCGTAAGCCTTCACGTCTTCAGGCGTGTGCAGATCTGGCTCGGTCACGATCTCCAGCAGCGGCACGCCGGCGCGGTTGAGGTCTACCAGCGAATAATCTTCGGCCGGGGGCGCGCCGGGCGGCGTGGGCGCGTGGTTGAGCTTGCCGGTGTCTTCTTCCAGGTGCACGCGGCGGATGCGCACGCGGCGCGGCCCGCTGGCGGTGTCTATCTCAAGCCAGCCGTTGACGCCCAGCGGCAGCTCGTACTGCGAGATTTGGTAGCCCTTGGGCAGGTCGGGGTAAAAGTAGTTTTTGCGGGCGAAGACGTTGAGCGGCGGGATGGCGCAATGGAGGGCCAGCGCCACGCGCAGGGCGAAGTTGACGGCCTGGGCGTTGATGACCGGCAGCGTGCCCGGCAGCCCGGCGCAGATCGGGCAGACGTAGGTGTTAGGCGCGGCCTGGGTAGAGTCCACCACCGCGCAGCCGCAGAACATCTTGCTGGCGGTTTGGAGTTCAGCGTGTACTTCTAACCCAATGACGGCTTCGTAGTCCATGCGTGCTCAACTACCTATCTGGCTGATCCAGGGCCGGCCCGACGCCGCCGCCGGCCCGGAGCTAGTGTTTGGAAATGGTCAGCACGAAAGTCGAGTTCTCGGTGATGTTCCGCACCTTGTGATCGGTGATGGTGTTGGTGGCCACGACCTGCGCCTCATCACCGCTAATGATGAAATGCCCAAAGGGATAAAGCTGCGCCAGCGTAAAACCGGTGGCCCACAGGTCCGGCAGGCTTGTCCCGGTGACGCTGATAATCCGGCACGCGTCTGGGGGCACACCGGGAACGTTAGCGTTCACGCCAATGCCGCTGGCGCCCATACCGGGCTTGACGCCTTGGAGCACAAAATCCTTGACGTGCCCCTCACTATCAAACACCGGGGTTAGGTCGGTGACCGCCAGGGCCGTGGCGGGATAGGGTTTGATATCGGTCACGGGCGGACAAATCGAATCGTATAGGAGGTAGCGGTCGTAAACGAGCGGCCCGTGGCCTTGCAGCACGATCCGGTTGTTCCGCACCCCCAGGGTCAGGATCATCGGCGTCTCGGTATGCACCTTCACATCCGAATAGTTGCCGAGCTCGTCCACACTGTAGATGGCCGAGGTGACGCTGAACTCAAAGGCGCATGGCTTGGCGTTATTCAGCCCCCCATACAACGCCTGATAGCGCGCCCACAGGCGGATCCAGAAGATTTCGCGCGGGGCCTGGAAGCGCCGGATAATCTCGCTAATCAACAGGTCGTCCTGCGTAATGCACTTTTCCTTGGCCTCGTCTACGAAGACCTTAATCCATTTGGCCAAGTCGTCAATCATCCGATTATGGCGCGCGTCATCGGAGCCGGTAATGTCCGCGATGCGGCCGGGGCCGCTGTAGCGTTCGTTAAAGTACAGGTTGGCGCTGTTCAGCGCGTTCCACAAGTCACCCACCGGGTTCACCGGCGCCTGCCCGTTCGGTCGGGCCGGCCCCGCCGCGCGCGCCGCGCTGTTGATCGGAGGCGCTAGCCGCGTCACCTGCGCCTCCAGTCCCGCCAAGATCTGGTCCAACATGCCGGCCGCGTCGGCGCGGGCGGCCGTCAGCAGCGCCATCAGTTGCGCCACTTGCGCCTGGCTGTCAGTGGGCAGCCGCGCCGCCTGCCGCGCCAGGTCATCCGCCGTGGCCGCGCCCAGACCATACACGCCGCCCTCGAACAGCAGCATGGCCGCGGAATCCTCAGCCGTAACGGTCATGGGCAGCAAGTAAAACTCGTCATAGACTCCAAATCCCACCGTTTGGGGCGTGGGCAACGCGCGCCCGGCCGGCAGTTGCACGGTCAGTGTCAGCGGCAAACCAAAGGCCAGGCGCGGGCTTACCTGCACCGCTCCAAGCAGGCCGCCGCCGAGCGGCAGGCCCTGCACCTTTTCAATCGGCGTCAGGCCGAACAACAGGCTTTGGTCTACCGCCCCCGCCGGCACTTCCAGGGTATATACCGTCGCATCGGGGCTGGTGACCACCACCGTGCCGCCTTCCGGCCCCACCACTTGCTGCACCCCGATCGGCTTGAAGAGCGCGTCCAGGTCGGGCAGCTGCGGGTTATTGGGGTCCAGCGTCGGAATGGCGTCCAACGCCGGCACGAATTCCATCGGCTGCACCAGCAGCGGGTTCGGCAAGGCAGCGGGCGGGCTGACCGGCGCCGTGCCGACCAGGATTGGTTCGTTACTCGTGAGCGCGGTGACCCGGTAAGTTAGCGTTGGGCTGCCGGGCAGCACGTAATGCGCGTAGCTGGTCTGGTCACCGGGCAAGGTCGCCACCGCGAAATAATCACCTTCGGCGTAGCGCGCTTCAAGCTGGTAGTCCGTCGCGCCCGCCACCGCGGACCACGTCACCGCCACCGCCGCCGCCGAACTGGCCGACGCGCTTACCTCTCCCGCGGCGCCGGGCGTGGCCGAGGCGGAGGGGCTGGGCGTCTCGGCCACGGCGCCCAGGGTGGCGGTGGGCGCCGGCGCCACGCTGGTGCTGGTGTTAGGCGGCGTCGCCGGGCCGGGTGTCCCCAAGTTGCAGGCGAGGGAAGCCATGAGCAGCCCACCAACGAGCTGAGCCGTCCGCAATGCCTTCATGGCGCGCTCCTTTCACCCGCTGTGCGACTCTCCGCCCGTTCGGTTGTCGCGGCTACCGCTCAGACAACCGGATTACAGACCGCAGCCCGCTTTCTTGCTCGCTGACGGAGCAACTCTTGTTGTCCACCAACCCCGCCGCCGGCCCCAGCAGGATCACGTCACTCTGGTTCAGATAGTCCATGCCGCTCGCGCTGCGCCGGCCGCGCTTGGCGGTAAGCACCCACATGCCGCCGGCCGCCCCCGCCCCGCCGCCCACCACGCGCACGGCGGCCCCCGGCTTGACGCCGAGCTTATCCACCACCGCGCGGTGCGAATAATCTTTCTCAGGCATAACGCTTGACTGGGCGCTGCGGCTGAGCAACCTTTTTCTCTTTCTCTGTAACTACTCAGCCATTTAGGCATGAGACGTGCTATGAACTGACCATAGGATGAAGCGCGAAGACATTCTCACGGCGTATGACGCTGGACCGGACGCTGTCGTGGCGCTAGTCGAGCAATTGCTGGC
>JADZEK010000005.1 GCA_020850595.1 Anaerolineales bacterium
ACAAGGCCTTCTTCCCGGGCTACCGGCCGCAGTTCTACATCCGCACCATGGACGTCACCGGGGCCATCGCCTTGCCGGCCGGGGTCGAGATGGTCATGCCCGGCGACAACGTCAACATGAGCGTGGAATTAATCACGCGTGTCGCCCTGGAAGCCGGGCAGCGCTTCGCCATCCGCGAAGGCGGCCTGACCGTCGGCGCCGGCGTTATTACCAAGGTCACCGACTAATGGCTAAGCAAAAGATCCGCATTCGTCTGAAAGCCTACGACCACCGCGTGCTTGACCAGTCGGCCAAGCGCATCGTCGAGACGGCTGAGCGCACCGGGGCCAAGGTGGTCGGGCCGGTGCCGCTGCCCACGCGCATCGAGAAGTTCACCGTGCGCCGCAGCCCGTTCATTGATAAAGACTCGCAGGAACATTTCGAGATCCGCACCCACAAGCGCCTGATTGATGTGGTGGATCCCGATAGCAAGACGATTGATCTGCTCACCCGCCTGAACCTGCCGGCGGGCGGGGATATCGAAATCAAGCTGTAGTTGCTTCGGCGCGCCGGCCACGGCCGCGCGCCGGGTAAGCACCCGGTCGGCGAGGCCGGCTAGGGTGCGACGACAAGCCGGGTTACGAGCCGGCGGGCGCGCAGCCCACCCACACAGCCACGTGCTGCGCCGCGCCGCGCTAACGACCCAGGCCGGGGATGATGCTGGCATGCCCAGCCAGGCAGTCCCCTTGGAAATACTCTAAGGAGAAGCGATACCATGAAAGGGCTGATTGGGAAAAAGGTCGGCATGACCCAGCTCATTGCGGAAGACGGCAAAGTGACGCCGGTGACCCTCATTGAAGCTGGGCCTTGCTTTGTCACCCAGGTGCGCACCCCCGCCAAGGAAGGCTATGCCTCCGTGCAACTGGGCTTTGAAGAAGTCAACCCCAAGCGGCTGGCGGCCGGCGAACGCGGCCACCTCCAGGCCAACAACCTGCCGCCCCTGCGCCACCTGCGCGAGTTCCGCGGCGAAGCCGCCGAGCTAAAGACGGGCGACCGCCTGACCGCCGCCGTCTTTGCCGTGGGCGACATGGTAGACGTCGTCGGCATCAGCAAGGGCAAGGGCTTCCAGGGCGCCATCAAGCGCCACAACTTCAACCGCCAGCCCAAGTCGCACGGCGCCTCCGACCGCACCCGCGCCCCCGGCTCCAGCGGCCAGACCACGACCCCCGGCCGCCTGTACAAAGGCAAGCGCATGGCCGGCCACATGGGCAGCGACCGGGTCACCTCGCTGAATATCCGCGTGGCGTTGGTAGACGGCGAGCGCAACCTGCTGGCCGTGCGCGGCAGCGTGCCGGGCGCCAAGGGCACCGTCGTCGTCATCAAAGAACACCGCCGGTAAACTCGCGGACGATTGGGAGCCATTGCCATGCAAGCCGACGTGAAAAACCTCAAGGGCGAAACGGTGAAATCGGTGGAACTGCCCGCCGAAATCTTCGAAGCCGCCATCAACATTGACCTGATGCACCAGGCCTACCAGCGCCAGATGGCCAACGCGCGCCTGGGCACGCACAACACCAAGACCCGCGGCGAAGTCTCCGGCGGCGGCAAAAAGCCCTGGAAGCAGAAAGGCACCGGCCGCGCGCGCCAGGGTTCCACCCGCTCGCCTACCTTCAAGGGCGGCGGCAAGGTGCACACCCCCAAGCCGCGCGACTACACGCAAGCCATGCCGCGCCAGATGCGCCGTGCCGCCCTGCGCAGCGCCCTATCGGTCAAGGCCGGCGACGGCCAGATCATCGTGGTAGATGAGCTGAGCGGCGAGGGCCTGAAGACCAAGAACATGGCCCAGACCCTGAGCAACCTGACCGGCGAAGGGCAGACCACGCTGGTGCTGCTGCCCGCCAAGAACGAGCCGATTGAGCGCGCCCTGCGCAACCTGGCCACCGCCAAGTACCTGCGGGCCAACTACCTGAACATCCGCGACCTGCTGGGCTACGACAAAGTCCTGCTGCCGCTGGGCGCCCTGGAAGTCATCCAAGGCTACCTGGGCTAACGGCGCCGGAAACGAGGCAACCATGACCAACATCTATGAGGTCCTCCGCCGGCCGATCGAGACAGAAAAATCGCGCTATCAAAGCGCGAAGCTGCACCAGTATGTCTTCGAGGTGGCGCGGGACGCGAGCAAAATCCAAATTCGGGCCGCGGTCGAAGAGCTGTTCGACGTGGACGTGGTCAAGATCAACGTGGTCGTGGCCCCCGCCAAACGCGGGCGGCGCGGCCGCACCGGGCGGCGCACCGTCATCCGCGGCCAGGAATACAAGAAAGCCATTGTCACCATCCGCGCCGACCAGACCATTGACGTGTTTGAAGGGGTGAAGGGCTAAGCCATGGCCGTAAAAGTCTACAAGCCAACCTCGCCGGGCCGGCGCGGCATGACCGGCGCCTCCTTCGAGGAAGTGACCAAGAGCACGCCCGAGCGCGCCCTGCTGCGCCCGCTGCGCAAGCACGGCGGCCGCGACTACAGCGGCACCATCAGCGTGCGCCACCGCGGCGGCGGCGCGCGGCGCCACTACCGCGTCATTGATTTCAAACGCAACAAGCTCGAAGTGCCCGCCAAGGTCGCCGCCATCGAGTACGACCCGAACCGCTCGGCGCGCATCGCCCTGCTGCACTACGCCGACGGCGAGAAGCGCTACATCATCGCCCCGCTGGATGTCAAAGTGGGCGACACCCTGCTGGCCGGCAAGAGCGCCGATATCCGCGCCGGCAACGCCCTGCCGCTGGGCAGCATCCCGCTCGGCACGCTCGTCCACAACATCGAGCTCCAGCCCGGCAAGGGCGGTCAGGTCGCGCGCTCGGCCGGGGCGGCGGCGCAATTGCTGGGCAAGGAAGGCAATTACGCCCAGGTGCGCATGCCCTCCGGCGAAGTGCGCCTGATCCCGCAGACCTGCATGGCCACCATCGGCGAAGTAGGCAACCTGGATCACTCGAACGTCAAGCTGGGCAAGGCCGGCCGCAAGCGCCACCTGGGCATCCGCCCCACCGTGCGCGGCACCGCCATGAGCCCGCGTGACCACCCGCACGGCGGCGGCGAAGGCCGCCAGCCCGTGGGCAAGCCCGGACCGCGCAGCCCGTGGGGTAAGCCCACGCGCGGTCTTAAGACCCGCCGCAACAAAGTGTCCGATCCGCTGATCGTTAAGCGGCGCGGCAAGAAGCGCCGCTAGGCCGAGCGAGGTAGTTAGCCATGTCACGATCACTGAAAAAAGGCCCCTTCGTGGAGCCCAAGCTGCTGCACAAAGTCGAGGCCATGAACCAGCGCGGCGAGAAGAAGGTCGTCCGCACCTGGAGCCGCGCCAGCACCATCTTCCCGCAGATGGTCGGGCACACCATCGCGGTGCACGACGGCCGCCGGCATGTGCCCATTTACATCACCGAAAACATGGTCGGGCACAAGCTGGGCGAGTTCGCGCCCACCCGCACCTTCCGCGGCCACGTCACCAAGGAAAAAGCCACCGCGGTAGGGGAGGGCTAAACCATGGACACCGGAGTGCTCGCCAAAGCCAAGTACGTGGGCATGTCGGCCCAAAAAATGCGCTTGGTGGTAGACCTGGTGCGCGGCAAAGGGGCCGACGACGCCCTGAGCCTGCTCAAGTTCATGCCCAACGCCGCCGCCAAGCCGATCTACAAGGTCCTGCGCACCGCCATCGCCAACGCCGAAGAGAATTTCGGCCTCAACCGCGATGAACTGGTGGTGACCCAGGCCTTCGCCGATGAAGGCCCGACCCGCAAGTGGCGCCGGTTTGGCGCGCGCGGGCGGTTCAAGCCGCAGTTGCGGCGCTCGGCGCACATCACCATCATCGTTGCGGAACGGGAAGGAGCGGCGTCCTAACATGGGTCGCAAAGTACATCCAGTCGGCTTTCGCCTGGGCATCATCAAAGACTGGGGCGCGCGCTGGTACGCCCCGCCGGGCAAATACGCCGACCAGCTCCAGCAAGACTTCACCATCCGCCGCATGATCGCCGCCGAAGCGCCGCGCTCGGGCATCGCCCGGGTCGATGTAGACCGCTTCCCGTCGAACGTCGTCGTCACCATCTGGACCGCCAAGCCCGGCATCGTCATCGGCCGCAAGGGCGCCCAGGTGAAGGTGCTGCGCCAGAAGCTGGAAGAACTGACCGGCACGCGCGTCAAAGTCGAAGTAGAAGAATTGACCCAGCCCGACCTAGAAGCGCAGCTGGTCGCCGAAAATATCGCCGACCAAATCGAGCGCCGCATCAGCCACAGCCGCGCCATCAAGCGCGCCATCGGCCAGGCCATGCGCCAGGGCGCCCAGGGCATCAAAATCGTCGTCGCCGGCCGCCTGGGCGGCTCGGAAATGTCGCGCCGCGAATGGCAGCGCGACGGCCGCGTGCCGCTGCAAACACTGCGCGCGGATATTGACTTCGCCAAAGCCGAGGCGCTCACCACCTTCGGCCGCATCGGCGTCAAGGTCTGGATCTACAAGGGCGAAAAACTGCCCGAAGAGATCGAAGTGCCTGAAGCGACCGACGTGTACGTCAGCGAGTAAGCGGGAAGGTAAGTCACTATGTTGCTACCCAAGCGTGTCAAATGGCGCAAGCAAATGCGCGGCCGCATGAAGGGTCACGAGACCCGCGGCGTAGAAGTGTCGTTCGGCGAATACGGCCTGCAGGCCCTCGAGCCGTGCTGGCTGACCCAGCGGCAGATCGAAGCCGCCCGCCGCGCCCTGGTGCGCTACATGAAGCGCCGCGGCAAAGTCTGGATCCGCATCTTCCCCGACAAGCCGGTGACCCAGCGCGCCGCCGAGACCCGCATGGGCAAAGGCAAGGGCGCGGTAGATCACTGGGTGGCCGTCATCAAGCCCGGCCGCATCCTGATCGAAGTGTCCGGCCTGCCCGAAGACGTCGCGCGCGAAGCCATGCGCCTGGCGTCGCACAAGCTGCCGATCAAGACCAAGATGGTCGCCTCCTACGACTTGGCGGCCTCGCCGGAAGGGGGCGCCTGAGATGGAAATGAAAGACATCCGCGCCCTGCAAACCGCGGAGATTGAAGCCAAGCTAGACGAGGCGCGCACGGAGCAGTTCAAGCTGCGCTTTCAGTTTCGCGGCGGCCAACTGACAGACTATACGCGCCTGGCGGCCGGGCGGCGCACGATCGCGCGCCTGCTGACCGTGCTGCGCGAGCGGGAACTGGCAGCCCAGCTGGCGGCCAAAGGAGAGCAGGCATGAAAGGCAATCGCCGCCGCCTCGTCGGCAAGGTGACGAGCAATAAAATGACCAAGACCATCGTGGTGCAGGTGGACAGCCGCCAGCGCCACCCCTTGTACGGCAAGGTGGTCAACCGCGCCGCGCGCTTCAAAGCGCACGACGAGTTGGGCTGCCAACTGGGCGACACCGTACAGATCGTGGAAAGCAAGCCGATCAGCAAAGAAGTCCGCTGGGTGGTCGAAGCCATCCTCACCCGCGGCTACCACCTGGTGCTGCCCGATGATAGCGCCCTGACCGCCGCGCCCGACACCCCGCCCGCGCCGGAAGGTGGTGCGGCATGATCCAGCAAGAATCACGGCTGGTCGTCGCCGACAACACCGGCGCGCGCGAACTGCTCGTCATCCGCGTCATGGGCGGCTCGCGCCGGCGCTATGGCTACGTGGGCGATGTGGTCGTGGCCTCCGTGAAGGATGCCGCCCCGCAGGGCGCCGTCAAGAAAAGCGCCGTGGTCAAGGCCGTGATCGTGCGCTGCTCCAAGCTCGCCCGCCGCGACGACGGCTCGTACATTCGCTTTGACGACAACGCCGCCGTCATTTTGGACGAAGACGGCGAGAACCCCAAGGGCACGCGCATTTTCGGGCCGGTCGCGCGTGAACTGCGCGAGCGCGGCTACATGAAGATCGTGTCCCTCGCGCCCGAAGTGATTTAGCGGAGAAGCGCCGTGAACATCAAGAAAGCCGACACCGTGGAAGTCATCGCCGGCAAAGACCGCGGCAAGCGCGGCGAAGTGCTGCGCGTGCTGCCCGGTAAGAACCGCGTGATCGTGCAGGGCCTCAACCTGCGCAAGAAGCACCAGAAAGCCCGGCCGGGGGCCGGCGGCCGCCAGTTGGCGCCCGAGATCGTGACCTTTGAAGGCTCCATGGACGCCGCCAACGTCATGGTCATCTGCCCCAAATGCGGCGAGCGCATCCGGGTGCGCCACCAGCGCGCCGAAGACGGCAAAGCCGCGCGCGTTTGCCCCGAATGTGAAAATAAGCTGGACCGGGCCTAACGGCCCGCCCCGGCAGGAGTTGCGGTTATGTATCAATTGCAGGAGAAGTACCAAAAAGAAGTGCGCGAGCAGCTGATGAAAGATTTTGCGCTGCGCAACGTCATGCAGGTGCCGCGCGTCGAAAAAGTGGTGGTCAACGTCGGCGTCGGCTCGGAAACGCAGACCGACAGCAAGGCCCTCGACGCCGCCGTCAGCGACATGACCATCATCACCGGGCAGAAACCCATCATCGCCAAGGCGCGCAAGAGCATCGCCAACTTCAAGCTGCGCGAAAACAAGCCCATCGGCGTTAAAGTCACCCTGCGCGGCCAGCGCATGTGGGCCTTCCTCGACCGGCTGATGAACGTGGCCCTGCCGCGCGTGCGCGACTTCCGCGGCGTGCCCAGCGAAGCCTTCGACGGCCGCGGCAACTACACCCTCGGCCTGCGGGAGCAACTCGTCTTTCCCGAGATCGAGTACGACAAGATTGACAAAGTGCGCGGGCTGGAAATCACCGTGGTGACCTCCGCCCCCAACGATGAACAGGGACGCCGGCTGCTGCAACTGCTGGGCATGCCGTTTGCACGGAAAGGCGAATAAGCGCGATGGCTAAGAAGTCGATTATCGTGCGCGAAACGAAGCGCAAGTACGCGGTGCGCGTGCGCAACCGCTGCCAGCTGTGCGGGCGGCCGCGCGGCTTCATCCGCCGCTTCAAGCTGTGCCGCATCTGCTTCCGCGAGCGCGCGCTCGCCGGTCAGATCCCCGGCGTCACCAAGGCCTCCTGGTAAATGGCGCGGAACACCGGACGGAGTACTCAGTATGTATAGTGATCCTATCGCCGACATGTTGACCCGCATCCGCAACGCGCACATGGCGGGCCAAAGCGCGGTCTCGCTGCCCAGCTCCAAGCTCAAGCTGGCCATCGCCGAGATCCTCAAGCAAGAAGGCTTCATTGAGGAATTCAGCGCCCAGGCCGCCGCGGGCGAGCCGCCGACGCTGCGCCTGAACCTGAAATACGTGGGCACCCGCCGCGAGCGCCGCCCGGTCATCAGCGGCCTCGAGCGCGTCTCGACGCCTGGCCGCCGCGTCTACGCCCGCAAGAAAGACATCCCCTGGGTGTTGTCGGGGATGGGGGTCGCCATTCTCTCCACGCCCAAGGGCGTAATGACCGGCGCGCGCGCACGCCAGCTGGGCGTGGGCGGCGAGGTCCTCTGCAAAGTTTGGTAGGCGGGAGGTAGACGCCGTGAGCCGTGTAGGCAAGAAACCCATCAGCCTGCCCCAGGGTGTCCAGATAGACATCCAGGGCCAGGCCGTAAAAGTCAAAGGCCCCAAGGGCGAGCTGTCGCGCACGTTCCCCAGCCAGGTGCAATTAGCGCTGGAAAACGGGCAGCTGGTCGTCCGGCGCCCCAACGACGCCCCCGCCGTGCGCGCCCTGCACGGCACCGCGCGCGCCCTGATCAACAACATGGTTGTGGGCGTGAGCCAAGGCTTCAGCAAGACACTCGTGGTCGAAGGCGTGGGCTATCGCGCCGAGATGAAGGGCAAGCAGCTGGTCATGGCCCTGGGCTATTCGCACCCGGTGCCGGTAGACCCGCCCGCGGGCATCAGCTTTGGCGTGGACGAAAAGACCAAGACCATCACCATCACCGGCATAGACAAAGAGCTGGTCGGGCAGGTGGCTTCCGATGTGCGCAACTGGCGCCCGCCCGAGCCGTATAAGGGCAAGGGCCTGCGCTATTCCAACGAGCGCATCCGCCGCAAGGCGGGCAAGGCCGGTAAGGCCGGCTAATACCGTGGCCACCCCTGGGCGCCTGGTGTACGGCAGGGGCGCCCGGCTGGTCGGGACCGAGGAGTAATACGCAATGGCTAAATACAATCGCAGGGAATCCCGCGCCCGCCGCCACGACCGGGTGCGGGCCACCATCACCGGCACGCCCGAGCGGCCGCGGCTGAACATCTTCCGCAGCCTGCTGCATATCTATGCGCAGGTGATTGACGACAGCACCGGCCAGACCCTGGTGTCGGCCTCCACCATAGACGCCGAACTGCGCAGCCAGATGGTCGGCAAGCAGAAGGCCGAGCAGGCCAAGCTGGTGGGACAGGCCGTGGCCGCCCGCGCCCAGGCTAAGGGCCTCAAGCAAGTCGTGTTCGACCGCGGCGGCTATCGCTATCATGGGCGCGTGAAAGCCGTCGCCGACGGCGCGCGCGAAGGCGGACTGGAGTTCTAACATGGCTCGACGAGACAATCGCAATCAGCGCAGCCGCGACAACCGCGACGAAGATCGCGGCGAAGAGCTAGATGAGCGCGTGGTGGATATTTCGCGCGTCGCCAAAGTCATCAAGGGCGGCCGGCGCTTCGCCTTCCGCACCGTCATCGTCGTCGGCGACAACAAGGGCCGCGTGGGCGTGGGCGTGGGCAAGAGCCGCGTCGTGCCCGATGCCATCCGCAAGGCGACCGACCGCGCCCGCCACCACCTCAAGGCCGTCAACCTGGCCGGCACCACCATCCCGCATGAAGTCGTGGCCCGCCACGCCGGGGCCGAAGTGCTGCTGCGCCCGGCCTCGCCCGGCACGGGCGTCATCGCCGGCGGCGGGGTGCGCGCCGTGCTCGAAGCCGCCGGGGTGCGCGACATCCTGACCAAGAGCATGGGCAGCGCCAACGTGCTGAACGTGGTCTACGCCACGATCAAGGCGCTGAACGAACTGAAGAACGTTGAGCTGGAGGCGCAGCGCCGCGGCAAAAACGCCCGCACGGTGACGCCCTTCTGGAATCGGAAGCCGACCAATGGCAAGCCCCAACAGTAACGCCGCCGCGAAGAAACTGCGCATCACCCTGGTGCGCAGCCCGCTGGGCAACACCCAGCGGCACAAAGACACCGTGCGGGCCTTGGGCCTGCGCAAGCTGCATCAGGCCGTCGAGCAGGCCGACACCCCGGCGGTGCGCGGCATGATCGCCAAGGTGCTGCATCTGGTCACGGTGGAAGAACTCTAAGCCGCTGGGCTTTTGTTTGAAGAGGAAAGCTCCATGAAGCTACACGATCTCGTTCCTAATCCCGGCGCCAAGCGCCCCAAGAAGCGCGTCGGCCGTGGCATCGCGGCGGGCCAGGGCAAAACGGCCGGCCGCGGCACCAAGGGCGAGGGCGCCCGCCGAGCCAAGGGCGGCTCGCTCTATCGCCAGGGCGGCAACCTGCCGTTCTATCGCAGCTTGCCCTTCAAGCGCGGCTTCACCAACATTCGCCGGGTAGAATACGCCGAAGTAAATGTAGACCGGCTGGACGCCTTCGCCGCCAACAGCGAAGTGACCCCCGAACTGCTGGCGCAGTCCGGCCTGCTCAAGGGCGGCGGCGACCGGCCGGTCGCCCTGTTGGGCCGCGGCGCCATCCGCCACCCGCTGACCATCAAGGTACACCGCGCCAGCCAGTCGGCCATCGCCAAGGTCGAAGCGGCCGGCGGCAAAGTCGAAATCATCCCGGCCGAATAAGGCCCAGGCCATGAAACGTTCCGCGTGGCGTTATCTGTGGACCGCTGTTGACATCCGCAACCGGCTGCTGCTCACCTTTGGGCTGCTGCTCGTGTACCGGCTGGCCGCGCACATCCCCGTGCCGGGCGTGAACCGCGAAGCGGTGGCCCAGATCATGTCGCAGGCGGGGGCGGGCGGGGCCGGCACGCTGGTGGGCTTGCTCGACCTGCTGTCGGGCGGCACGGTCAGCACCTTCTCGGTGCTGGCCATGGGCGTCTACCCCTACATCACCGCCCAAATCATCCTGCAACTGCTGGTGCCCATCATCCCGCGCCTGCAGCGCATCATGGAAGAAGACCCGCGCCAGGGCCGCGAGTTCCAGGAGCGTTGGACCTACTACCTGGCCGTGCCCATGGCCGCGCTTAACGCCTTTGGCCAAATCCGCCTGATGCTCTCGCTGGGCGGCGCCACCAGCCTGCCGCTGCTCACCTTTGGCAGTGATCTGGGCTTCAACCTGCCCACCCTGACCATGATCATCTCCATGACCGGCGGCACCATGTTCGCCATCTGGCTGGGCGAACTGATCTCGGAATACGGCGTCCGCAACCAGGGCCTGTCGCTCATCATCTTCGCCGGCATCGTCTCGCGCATCCCGTCGAACCTGCTCAGCATCCTCTCCAACGAGAGCACCCGCTGGGTGGCCCTGTTCTTCTTCATTGTCATCGTGGTGGCGGCGGTCTTCGCCATCGTGGTGGTGCAGCAGGGGCGGCGCAACGTGCCGGTCATGTACCCCGGCCGGCGCATGGGCAACCGCCAGAGCATGCCCGTGCGCGGCAACCTGCCGCTGCAAGTCAACATGGCCGGCATGATCCCGGTGATCTTTGCCCAGTCCATCCTCACCTTCCCCGCCATCATCGCGCAGTTTTTCGTCGCCTCCACCACCCCCTGGATCGCCGGCACCGCCGTCGGCATCAGCAACCTGTTCGGCGGCCAGAGCGATTGGTACTGGCTGCTGTTCTTCCTGATGGTGGTGGGCTTCACCTACTTCTACACCGACGTGATCTTCTCGCAGCAGAACTACGGCGAGAACCTCAAGCGGGCCGGCGCGCAGGTGCCCGGCGTGACCAAAGGCCCCGCCACGCAGAAATACCTGATGAAAGTGCTGCGTCGCATCACCCTGCCGGGCGCGGTGTTCCTGGGCATCGTGGCGGTCTTGCCCTTCCTGGTCAAAAACGTCATCCCCGGCGCCACCAACATCTCCATCTTGAGCACCGGCTTGCTCATCGTCGTCGGCGTGGTGCGCGACACGTTCTTTGGGCTTGACGCGGAACTCAAGCTGCGCGGGTACGACGACACCCTGCTCGTGCGCTAGACGTATGCCGACCTACATCCTGCTGATCGGCGGCCCGGGGGCGGGCAAAGGCACCCAGGCCCAGGTGCTGCGCGAGAAACTTGGTCTGCCGCAAGTCGCCTCTGGCGACCTGTTCCGCGACAACCTCAAGCGCCAGACGCCGCTGGGGCAACTCGCCAAGCAGTACATGGACCGGGGCGAGTTGGTGCCCGACGACGTGACCGTCAGCATGATCCGTCAGCGCCTGCAGCAGCCCGACGCGGCGGGCGGCGTCGTGCTCGACGGCTTCCCGCGCACGCAGCCGCAGGCGGCCGCGCTCGACGCGCTGCTGGCCGAATTCGGCGGGCGCGTCAACGTCGTGCTCTACATTCAAGTCGCCGACGGCGTGCTGCTCGAACGGCTGGCGGGCCGCTGGGTGTGCCAGGGCGCCGAGCAGCACACCTATCACCTGCTATTCAACCCGCCCAAGCAGGCGGGCGTGTGCGATGTAGACGGCACCGCGCTCTACCAGCGCGCCGACGACACCGCCGAGGTGCAGGGCCGGCGTATCAAAGTGTTCTTCGAGCAGACCGCGCCGCTCATCGCCCACTACCGCGAGCGCGGCCTGTTGGCGGCCATAGACGGCGAGCAGGCCATTGAGACGGTAACGGCCGACCTGCTGGCCGCGTTGTCGGCGCGCACATGAGCCGGCTGCGCCCCCCGGCCGCGCCACGCCGGGCGGGCGTGGAGCGCAAGAGCGCTCGCGAGCTAGACCTGATGCGCCAGGCCGGGCAGATTAACGCCGAGGCCCTGGCTGAGATGGCGGCGGCCGTGCGGCCCGGCCTCACCACCCAGGCGCTCGACACCTTGGCCGAGAAGGTCATCGTCGGGCGGGGCGCGCAGCCCGCCTTCAAGGGGTACCCGGGGCCGTATCCGTACCCGTTCACGGTTACAGTCTCCGTGAACGACGAACTGGTGCACGGGCTGCCCGGCAAGCGCGAATTGCGCGAGGGCGATGTAGTCAGCCTGGACTGCGGCACGCGCTACCAGGGCTTTTACGCCGACGCCGCCCTGACGGTGGGGGTGGGCACGCTCAGCCCCCTGGCGGCGCGGCTAATCGAGATCACGGAACAATCGCTGTACGTGGGCATCCGGCTGGCGCGGCCGGGCCAACGCACCGGCGATGTGGCGGCGGCCATGCAGCAGTACGTGGAAGATCACGGCTTCTGCATGGTGCGCGACTACACCAGCCACGGCATCGGGCGGCAGATGCACGAAGACCCGGAAATCTGCTACTACGTGCGGCCGGGCACAGGCACGCCGCTGCGGCCGGGGATGACCCTGGCCCTGGAGCCGATGGTGCTGGTGGGCACGGCCGACACACGGGTGCGGCCGGACCAATGGACAGTGGTCTCCGCCAATGGGTCGCTGACGGCGCATTTTGAGCACACCGTGGCGGTGACCGAGGGTGAGCCCGAAATACTCACCCAGCGGCGGGCCAAAAACAAGCCCTAGACGAATAGGCAGCCGGCGGGTATAATCAACCGCTTTAGCGGCATAGCGCCGGCTGGTTGGGAGAAATCGCGATGAAGGTTCAGGCTTCCATTCGTAAGCGCTGCCCGAAGTGCAAAATTGTGCGTCGGTCGGGCAAAGTGTATGTGATCTGTGATAATCCGAAGCACAAGCAGCGCCAGGGCTAACCCGGCGCCACGCCGCACGGCATGCATGGAGTGAAAGAGACATCGTATGGCACGTATTGAAGGCGTTGACCTGCCCCGCGAAAAGCGCGTTGAGATCGGCCTGACCTACCTGTACGGCGTGGGGCTGCACACCAGCCACCAGATCCTGGCCGCCACCAACGTCAGCCCCGACACCCGGGTGCGCGACCTCACCGAAGCCGAAGTGGCCGCCCTGCGCGACTACATCGGCCAGCACTACATCGTCGAGGGCGACCTGCGCCGCGAGGTGCAGCTCAACATCAAGCGGCTGACCGAAATCGGCTGCTACCGCGGCCTGCGCCACCGCCGCAACCTGCCGGTGCGCGGCCAGCGCACGCGCACCAACGCCCGCATCCGCAAGGGCATCAAGAAGACCGTCGCCGGGCGGGGTCGCCGCCGCGGCGCCAAGAAGAAGTAAGTAACTTCTGCTCGCCGGCCGCCCGCATGGGGCGGCGCCCGGCGGCTGGGTTGTTCGGGCTACCCTTCCAGCCCGCGGCTGACAACCTGGCCCCCCGGCGCCCGCTACGCGGAAGCAGCAGCGCGGCCGGCCGAGCAGTGTCGCACACAACGAGCGAGGAAAGATGGGACGAACTGCAAAAGGCACGCGCCGCACGGCCGCCAAGCGCACCAAGCGCGCCCCGGCCAATGGGCAAATTCACATCCATGCGTCGTTCAACAACACCATCGTCACGGTGACGGACACGCAGGGCAACGCCATCTCGTGGGGTTCGGCGGGCACCGCGGGCTTCAAAGGCTCGCGCAAGAGCACGCCCTACGCCGCCCGCATGGCGGCTCAGGACGCGGCCAAGGCCGCCATGGACCTGGGCATGGCCGAGGTTGATTTGCTCATCAAAGGGCCTGGCCCCGGCCGCGAGGCCGCCATCCGCGCCATCCAGAGCACCGGCATCCGGGTCCGCTCGATCCGCGATGTGACCCCGGTGGCGCACAACGGCTGCCGTCCGCCCAAGAAACGCCGCGTCTAAAAGGCTCGCTGGCGGTCCGGGTCCCCTGGAGCCGGGCCGCCGCCTGGAAGGAATAACACCGAACTATGGCGAAATACATCGGCCCGGTGTGCCGGCTGTGCCGGCGCGAGGGCGAAAAGCTTTACCTCAAGGGGGCGCGCTGCCTGTCGCCCAAATGCGCGATCGAGAAGCGCAACTTCCCGCCTGGCCAGCATGGCAAGGAAGGGCAGTTCAAGCGCAACCGTTCGTCCGACTACCTGCTGCAGCTGCGCGAAAAGCAGAAGGCCCGCCGCGTCTACGGCGTGCTGGAAGCCCAGTTCCGCCGCTACTATCGCCAGGCCATCAAGAGCCGCGGCGTCACCGGCGCGGTCCTGCTCCAAATTCTGGAGCGCCGCCTCGACAACGTCGTCTACCGGCTGGGCTTCGCCGCCAACCGCGCCCAGGCCCGCAACCTGGTGACCCACGGCCACTTCAACATCAACGGCCGCCGCACCGATGTGCCCTCCATGCAGGTGCAGCCCGGCGACCTGATTGAAGTGCGCCCCGGCTCGCAGCGCCGCCCCTACTTCACCGACCTGAAGTCCGGCGAAGGCGACAAGCGCTCCGGCGTGCCCAACTGGCTGAGCGCCGAGCCGGCCCTGTTGACCGGCAAGGTGAACCGCCTGCCGGCCCGGGAAGAAATTGACGCGAACCTTAACGAACAACTGATCGTCGAGTTCTACTCGCGGTAATCGTGAACTGTCCGGCCGGCGCCGGTCTCCGGATCGGCGCCGGGCGGATTTGTCTGGCGGTGCAAACCGAATAGCCTCGGGCGCGGTTTCACAGGGTGCCCTGAGGGGAAGACAAAACTTATGACATTGACTAACAGCATGGTCTTGCCGAAGATCGAAGCCGAAACTACCTCGCGCAACTACGGCAAGTTCCTCATCAGCCCGCTCGAAAGCGGCTACGGCGTCACCCTCGGCAACGCCCTGCGGCGCGTGCTCCTCTCGTCGCTCGAAGGCGCGGCCGTCAGTTCGCTGCGCGTTTCCGATGTGGCGCACGAGTTCTCCGATATCCCGGGCGTCAAGGAAGACATGACCCAGCTGCTGCTGCAAGTGAAGCAGTTGCGGCTCATCCTGCACGAAGGCGAAACCTCGCGCCTGCGCCTGGACGTGCGCGGCGAGGGCACCGTCACCGCCGCCGACATCATCTGCCCGGCCGAGGTCGAGATCATTAACCCCGACCTGTACCTGTTCACCGTGGATAACGACAAGGCCAAGCTGGAGATCGAAATGTCCGTGCAGCGCGGGCGCGGCTATTCGCCCGCCGAAGAGCGCGGCCGGCTGCCCATCGGCGAAGTGCCGGTAGATGCCATCTACAGCCCGGTCAAGCGCGTCAACTTCGACGTGCAGCGCGCCCGCGTCGGCCAGATCACCAACTTCGACAAGCTGGTCATGGATATCTGGACCGACGGCAGCATTCGGCCCGAGGCCGCCCTGCGCCAGAGCGCCCAGATCCTCATGTCGCACCTGCGCCTGGTGGCCGGCGTCACCGAAGAGTCGCTCCAGGCCGTCGTGGCCGCGCCGGAAGACCTGCCCAAGGTCTCCAGCGAGGTCTACGAGACCCCCATTGAGCACCTCGACCTGTCGGTGCGCGTGTTCAACTCGCTCAAGCGCACGGGCATTACCACCGTCGGCGAAGTGATGGACATGCTCGCCAAGGGCGAAGAAACCATGCTCGCCATCCGCAACTTCGGCGACAAGAGCCTGGACGAACTGCGCGACAAGCTGCGCGAAAAGGGCTACCTGAAGGACGGCGACGCCGCGGCGGCCGCCAAGCCCGCTGAAAATGGAGACAAGCCGGAATGAAGCACCAGATTTCGGGGAGCAAGCTCGGCCGTTCGGCCCCCCAACGCAACGCCCTGCGCCGCAACCTGTTGAAGGCGCTGTTTGAGCACGAGCGCATCAAGACCACCGCGGCCAAGGCCAAATTCGTTCGCTCCGACGCCGAGAAGCTGATCACCCTGGCCAAGCGCGGCAACAAGGCCAACGCCACCGACACCCCGCAGGCCCGCGCCCGCTACGTCAGCGCGCAGCGCCTGGCGGCCGCCCGCCTGAACGACCCGGCCATCGTGCACAAGCTGTTCACCACCATCGCGCCGCGCTTCGAGAAGCGCCCCGGCGGCTACACGCGCATCCTGAAGCTCGGGGCGCGCCTCGGCGACGCCGCCGAAGAAGTGCTGCTGGAGATGGTCGAGGAGTAGTCTGGGCGGCGCGCACCCCCCAGGCCAAAGCATGTCGGCCGTCGCGGGTGGGCGCTACCGCGCCGTCGTGGAGTACGACGGCACCGACCTGCTCGGGTTTCAGCGCCAGGCGAATGGGCGCACCGTGCAGGGCGAACTGGAAACTGCCCTGGCGCGAATCGGCTGGCAGGGGCGGGCGGTGCTGGGCGCCGGCCGCACCGACAGCGGAGTGCACGCCAGCGGCCAGGTGATCGCCTTTGAGCTTGATTGGCGGCACGGCTCCGAAGCCCTGGGCCGGGCGCTGAACGCCAATTTGCCCGCCGACGTGGCGGTGCAGAGCGTGGCGGAATGTCCGCCGGAGTTTCATCCGCGCTACAGCGCGCGGGCCCGGCGCTACCGCTACACCCTTTACAATCATCCGGTGCGCTCGCCGCTCGCGGCGCGCTCTAGCTGGCACGTCTGGCCCGCGCTCGACCTGGCGGCCATGCAGCAGGCTAGCGCGGCGCTGCTGGGCCGCCACGACTTCGCCACCTTTGGCGCCGACCCCGACCAGGGCAGCAATACGGTGCGCACGGTGACGGCCGCCGAGTGGCGCGCGGCCGCGGACGGCTGGCACACCTTTGAGATCGAGGCGGAAGCCTTCCTGTTTCGCATGGTGCGCAGCCTGGTCGGGGCGCTCAAGCAGGTCGGGCAGGGCGCGCTGACACCGGCGCAGTTCGAGGCGCTGCTGGCCGCGGCCGACCGGGCGCAATGCCCGCCCGCTGCCCCGCCGCAGGGGTTGTGTCTGATCGCAGTTCTGTACTAATTCGGCCCGCAGGCCTGGCGGCCACCAGCCGCCGCCGCCGGCCGGCGCTGAAAAGCGCACCGTAGACGCAGGAGTACGCAAGCCAATGTTCAAGACGTTTGTTACCAAGCAGGCCGATATCACCCACGATTGGTACGTGATAGACGCCGCCGGTCAAAGCCTGGGCCGCCTGGCCAGCAAAGTCGCGGCGGTGCTGCGCGGCAAGCACAAGCCCATCTTCACGCCGGGCATGGACACGGGCGATTTCGTCATCGTCATCAACGCCGCCCAGGTTACCGTCACCGGCAACAAGTTGACCGAGAAGTTCTACTACCGCTACTCGGGCTACCCCGGCGGCATGACCAGCATCTCGCTGCGCGACCAGTTGGCCCAGCACCCCGACCGGGTGATCGAGCACGCCGTCTGGGGCATGTTGCCGCACAACCGCCTGGGCCGCGCCATGCTCAAGAAACTGAAGGTTTATGGGGGCGCGGATCATCCGCACGCCGCCCAGAAGCCGGCTGAGTTGAAGTAATCGGAGGCAGAAGAAGAACGATGGCAGCTCAATACTACGAAGGCGTCGGCCGCCGCAAGACCAGCACCGCCCGCGTGCGCTTGGCCCCCGGCGAAGGCGCCGTGATCTGCAACGACAAGGCCGGCGCGGAGTACTTCCCGCGCCAGGGCGATATGGACCTGGTGCTCGCGCCGCTCACCGCGGCCGGCCTGCTGGGCAAGTACGACGTCAGCATCCAGGTCAAGGGCGGCGGAGTCACCGGCCAGGTGGGGGCGGCCCAGTTGGGCTGCGCGCGCGCTCTGCTCAAGGTGAATGAAGAGCTGCGCAAGCCGCTGCGCAAGGCCGTGCTCCTCACCCGCGACCCACGCGAGAAGGAACGCAAGAAGCCGGGCCTCAAGCGCGCGCGCAAGGCCCCGACCTACACCAAGCGCTAAACCGCCTCGGCCCCGCCGCGCTGGGATTCTTCCAGGGCGAGACCACCCACCGGTCTCGCCCTCTTCGTTTTGATCGGTGAGGAAGGTTCACGCCATGACGATCACCATTGTGGGCCTGGGGCCGGGCGGCCCGGCCCAGCTAACCCGCGAAGCCTGGGAAGTGCTCAGCACCGCGGGCGAGGTCTACCTGCGCACGGCGCGCCACCCCACCGTGGCCGGGCTGCCCGCCGGGCTGGCCGTGCATAGCTTCGACGAGGTGTACGAGCAAACCGGGGCCTTCGATCAGGTGTACCAGACCATCGCCGAGCGCGTGTTGGCGCTGGGCCGCCGGCCGCAAGGCGTGGTGTACGCCGTGCCGGGGCACCCCATGGTAGCCGAGGCCACGGTGCAGCTCATCCGCGCCCGGCTGGCCGAGACGGGCGAGTCGCCGCGCATCGTCGCCGGGCTGTCGTTCATCGAGCCGGTGCTGGCGGCGCTGAACGTGGACGCGCTGCCCACGCTGCAACTGGCCGACGCGCTCGACCTGGCGGCTAAGCACCATCCCGCCTTTCACCCCGACGCGCCCGCGCTGGTGGCGCAGCTCTACTCGCCGCTGATCGCCGGGGACGTGAAGCTGACGCTGATGAACCAGTACCCCGACGACCACCGGGTGGCGCTGGCGCACGCGGTGGGCACGCCCGAGGCGCGGGTGGAGTGGCTGCCGCTGTTCGAGATAGACCGCAGCCCGCACATCGCTCACCTGACGGCGCTCTATGTGCCGCCGCTGCCGGTCAGCTCGGCCATGGAGAGCCTGCAAGAGGTGGTGGCTCACCTACGCGCGCCCGAGGGCTGCCCGTGGGACCGCGAGCAAACCCACCAAACGCTGCGCACGAACCTGTTGGAAGAGACCTACGAGGTGTTGGAGGCGATTGACGCCGACGACCCCGACGCCATGCGCGAGGAGTTCGGCGACCTGCTGCTCCAGGTGGTGCTGCACGCCCAGATTGCGACTGAGGCGGGCGAGTATAGCCTGGCGGAGGTCATCGCCGAGATCACGGCCAAGCTCATCCGGCGGCACCCGCACGTGTTCGGCGACACCAAGGTCAGCAGCGTGGGCGAGGTGTTGGAGAACTGGGAGAAGCTAAAAGCCCAGGAGCGCGGTGGGCAGGCCAAGCCAGATAAGGGCGTGCTGGGCACGCTGCCGCCGGGGCTGCCGGCGCTGCTGCAAGCCGCCACCTACCAGCGCCGCGCCGCCCGCGTGGGCTTCGACTGGCCCGACATCGGCGGCGTGCGCGCCAAGGTGCAGGAAGAGATTGACGAAGTGGAGGCCGTAGACGCCGAGGACACCGCCGCCCTGGAAGAAGAAGTGGGCGACCTGCTGTTCGCGGCGGTGAACTGGGCGCGCTGGCTGAAGGTGGACGCGGAGTCGGCGCTGCGCATGGCGAACGAGAAGTTTGCCGGGCGCTTCCGGCACATGGAGGCCGCGGCCCAGGCGGCCGGGCGCGCGCTGGACAGCTATAACCTACAAGAGTTGGACGCCTTGTGGGAGGCGGCCAAGGCGGCATAGGCGCAGGCCATCAAGGCACACATCGAACCGGCCGGGTCAATCAGTGACCCGGCCGGTTTTGATTCATATCGCTGCTACTGTTCCAGCACGCGCGCCAGCTCGAACAGCTCGGGCGAGATGGGTTTCTGTTTGTCCACGACCTCGGTCAACGGCGTGGTGGCGAGGCGGCTGGCGATGATGCCGCACACCACGCCGTGCTCCCCCCGCGCCAGCGTCGCCACGGCCGCCGCGCCCAGGCGCGAAGCCAGGATGCGGTCGTAGGCCGTGGGCGCGCCGCCGCGCTGCACATGGCCCAGCGTGGTCACGCGCAGGTCGAACCCGGCCTCGTCCTTGTGCTCGTGGAAGTAAGCCGCCAGCACGGCGGCGTTGGAGCGCGCGCCCTCGGCCACGACGCCGATGGCGTGCTTCTTGCCGCGGCGGTAGGCCTCGGATAACTCGCGCGCGATTTGCTCCGGCGTGATCTCGATTTCGGGGATGACGACGAACTCCGCGCCGCCGGCGACGCCGGCCATCAGCGCCAGGTAGCCGCACTTGCGGCCCATCACCTCCACCAGAAAGGCGCGGTTGTGCGACGAGGCCGTGATCTTCAGCCGGTCAATCGCCTCCAGCGCGATGTTCAGGGCCGTGTCCACGCCGATGGTCACGTCGCTGCCGACCAGGTCGTTGTCAATGGTCGAGGCCACTCCCACCACGGGGAAACCCATGGCGTCGAGCGCCTGCGCCCCGGCCTGCGAGCCGTTGCCGCCGATGACCACCAGGCCGTCTACCCCGTGCTGGGCGAGTTGGCGCAGCGCTTGGCGGCGGCCGGCCTCGGTCATGAAGGCCGGGCAGCGCGCGCTCCCCAGCACGGTGCCGCCCTGCTGGATGATGCCGCCCACCGAGCGCGCCGTGAAGGCCTCCAAGGCGCCCTCGATCAACCCCGCATAGCCGTGCCGGATGCGGTAGACCTGCCAACCCAGCGCCAGCGCCGAGCGCGTGACTGCGCGGATGGCGGCGTTCATGCCGGGGGCGTCACCGCCGGAGGTCAGGACGGCAATCGTCTTCACTGTTTTGGCCTTCGTGTCAGGAGGGCGTGGAATTTGAGCCTGCCAAACATGCCCCAATTCGATCAGAGCCGGAGCCGCCCGGGCCGGCCGGCAGGCGCGCCGCTCAGGCGCGCTCGCGCGGCGGTTCGGGCACGACGCGGTTGCGCCCGGCCTTCTTCGCCAGGTACAGGTTCGCGTCCGCCTGATTGACGAGAGCGTTAACGTCGGGCACTTCGGCGCTGGAGGTGGCGACCCCCAGGCTTACCGTCACCTCCAGCCGCCCGCCCACCGTGGTGATCGGCTGCCCCGCGATGCGCCGGCGCAGGCGCTCGGCCAGCAGCACCGCGCCGGGCAGCTCGGTTTCCGGCAGCAGCAGCACGAACTCCTCGCCGCCGTAGCGGCCTGGGATGTCAATGCTGCGCGTGCCAATCCGGATGCGGTTGGCGACCTCGGCCAGCACCTGGTCGCCGGCCGCGTGGCCGTAGATGTCGTTGACCAGCTTGAAGTGGTCTATGTCGAACATGAGCGCCGAGAGCGACCGGCCGAACCGGCGCGCGCGCTGGAACTCGCGCTCGGCCAGCACAAAGGTGTGCCGCCGGTTGAACAGCCCGGTGAGGCCGTCCGTCACCGACTGCACTTGCAGCTCGAGGAACAGGCGCGTGTTGGCAATGGCGACGGCAGCCGTGTCGGCCAGGGTGGTCAGCGGGCCAAGGTCGCTGTCGGGCAAGGCCTTATGGCCGGCGCGCGTGTCCACCACGACCACGCCGAGCAGGTGCTCGTTCACGCGCAGGGGCACGGCCAGCGCGGGGTAGGGCGGCAGTCCGGGCGGCGCGTTGGGGGCGGGGCGGTGAGCCAGCGCCTGGCCGGTGCGGGCCACGTGCAGGGCCAGCGGGTCGGCGGCTGGGGCGCGCCCGGCGGCGGCGCGGGCCTCGCCCGGCGCGCGCGCCGCCCGCTGCTGGAGCTGCCCGCCGCGCTCCTCGAGCAGGAACAACGCGGCGGCGTCGGCTTCGGTCAGCCGCAGCGCGCCCTCCACCACGATGAGGAGCGCCCGCTCGAGGTCGCCCAGGCTTGTCAGGGCGCGGCCGATGTGCTGAAGCGTCTCCAGTTGGTTGACGCGCTTTTCCAGGGCGGCCACGGCCTCGGCGCGCTCGCGGCGCAGACGCTCAACCGTCAGCGCCTGTTCAATGGCCGCCAGCATCACCTCCACATCCACCGGTTTGGGCAGGTAGTAGGAGATACCGGCCAGGGTCGCTTCGGAGGCCACTTGCTCCGAGCCTTCGGCGGTAACGAGGATCACCGGCGTGGTGTCGCCCTGGCGGGTCAGCTCGCGCTTGAGCTGCAAGCCGGTCAGGCCGGGCATTTGCAAGTCGGCCACGATCAGGTCGGGGTGGTGCTCCCGCGCCAGCCGCAGCCCGGCCTGGCCCTCGGGCGCGGTCAACACCGTATAGCCCGCGGGCCTCAGCACCGAGTCTGTAAAGAAATCCCGCATGTGGCGGGAGTCGTCCACCACCAGTATTTTCGCGCCCATGCTTCGCCGCCAGGGTGAGTCCGCCAAATCGGCTGGGTCACACTATATTCCATTTCGCCGAAAATGTGCTTGGGCTGGAGGTACTGGTACGGCCGGCGCCATTGCTGCCCGGCCCTCCCCGCTGATGCCCGGCGCGCCGATTCCGCTTGCGGCGACGGGCGGCCTGCATATAATTCCGGCACTCTGTCCACGGGAGCGCTGCCGCCCATGTCCTCTACCCCTGCTTCGCCACCCCGCCGGGGCCTCATCTGGGCCGCGCGCCTGGTGTGGCTCTTGTTCGCCGCCCTTAATTTTGGATTGTTTATCGCCAGCTTAGCGCAGATTGCCGCGATCTCGCCGTTTGCCGACTGCCCAACGGCCGAGTCCGCCTGCCAGTTAAATGTCATCACAATGGCCGACGTGGAAGTTGCGCGGGCGACCGGCATTCCTCCGGCGGTGATAACGGGGTTTGTGCTGGGAGCGTCCCTGTTCGCTCGCCTGGCGATAGTTGGGGCGGGCATCATCATCTTCGCGTTGCGGCCCAACGACTGGGTGGCGTGGCTCATGTCGTTGGTCCTGCTGACCGTCTTGGTGGAAGGCGTCAGCCAGTTGGGCGCGCTGCAATGGCTGGCGGATGTGTCCTTCGGCGTTGGCGCGGTGGGCTGGATGCCGGTGCCGTTTATCTTTCCGAATGGGCGCGTTGAGCCGCGCTGGCTGAAGTGGCCGGTGGTGGCCCTGACCTTCGGGCTTGGCCCGCTGTGGACACCCGCCACGAGCGCCTGGCTGGGCGGGCCGGCCGCGGTGTTCGTCAACCTGGTCTCACTGCTGTGGGTCGTGCTCGGCCTATACGCCCTCATCTACCGCTACCGCAAGGTGTCTACTCCTACCGAGCGCCAGCAGACCAAGTGGGTGCTGGTAGGGTTGATCGCTACCTTCGCGACCTCGCTGACCTACTCCTCCCTGCAAGTGCTGTTTCCACCCTGGCAGCCATCGCCGGCGCGGTTGGCGGCGCTGTTCGTCAACGGCATCTTCTACGTCATCGGCTATGGCCTGCTGGGCCTGGGCCTGGTGTTCGCCATGCTGCGCTACCGGCTGTGGGATATAGACGTCGTCATCCGCCGCACGCTGCTCTACACCGCCCTGACGGCCTCGTTGGCCCTGATTTACTTCGGCGCGGTGGTGGTGCTGCAAGGGCTGTTTAGCGGCCTGACCGGTGAGAACAACCTTGCCATCATCGGCTCCACCCTGCTCATCGCGGCGCTGTTTCAGCCGCTGCGCCGCCGCCTGCAAGTGCTGATAGACCGGCGCTTCTATCGCCGCAAGTACGACGCCGCCCAGGCCCTGGCCGGGTTTGCCGCCTCCGCGCGTGACGACCTGGAGCTGGCGGGCGTGACGGCGCGCCTGCTGGCCGTGGTGGACGACACCATGCAACCGACCGCCAGCAGCGTGTGGCTGCGGCCCGCCGGCGAGGCGCCGCCGCCGGCCCCGCGCTAGGCCGGCCCACCCGTGCCAGCCCCGCTGCCGCCCGGCACGCGCCTCCAGCGGCGCTACATCGTCCGGCGCGTGGTGGGCGAGGGCGACTTCAGCACCGTCTACGCGGCGGCCGATACGCGCGCGGCCCGGCGGCGGCTGGTGGCCCTTAAGCAGTTGCCCATGCAGCTGATCGTGGACTGCGAGCGGCAGGCCGACCTGCGCGCCGCGCTGCGCCACCCCGCCCTCCTGCCCGTGCTGGACTGCTTCGTCACCGCCACGCACGCCTATCTGGTCGAGCCGCTCATCCGCGGCCGCAACCTGGAGCAAACGCTCGCCGCCGCGCCCGGCTTCCTGCCGGAGGCCCGCGTGGTGGGCTGGGCCAGGCAGCTCTGCGCGGCGCTGGCTGAGCTGCACACGCACCCGCTGCACCCCATCATCTTTCGCGACCTCAAGCCCAACAACCTCATGCTCGACCGCGCCGAGCGCGTGTACCTGACCGACTTCGGGCTGGCGCGGGCGTTCCCAGCCGGCTTCTTTGACCAGCGGCGGCCGTCCGCGGCGCAGGCGCACTGGCGGCGCGGCTACCCACTGGGCACGGCGGGCTACGCGCCGCGCGAGCAGCATCGCGGCGTGGTGACGCCTCGCAGCGATGTCTACGGGCTGGGGGCCACCCTCCACCACCTGCTCACCCGGCGCGACCCGCGCCGCGAGCGCCCCTTCTCGGCGGAACACATCCCGCTGCGGGCGCTCAACCCGGCGCTGTCGCCGGGGCTGGAGGCCGTGGTGATGAAGGCGCTGGCCCGCCGCCCGGCCGACCGTTTTGGCTCCATGGCCGAGTTCGGCGCGGCGCTCGCGGCGCTGGCAGCCTGACAGCCCAAAACAAAAGGACCGGGCGTTGGCCCGGTCCTTTTTGCGTGCGGCCCAATCAGCCGGTTACTCCCGGCTCAGCAGCCGGTCCATCTCAGCCCAGATGCTGTCCAGGTCAACCAGGGCGGCGGCCGGCTCGGCGTCAATCAGCGCCTGGGCGGCGTTCAGGCGCACCGTCAGGCTGGCCTGATCGTCGGCGCTGAACACGCCGGGCGTCTCTACGAAGGTCTGCATGGCTCCTACAGTCGTGGTGAGTGTCGTGCGGGCGTCGCCAAGGTTCTCCGCGCCTATCTGAATTTGGGCGCGCAGCAGGGCGTTCTCCAGCCGCAGCAGCCTGACCTGCTGCTGCAGCACCGTCACCTGGGCGGTATTGGCGTCGGTGGCGGGGGCCAGCTCGTCGAGCGTGCCCTGTGCGGTTGCCTGGGCGGCGGCTTGGTCGGCCAACTGCGCTTGCAGTTCAGTCACCTGGGTCGCCAGCGCCTCGCGGTCGCTCGTTTCGGCTTCCAGCGCGGTCGCCATGTCGCCCGCCTGCGTGGTGGCAGCGTCGAGCTGTTCCTGTTGCGCCTCCAGCGCCGTCTGCTGGGCGTTGGATTGCGTGACGGTGCTGTCGAGCTGAAGACGCTGGGCGTCGTTGGCGGTCTCCAGCGCCGTCAGGCGGTCGTTCTGCGCGGCCTGGCCCGCTTCGATACCGGCGCGCACCCCTTCCACGCGGTTGTACAGGTCCTGAATCTGGGTGCTGTGCGTCTGCACCGGCTGCACCAGGGTGCGGTACAGCCACGGCAAACCGTAGTAGACGCCGACGCCGAGCGCCACGGCCAGCAGCAGCACAAAGACCAGGCGCAGCAGAAAGCCCAAAAAGCGGCCTAACGCGCCGCCGAGCCGCGTCCAGAAATCGGGGCGAGCGGGCGTGGCGGGCGCCTCAAGCTGGGGGAGGGGCGAGGCAGCGGTAGACATGGCGAGGCCTTTCAGAATCCGCGCTAGGGCGTGGCGGTGGCCGCAGGCGTGCGCGTCGGCGCGGCGGGGGTGCGGGTCGGGCTGACGGTCGTGCTGGTCGCTGCCGCCGCGGTGGCGGTCGCCGCGGGCGTGCTGGTCGCCTCGGTCGTCGGGGCGGTGTCGGCCAGCAGCGCGCGCAGCCCTTCCAAGAAGGCGTCGAAGCGGCTGACGGCGGCTCGCACGATGCTCACTTCGCTCTCCAGCGTGTCGGTGCGCGCTGTCAGGGCGGTGGTCTCCTCTTCCAGTGCCGCGGCGCGGCTATCTAACTCAGCCGCGGCCGTTTCCAAACTATCCAGCGCCGTCTTGGCTTCGGCCACGCTGGCCTCCACGGCCCCCACGCGGTCGGTCAGCCCTTCCAGCGCCTCCAGACGGGCGCGCAGCGCGTCGGCCTCCGTCTGAAGCGCGTCGGCGCGAGTATTGGCGGCGGCCAGGTCGGCTTGCAGGCTGACTACGTCGGCGCGCTCGTTGAGCAGCAGCGTGCCGTTGTTCAACCCGGCCACGGCCAGCAGCGCCAGCACCGCCCCCAAGAACGCGCCAAACAGGCTCATCGCCAGCAGCCCAGCCCAATCGCGCCGTGGCGCGGTGGCAGTCGCCGCTGCCGGAGCCGGCGCGGGAGCGGGAGCGGGTGAGGCGAACACCGAGCGCGGCGGCGCGGGTGGCGGCGTCGGCGGTTCCGCCACGTTTGCGGACGGCGCCGGCGGCGGGGGTGGGGTGTAAGCGGCCGGGTTCGGCGGCGCGGGTGGCGGCGTGCTCGGCTCCGCCGCGCCTGTGCCCGTGACCACCGGGGCCGCCAGGGTGGGCGCAACGGCGGGAGCTGGAGCAATAGGCTCCGGCAGCGCCGCGGGCGTCTCAGCGACCGTCTGAAGGGCGGCGGGGGCCGCTTCTGGCCTCGGCGCGGCGTCTTCGAGCAAGACCGCCGGAGCCACGGCGGCCACCGGCACAGGGAGCGTGGGCTGGCCCGGCGTCGGAGCGGCCACGGCCAGCGGGCTGGGCGCTGCCTCTGCCTGAATAAGCGGCAGGTTTTGCTCCGCGGGGCCGATCAGCAGAGCCGGCGAGTCGGCCGTCAGGCGGGCGCGATTGGTTTCATACGTCGCCTGGCTGATGCCCGGCACCAGCAGCAGATCGGCGGGCGTGTGGAACGGGCCGACGGCGGCGCGGTACTGGACGATGCGTTCGGCCAGGGCTGGGCCGATGCCGCGCAATTGGCGCAGAGTGGACACGTCGGCGCTGTTCAGGTCCACCAGGTCGGAGGCCGGCGGCGTGTCCGGCTCGGCGGGAACGGCGGCCGGGGCCTCCGGCGCTTGGGCCAGGGCGGGCAAGTCGGCCTGGGCTGCGGGCGCTTTGCCGTTGCCAGAGGCGGAGTGGTTGCTAGGGGCGCTGTCCATCGGAATCTCCTATGGCCGGCGCAACTGAAACAGGGCCGGCGGCGCACACTGCATTATAGCCCTGGCGGCCGGAAATACTAGCCGCGCCAAGCCGAAAGTGCGCCGCCGCTTGACAAGCGATGCTATACTAATTGTTCGCCCACCGGTGCTGAGCCACCGCCCAACTGGTTGTCACAAACGCGGCCCTCAGCGCATGGAGTGGGGTCGAGACGCAAGCCGCGCGGCCGTCTCGCCGCCTTAACAACTGAATACGCAACTTCGTTAGACCCCGAACGTCAACCGGCGACCAGGTTATCCCTGGGTGTCAGTGTGTACAGAAAGGCAAACAGCCGATGATGGTTCAATTGGACTCCGATGAAGCCCTGGTCAAACGGCTGCTTCCCAGCGCCAACCCCGACCCGCAAGACCGCGCCCATGCCTGGGCCGAATGGCATGGCGAGCGCGGCGGACCGGCCGTGCTCAAGTTCATCCGCACCACGAACAACACGGCCGAAACCGACGAGGACATCCTCCAGGACGCGCTCGTGACCGCCTACGTGGAAGTCGAGCGCGGGCGTTACGAGCAGCGGGCCGGGGTGCCCTTCACGGCCTACGTCAAAGGCATCGCGCGCAACAAGATCCGCGAGGCGCGGCGCCGCTCGCGGCGTTGGGCGCCGCTGGAAGAAGCCAACTACCATCCAGACGACGCCAACCCGCGTGCCCTAGAGCGCGCGCTGGAGGGCCGCGAGGCCCAAAGCGCGCTGCGCTCCGGCCTGCAACAACTGCCCGCTCCCCGGCGGCAGGTGCTTCAACGCTACCTGGCGGGCGACAGCCTGGCCGAGATCGCCGGCCAGATGGCGATCACCGAGGCCCTGGTGCGGCAGCACAAGCACCGCGGGCTGCGCCGCCTACAGCAGTTAAGCCTGCTGGGCTAGGGCCGCTATCTCCTGAGAACGCTATCAGATCGCCGGGGCGGCGCGCCAGACCAGTCACAATGCCTGGCCCGCCGCCCCGGCCCGGCCCTCCACCCGCCCGGCGCGCGCCGGCCGTGTCGGTGGGGGCCGATGAACCCCGGCCTCATCACACGGCTGGTTGTCATTCCGGGTGAGGCGAGGACACCGCCGGTCGCCTGGCTCGCTTCCACGCTTTTCGCGGGGTGACAACCCGGAAGGGCGCTGCGCGGCCATGCCCCCCTCGGGAACTTTTCCGCCGGCCTCCTGCCTGCTCTGCGCTCTTGGCGGGCAACCCTTGCGTTTTCGTCGAATTGACCTGGTCTGCGGCGCGCATTTTTCGCGCCAGAGACGAAGTTGCGTTTTCAGCCGTCGGCGCATTTCGCTGGCGCGTTGGCCCGTGTTGCCCAGCGGGTCGGCGACACCAGCGCGGCGCGGCGCAACCTTATTGACCGGCCGGGCAGCCTCCCCTATGGAAGTGCCAGGCCGGTTTGCCTTTTTGCCGCCGCCGCGTTAGAACAACCGCCATGTCAAAAACCCTGCTGATCATGCGCCACGCCAAATCGAGTTGGAAGGACGACGCGCTGGACGACCACGCCCGCCCGCTGAACAAGCGCGGCCGGCGCGACGCCCCCGTCATGGGGGCGCGGCTGCGCGAGCAGGGCCTGACCCCCGACGCCATATTAAGCTCGACAGCCCTGCGCGCCCGCGAGACAGCCGAAGCGGTGGCCGAAGCCAGCGGGTTCGCGGGCGAGGTCAGCTACCACGCGGGGTTCTACGACGACGCGCCCGAGGCCTACTTGGCCGCCTTGGCGCGGCTGCCGGAGGCCGTGCAGGTGGCGCTGCTGGTGGCGCACAACCCCGGCTGCGAAGAACTGCTGGCCGAGCTGACGGGCGAAGAAGAGGTCTTCGCCACCGCCGCTATCGCCCAGGTGACCCTCCACCTGGCTCGCTGGGCCGAACTCTCGCTGTCTACCGAAGGCGGCCTGAAAAACATGTGGCGGCCGCGCGAGGACGACTGACGGCCGCCAGGGCGGCGCGGCGGGCAGTGAACCGGCGGCGGAGGCGACCCCTCCGCCGCTTTCATGTCGGCGCAGGCGGGTGGCGCGCCACCCAGCCGGCGGCGAAGTCCTCGGCGGTCAGGGGCAGCGGCGCGTCGCCCCAGGGCAGTTGGGCCGCCAGGCGCATCAACTGAGGCGGCTCCACATCCGTCTGGGCCAGCACCTCGGCCTGGGCGAGCACGGCGGCCGTGGGGCCGTCGGCCAGCACGCGGCCCTCGCCCATCACAATGACCCGGGCAAAGCACTCGGCGCAGAAGTCGAGGTCGTGCGTCACGCTGATGAGCGTGCGACCTTCACGGTGGAGGTCGGCTATCAGCGCCCCTATGCGGGCCACCCCGGCAGCATCTTGCCCGGTGGTTGGCTCATCGAACACCAGCACGGGCGTCTGCATGGCGAGCACGGCGGCCAGGGCCACGCGCTTGCGCTCGGCGGGTGCCAGGTCGTAAGGATGCTTGGCGGCGACGGCCGTCAGGCCGGTGGCCTCCAGCGCGGCAGCGGCGGCGGCCTGAGCGCGGGCGGCGGGCCAGCCCAGGTTGCGCGGGCCAAAGGCCGCCTCGCGCGCCACGCTCGGCTGAAAGAGCTGGTCATCCGGGTTCTGAAAAACGTAGCCGACCAGTGCCGCCAATTGCGCCACGCTGCGGCGGCGGGTATCCACCTCGCCCAGGCGCACGCGGCCGCTGGTGGGCAGCAGCAGGCCGTTCAGGTGTTTCACCAGGCTGGTCTTGCCCGCGCCGTTCTGCCCGATGATGGCGACCGCCTCGCCGGCGCGCACCGTCAACGAAACCTCGGCCAGCGCGGTCACGCCGCCGGGGTAGGTGTGGGTCACTCGCTCCAGGCAAATATCCATGCGTCAGGCTCGTCGCCCGCCGAACGCGGCCACGGCTTGCGGCAGGGTGACGGGCAGCGGCTGCTCGGCGGGCAAGCCCCCGCGCGCGCGCGCCAGGCGCGCCGCCTGGGTATAGCGGGTTTGCCCGGCTCCGACGGCCAGGGCCGCCTCGGCCAGCACCTCGGTGGGCGGGCCATCGGCCGCCAGCGCGCCATCGGCCAACACGAGCACCCGCTCGGCAAACGCGGCGACCCACTCTAGCTTGTGCTCCACCATCACCACCGTCACCCGCCCGGCGGCGGCCAGCGCCTGTACAGCGCTAAAGACCTCCTTCGCCCCCACGGGATCAAGCTGCGAGGTCGGCTCATCGAGCACCAGCACCTGCGGTTGCATCGCCAGCACGGCCGCCAGCGCCACGCGCTGCATTTGCCCGCCCGAGAGATTGAGCGGCGAGCGCTCCGCCAGCGCCGCAATGCCCACCAGTTCCAGCGTGGCCGCCACGCGGGCCGCCATCTCGTCTCGGGGAACGCCCAGGTTCTCCAGCCCAAAGGCCACCTCTTCGCGGACGGTGAACTTGCTGCCCGAGATTTGGTTGTAGGGGCTTTGGAACACCAGTCCCACCCGGCGCACCAGGTCGGCTAACGTGGCCTTGGTGGTGTCGAGTCCCGCTACGCTCACGCTGCCGGTCAGCGTGCCGCGATAGAAGTGCGGCACGAAGCCCGCCAGCGTGTAGGCCAGCGTAGACTTGCCCGCGCCGTTGGCCCCTACCACCGCGCAGAACTGCCCGGCCGGGATGGTCAGGGTCAGGTCACGCAGGGCAGGGCGCTCGCCCGTTGGGTACTGATAGGTGACCTGATCGAGGCTGAGCATCGGGTCAGCCGAACACCAGGCGCAGCGCTGCCGCCAGCGGCACTGTCAGCAGCAGCAGCCGGCGCGCGGCCGGCTCCCAGCGCGCCTCGGTGATGACGACCAGGCTGGTCTTCGGGCCGGGGTGGTTGAAGGCGCGGGCCTCCAGCGCCAGGGCGCGCTCCTCCACGTCCACCAGGCTGCTGAGGATCAGCGGCGCCACCAGCGGACCCAGCGCCCGAAAACGCCGCGCCAGGCTGCCGGAGGTCTCCAGGCCGCGGGCGCGCTGGGCGTCGAGGATGGCGGCCGCGCGCGCCCGCAGGCGCGGCACGAGTTGGATGGTGGCGACGATGATATAGGCCAGCCCGCCCGGCACGCCGCGCTGCACCAGGCTCAGCATGAGCGTGTCGGGCCGGGTAGTCAGGGCGAAGAGCACAAAGCTGCTGACGACGACCAGGATACGGCCCGTGGCGGCGACCGCGAAGAGCAGCCCCTCGCGCTTAAGGCTCAGCGGCCCGAGCGCCCACACCGGCGTGCCGCCCGGCCACAAGAAGCCCTGGATGATGAACACCGACAGCGCAAAGGGCAGCACCAGCGGCCCAACAGCGCGCAGCAGCGGCCCGGCCACCCGGCCCAGCGCCGCCAGCGGCAGCACCCCCAGCAAAAAGAGCAGGTAGGTGGTCCACAAGCCCGGCAGCAGCAGTGCGACGGCCAGCAGGCACAGCGCCAGCACCAGCTTGGTGCTGGGGTGCCAGGCGTGCAGCCGGCTGGGCCGGGGCAGGTACAGGCTTAGTTGGTCGGGCACGACCGGCGGCGCGGCCCGCCTGCGCGGACGGGCCGGCCCCCTGGCGAAGGCCTGCCCGTCACATGCGCGGCGAACGCGCCTTAGCCCTTGGCCGTGTGCGGGAAGCGCGCGCGGAAGCGCACGGGCAGCGCCTGCACGATGCCCCAGACGAGCAAGAAGCTGATAGCCTTATCCACTGGGTCGGTCAGGGCGCCCTGGCCGAAGCTGGCGGGCAGCACGCTGGCCCCGAACGAGCGAAACATGGCGACCAGAGCGTCGTTGCCCGAGCCGGTGACGCCGCCGAAGACGTAAGCCGAGATGGGGGCCGAGACGGCGGCCGAGATCAGGCCGACCACCAGCCCGGTGAGGATGGCCTTCCACCAGGCGTTGGTCCAGCCCGCTTCGGTGGCCAGGCCCGCGCACAGCCCGATGATGGCGGCCACGGCCGCGAACGGCGCATAGGCCGGGTTCAGGCCGGTGAAGCCCCAAATGAGGTTCGCGAGCAGGCCGGTGAGCGCGCCCGCCCATGGCCCGACCAGCACGCCCACCAGGATCGTTCCGATGGAATCCAGGTAGAACGGTAACTTGAGGGCGTAGATCGTGTGCCCGATGGCGATATTGATGGCGATGGCCACCGGGATAAGCACGAGCGTGGTAGTGGTGAATTCCTTGCGCAGGCTGTTCATACGGGTTCTCCTCTAAAGAACTTAGGTCCAGCTGACAGCTAGAGTATAGACCCAAATGGCTTAATTTGTGTAGTCTGTACACTCATGAATTCTGACCCCCATTGTTCGTGCATATGCGGCGGTCGGCGGCTTGCTCCGAAATTCACGAAGCGCGCCGGCCATCACCCCGCCGGCGAAACCAGGTCACGCGCAGCCGGAACGACGCCCGGGGGCACAACTGCGCCGCGGCCGTTCGTGCGCCTTGCCCAACATTTGAGCAGCAAAAATGCCTCTTGTCGGGCGGGCAAAGAGGTGTATAGTCTCGCCTGAGCCTAGGCGCCTCGCGAAACATTCCCCCTCCCATCCGATCTACTGGCCGCCTTCTAATTCAGCAGGGAACCTATGAAAATCGCCAAGATAGAACAATTTGCGCCGCGCCAGCGCACGCGGCTGGTCAAGGTCACCACCGACAACGGGCTGGTAGGCTGGGGCGAGACCACGCTCGAAGCCAAGCCCAAGAGCACCGGCGGCGCGGTCGAAGAGATCGCCGATTACCTGATCGGCAAAGACCCGCTGCTCATCGAGCGGCACTGGCAGTTTATCTATCGGTCGGCCTTCTTCCGGGGCGGGGCGGTGGTGCTTTCGGCGCTCTCCGGCCTAGACCAGGCCCTGTGGGACATCGCCGGCAAGTTTTACGGCGTGCCGACCTACAAACTGCTGGGCGGCGCGGTGCGCGACCGCCTCCGCGTGTACGCCCACTGGGGCATTCACGCGCTAGATGACGCCACGCTGGAGGCCTCTCGCCGGCGGCTCGACTACTTGCAGCCCATGGGCTACACCGCCTACAAGATGGGCCCCAGCCAGAAGTTCCGCGGCCACGAGTCGCCCGCGCTCATTGACGGCTTCGTCAAGCAGGCCTACCTGATGCGCGAGTGGGTCGGCAACGACGTGGAACTGGCCTTCGACTTCCACGGCAAGATGACGCCCGCGCTGGCGATTGAGATTTGCCACGAGATCAAAGGCATGCGCCCCATGTTCGTGGAAGAGCCGGTGCCCCAAGAAAACGTGGACGCGCTCAAACAGGTGACCGACCACGTGCCCTTCCCCATCGCCACGGGTGAACGCCTGCTCAGCCGCTGGGAGTTTCGCCAGGTGCTCGAGAAGCAGGCGGCGGCCTTCATCCAGCCCGACGGTTCGCACGCGGGCGGCATCACCGAGTTGAAGAAGATCGCCAACATGGCCGAGGTGTACTACGTGCACGTCGCCCCGCACTGCGCCATCGGCCCGGTCGCCCTGGCGGCCTGCCTGCAGGTGGATGCCGTCATCCCCAACTTCCTGGCCCAAGAGCAGGTAGATGTGGGCCTGGGCGCGGGCCTGCTGGAAGAGAGCTTTAAGGTCGTCAACGGCTACATTGAGCTACCCACCGCGCCGGGGCTGGGCTTCACCATCAACGAAGCCGAGGCGCAGCGGCACATTCCGTATAAAGAAGAGCTGGGCGGCGAGTATTACTATCCCGCCGACAACAGCCTCGTTGACTGGTAAGAGGAGCAACGCATGGATCAACAACCTGTGGCCATTCGCCGCCTACTGGTCACCGGCGGGGCGGGCCGCATCGGCAGCCACTTTATCAAACAGCACGCCCCAGACTACGCCATCCGCATGGTGGATGTGCGGCCCTGGGATGAAGCCGCCCACGGGCCGTTCCCCGGCGTAGAGGCGAGCGTGGCCGACCTGAGCGACCTGGCGACCTGCCGCCGCCTGGCGGCCGGCATGGACGCGGTGCTGCACCTGGCCGCCGACCCCCGCCCCGACGCGCCCTTTGAGTCGCTGCTGCCCAACAACTTCGTAGCCACCTACAACCTCTTTCAGGCCGCGCATGACGCCGGGCTGAAGCGCGTCGTCTTCGCCAGCAGCATCCACGCCATTGACGGCTACCCCGAGGATGTGCTGGTCTTCCCCGACATGCTCACCTGGCCCAAGAACATGTACGGCGTCAGCAAAATTTACGGCGAAAGCGTGGGCAAATACTTCGCCCTCACCGCGGGCCTGCCGACCATCTGCCTGCGCATCGGCCCCTACCTGCCGCCCGACACTGAGCATCAGCTCTCAGTGCGCGACCAAAAGGCCTACACCAACCCCGACGACCTGAACCAGCTCATCACCAAGTGTCTGGCCTCAACCATCCCCTACGCCATTGTGCACGCCACCTCGCACAACCGCCGGATGCGCATGGACATCACCGCCACCATGCGCGACTTCGACTATCACCCGCAGTGGGACGGGTTTGAGATCTTCCACCCCAAGGCCCCGAACGCATGAAAGCCCAACTCAAACTGCATAACGGCACGCCCACCGTCTTCTTTGACGACGAGCCGGCCTTCTTCGGCTGCCACCTGGTCGGCTACATGCAGCCCGACAATCTGGGGCAGCACATCCCCTTCGCGCGCCAGTACGCCCAGGCCGGCGTGCGCATCCACTCGGTGGATAACTTCACGCACGAGTGGGTCGGGCCGGGTCCCGGCCGGGCCACGCCCTACGACTTCACCCTGGTCGAGCAGCGCCTGCGCACCTACCTGGAAGCCAACCCAAACGCGCTGTTCCTGATGCGCGTGGCCGTAGACACGAGCTGGACACCCAGTAACTGGTTCAACGAAGCCTACCCCGACGAGGTGGAAGTGCTCTCCAACGGCCTCCGCCGCTGCTCCAGCTTCGCCTCGGCCCGCTGGCGCGTGCTGGTCAACGAGGCGCTGCTGGCCTGGATCAGGCACCTGCGCGCGATCGGGCTATACGACCGCGTCGTGGCGTTTCAGATCGGCGCCGGCTCCTCCGGCGAGTGGATCAAAGACGTGGGCTGCATGCTCGAAGACACGCCCGATTACAGCCCGGCCATGCGCCGCTACTTTCAGGCCTGGCTGCGCGCGCGCTATGGCAGCGAGCCGGCCCTGCAAGCCGCCTGGGCCGACCCGGCCGTCACTTTCAACACGGCCGTCGTGCCCAGCCAGTCCGAGCAGATGACGACCGCCACCAAGCAGTCGTTCCGCGACTTCCGGCGCGAGCAGAAGGTGATTGACTTCTACGAGGCGCTCTCCGACGCGGCGGCCGATGACTTCATCAGCTTCGCCGAGACGGTGCGGCGCGAGACCAACGGCGAGAAGCTGGTGGGCGGTTTCTTCGGCTATGTGATGGAACTGGCCTGGAACATGGCCTTCTTCGCCGGCACACAGTCCATCTCCGAGGCAGAGGTCTCGACCATGCAGCGCAGCGGCCACCTGGGCCTGCGCAAGTTACTGCGCTCCCCAGCAGTGGACTTCCTGGTCAGTCCGCACGCCTACGCCTTCCGCGGCCTGGGCGGCGACGGCCTGGCCATGCAGCCCACCGAAAGCCTGCGGCATCACGGCAAAATCTACTTCATGGAAGAAGATGCCCTGATGCACAACAACTTCGACCCCGGCGGGCGCAACCAGAGCTACCAGGACTCCATCGCCGTCTACCAGCGCAACTTCGCCAACGCGCTGACGCACGGCCACGCCGTGACCTGGTTCGAGACCAACGAGCTTCACGAGCACCCCAGCAACGTCGCCGAACGCCAGAAGCAGATGACGCGCTTTCAGCAGTTGGGGCGGTGGGGCGTCCACCTCGACCGCGCGCCTAGCGCCGAAGTGGCCGTCTTCCTGGACGACGAGAGCTACTACTACGAGTCCAACTACAACAACGTAGACCTGCCGCTGATCTGGCGCCAGCGCGTGGCGAGTCTGAACCGCTTCGGCGCGCCGCACGACGTGTACTACTTGGAAGACCTGCTGGACGGCCGCCTGCCGCCGTATAAGCTGTACGTCTTCCTCAACGCCTTCCACCTCAACAACGCGCGGCGCGCGGCCCTCAAGCAGCAACTGCGGCGCGCCGGGCGCACGGCGCTGTGGCTCTACGCGCCCGGTCTGCTTAACCGCGACACGCAGGGCGGGGAGGGCGACCCCGATTACTCAGAGCAAATGACCGACCTGACCGGCATCGGCTTCAGCCGGCCCGCGGGCGCGTGGAGCCACATGCTGCACGTCACCAACTTCACGCACCCCATCACCCAGGGCCTGCCGCAAGACTGGTTCTGGGGCAGCACCAACCCCATCGGCCCGACCTTCCACGTGGAAGACCCGCAGGCCGTGACCCTGGGGCAGACGGTGTACGTGCTGGGACGCAACAAGCCCGGTTTCGTGGTCAAGAGCTTCAACACCGGCGACCCGGCCGCGGCCCACCACTCGGTCTACTGCGCCTCGCCCGACCTCCCCGCGCCGGTGCTGCGCGGCGTGGCGCGCTGGGCCGGGGTGCACCTCTACAGCGAGGCCGGCGACGTGCTCTACGCCACGCCCGAGCTGCTGAGCGTGCACACCGTGGCCGGCGGGCCGCGCACGTTCCACCTGCCCCGCAGCGTGGAACTGGTGCACGACCTGTTCAACGACCGGCCGCTGGCGCGCAACGCCGCGACCTTCGACGTGACCCTGGCGCCGGCCTCGACCGCGCTCTATTTCACCGGCAGCGCCGAGGTGCTGAAGAAACTGTAGGCGGCCGGGCGCGCCGGAACAAAAACGGGCCAGTCCAAACGGACTGGCCCGTCGTGCTTAACGCGCTGGGCGGCGGGCTACTCGGCCAACACCGGGGCCCGCGAGGCGATGACGACCTCCAGCCCGCGCAGTTGGAACTGCTCCACGACCTCCGGCGCGGCGCCCTGGTCGGTAACCAGCACGTGCACAGCCTCCAGCGGCGCCACATCAAAGAGCGAGGCCTGGTTGAGCTTGCTCGAGTCGGCCACCACGATCACCTGGCGCGCGGCTTTGATCATCGCCTGCTTGAGGAGGATGCGGCGCGAGTCGGTGTCGGTCAGGCCGTGCTGAAAGTCCACACCGCGCACGCCGATGAAGGCCTTATCGGCGTGCAGGCGGCTCATGCTCGCCTCCGCCTCGCCGCCTTCCACCGAGAGGGTAAACCGGTCGAGCATGCCGCCGCCGGGCATGATGACGTGCAGGTCTGGGTAGGCGCAGGCTTCCATGGCCACATTGACGGCGGGGGTGATAACCGTGACCGGCCGCACCTTGTGCAGGTGGCGCACGATCTCCAGCGTGGTGCTGCCCGCGTCCACGACAATGCTCTCCATCGGCTTGATCAGCGCCGCGGCCGCCTGGCCGATCAGCTTCTTCTCCGACTGCCGCAGGCGCGAGCGAACGTTGAACGACTCGAGCGGGTCATTCGAGATGGCCGGCATGGCCCCGCCAAACGTGCGCACAATGAAGCCCGTCTTCATCAGCTCATCCAAATCTTTGCGGATGGTGACGGCCGAGACGTTAAACCGGGCCTTGAGCTGGCTGACGCTCACGTTGTTATGATCGCGGATAAACTCCAGCATACTCGACAGGCGTTCTTCTCTTTCAAGCATGTTGCCTCGTTTGGGTTCTCGCCAATAGCGCAGTTCGAGCGGTGCCTTTCCTCGTCTGAGTGTTGCGGCCGACCGTGCCCCGCGGCCCCTAGGCGAACGCGCGCTCTGGGTAGCGCTGGCGCAGGGCCTCAAGCAGTTCTTGCCGGCCCAGCCGTTGGGCCGCCGCCGCCAGGGCAGGCAAGTGTTCCTCGATCGGGGCCGCTGCGATCTCCCCGCTGCGGTGGATCTCAATGGCCTGCTGCATGGCCGCAATGCCGATCTGCGGGCTGGGCTTGCCGTCTGGCCCTTTAATCGAGTTGATGGCCGACCCGGCCAGGAACATGATCAGCTCCCCGATGCCGCGCTGTTCGGCGTCGGCCAGGTTCAGGCCGATGTTGCCCTGGTCCAGCGCGCCGGCGCGCACCAGCGTGGTCGGCCTGATGCCCGGCAGCGGGCGCGCCAGGGCCGCTTCGGAGGCAATGAACTCCGCGCCGTAGGGGCGCAGGAAAGGCGCGCCCGGCCGCACCGGGGCGGTCTGCCGAAAGTCAATGCCATCCAGGCGGGCCAGCAGGTCAATCACCTCGCGCCAGATGCCGCGGGTCTTGACGCCGATGCCGGCGTTGTGGCCGTAGATCATCGGCGGGCGCGCCAGGCGCCGCGTGGCCTCGCGCACCATGCGCACCGTGCCGCCCGCGAAGCTCTCGCTGAACATCACCGCCGTCGCCCCGGCGTCGAGCACGGCCAGCACCGTGTCCACGATCTCGTGCGGCGCGCCGCTGATGTGCGGGGCAAAGATCAACGCCCGGCCCGCGCGCGCGTCGAGCGAACGCCGAATGGCCTCGGCCGCCAGCCGGGTGCGCTCGGCCACCGGCGAGTAGTCGAGGTGCGGGTACAGGTCTTCGTCTTCCTTGACAAAGGCGAACAGCGGGCAGCCCGCCACCTCGCCCACCAGGCGGCCCACGTCGGCCGGGGTGATGCCCGCCGTGGGCTTCAGGATGGTGCCGAAGGCAGGCTCGCCGGGCTTGAGGCCGGTGGTCGCGCGCAGCCCCGCCGGGCCGTAGGCCGGGCCGGGGAAGGTCTGGAGCACACGCTCCGGGATTTGCAGGGCCACCAGCCGGGCATCCTGGTTTTCGTAAACGTCGAAGATGATGGCGGCGGCTGTGGTGTGCAAGATGTCGCACGAGGTCAGGTGGCCGTCGGGCTGGAGCAGCATCTTGAGCGGGAAGGCGACATGCAGCAGGCCCAGCCGGCCGGTACCGTCAAACGCCGCCACGCCCGCCGGCGTGGCCGAGCAGGCCGCCAGCAGCGAGCCGGGCGGGGGGTGCTTGACCCCGCTGGTGGCGTGATAACTGATCTCCGCCACCGCGTGCTCGAGCCGCATGCTGCGAAAAGCAAAGAAGTACGTCGCGATGATGTGGTCGGGGCTGGTGGGCGGCGGGTTCAGCGCCAACTGCTCTTCTATCACCCGGCGGAGATTCTCTTCGCGCCGGTCCAGGTCATACCACAACATGCCCAAAACATCTGCCGTTACAACCGTCATTAATAGATTATCCTCGTTAGGGTGACTCACTTGTTTTATCCCGAAGCATACTAATTGTCAATAGTTAGTCAGTGGCTTCGATTAGCAGAAGGGGTGCTTACCTATTGACGCCGACATGTATTCTTGTTATAGTCCAACCGCCGCATTTTTGGCGCTTTTTTCGCGCCTTTCGCCCTGTTGCCGGGCCTTCTGCTGAGGCCATCCGCGCCGCCGCCCTCCTGCTCGGCCTCCATCCCGCTTGCCTGGGTACCCTCCGTCAGGGTATGGCTGGCGGGCGGTTCACGCCGACCAGCGGCAGCGGGCGGCGGCGGCCAGACTCAGCGGCCACCACGCCCAGACACATTCAAGGAGTCAGCACCATGACATCGGGCACACTGCAGCGCGAACTCGAAGCGGGCCTATCCGACCTGCCGCTCATTGACGCCCATACCCATCTCATCGGCGATGAGTTGGGGGCGCGTGGCCTCCACGAAATCCTGCTCTATCACATGGTCATCAGCGACCTGTACGGCGCGGGCGTGCCCAGCGGCCGGCGGCTCACCGAGTTCCCCGGCCGGCCCGACCCGGCCGAGGCCCACCTCCGCATCCAGGAAGCCCTGCCCTACCTGCCGCACATCCGCAACACAGCCATGTTCTGGCTCACCCGCGTCATCCTCAAAGACCTGTATGGCTGGGACCAGCCCATCACGGCCGACAACTGGCGCAAGCTCGACGACCTGATCCGCGAGCGCGCCCACGACGTAGCCTGGCACCACAGCGTGCTCGACCGCATCCACATCAAGCGCACCTGTGCCGAGTACGCGCGGCGCGGCACCGGCGCGGCCGACGACCGCCTGCAATACTCGCTGGAGTGGGGCTTCTTCACCCGCTCGCAGTGGGGCGAGTTCGACACCGCGCTCTACGAACTGGAGCGCTGCTGGGGCAAGCAGCCCGCCGGCTCAGTGCCCATCGGCGCCGGCCGCCGGCCCGCCACCGAACGCACCATCCGCACGCTGGACGATGTGCACGCCGCCGTGGACTGGTACGTCCAGGCCATCCCTTACCCCATGCTGGTCTCGATGGCCACGCACCTCTCCACCGACATTGATTTCCGCGTCGTCAGTGCAGCGGAGATGGCCGCTGCGCTGGCCCGCCGCGCGCAGGCCGGGCTGGCCGAGCGCAGCCTCTACGCCGGCTATGTGAACGAGGTGTTCCTGACGGCGCTCGAAGCCCACGCCGACGAGCTGGTCTTCCAGTTCAGCTTCGGGGCCGAGCCGCTGCCCTTCGAGAGCGGCGCGCGCCTGAATCAGCAGACCATCGGGCAGGTGGCCGACATGATCGCCCGCCACCCCAAGCTGCGCTTCCAGTGCCTGTTGGCCAGCCGCCACGCCAACCAGTCGCTGTGCACCCTGGCCCGCGAACTGCCCAACTTCAGCCTGGCGGGCTACTGGTGGCACAACTTCTTCCCCAGCGCCATCGCGCAGGTGATAGATGAGCGGCTGGACATGGTGCCCGCCAACAAGCAGGTCGCCTTCTTCTCCGACGCCTACTGTGTGGAGTGGACCTACGGCAAGTGGGTGCTGGTGCGCCAAATGCTGGCTGGGGCGCTGGCTGCCCGCGTGGAGCGCGGCCAGTACAGCCGGGACGACGCCCTGGCCGTGGCCCGCGCCATCCTCTACGACAGCCCGCAGACCCTGCTGGGCCTGAAACCCCGCGCCGAATAACCGCCTGCGCGCCGGCCTGCGCCATGTCGCCTGCCTGCCAGATCCGCGAACTGACGCTGCCGCCGGGAAACCGCGCGGTGGTGCTCGAAAACGACCTGCTCGCGGCCACCATCCTGCCGGAGCAGGGGGCCGACATTTACGCGCTGGTCTACAAGCCGCGCGGCGTAGACGTGCTCTGGAAGAGCGGCCGCCTGCAAGCGGGCCGCCGCGCCGTGCCGCCGGGTGAGCCAAGCCTCTCCGCCTGGCTGAACACCTACTCCGGCGGATGGCAGGTGCTGTTCCCCAACGGCGGCGCGGCCAACGCGCACCAGGGACTGACCCACAGCTTTCACGGCGAGGCGGCGGTTTCCGCCTGGGACTACACGGTGCCTAGCGCCGGGCCGCGCGCCGCCGAGGTGCGCCTGAGCGTGACGTTGGCGCACAGCCCCTTCCGGCTGGAGCGCACCTTGCGGCTGGAAGCCGGGCGGCCGGTGCTTCAACTGCATGAGCAGGTCTCCAACACCAGTGCGGCGGTGCAGGCCTATATCTGCGGCCAGCACCCGGCCTTCGGCGCGCCCCTCATCGGCCCGGCCTGCCGCATAGACACGGGCGCCAGCTTCCTGCTGGCCGACCCCGCGGCCAGTGGCCCGGCGTCGCCGCTGACGGCCGGCTCGCGCTACCCCTGGCCGGTGCCCGCCGCGGCCGGGCGCGCCGCCGCGGTCAACACCCTCCCCGACCAGGCCACCCCGCGCCGCCTGATGGCCTACTTCACCGATTTCGAGGCCACCGCCTGGTACGCGCTGACCAATACCGCCCTGGGCTTTGGCGTAGGCCTGGCCTGGCCGCGTGTGGTCTACCCTTATGCCTGGTTCTGGCAAGAACTGCGCGCCACGCCCGACTTCCCCTGGAACGGGCAGGCGTATGTCATGGCGATTGAGCCTGCCACCTGCTTTCCCGCTCACGGGCTGGCTGCCGTGGCCCGCCAGACCGGCACCGTGCGCTCGCTGGCTCCGGGCGCGGCCATCAGCGTAGACTTGTGCGCCGCCTTTTACGACGGCTCTCGCGGCGTGGCGCGCCTGGCCCCCGACGGCACGGTGCAACTGAAGTGACCCAGCCTCACAGCCATCTGGCCGCGCCTGTCGCTCTAACCCTGTGACCTATGACCGCTTCTGAGATCATGCTTGCGCTCGACCTGGGCACCACCGGCATCAAGGCCGGCGCCTTCGACCAGGACCTGAACTGCCTGGGCAGTCATCTGGTGGAGAACCACCTGCGCTACCCCGCGCCGGGGCTGGTCGAGCAAGACCCGGCGCACTTCCTCAACTCGGCGTTGGCGCTCGCCCGGCGGCTGGCGGCCCAGTTGGGCCGGCGCGCCCAGAACGTGACGGCCATCGTGTGCAGCGGGCAGATGGGCGGCCTCCTGGGCGTGGACGCAGACTGGAACGCGGTCGGCCACTTCGACGCCATCCTCGACACGCGCAGCAACGTGGCGCGCTCGCAGATCGAACCGTACCAGCGCGCTATCCTGGCCCGCTGCGGCGGGCTGACCACGCAGCTAGAGAAGATGCTCTACTGGCGCGATCATTACCCGGCCGCCTATGCGCGCCTCGCCAAGTTCGTGCCGTTGAACGGCTATCTGGCGGGCGTGCTGGCGGGCCTGAGCGCCGCCGACGCCTATATTGACCACACCATGACTTCCGTAAACGGCCTGCTCAACGCCGTGACCGGCGCGTGGGAGGCCGACCTGGCGCGTGACCTGGCCCTGCCGCTAGCCAAGCTGCCGCGCCCGGTGGCCTCGGAGACCGTGGTGGGCACGCTCACTCCTGCCCTGGCCGACCGGCTGGGCCTGCCGCGCGGTGTGCCCATCCTGGCGGGCGCGGGCGACGGCGCCGCCACCTACGCGGGGTCCGGCATCAACCGGCAAGGTCAGGCGCTCGACCTCTCCGGCACCTCCTGCGCGCTGGGCGCGTACTCCGACCACTTCTTGCCCGACGTGGACGAGCAGCTCTTCGTCAACATGAAGTCGCCCACCGACCCCGGCTGGTTCGTGATCTACATCAATCACTTTGGCCTGACACACCGCTGGTTCCTCGACGCCTTCTGCCAGGAACTGATCCAGGCCCAGGGCGTGCCCGCGGCCTACCGCGCGCTAGACGCCGAGGCCGCGGCCCTGGAGCCGGGCAGCGGCGGCGTGCTGGCCGTGCCCCACCTGAGCGGGCAGACCTCGCCGCCCCGGCCCTACACCCGCGGCGCGTGGCTGGGCTTTGGGCTGGGCTACACCCGGGCGCACTTCTATCGCTCGCTGCTGGAGGCGCATGCCTTTGAGTACTGCCGCGCCAAGACGCACCTGACGCGCCTGAGTCCCACCATGCAGTTGCACGAAGTATTCGTGTCGGGCGGCGGCTCGCGCAGCGACCTGTGGAACCAAATCAAGGCCGACGTGCTTGGCTCGACCTATCGCCGGCTGGTGGAGAGCGACCTGAGCACCCTGCGCGGCGACGCGCTGGTGGCAGCCCGGGCGCGTGGCTGGGACGTGCCCGCCGGGTTCCTGAAGTTCGACCGGGAGTACCCCGCTAACCCGGCCAACACCGAGCGCTACGCGGCGCTGGCCGAAAACTTTCAGGCGTGCGCGGGCGGCCTCGACCCGCTGATGGCGCGGCTGTTTAGGTAGCGGCCGTTGCGCCCAGGCGTGCGCAGCCGCCGATCACCAGCGACGAAAATGAAAATCGGCGGGCTGGAGCATGACGCTCCAGCCCGCCGGCTTGTTTCCGGCGCTGGCGTGCCGGCCTAGCCCACGTCGGCGTGCACCCAGCTCAGCAGGCGCGCCGCCTTGGAGCAGTCGAACAGGCTGTTGGTGCCTGGCACTGCCTGCCGAAACGGCGCGTTAGGGTAAGCGTGGTGGGCCAGTTCCATGGAAGGGATGGTGGAGTTCGTGCGCGGGGCCATGATGTTGAAGATCTCGTGGCCCTTGAAATCGGCTTCAACCGCCAGCAGGGCGGCGCGCGCGGCCTCGGTCACCAGCGTCCAACCCCACAGATTGCGCGCGCTACCGGCCTCGGCTGTCTCGTAAACCGTCTGGAGCACGGGCGGCGCATCGGGCAGCGCGTGAAAACGCAGGCTGCTGATGGTCATGTCGGGGAAGCGGCGCGCGAACGAGTCGGCCGTGACCTCGCCGATCCACTTCGAGAGCGAATAATCATCCTCGTTGTAGGTCGGGTGCTTTTCATCCACCGGGAAATAGTCGAAGTGGCCGAGCTTGCTGCCCAGCCCGCCGTAAGCATTCACGCTGGAGGCCAGCGCCAACTTCTTGATGCCCAACTCCGACGCGGCAGACAGCGCGTTGTAGTTGATGGTGATGTTGTTTGAATACACCACCCCCGGCGGCTGGCCCCAGGGCCCGTTGAAGGCGGCCAGGTGGATGATGGCGTCAGCCCCGCGCACGGCCCCGGTGAAGGCCGTCAGGTCATTCATCTCCACGACTACGTTGGTCACCTGCTCTGTGTCGGGGTAGGCCGGCGACCCGGCGCGGTCGAGGCTGCGTACGCGGTAGCCCCTCGCGAGCACGTGGGCGATCACCACGCGCCCCAGGCGGCCGTTGCCGCCGGTAACGACGATTTCCTTGCTCATGCGGTCACTTCTGCCGGCCCGCCCTCGAGCGCGCGCAGGGCCGCGGCCGGGCCGGTGTAGAACAGCGCCGTGCTCGCCGGCGGCAGTTGCGTGCAAAACTCGGCCGTGTTCGCGCCGAGCGCTTGGCGGTTGTAAAGATCGTACACGACCTCGGCCGGGGCCGGCAGCTTGAAGGTGCGCGGCCCGCCCTTCACCGTGTGCGCCGCCAGGAAGCGCGGCGTGGCGTAGAGCACGTCGCCGTCTTCGTTGTACAGGTGCACCCCGGCGAAGCGCGCTACGCCGCGCAGCACCGGCGACGGGATGTTGGGGGTCGCGCAGTACACCGAGTTCCAGGCCTCCGGCGTGCCCGCGTTGAAGGTCTTGACGCCCAGCCCCGGCTGGTTGCGGCCCAGCGCGTAGATCACGTTGCCCAGGATGGTGGCGTCGTCGTCCTCCAGGTGGAAGATTGGCGCGATCATCCGGTTCGTGCCCCAGAACAGCTCCTGCGACACATCCCGCGTGATGGCGTGGTCAAAGTTCGTCACGTGCATCTGCGGCGTCCAGTAGCTCTTGCCCAGGCCGAACGTGAAGCCCGTCAGGTCGGTCATGTGGTCGCGGCTGTGCGGCGCGGCGGCGTCGTCCTGGTTGATATAGCCCGGGGCGTACAAAAACAGGCCGGTCTTGCCCGCCCGGCGCAGTTGGGCCTTCAGCGCGGCGCGGCGGTCGTTGTTCAGATGAAAGATGTTCAGGAAGATATAGAGCTTGTACTCCGGCAGGCGCCCTTCCAGCAGGTCGTTCAGCAGGTACAGATCGTGCGGCGCGCCGAAGCGGTTGAGGTTCATCAGCCGCTGATGCCAGATCAGCGGCAGGCTCAGCGTGTTCTTGTTCGCCTCGTACCGGTAAGACTCGTCGTCCAGGAAGACCGCCACCTCGGCGCTGGGGCGGCGGTCGAACCGCACCGCCCAGTTGCCGATCTGGTGAAAGCGCGCCTGCAGCGCGTGGAACTCGTCCACGATGCTCGGGTCCTCCTGGAAGTAGTCGTTCTCCAGCCAGGTGATGCCCTGGGCGTGGGTCAGCACCTCCGCGAAGTTGCGCTTGTAGATGGCCGGCGAGAGTTTCACCGGATGCATGCGCTTGCGCGGGTCGAAGTTGTTGTGCATCAGCGTGTCTTCTTCGAACCAGTACAGCTTGTTGTGCAGGCGCAGGCTCTCGCTGGGCTGCATCGCCAGCCCGTCGCCGCCCAGCCCGCGGAAGCCATAGGTGTACGGGCTGACGAAGAAGTCAATGTCCGGCGAGCGCAGCGCCTTAGCCAGGCCCAGGTGGCCGCTGCGCTGGATGGTGGCGGCCTCGCCCGCCGCCAGGCCCACCGCGCCGCTGCCCATGTGGCCGTCCACAAAGAAAGCGTCGTTCCACGACAGCTCCATCAGGTAGCCGTAGAACGCGCCGGTCAGCTTGTCGCCGCCGGTCAGTTCCTTCACGTGGCGGCAGTAGTCGAGCAGCGTGTCGGCGCACAACTCGCCCAACGCCTCGTAGTAGTCAATCACGTGGCGTTCGCTGTTCGGGTCGCGGAAGTGGTAATGCCCCGGCGTGTCCTGGTCGGCGCTGCTAGGCACGGCCGCGGTCGCCAGCCTGGCTTCCGGCTGGTTCCAGGCGGCCTGCAAACCGGCATCGCTGCCGTAGCGCTTGGTCAGCCATTCGCGAAAGTAGCGCTGCATCGGCGCGCCGAAGTCGGCGTTGGCCGGGTCCATGCTCGACCAGCTCTTGATCCACTCGCCACACACGCCGGTGCAGATCTGGTAGCCGATCACGCGGTCGTACATGCCTGTCTCGCGCAGATTGGCGATCAGGGCGGTCAGCAGGGCCTTCGAGTCCCTGTGCCAGACGGTCGAGGCATACGAGGCCGAGCGCGCCTCGCCTTCCGACAGCACTTCGCCTTCTTCGGGGTGCGCCTTGTTCCACCAGTTGTCCAGCAGGTGGTGCGTCTCGAACATCAGGCGCAGGTTGAACAACGCCTCCGGGTCGGCGTCAATCGCCTTCTGCAGGCGCGCCGCGTTCTCGCTGAAGTCGTACGGCGACGGGTTGTCGGGGCGCGGGCCGCACCAGTCGTTGCTCAGGCCGTCTAGCGTGTAGATGTGCACGCCCGCCTTGGCAAAGGCCCGCATAGCGGCCTGCGTCAATTCGACGCTCTGGGGGTCTTGCAAGTTGAAACCGCCGATCCATTGCAGGTTTGCGTAGATCGGCTTGCCATCCAGAAACAGGGTCGGCGCGCCGTTGTGCGCTCGGATGTGAGCTTTCATCGAATAACCACCTTAATCCAATCTCTCCGGTTAAACGCCCTAATCGAAGAAGTTCTCGTCGCCGGCGGGCAGGTACTGGCGCGCCTTCTCCACGTTGAAATCCACGCCCAGGCCGGGGGTGTCCCACACGTCAATCAGGCCGTTCTTGACGATCGGGTTGGGCAGCCCGGTGATGATGTCGTACCACCAATCCGGCTTGCCCACCGGGTACTCAAAGGCGATGTAGTTCTGCGGCATCGTGGCGCACACGTGCACCAACCCGGCCAGGCCGATCAGGCCGTCGTAGATGCCGTGCGGGGCCATCAGGATGCCGTGCAGGTCGGCGTACTCCGCCACCCACTTCAGCTCGGCCAGCCCGCCAACGTCCTCCGGGTCGGGGCCGATCACCCGCACGGCCTGCCGCTCGATCAACTCCTTGAAGTTGTGGCGCAGGTAGACCTGCTCGCCGGTGTGGGTCGGCGTGCTGGTCGCCATGGTCAGGTCGCGATACACATCGGCCAGGTTGTAGGGCGAGTAGTCGCCGGACAGCAAGTCCTCGACCCACATGATATTGAGCGGCTCGAGCGCCTTGGCGAAGCGGATGGCGTCGGGCAGCACCCAGCCGGGGCCGCAGTCGAGCGTTAGGCCGATGTCGTCGCCGATGACGGCCTTCATGGCCTCCACGCACGCGATGACGTGCTTCAGGCCCTTCTCCGTCAGCAGGCCCTTGTTGGGGTGGGCCGGGGCGTTGATGTACTCGCCGTAGGAGAAGTTGGGCAGGTCGCGCGGCATGGCGCTGTGAAAGCCCACGCTTTGCTTAATGATCGTGAAGCCCTCGGCCGCGGCCACGCTCTTGGCGAGGTCAGCCGCATAGTCGTCGGGCGATAGCAGGTTCCCGCCGTGGCGCACGCCGCCGTTATAGATGCGCACACGGTCGCGCACCTTGCCGCCCAGCAGCTTATACACCGGCAGGCCCGCGGCCTTGCCGGCGATGTCCCACAGCGCCATCTCAATAGCGCTGACCGCGCTGCCCCACGGCTTAAAGCCGCCCAACCGCCGAATCTTGAGCATGACGCGCTCTACGTTGGTGGGGTCTTCGCCGACGATGAACTGCTTATAGAACAGGATGTGCGAGCGCAGATACGGTTTGGCGTTCTCGGCCTGGCCGTAGCCATAGATGCCTTCGTCGGTGTTGATGCGCACGGTCGGGTTCTGGCCGATAACAGCGCACTTCAAATCGGTAATCTTCATTGTTGCGGGTTCCTTGATCTGTTCAGGCTAGGGCGGCTGGGTCTAGTCCCAGGTGTCGCCGTCGAGGAGCGAATTGAGGACGTCGGGGATGAGGGTGATGCCCAGGCCGGGGCCATCCGGCACCTTAAGCTTGCCGTTCTGGATGACCACGCCTTCCTCGGCCATGTTCTCATAGAGCTGCTGGCTCACCGGCTGACGGCTCTCGGTCATGACAAAGTTGCGCACCATCGCCCCGTAGTGGGCGGTGCCAATCAGGTGCACGTAGCTGCCGGCCATGTGCGTGATGAGCGGGATGTTGTAGATCTCGGCCATGGCGGCGATGTACCGCCCGCCCGTGAAGCCGCCAATAAAGGCCAGGTCGGGGTGCATGGCGTCAACCGCGCCGTTGGCCATGAACTGCAAAAACTCGGCCGGGTGCTCGAGCTTTTCACCCGTCATCACCCGCACCTTGGCGGCCTGGCGGTAGGCCTTCCAGGTGTCGCTGTACATCACCGGCAGGCCGTCCTCGACCCACAGCGGCTTGGCCGGGGCCACGGCCTCGGTCAGGCCCACGGCGCTGGCCAGGTCCCACTCGTTGTGGCAGTGGACGATGATGTCGTAATCCCAGCCCAACGCCTCGCGGCAGTTTTCGTAGCCGCGCCGGATCAGGTCCAGCTCGGACTGCTTGAGCATGGGGGCCAGGAAGCCGCCGCGGTGACGGTCGGGGTGGATGCGCCCGCCCCGGTAGTTGAGCCACTCAAAGCCGAACTTGAAGACGCGGTAGCCCCACGGATTGGCCTTCAATTCGTCGGCCCAGTCGCGGCAGCTAATCGGGTCAAACCAGTCCTGCGGGCCGGCAGTGTTGATGTACATCTCGATCTCATCGCGGAAGCGCCCGGTCGTCAGGCGTGAGGCCGAGATGTTGAAGACCTTGCCGGCGATGTCCCACAGCGCCATCTCGATGCCGCTGACGGTGGGGTTCTGCACCCAGTGGGCGTGCCACTGCGCCTGCATGCGCGTCATCTCGGCGTGGCACTTCTCGATCTCCAGCGCGTCCATCCCAATCAGCCGGTCGCGCATGAAGTCAATGTAGCTCTGCGCTACGTTGGCCGGCAGCCCGGCCTCGCCCAGGCCCTCGATGCCGGCGCTGGTCTTCACGCGGATGAGGGACTGGATGGAGTGCTCTTTCAGCTTGTAGGCCTTGATCTCCGTGATCTTGACCTGGTTGCGCTCCTTCGCGGCGAGCGCCTGGTAGGCTTCGGTGGTCATAGGTATTAGTTTTGGGCGAGGTCCAGCGGCGGCACGGCCTGCAGCTCAGCCCACAGCGCGGCGGGCAGCGGCTGGTCGTGCGCGGCCAGGGTCTGGTCAAACTCGGCCAGTGAGTTAGCGCCGACGATTGTGTTGCGAATGGCCGGGTGGCGCAGCGGGAACTGGGCCGCGGCGGTCTGGAGCTTAACGCCGTGGCGCTCGCACACCGCTTCCAGCGCCTGCACACGGGCCAGCACGCCGGGCGGCGGGGGCGCATAGTTGTAGGTGAGCGGGTTGCGCGCGCCAGTCGCCAGCACGCCGCTGTTGTAAATGCCCGCGGCAAACAGCGGCAGGCCCTTGGCCTGGCACAGCTCTAGCAGGGGCAGGGCGGTTTGCTCCAGCAGCGTGTAGCGCCCCGCCAGCAGCAGGCAGTCCACGTCGGCGCGCTGGGCGAACTCGGCCAGCGGCTGCCAGTAGTTCATGCCTGACCCAACGGCCTTGATCACGCCCTCGTCGCGCAGTTCGTACAGCGCCGGGAAGGCCACGTCCAGCGCCTCGCGCACGCGGTCGTCGGGGTCGTGCAGGTGGCAGATGTCAAGGTAATCTACCCCCAGGCGCTTCAGGCTGCCCTCCACGCTGCGCCGGATGCCGTCCCGCGTCAGGTCGTGTTCGATCTTCCCCTCCGGCAGCAGCGCCCAGCCCGCCTTGCTGGCGAGAAAGTAGCTCTGGCGCGGGAACTCCTTGAGCACGCTGCCGATCAACTCTTCGCTGTGGCCGTGCCAATACATCGGCGCGGTATCCAGCAACGGCTTTGGCGGTCCGGCCAGCAGGTGGCGCAGTAACGCCCGGACATTGTCTTCGGTGGTGCTGGGGTTCATGGGCCAGGTGCCGGTGCCCAAACCTACGCGCGGCAGCGGCCAACCCGATAGGCGGGAGGCGATCATGGAGGGGCGTCCTTCGGCGGCGAGACTAGCGCTTGACGGTGACTTGCGGCACCCAGCCGAGCAGCCGCTCGGCGCGGGAACTGTCAATGGTGGAGCCAAACTCCGCCAGTTGCGGGCGAATGGGCACGCCGGGGAAGTAGCGATCGAGGTAGGCGCGGGTGGGCGCCCCCAGCGAGGAGTCGCGCGCGGCCATCATGAAGACCGTGTGGCTGCGCGGGGGCAGGGGGGCCGTGGCGGCCAGGTAGCAGCCGCGCACGGCGTCGTCCTGATGCACGTAAGCGAACAGCGCCCCCAACGGCACATCCATATCCGGCAGCGGCATCAGGTCGTAATGCTCGGCGGCGGCGATGAGCGGAAAGCGCAGGCTGGCGACGGTCAGGCCCCAGTGGATGCTGAAGGTGTCGGCGCAGATCTCGCCCACGTATTTGGACAGGCCATAATCATCCTGCGGCGACACCGGGTGCTCTTCGTCCACCGGGAAATACTCGTAGCTGATGGGCGTGCGCGGCGTAACGGTGTGGTTGACCTGCAAGCTCGAGGCGATCACCACCCGCGGCACCTTCAGCCGGGCCGAGGCCTCCAGGATGTTCCAGGTCATGCCCACGTTGTTGAAAAAAGTGTGGCCGCTGGGGTAAATGCGCTGGGCGGCCAGGGCCGCCAGGTGGATGACGGCCTCCGCGCCGTCTACCACATCGTAGACCTCGCCCGCCTCCCGCAGGTCCGCTCGCAGCGGCTGCACGCCCGGCTCCGCGCCGGCGGCCGGGACGGCGTCCACCGCCAGAATGTCGTGGCCCAGCCCGCTCAAATAGGTGACGAGCGCCGCGCCCAAGCGGCCGCGCGCGCCGGTGACGACGATGCGCATGGCCCTCAGCCCGCCTTGTTCCGTTGCAGCATGCTGATGGCCGCCTTCATATACCCCAGCGCAAACGCCATGCCCGCATGCCACGGCGCGGCGCAGGCCATCTGCGGCGTGTGGTCGGGGATCAGCACGCCGTCGTAGCCGTTTTTGTCCAGGATGCTCAGCAGCCGCAGCATGTCGGTGTCGCCTTCATCCACGAAGGTCTCGTAATAGTGCGGCACCCGGCCGCGCACATTCCGAAAGTGCACATAGCCCACGCGGCCCAGCGCGCTCACGGCGTCCACCGTGGCGTATAGGTCGTCGTCGGAGGCGCTCCCCGCCATCTCGCGCATCGTGCCCACGCACATCTCCAGCGTGTTGGCCGGGCTGGGGTTGAGCTCCAGGATGTGCTGGTAGCGTTCCAGGGTGTACGCCAGGCGGTGCTGGCCGCGGAAGACCGGCATCGGCGGGTCATCCGGGTGCAGCGCCAGTTTCACGCCCGCTGCCTCGGCCACCGGCGTCATAGTGCTCAGGAACTCGGTGAAGCGCGCCTGTATCTCAACGTCGGAAACCGGCGGCAGGACATGCGCCGTGTCAGCCGGGTTGAACTGCTCCGCGTCGTAGACCATATTCCACACCATGCCCGCCGGGATGGGCGTTTCCGGCGCGTTGGCCTGGTTGTACCCCGCCGACATCGCCCCGCCGCGCGCCTCCGGTGTGTATTGGTGGCCCCACACCCCCGCGATGCTGAAATAGTAGCCCATCACCGGGATGCCCACCCGCCCCATGTCGCGGATGATTTGCTTCAGGCGCTCATACTGGGCGGCTTTGCGCGGCCCGTCGAGCAAAATGTCGTACCAGTCGCCGGGGGCGAAATTCTCCAGCGCCGCCAACTCCAGCCCTTCCGCGTTCACCAGCGCCTTAAGGTCGCGCAGCCCCTCGTACGTCCAGATCGGGTCGTTGGCCGCGCCGTAACCGTGGCCCGCCGCCTTGCCGTGCTGGGCCATCACCCGCTCGGCCGTTGGGCTGGCCGGGGCGGGCATGTGCGCCACGATGTGCGTGGCCCCGGCTTGCTTGGCGAAGCGCACCTCGTTCGCCGTGAACATATTGCGGTACAGCCCCATCCCCAGTTTCATCGTCTCACTCCTGTTACGCCCCCCTAACACGCACACCGGGGCAGGCGGGCGGCGTTGGCTCTCGCCGGCGCCCGCTGCCCCGGTGTGGGGGGTTCGGCGGTGTTCCGCCGCCGGGTGCTAGCCCTTAAGACCGCTGTTGACCAACCCCTGCACGAAATAGCGCTGCAGCAAGAAGTAGACCGCCGCCGGCGGCCAGAGAGCCATGAAGGCGCGCAGCATTTCAGCCGGGTAATTCGTCGCGCCCAGGGGCGTCGGCGAAAAATCAGACAGGACAATGCTTTGCATGCGCAGCGCGATCGGGTACAACTCAGGATGCCCCGACACCGTGTACAGCGGCCATAGGTAATCGTTCCAGATGCCCAAGAAGGTGAAGATCACCAGCACCACGATGGGCGGCTTGAGCAGCGGGCCGTAAACCTGGAAGATGATGGTGAAGATACCGGCCCCGTCCATCTTGGCCGCGTCCTCGTACTCCGTCGGCAGCATATCGAAGCTCTGCTTGAGTAGGAAGATGGCAAAGACCGGCACCCAGCCGCCGATAAACAGCACCTGCCACTTCCCAATCCAGCCGGTGCCGCCCTGGCCCAGGAGGTTGTTGCCGCCCGCCAGCGGCCACCAGGCCATCTGCAGGTAGGCGGGCACCAGCATTAGAATGCCGGGCATGACCATGCCGGAGAGGAACAGCAAGAACACGCGGTTCTTGCCGGGGAACTTCATCTTCGAGAAGATGTAGCCGCCCACCAGCCCCACGATCACCGTCACCAAAATGTAAAACCCCACCCGAATGAGGGTGAAAATATACGACTCACCCACCCCGGCGCCCAGCGCCCGGTTAAACATATCCAGGTTGAGCGTGTTCGGGATCGGCAGGAACACCGCCTCCAGGAAGCGGCGATTATCGGTGAATGTCCCTAGCGCCATGAACAGCACCGGGTAAATCATGATGAAGCTGGAAACGATCAGGAAGACGTAAGTCAACGTGCGGCCGATCAGGAACCGTTGTCGCATGGTCGGGACTCCCGTATACCGGCGCTACACGCCGTACTGCTTGCGATACTCGTTCAACGTCCACCCGATAAACACCAGCAGCAGCAAGAACAACACCAGCGATTGGGCCGTCCCCAGGCCGAACTCCAGCGCCGCAAACGAATCGTTCTGGATGCTGTACACCAGCGTGTAGGTCATGAAGTTCGGGCCGCCCGAACTGATAATCTTCGGCACCTCCCACATCTGCATCGAGCCGATCATGCCCGTCACCGCGATAAAGAGCAGCACCGGCACCATCTGCGGGATGGTGATATAGCGCAACAACTGGGACTCATTCGCGCCGTCAATCTTCGCCGCGTCGTACAGGTTCTCGTCAATCCCCTGCAAGCCGGCCAGGAAAAAGATCACCGGGCCGCCAATCCCCTGCCACACCACGAACAGCACGCCGATAATGGGCATCCAGAACGGGTCTTGAACCCAGTTCACCGGCGGAATCCCGAGCCGGCCAATGAGCATGTTCAGCACCCCTTGCGACGACCCGGCCAGATAAATGCGCAAGAGCAGGGCCACCACCGCGCCGGAGAAAACCGACGGCAAATACCACATGGTGCGGAAGACGCCCTTGAACTTGATATTCTGATTCAGCAGCAGCGCCACCGAAAAACCGCCGACGATATTGAGCGTCAGGATGGCGATGGCATACAGCACCGTCCGCCCGATGACTTTCAGGTAGAACCAGTTTTGGTAGTCCGAGAAGATCAGCTTGAGGTTGCGCAGGCCCACAAATGTCGGGGGCGAGATAATGTTCCACTCAGTAAAGCTCATGCCAACCAAGAACAACAGCGGCACGAAGGTCATGATGATGAAATAGACCGCCATCGGGCCGACAAACGCCCAGGCCACCAGGGACTGCTTATTCCTGAAGAACCACTGGCGCAGGCGCGCGGCCCCCTGCCTGTTGGGTTCAGCCAAAACAGCCGGCTGCTGTGCGTTGATGTCCATTACTCGGCTCCCGTGCAAGAACTACCTAAGGACGCGCGTTGTGGGCGGCGGGCGTGCGGGGGAGGGCAACCGGCCAAGGGGTCGCTCGACGTGCGCGCAGACCAAACTTGGCAGCGAGACAGGGTTGTACGGCGAGGGCTGCGACCGAGAGTACCCACCAAGCCGAAAGGCGCGCCCGGCCCCGCCTTTTTTGAAGCGGGGCCGGGCGGTTCAGGCTGGTAAATCAGGACTAGCCGGACTTCGTGACCAGGCCTTCGATGGTGGTCTGGATGGTATCCAGTTCCGCCTGGATGGCCGCCTTGTCGAGCTTGCCCTTCCAGATGCGGCCGTACATGTCGTTCCAGGCCTGCCAGATGCGCGAGCCGTTCTTCGGCCAGCCGGGCAGCGGGCCGGAGCCGCCTTCCAGCAGCACGCGCATGGTGATGCGCACGATGTTCTTGGCGGTGTCGGTGGCGTAGCCGCCCAGCTTGTCGTAGGTCTCGTACTGCTCCAGCAGCGACTTCAGCGCCGGGAGCCAGATGCCGGCGTTGTTCGCCAGCCAGGCCTGGGCATCCGGGTTGGTCGTGGTCTGCTCGACCAGCTCGATCGCCATGTCTGGGTTCGGGCCGCCCTTCAGCGGCGACTCGATGTCGTTGCCGATGACGATGGTGGCCGGCTTGCCGTTCGGGGGCAGCGGGAACTCGATGGCCGTGGCGTTGATGTTGCCCGCGCCGACCGAAGTCGCGTCGTTGTTCCACCCGGGCTTCAGGGCGATCACGCCGTCATTGAACAACTGGCCCGACCCGCCTTCGCTCTCCGACTGCAAGATCAGGTTCTCGGTCGAAGACCACATCAGGTCGTTGTGGAAGACCCAGGTGTCGGCCGCGCCTTCGATGTTGGCGCTGGGCACGCCCAGGTTCGAGCCGAGCGGGGCGTTGTTCGAGTTGAACCAGTTCAGGATGCGCATGGCCTGGCCGTACGAGTCACCGCCCGGGCCATACGTGTAGTAGGCCGTGTTGCCCCACTTGTCGCTGCTGTTGACTTCCTGGATGGCGCGGGCCAGGTCAACCAGCTCGTCCCAGGTCTTGGGCAGGTTCTCGGGGTCCCGACCCGCCGCTTCCACCTTGTCCAGGTTGACGAACAGCACGTCCGCGCCCGAGCTCTTCGCCAGGCCGTAGGTTTGACCGTCCTTGGTGGCGCCGGCGATCGTGCCATCGGCGAACAGGGCGACCTTGTCGGCGGCGACCGGCGCGAACACGCCCAGCTGCAAGCTGCACGAACTCATTCACGTACGCTTCGCCGTAGGTGGTATCGGGGATGATACCGGCGGCGAGGCCCATCAGTTGGTTCTGGCGCAGGTCCCAGTCCCAGCTGTGGGTGGAGATCTTCAAGGTGATGCCGGGGTGAGCGTCCACGAACGGCACGAACTTGGCAATCGCCAGGCCGCCCCAGTTCCAGTTCTTCTTGAAGAATTCGTTCTCCGGGTCTTGCTTCCAGCCGGCGGCCAGGGCGGCCAAATCGGGGATGTCCGTGTTCCACCAGACGTCCATCACCACCGGAGCGGGCGCCTCGGTGGGGGCCACCACGGCGTCGGTCGGCGCCGCCGTGGGGGTTGCCTGGGGGGCGCAGGCGGCCAGCAGGCTTGCGCCCGCGGCGACGCCCGCCGCCTTGATGAAATCGCGCCTCGAGACCAATTTCCTATCCATGTGCTTGCTCTCCTCCTTGATATGCGGCCCCAATCGTTTGGTCGGAGCTTAATCCAGCGTGCCCTGCCAGCCACGCCGGGTCAAGAACACGTGACAGATGCCCGCTCGGTCAACCATTTTCCCCGCTTAACCCCACATGGGGCACCTGCGCCGTCCTTGCGCCCATCTGGGTGTTCGCGCCGCTATTTCTATTATCCCCGTGCGGACATCTCTAAGACGCTAGCATACTGATATTCGAAAAAATGTCAACTCATAATACCTAAGCTGTCAAATCGAAGCACCCTCGGCGCTAACCAAAACCCCGATTGCTCCTATCGCAAAATCGTTTATACTGCCCTCCGGGCTGGGCCGCCCCCTTCCTGGGCGGCCCAGCCGGCGATCATCTACCCCATTCTAGGTCAATTCCGGTGCCATGACGAAACTCCCTGCTGGTGTTCCGGCTCTCAAGGGGCGCAAGCACGCGCCGCGCAAGCCCCGCACCCCCACCGTGGTGGCGCAGCCCCGCACCTACCGCGCCCTGCGCCGCGGCCTCAACCTGCTGGCCAATGCCGTGCGGCCCACCCTCGGCCCCCTGCCGCGCCTGGTGCTCATGGAGAAGCTCCGGCGCGACTTCGCCCCCGAAATCCTGGACGACGGCGCCGCCATCGCCCGCCGCATCATTCAGATCAACCCGCGCAGCCCCGATGTGGGCGCCATGCTCATCCGCCAGGCGTTGTGGAAGATGCACACCGAGGCCGGCGACGGCGCCGTGACCATGGCCGTCATGTATCAAGTCATCGTCAATGAAGGCATCCGCGCCGTCACCGTCATGGGCCACAACGCCATGCTCATCCGCCACGGTCTCGAGCGCGCGCTGCCCGCCGTGCTGGCTCACCTGCGGCAGAACGTCACGCCGCTGACGCGCAAGGAGCACTTCGCGGCCGTGGCGCTCGGCCTGGTGCAGAACGACCGCGAGCTGGCCGACATGCTGGGCGAGATTTTCGACATCGTCGGCACCGAGGGCCTGATCGTGGTGGAGAAGGGCAACCGGTCTGGCCTCGACCGCGAGTATGTCGATGGCACCTTGTGGAACCTGAGCGGCTGGTTCTCTCGCCGCATGATCACCGACGCGGCTGAAGAACGCACCATTTTCGAGGACGCCGCGCTGCTCATCAGCAACGTCGAACTGAAAGAGCCGGAAGAACTGATCCCCACGCTCGAGAAGTGCGTGAAAGCCGGCGTGAAGAAACTGGTCATCGTGGCCGCCGGCCTGGGCGACCGTGTCATCGGCCTGCTGGTCAACAACAACCAGGCCAAGACCATCGAGACGCTCGCCGTGCGCACGCCGCGCGTCGGCGAAAAACAGCACGTGGCCGCCATTGAAGACCTGGCCGTGCTGACCGGCGGGCGGCCCTTCTACGCCGCCACCAAGCGCCAGTTTCTAGATTTCGACGTGGCCGACCTGGGCTATGCGCGCCGCGTGTGGGCCACCCGCAGTCAGTTGGGCCTGTTTGGCGGCAAGGGCGACCCGCGCCAGATTCGCCAGCACCAAATTGCGCTGCGCGCCCAACTGCCGCATGCCGAAGGTGACTTCGACGAGCGTATGCTCCGTGAGCGCATCGGCCGCCTGGCGGGCGGCACGGCCATCCTGCGCGTGGGGGGCTATACCGAGGCCGAGATCGAAGCGCGCACTGCCACGGCCGAGCGCGCCGTCACCAGCCTGCGCGGCGCGGTGAAGTCGGGCGTGGTCGTCGGCGGCGGCGCCGCCCTGATCGCGGCCCGCGCTGCCCTGGCCGGCCTGCCCGCCGCCAATGATGACGAAGCCGCCGCCTACCGCCTCCTGGCGCGCGCCCTCGAAGAACCGCTGCGCGTCATCGCTCGCAACTCCGGCGCCAACCCGGATGTGGTCGCCGACCATGTCAAAGCCGGCCCGCCCGATTTTGGCTTTGAGGCCCGCACGCGCCGGATCATCAACTTGCGCGAAGCCGGCATCATGGACTCGGTGGACACCCTGACCAAGGCGGTCGAAATCGCCGTGCGCGGGGCCGCCATGGCCCTCACCACCGACATCATCGTCCACCAGGCTGAACCCAGCGAATCCTTGGAGCCCTAGCAACCTGCCATGCGAACCAAATCCAAAACGGCCCACTCGCAGCTCGCCCGCCTGGGCGGCCCCCCCGTGGGCACGGTCACGGCGCTGGGCGTGGCGCGCCAGGCCGGCGGCTATGTCGTCTTCGTCGGGTCGCGGGCCGGGCTGTTCCGCGCGGTTGCCGAGCCGGGCCGGCCGCCGGGGGCCTGGGAGCGTCTGGCCAACGCGCCGGTCGCCCTCCTGGCGCTGGCGGTGTCGCCGGCCTTCGCGCATGATCAACGCCTCGTGGCGGGCACGCTCACCGGCCTGCATTACTCCACCGACGGCGGCGAGACCTGGCGCGCCTCGGCCATGCCCATGACCGAGACCACCATCACCACCCTGGTCTGTTCGCCGCACTACCCCCAAGACAGCCTCATCTTGGCCGGCACGCTCGAAGACGGCGTCTACTACTCGCCCGACCGCGGCGCGCAATTCGTCGCCAAGAGCTTTGGCCTGCTCGACGCCTCGGTGCTTTCCATTGCCTTCTCGCCCGATTTCGCGCAGGATGCCACCGTCTTCCTCGGCGCCGAAACCACCGCCTACTACAGCTACAACGGCGGCCTGGCCTGGAAAGACCTGCACTTCCCCAGCGAACTGGCCCCGGTGCTCAGCCTGGCTGTCTCGGCCGGCTTCGCCGCTGATCGCACCCTCTACGCCGGCACCGAGCAGCACGGCCTGCACGTCAGCGCCGACGCCGGGCAGACCTGGCAGCCGCTGCCCCTGCCCGCCGCGACGGTGAACGCCCTGGCCGCGGCCCCCGGTGAACTGCTGGCGGCCACCGAAGCCGGCCTGCTGCGCTCCACCGACGGCGGCCACACCTGGGCCGCCTGGCTCGACCGGCCCAATGTGGTCGGCCTGGCCGCCGCGCCCGATGTGAGCGTGGCAGGCGCGGTCGAGCAGGGCGTCTGGCTGGCGGAGGGCCGTGAGGCCTGGCATGCCCTGCCGGGCCTCTCGGCGCGCTCCATGCTCGGCTTGGCCCTTGCCCCCAACTACGATCGCCGGCCCGTGGCCTTCATGTACGGCCCGCAAGAAGGCCTATGGCGCACGACCGACGGCGGGCAGACCTGGGCTAGCCTGGAAGACAAACTGCCCAGCCTCGACATCGCGGCGCTGGCCATCTCGCCCAAGTTCGCCCAAGACCAGATCGTCGTGGCAGCCGCGCTGGAGGGGCTGTCGCTGAGCGCCGACGGCGGCGACACCTGGGAAAAGCGCGCCGACCCGCCCGCCGACCTCGTCGCCTACTCACCCGGCGGGCAACTGCTGCTGGCGAGCTTCCCGGCCGCCGGGCTGCGCGCCAGCGTGGACCACGGCCAGAACTGGCTGCCCTTCCCCGGCCCGTGGGATCAGGCCGGCAAGCTGGCGGCGCTGGCCGTAAGTGACACCGGCCACTTCTATATTGCCTACCTCGAAGGCGTGGGCGAGAGCCTGGCGCTCTACCACGGCCAGCCCAAGCAATTGGAGAAGGCGCTCACCGAGCCGGTGGCCCGCAATGCGGTTGTGCTGTTGCACGTCCCCGCTGAGCCGGCCGCCGAGCGCCCCTGGTACCTGGCCGTGGGCCATCAGGTCTGGCGGCTGAGCGCCCGCGCCCAGGGCCGCGCCCCGGCCGCCGTGGCCGTGTTCGACCCCGCTGAGCACCGCGAGACGCTCATCACGCTCACCGGCGGCGCGGGGCCGAATGGCCCGCTGCTGCTGGCCGGCACCGGCCGCCGCCTGTTCCAATCTACCGACGGCGGCGAGACCTGGGCCGAAGCCTTCAATTTCGGCCAGGACCGCGCCGTATCGGTGACGCTCTCGCCTGCCTTTGCTGCCGACCGCACCATCTACGTGCTGCTGCTGGGCGGCTCCCTGTGCCGCCTGAAGTTATAACTCGCTCTGCGCCGCTGGCCGCTTTCGGCGTATAATGCGCGCATGGTGTTCTGATCCAACCGATCACGGGCCGCGGGCGTGCTTGCCCCGGCCCGTTGGCCTACCTGCCCGTTGCTGCCCCGCCGCCCGCGCGCGGCGACTCTAACACCGTCGTTCGGCCTCTACCCCACAGCGAGCCAACCCACATGCCTGATTCTGCTCTGCCCTATTGGGTTCTTGTTGGCACATACACCCAGGGTGGTTTTGCCACCGGGCCATCGCAAGGCGTCTACGTCTACCGCCTGGACCCGGCCGACGGCACCCTCACCTATGTAGGCTTCGGCGACCCCGGCCCTAACCCGTCGTTCCTGGCTGTGCACCCCTCCGGCCGGTTCGTCTACACCGTCAACGAGGTTGATAACTTCGGCGGCCGGCGCAGCGGCGGCGTGACGGCCTTTGCCTTTGACCGCCAGACCGGCGCGCTCACCCGCCTGAACCAGGAGAGCGCTCACGGCACGGTCAGTTGCCACATCAGCGTAGACCCCGCGGGCCGCTTCGCCCTGGCGGCCAACTACGGCAGCGGCGACACGCTGGTCATCCCCATCCGCGCCGACGGCACGCTCGGCCCGGCGGCCCAGATCGTAGACCACGTGAGCCTCGTGCCGGGGGCCGCGCCCGACACCTCGCACGCGCACTCCGCCAACCTCGCGCCCGACGGCCGCTTCGTCCTCGTGGCCGACCTGGGGCTAGACCGCGTGATGATCTACGCCTACAACGCCGCCACCGGCCACCTGAGCCTGAACCCCAACCAGCCCTGGTACGAGACGGCCAAGGGCGCCGGCCCGCGCCACTTGGACTTTCATCCCAGCGGTCGCTACGTCTACGTCATCAACGAGCTGAACTCCACGTTGACGGCCCTGGCCTACGACCCAGATCGCGGCCTGCTGACCGAACTGCAAACCCTCTCCACGCTCCCGGCGGGCTACAGCGGCGGCAACAGCTGCGCCGATGTTCATGTCTCACCCGACGGGCGCTTTGTCTATGGCTCCAACCGCGGCCACGACAGCCTGGCGGCATTCAGCATTGACCCGGCCACCGGCCTGCTCACCTTGGCGGCCCACACCTCCACCGCAGGCCGCACGCCCCGCAACTTCAACCTCGACCCCACCGGGCGTTTTGTCTACGTGGGCAATCAGGACACCGCTCAAATTGTTGTCTTTCGCCGCGACGCCGCCACCGGCGCGCTGACCCTGACCGGCCAGGTGCTCGACGTGCCCTCGCCGGTCTGCATCAAATTCCTGGCGGCGGCTTGAGCCGTCCGCGCCTGTTGGCTGGAGGCCGACTATGATCAAGATCGCTGAAATTCTGCCCGGACACCCCACGCCGCTGTGGAACCTGGTGAAGCAGTGCGGCATTACCCACGTGGTCGGTGTCATGGACCTGACGCGCGGCCTGGACGGCGGCCCCGAAGACAAGCCCTGGAGCTACACCCGCCTGCTGGCGCTGCGCCAGTCTTACGCCGGCGCCGGGCTGACGCTGGACGTGCTCGAAAGCCGTCCGCCGATGGACCAAATTAAGCTCGGTCTGCCGGGCCGCGACGCCCAGATCGCGGACGTGTGCGACCTGCTGCGCAACATGGGCAAGGTTGGCATCCCCGTGTGGTGTTACGAGTGGATGCCGGTGTTCAACTGGCTGCGCACCTCGGTAGACGCGCCCGCCCGGGGTGGGGCGCTGGCGACGGCCTTCGACAACGCCGCCATGGCGGGTCAGCCTGCCACCGAGTATGGCACTGTGACCGAAGACCAACTCTGGGAAAACCTGAGCTACTTCCTTCAGCGCGTGGTGCCGGTGGCCGAGGCGGCCGGCGTGAAGCTCGCCATGCACCCCGACGACCCGCCGCTCTCGCCCATTCGCGGGCTGGGGCGCATCATGCGCAGCGTGGACAACTTCCAGCGCCTGATTGACACCGTGCCCAGCCCCGTCAACGGCGTCACCCTGTGCCAGGGCAACTTCACGCTCATGACCAACGATCTGCCCGCCGTCATCCGCGCCTTCGGGCGGCAGAACAAGATCTTCTTCGTCCACCTGCGCGACGTGCGCGGCGTGCCCTCCAAGTTCGTCGAGACCTTCCACGACGAAGGCCAGACCGACATGCTGGCCTGTATGCAGGCTTATGCCGACATCGGCTTTGAGGGCGTGCTGCGCCCCGACCACGTGCCCACCATGGAAGGCGACAGCAACGCCGACCCGGCCTACTCCTCCATCGGCCGGCTGTTCGCCATCGGCTACATCAAGGGCCTGCGCGAAGCAGTCTACGGCAAAGCCGCCGTCGAGTAAATCGGTCGGCGGCCGGGCCGCCCGGACAGCCAATGCAGCGCATTTCGCGATGGGTGCTGGGCGGCAGCGTAGACGCCAACGGCTGGTATCTCTGCCTGGAGATCTTCTGGTCGTCCATCTACGGCGTGGCCTCCGGCTTCACCACCGCGCTGGCCGTGCGCCTGGGCGCCAGTAACACCGCCATCTCCTGGATGACCTCCGGCGCGGCCCTGTCGGCGCTGCTCATCGTGCCGCTGGCGGGGCGTTTCCTCCAGCGGCGCGCCAAGCGGCGCCGGCTGATCTTGTTCGCCCTGTTCCTCAGCCGCGCCAGCGCCCTGCTGTTCATCGTCACCCCGCTGGTGCGCCAGTCGTCCGTGGCGCCCGGCCTGCTCGTCATCCTCATCAGCCTGCTGGCCACCGTGCCCATGCACGTCTTCAACGTCGGCTTTCCACCGTTTCTGTCGGAGGCCATCCCGCTGGCCGAGCGCGCCAAGGTCTTCGCCGCTCGCAATACGCTGGCGAGTGTCACCGGCATCTCCTTCAGCGTCATCTTCGGTTGGGCGTTGGTGGCCATGCCGTTCCCCCTCAACTATCAGGTCATGTTCTTCATCGGTTTCATCTTCGCCACGCTCAGCAGCTACTACCTGGCCCGGGTGCGGGTGGAAGAGCCGGCCCTCGCGCTGGAGCCGCCGCCCGCGCCCGTGCCGGCGGCCCCGGTCGCGCCGCGCCCGCCGCTGCGCCAGCGCCTCGGCAGCCTGTGGGCCGAGCTGCAAGCCGAGCGCGGCTTCGTGCGTTTTAACGTCAACACCTTCCTGCACGCGTTCGGCATGTGGATGGCCGGGCCGCTGTATACCCTCTACCTGCTGCGCGAGCTGGGCCTGGGCGAGAACTGGCTGGGCATCTTGGGCGCCGTCACCAGCGTCAGCGCCATCCTCGGCTACCAGGTCTGGCGGCGGGTCATCGAACGCTGGGGCGAGCCAAACACCCTCAAGCTCACCATGCTGCTGCTAGGCGCCTACCCGCTGCTGCTGGGCCTGTCGGGCTGGCCGCCGGTGATCTTGCTGGCCGGCGCCGTGCATGGCCTGGTGTCGGCGGGGGTCAGCCTGGCGCACTTCAACACCCAGTTGCGCGTCCTGCCCCCCGCTAAGGGCCATGCCTTCACCGCCTTGAACATGACCTTCATGAACAGCGGCATCATGGTCGCGCCGCTGATCGGCGTGGCGCTCGCCAACCGTTTCGGGTTGGGCGTCACCCTGGTCGCCTGCGGCTTGGTCGCTATCCTGGGGGCCACCAGCTTCTATCTCTGGCCGGTCGAAGCGCCCGCCCTGCGCCCCGGCGCCCGCGCCGCCGCCGATGCCTCGCCCGCCGCGAATTGACCCGCCGGCTGGATGGCGATACGATCATTCGTGTAACTAACCGCACCGAGGACCAACATGGCCGTCATTGAAGCCACCCCCGCAAAAACCTACGCCACTTACCGTGTCAGCGTGGATGAATACGTCCGCTTCCGCGAAAAAGGCTACCTGGTCGTCAAGGGCCTGGTGCCGCCGGACGATGTCGCCGAGATGAACGCGTTCATGGATGACATGCTCGCCGGCCGCCGCGCCATCTCCGGCGCGCTGATCATGAAAGACCTGGGCCAAAAACCGGGCTCGCCCGGCGAGTGGCTGCGCGCCCACATGCTGCACCGCCGCTCGCCCATCCACGAGCGTTTCCTGCTGCACCCGCGCACCCTCGACGTGCTGCAAGCCCTCATCGGCCCCGACCTCCTGGCGCTGCAATCCATGCTCTTCTTCAAGCAGCCGGGCCAACCCGGCCAGGGCTACCACCAAGATGCCTACTACCTGCCCACCTTCCCCGACACGCTTTGCGGCGCGTGGCTGGCGCTGACCCCGGCCACCCGCCAGAACGGCTGCCTGTACTTCGCCGTTGGCTCGCAGAACGAGCCGGTCTACCCCGACCCCCGCGGCACCGGCCAGGCGCTGTCGCAAAACTTCAGTGACCTGGGCACCATCGAGCACCCCAGCGCCACCGACGAGAGCCTCAACGGCCTGAGCCGCGTGGTCAAGAAGTACGCCGGCCGTGCGGATGCCGTGGAAGCCGAACCCGGCGACGTGGTCTTCTTTGGCGGGCACGTCGTGCACTGGTCGTACACCAACCAGGCCGACTTCCCGCGCCGCAGCTATGTCGGCCACTACTGCAACGCCCGCTCGCTGGTGCTGTGGAACCACGGCGAACCCTGGGACGGCGACTCGGCCAACTACCTGCACATCCTGGCGCGCGGCCGCACGCACCTGCCCTACGCCCAGCCCCTGTTCGGCACGCCCTGCGCCGCCAACGCGCCCCAGGCCGCCCTAGACGTTGGCCCGCTCCAGCCCATGTCCATGATGGGCCTGGACGACGGCCTGATGGGTGCCTCGGAGCACCCCGCCCAGGAGCCAGAAGATCGCTAGGCCCCGCCTGCCGCGGCGCTGCCTATTTCTGTAGAGGCGTAGCGTGCTACGCCCCGGGCTTGCTACAAGAGAAGCCAGGTAACTCAATTCGGCAGCCGCTATCAGCCCCGCCGGCGGCGCTGTCGCTGAAAACGTAACGGGCGGCCGGGAATGTCCCGGCCGCCCGTTTCTGTTGCGTCCAGATCAGCCGGCGCCTACCCGCAGATCTCGTCCAGCGCCGCCATCAGGGTGTCAATGTCCTGCGTCGAGTTGAAGTGCGCCGTGGCGACGCGCATGGCATTGTAGTGCGGAACAACGCGGGTATAAATCTTCTTCTGTTCGCGCAGCATGTTAGCGACCTGCTGCGCCTCGTGCTCCTCAATGACGAACGAAGTCAGCCCCGACGACTGCTCGAAGGCGACCGGCGAGAGCAGCTTGAGGTACGGGCGCTCCAGGATGCGGGCCTTGAGGTAGTCGTTGAGCGTGTGAACGTGCCGGTACACGTTGTCCCAGCCCAGCCCCTCGAACCAATCCAGCGCCGCGCCCAGCCCGGCCGTGCCCGACCAGGCGCGCGTGCCGAACTCGAAGCGCTGCCCGCTGTGGAACGGCTCGCCGTACCCGGCGGGCACGTCCACCTTCTCCAGCGACCCGGCCCCCACGTGGGCGGGCGACAGCAACTCCAGCTTCTCGCGCTTGCCGTAGAAGAAGCCGGTGCCCTTGGGGCCGCTCAGCCACTTGTGGCCGTTGGAGGTGTAAAAGTCGCAGCCGATCTCCTGCACGTCAATCGGAATGGCCCCCGACACCTGCGCGCCGTCCAGCAGGCTCAGCACGTTGTGCTCGGCCGCCCATTGGCAAATGGCCTTCACCGGCAGGCGCGTGCCCGTCTCGCACGTCACAAAACTCATCGCCACCAGCCGCGTCTTGGGCGAGTAGGCCTCGTTCAGCCGCGCCAGCATCACGTCTGCCTCCGGCGACACCACCAGGCGCTTAAAATTCAAGCCCCGGTGCGTGTGCAGGTAGCTCAACGGGTGGTTCAGCGCCTCGTGTTCCTCATCCGTGGTGATGACCTCATCGCCCGGCTGCCAATCTAGCCCGGCCAGCACCAGGTTGATGCCGTCGGTGGCGTTGCGCGTGAAGGCGATCTCCTCCGGCCCGGCCGCGCCGATCAGCTTGGCCAGGCGGGCGCGGGTGTCTTCAGTCCCCTTCCCCGACCGGCCGCCCGCGGCCACACCGCGTGTCTCGAAATCCGTCAGCATGGCTTGAAACTCAGCAAAGGCGCTCTGCGGCATAATGCCGTAGGTGCCCACATTCAGGTACACAACTTCCTTCAAAACCGGGTATGCGTCACGAACCTGCTCGCTCAGCAAGCCCGCTGCTTCGGTGCCCATAGGTTCTCCTTCGGCGGGGGTAAAATTGTCCTGCGCACTCTAACACCGCCCCCGCCGTTGGTCAATGTGCCAAAGACCACCCCCCGCCGGCTATGTTACACTGAGGCGCACCCACTCCCGCCCAATTCGCCAACGCCGGATATGCCCAAACTCGCCAACGTCAACACCACCGACCTGCGCGCGGCCATCGAACTCGGCTGCCGCACCATGCAGCACACCTTCAACGCCGAGGATAACTACCACTCGCACTTCAACGCCGTCGTCCACCCCTACGCCGAACTGTCGTTCAGCTCCGCCCTCAGCGACTGCCACGTGCCCGGCCGCCACCTGAACGCGCTGCTGGCGGCCGAGGCCGCGGCCGGTGTGCGCGTGGACCCCGCGGCCGTCGCCCACCTGCGCAATACCCTCTACCTCTCCTTCAGCGGGCCGCTGTGCCTGCCGCTCAACCGGCTGGAGCAAAGCGGCCCGGTGCGCGTCTTCTCGGCCCACAACCTGCGCGAGGCCATGCACGCCTGCTACGCCCTGGTGCGTTTCCGCGGCGACGCCGAAACTCGCTGGCTGGCCGAGCGCTTCATCGCCGAGATCAACCGCGTCTGGTCGCCCGAAAATGGCTGGGATTTGGCCGCCTTTGTCGCCCACGACCTGATTTACCAGCCGGTGCAGGGCGCCGTCAACGGCGAGGCCCGCATGATCGGCCCCCTGGTAAAATACGTCCGCGCCACCGGCTCGCCCGCCGCGCTCGATTTGGCCCTGCGGCTCAAGGAAGTCTGCCTGGAGCGCCACTTCTGGGCGGATGGCGCGTATATTAAGGAGCGCGTCGTCACCGACCACACGCACTCGATCACCTGCACGCACACCAGCCTGGCGCAGTTGGCCGACCTGTTGGACGACGACGCGCTGCTCCAGCGCGTGAAGGCGTTTTACGACAACGGCCTGTGGGTGATGCGCGACGAGCTGGGCTGGACCGGGGGCGCGGTCGTTCAGGCGGAGAGCGACCGGGGCGAGGTCTGCAATTGCGGCGACATGGTCGAGACGGCGCTGATCTTGGGCCGGCGCGGCTACCCGGAATATTACGCCGATGCCGAACGGATGCTGCGCGCCCACTTGCTGCCCTCCCAGCTGCGCGATGTGAGCTGGATGAAAGTTGACCCGGACCCGAACGCGCCCGACGGTCGCCGCGACGCCGCCAACCGCCTGCGCGGCGCCTGGGGCGTGCCCGCGCCCTACGGCCACTGGGCGCACGATCTGGGGCTGGACTCGATCGGCTATTATCTTGACATCGTGGGCAGCACGACCGGCTCGGTGGTGGCGGCGCTGGAAGCGGCGGTAGTGACGGATGCCACCGGCCATCATGTGAACCTGCTGTTCGATCACGACGGCCCCACGCTGCGCCTGACGAACCTGACCGCGCCGGAAGGGCTGGAAATCCTGTTGAAGCAGGCCGCGCCGCTGTGGCTGCGCTTGCCGCCCTGGGCCACACCCGCCAACGTGACGCTAGAGGGGCTGGACTCGGCGTCAGTGCAATGGCTGCCTGGCCGGCTGTTCGTGGCCCACCCGCCGGTCGGTGCGCCGCTGCGGGTGCTGTATGATCTGCCCGACACCACGCTCACGCTCTCGCCCCGCGTCCACGCGCATCCCATTCGCGTGCGGCTGCACGGCGACCGCGTGGCCGCCATGGACAACTGGGGCATGCCCCTGACGTTTTTTGACTCGCTGGAGCCGCCAGACACGGCGGCCGTTTAGACAAGACGGAACCGATGACGCCTACCTACATTCGCTACCCCCTCGCCGACGGCTATCTTCATCACTGGCTGGTCGCCGGCCCCCAAGCCCAGCCCGCCGCGCCTGCTTCCGCCGAGAGCGAGCTGGCCCTGCTCCAGCGGCTGCACACGCCCGCCTCGGGCGTCACCGAGCCGGTGGTAGACCTCGGCCCGCTGACCACCCCCGCGGGCGAGGCCCGGCCCCTCACCTGGCGCTACTACCGCACACTCGACGATCACCTGGTTGACCTGACCGCCGACAACCCCGCCTACAGCCATCTGACCGCCTGGGCCTATGCCCAGGTGCAGGTGCCCGCCGCGGTCGAAGTCAGCCTGATCGTCAGCGCCCACGGCCCGGTGGACGTGTGGGTGAACGGCCAGGCATTGCTGCCGGTAGCCCAGTACCACCCGCGCTTCATCCACAGCGCCGCGCTCACCGCCGCGTTCCAGCCGGGCGCCAATGAAATCCTGGTGCGTTTCGAGGCGCTGGGGTCCGGCCCGGTGCGCCACGCGCTGGCCCTGCGTCTACCCGGCCTGACCGCCGCCGAGATCACCCTGCCGACCAACATCGAGCCAGGGCTGATCGAGCGCCGCCAGATCGCGGAATACGTGGCCTACAGCGCCGTCACCGACCGCTATGTCTTCGGCAATCTGGGCGGCGACAAGTACGACAAGAACCAGCCCATCCCCGTCACCTTCCCGGCCGACGTCACGCTGCCCTCCAAGCTCACGCTGCGCCTGCAAAGCCCCGACGCCAAGATCTACCAGGAAGCCGCCACGGACTTCAAAGGCGGCGACGAGGTGGAGCTGGCTAAGACCTTCCCGCTGATGAACGGCCTGCATCACCTCACCTTCGGCCCGCTGGCGCACGAGTACTACCAGAAGTCCATGCGCTTTGAGCGCCACGAACCGTTCTACGTGGTGCGCGCGCCCTACACCATCAAGGCCGGGCCAGACTACAGCGCCCGCGCCAAGGAAGCCCTGGCCGACGCCGCCGCGCGCCGCGGCGACAGCGTCTACACCGAACTGGCCAAGATGGCCTCCGCCCTGTGGGACAAGGTGGACTTCAAGCTGCTCCAGCGCAAGCTGGCCGCCATCGCGGCCAACGCCGGCGAAGACGCCGTATTCGATCTGCTCGGCTTGCTGGGCTTCCTGCTGCGCTACCCCAGCAAGAAGAAGCAGTCGCACCTCAAGGAGCTGCGTCCCGCCCTCCAGGCCGCCGCGCTGGCTTTCCGCTACTGGCTCGCCGCCGACAACGGCCACGCCGCCGGAGCCGCCGCCGACTTCAGCAGCGAGCACCGCCAGTTGGCCTACCACACCGCCGAAATCCTGGCTGGGCAGCTCTGGCCCGAGGCGGTCTTTGCCGTCAGCGGCCAAACCGGCGCCTGGCACCAGGCGCATGGCGAAGGCCTGGCGCTGGCCTGGCTGCGCCGCCGCGGCGGCTTGGGCTTCGAGGAATGGAACGCGCCGCTCAGCCTGGAAGCCAACGTAGTCTCGCTGACGCACCTGCTCGACCTGGCCGCGCACGAGGCCGTGGCCGAACTGGCCGCCGTCCTGCTCGACAAACTCTGCTTCAGCCTGGCCGTCAACTCCTTCCAGGGCGCCTACACCGGCACCCAGGGCCGCGCCACCACCGAGAGCGTGCTCAGTGCGCGGCTGGCCGCCACCACCGGCCTGGCGCGCCTGTTGTGGGGGCAAGGCAACTTCACCCAGCACGTGCGCGGCCTGGTCAGCCTGGCCTGCTGCCGTGAATACCAGTTGCCCGAGCTGATCCGCCAGATCGCTACCGAGCCGGTAGACGCACTCTGGAACCAGGAACGCCACGTGCGCCCGGCCGCGGGCCGGCCCGCCGTCGGCGACCTGGCCGCGCCCGCCGCGCCGCCCGCCTGGGACTGGGACGTCAACACCGTCACTTACAAGACCAAGAACTTCATGCTCTCCTGCGCGCAGGACTATCACCCCGGCCAACCCGGCCGCCGCGAGCACATCTGGCAGGCCACCTTTGGCCCCGATGCGGTCGTGTTTGTCAACCACCCCACCACGCTGGCGCTCGACGACGCCCACCAGCCTAACCTCTGGGTCGGCAACGGCGTCTTGCCCCGCGCCGCCCAGTGGGGCGACGTCCTCATCTCCGTTCACCAGTTACCCGCCGACGACTGGCTGGGTTTCACCCACGCCTACTTCCCGGTGCGCGCCTTCGACGAGCACGCCTTTCAGGGCCAGTGGGCCTTTGCCCGCCTCGGCAACGGCTACCTTGCCCTGACGGCGGCGCGCGGCTTCAGCTTTGTGACCGCCGGCCCCACCGCCTACCGCGAGCTGCGCTCGCCCGGCCCCGCCAACGTCTGGGTGCTGCACCTGGGCCAGGCGCTGCTCGACGGCGCCTTCGCCGACTTCCAGCAGAAGATCCTCGCGCTCGACCTGGCCTGGTCAGACGCGGGCGCGCGCCTGACCAGCCTGCGCGGCGACCGGCTGGCCTTCGGCTGGACCGGCCCCCTGTTGGTGAATGACGAGGCGCAGGCCCTGGTGCACCCGCGCCACATTGAGAACCCGTATGGCCTGGCCGACCTGCCCGCCGCGCAGATGGACGTCATCTTCAAGGGCGAGGGGCTGCGCCTCAAATTCGGCTGAGCCGCCGTGGAGCAGGGGGCTGCGCCGGTTGTTGACCCGCACAAAAAACGCCCGGCCGGGTTGTTCCCGGCCGGGCGTTGGCTTGACCTGTTTTCGCTACGAACGGATGTTGGGATCGAGCGCGTCGCGCACGCCGTCGCCCAGGATGACCCACACCAGCATGGTGAAGGCCAGCACGATGGACGGAACGACGATCAGGTGCGGCGCGGTGCGCACATAGCTCTGATAAATGCCGATCATCTGGCCCCAGGACGGCGTGGGCGGGGGCACGCCCAGGCCCAAGAAGCTCAGCCCGGCTTCGCCGAACATGGCGCCGGGCACGCCCAGGGTCATTGAGACGATCACGGGCGTCAGCGAGTTGCGCAGGATGTGCGTGCGCACGATCCACGACGTGTTGCCGCCCATCGAGCGCGAGGCGCGCACGAAGTCGCTCTCCTTCAGCGAGAGCACCTGGCCGCGCACCAGGCGCGCAATGCCGATCCACCCCGTGATAGACATGGCCAGGATGATGTTGCCGACGCCCGCCCCCAGCGCGATCAGCAGCAGGATATACAGCAACAGGCCCGGGATAGACGAGAGCACGTCAATCACGCGCATGACCACGTAGTCGAGCCAGCCGCCGACCAGCCCGCTGATCGCCCCAATCGGCAGGCCGATCAGCACGATCACCACGTTGCTGATCACGCCCACCGCGTACGACACCCGCGTGCCGTAGATGATGCGGCTGAACACATCGCGGCCCAGATCATCGGTGCCAAACCAGTGCTGCGCGTTGGGCTTCTGATACGTGGCGCTGAAGTCGCTGTAGTACGGGTCGTAAGGCGAGAGATACTTCGCGAAGACCGCCATGAGCACTTGCAGCACAATGATGATCAGCGCCGCCACCGCCGCCTTGTTGCGCGTAAAGCGCCGCCAGGCCTGGGTCGCGCTGCTCGCGCGCTTCAGCGGGCGCAGCTGAGGAACCGCCGGGGCAGTCGTCACAGCCATGGCTTATTTCTCCGTTGCGTAGGTCACACGCGGGTCAACCGCCGCGTAGGCCAGGTCGGTCAGCAGATACGTGACGCTGATGATGGCCGTCCAGGCCAGCGTCGTGGCCATGATCAGCGGGTAGTCGCGGTTCTGAATGGCCGTGACCCAAAACTGGCCGATGCCCGGAATGCGGAAGATGCTCTCCACGAAGAACGAGCCGATCAGCAGCCCCGCCAGCATCGGCCCGCCCACCGTCAAGATCGGGATGAGCGCATTCTTGAAGACGTGCACGAACGTAATGCGCACCACCGGCAGGCCCTTGGCCTTGGCCGTGCGCACGTAGTTCGAGCGCAGCACGTCCGCGATGCTGGCGCGGGTGTAGCGCTGCAAGATCAGCACCGGCCCCAGCGAATTCGCCATCACCGGCAGAATCCACTGCTCCGGCGAGTCCCACCCGCCGGTCGGCACCCACTTAAGCTTGATCGCGAAGACGATCTGCAGCAGCAGCGCCAGCACGAAGCTCGGCATGGCCAGGCAGAAGAGCGACACCGCCGTGCCCAGGTAATCCACCCAGGTGCCCTGCTTCATGCCCGCCGCGATGCCCAGCCCGCCCCCCACGATGATCGAAAAGCCCATCGTCAGCAGCCCCAGTTGGATCGAGTACGGCCACTGCTCCTGGAAGATTTGCAGCACGGTCTGGCCCTGGTAGTAAAACGAGTAGCCGAAGTCAAGCTTGAGGGCGTTGCGCATAAACAGCAGGTACTGCACGATCACCGGCTTATCCAGGCCGTATTTGACGTTCAGTTGCTCCTTCACCACCTCCGGGATCGCCACGTTGGCGTAAATGCCCATGATGTCGAACGGCCCGGCCGGCACAGCCTTCATCAAGAAAAACGTGATCAGCGAAACCGCCAGCAGCACCCCGATGATCCCGGCGATGCGGCCAATCAGATAGCGACCCATAACCGTCTCCTCGCCGCTCTACAGGGTCTTGCCCGGTTCCGCGAAATGGCAGGCCGCCAGGTGGTCGGGGGCCAGTTCGCGCAGCTGCGGCAGCTCGATCTTGCAGCGCTCCTGCACCCACGGGCAGCGCGGGTGGAACGGGCAGCCCGTCGGCCGATTGATGGGGCTGGGCACATCGCCCGTCAGCTTGCGCCGCTCCCGCCGCTGGTTCGGCTCGGGGTCGGGCACCGCGCCGATCAGCGCCATCGTGTAAGGGTGCAGCGGCCGGTTCACGATCTCCTGGCTTGGCCCGATTTCCACCAGCTTGCCCAGATACATCACGCCGATGCGCCGGCTCATGAACGCCGTCACGGCGATGTTGTGCGAGATGAATATGTAGGTCAGTTCGAACTTCTGCTGCAAGTCGCGCAGCAGGTTCAGAATCTGCGCCTGCACCGACACATCCAGCGCCGACACCGGTTCGTCGCAGACCAGCAGCTTCGGCCGCAGCGCCAGCGCCCGGGCAATGCCGATACGCTGCTGCTGCCCGCCCGAAAATTCGGTCGGGAAGCGCATGGCCGCGTCCACCGGCATCCCGGTCGTCAGCAGCAGGCGGCTGACCACCTCCACCCGATCCTTGGGGCTGCCTTCGCCGTGGATGTCGAGCGGCTCGCGGATGATCTCCTCCACCACCATGCGCGGGTCGAGCGACGCCAGCGGGTCCTGAAAGATCATCTGCATCTGCCGGCGGCTCTGCTGCAAGCCCGCCGCGTCCAGCTTGGTCAGCGGCTGACCCTCAAAAATAACCTCGCCGCTCGTCGGCTCGTACAGCCGCATAATGGTCAGCCCGAGCGTCGTCTTGCCGCAGCCGCTCTCGCCCACCAGCCCTAGCGTTTCGCCTTTTCGGATCGTCAGGCTCACATGGTCTACCGCCACCAGCCGCAGGCGGTGCTGGCCGAAGAAACCGGCCCGGACCGGAAAGACCTTCTCAAGCTCAACGGTTTGCAGCAGGGTATCAGACATGGCGATGGCTTCTAAGCCTTCCCATTCTTGCCGGCGGCGGCCTGGGCCTGGGCCACCCAGCAGGCGCACGTGTGGCCCGACACAATCGGCAGCAATACCGGGTCCTGTTCGGCGCAGCGCGCCTCGCGCACGGCGCAGCGCGGGTAGAACGGGCAGCCCACAATCGCCTCGGTCAGGCTGGGCGGCGCGCCCTCAATGGTTGTCAGCCGCTCCGGCCAATAGTGCAGCCGCGGGATCGCGCCCATCAGCGCCTGGGTGTACGGGTGCTGCGGCGACCGGAAGATCTCGGCCACCGGCCCCAATTCCACCATGCGCCCCGCGTACATCACCGCCACGTCATCCGCCATCGAAGCCACCACGCCCAGGTCGTGCGTGATGATGATGACGGCCGTATTCACTTCATCCTTCAGCTCGTTGATCAGGTCAATAATTTGCGCCTGGATGGTCACGTCCAGCGCGGTGGTCGGCTCGTCGGCGATCAGCAGCCGCGCCTGGCAGGCCAGCGCCATCGCCACCATCACGCGCTGGCGCATCCCGCCCGAAAACTGGTGCGGGTAGTCTTTCAGGCGCAGCTTGGCCTGCGGGATGCCCACGCGCGTCAGCAGGCGCTCAGCCTCCTGCTCGGCCGACTTCTCGTCCATGCCGCGGTGCATCCGCAGCGGCTCCACCAGCTGATAGCCGATCGTCAGCACCGGATTCAGCGACGTCATCGGGTCCTGAAAGACCATGGCGATCTTGTTGCCGCGCACCTGCTCCATATCTTTGGCGCTTAGCCGCAGCAAGTCCACCGCGCCCTGCTCGTCGTGGAACCATACCTCCCCCCGCACAATGCGGCCGGGCGGCTCAATCAGCCGCATCAACGACAAGGCCGTCACGCTCTTGCCGCTGCCCGACTCGCCCACGATGCCCAGCACGCGGCCTTCGTCCAGCGCAAAGCTCACGCCGTTAACGGCGTGCACGGTCCCCCGGCTCAGTTTGAATTCGGTCTTGAGATCTTTGACTTCCAGTAGCGGTTTGGTCATCGCCTGCCAATGGAGATGGCCGGCCGGCTGGCGACCCACTTGGGTGGGCCGATCCACAGGTTGCAGGCGGCGCCGGTGTGGCCATGGGCCCGGCCGGGGGCCCAGCTGCGCGGCGCGGCCGTCTTGCCGGCGGCGGGGGCCGGCCCGCGCTAGCAGCGTGAGCCGGCCCGTCCAGCTTGCCGCCGGAAGCGCGGCCTGCCGCGGCGAGAGGCGCCGTGGCAGGCCGCGCTAGGTAATCCTTAGGCGGTCTCCATCAGCGTATCCACATCCTTGTGGATATACATCTGGAAGCGCGCGATGTCCAGCCAGCGGAACACCACGTTGCCGGTCTTGTCCGGGTGCATGCCCACCAGCCACGGCCACCAAATCTGGAACACGATCTGGTGCGCCAGGAAGACCACGCCCACGTCACCGGCCAGGATCTTCTCGGCATCCTGGAACTCCTGGATGCGCTTGGCCACGTCGGCTTCCGAACCCGCCTCGGTCACCAGGTCGTCGAACTCCTGGCTCTTCCACGGGTGGCGCGGCGAACCCCACGGCTCGCTCTTGCCTTCCGGCGCGGGCTGCGAGCGGAACAGACCGGTGAGCATGTTCGACGGGTCAACGAAGTCATACTCGTACGGGCCGCGGTAGGCCTGCATCGCGTGATCCGCGCGCATCTGGCCCCACACACCGCCTTCGAGCTGGTTCAGGTTGACCTTAATGCCCAGGTTGGTCTCCCACTGCTGCTTGACGAACTCCAGGAACTGGTCGCGGCCGTTGGAGTACAGCTCCAGGGTCACCGAGGCCGGGTCAATGCCCGAGGCCGCCAGCGACGCCTGCGCCTGCTCCAGGTCGAAGACCTGCAGCGACTTCAACTCCGGGTTGTAGGCCGGGAAGCCCGGCGGCAGCATCGAGTAGCCCGCCACGTACGTGCCGTTGAGCACCTGCTGGCACAGCGTGTCGCGGTCCACCGCGTGCGCCAGCGCCTTGCGGAAGTCCAGGTTGTCCAACGGCGGCTTGAAGGTGTCCAGGGCCACGTAGGTGCTCTGGAAGTTGTTGAAGAAGTGCAGGTACTTGTTCAGGTTCGGGTCGGTGCGCACGGCCGCCACGTCCTGCGGCGTCAGCACGTGCACCAGTTCGCTCTCCTTATTCAGCCAGGGCGTGAAGTCCGGCGCGCCCGCGGCCAGGAGCGGGTTCACCACCTTCTGGATGCCCGGCTTGTGCGGCCCGTTGTACTCCGGGTTGATCTCCCACTCGATGCGCTTGTTGTGCTCCCACACCGTCGGGATGTACGGACCGCCGGAGACAAACCCCTCGACCGAGTCGGCCCAGTGCTCCGGGTTCGCCTCGGCCACGTGCTGGGGCACGATCACCGCGGCCTGGTACGACAGCAGCGCGGGCAGGTAAGGGATCGAGCCGTACTCACCGTAGATCTGCACGGTGCGGTCATCCACCTTCACCACGCCGATGTCGGCGGCGCTGCCCGTGCCGGCGTTGAACTTGGCCACGCCCTTGATGTCGGCGTAGAACCACACCCAGGGGTTGCCCAGGGCCGGATCGGCCAGGTGCTTGTAGGTGTAGACGATGTCGTCAGCCGTGATCGGCTCGCCATCGCTCCACTTGGCGTCTTCGTGGATCACGAATTCCCAGTATTCCGCGTTCGGGCCGGCCGTCCAGCTTTCCGCCAGGGCGGGCACGGTCTCGATGTTCTCGTTGTTGCGCAGCAGCGGCTCATTGCCGAGGTTGGTCGCGCCCGACGAGTAGATGTCGCGAGCCGTGTCGAAGTGCTTCGGCTCGGCGCCCATCTCGCGGAAGACCTGCTTCTCCAGCGGCGCGGCGTCGGCGGGCAGTTCGCGCCCCTGCGGCGTCGTGATCGCCGGCTCCGGGGTGGCCGTCACCAGCACGTCCACCGGCACCTCGACCACCTGGGTCTGCACGACCTCCTGGGTCTGGTTGACGATCTGCGTTTCCTTCACCACCTGGGTGACGACCTGCGGCGCGCAAGCACCCAGCACCGCCGCGCCGGTGGCGAGTCCGGCGAAGCGGATGAATTCGCGCCTAGAAAGGTTGCTCTTAGCCATTTTCTCTCCTTGCGTAATAAAAAGGGGAAACGATCTAGCGCTTCGGCCTAGCTTCGACCGCTGCCCGCCGGTTCATGCTTGCTGCGATTGTCATACCCCCTGCGCCTCGTGCCGGTTCAATGTGTCGCGCTGGTAGCCTGGCCCGGGCGCATATCCGGCGGGCGTTGCTCTAGGCGCCGACCGCTGGTCGGGCCGTTTCCGATGGCCCGCGCTGCGCTGCGGCCGTGCAGCCGACCTGCCTGAGGTGATAACTGGGCTTCGTCTGAGTTGGCACCTCCTTGTCCATCCTTGCACACACTCTACACGAATTTGCCCATTCTGCAAATGGCCGCGGCTCGCCCTCAGCCCCCCAACCTGAACGTCGAGCGTCGCCGGGCTAGCCTGACCCCTTTGGGCTATTTTGTCCACCCATTATAGGGTGAGAGTCACGATTGTCAAATGAAAGTTGAAACAGAACGCTTCACAAGCCATCCTCCGTCAACTCGACAAGTCCGTGACTTTCGACTACACTATGTCTGTTCACGGCCGACAACGCTTGTCACCCTCCCATCCACCCATCCCGGCTCCAATCTGGCTGTTGCGCCCACCCTGGTCGTCTTGTCGCGCATCCTGACCGCGCCGGCCACGTCCAACCCACTTATACCATGCCCGCCGACACCCAACCCCCCTATCGCAACCCGCACTTGCCCATCCCGCAGCGCGTGGCCGACCTGCTGGCCCGCATGACGCTCGCCGAAAAGGTCGCCCAGCTCGGCTCCCTGTGGATTAACGACCTGGTAGACGGCGTCACATTTTCGCCCGACAAAGCCCGCGCTGCGCTGCCGCACGGCATCGGGCAGGCCGCCCGCAGCGCGGGCTTCGCCAATCTCACCCCACAACAGGTGGCCGCCGTCACCGCCGCCGCGCAAGCCTGGGTCGCCCAGGAAACCCGGCTGGGTATTCCCATCATGATCCACGACGAAAGTTGCAGCGGCTTCATGGCGCGCGGCGCCGACGTCTTCCCCCAGAGCATTGGCCTGGCCTCCACTTGGGCGCCGGAACTGGCCGAAGCCGAGACCACCTTCATCCGCGCCCAAATGCGCGCCGTAGGCTCCCACCAGGGCCTGGCCCCCATGCTCGACATCAGCCGCGACCCGCGCTGGGGCCGCCTGGAAGAAGGCTACGGCGAAGACCCCTACCTCGTCGCGGCCATGGGCGTGGCCTACGTGCGCGGCCTTCAGGGGCCTGACCTAACAACCGGCGTCGCCGCCACCGGCAAGCACTTCGGCGCGCATGGCCTCCCCGAAGCCGGGCTGAACTGGGGGCCGGTCAAGGTCGGCGGCCGCGAACTGCGCGAAGTCTACCTGCACCCCTTCGAGGCCGTCGTGCGCGAAGCCGGCCTCGCCACCATCATGAACGCCTACCACGAGCTAGACGGCATCCCCTGCGGCGCGTCGCGTGAGCTGCTCACCGACCTGCTGCGCACCGAATGGGGCTTCGACGGCATCGTGACCTCCGACTACGACACGCTGCCGCGCCTCATGGACTACCACCTCCTGGCGCACGATAAGCGCGAGGCCGCCAAGTACGCCCTGGAAGCCGGGCTAGACGTGGAGCTTTCGCACGCCGACGTCTACGCCCAGCCGCTGATCGAGGCTGTGCAATCCGGCCAGGTACACGAAGCCTATCTCGATCTCTCCGTGCGGCGCGTGCTGGCCATGAAGTTCCGCCTCGGCCTATTTGACAACCCGACTGGCGCCGTCGGTACCGTGGCCGCTACCTTTAGCCAGCCCGCCGCCCGCGCCCTGGCCCACACCCTCGCCCTCAAGTCGCTGGTGCTGCTCAAGAACGACGCCCAGCTTCTGCCGCTCAGCCCAGACCTGCCCGCCATCGCCGTCATCGGCCCCAACGCCGCCGAAATTCGGCACATGGTCGGCGACTACGCCTACGCGGCCGTCTCCGACAACATGGACGGCGGCTACAAGAAAACCGAGGCCGAGTACACCTTCAAGGAGCGCATGCCCCCCACCGTGTCCATCCTCGACGCCATCCGCCAGACCGTTGGCGCGGGCACCGAGGTGCGCTACGTCCAAGGCTGCGACATCAGCGCCCCCGACCGCAGCAGCTTCGCGGCCGCCGTCGCGGCCGCCCAAGGCGCCTCGGTGGCCGTGCTCGTCGTCGGCGGGCGCTCCGGCCAAGACATCAACAACACCGGCGGCGAGTGCCGCGACCGCGCCACCCTCGACCTGCCCGGCGTGCAGAACGAGTTGGTGCAGGCCGTCCTCGCCACCGGCACGCCCGTGGTGCTGGTGCTGGTGGACGGCCGCCCGGCCTCCATCCCGGCGCTGGTCGAGCAATCTCAGGCCGTGCTGCAAGCCTGGCTGCCCGGCGAAGAAGGCGGCCTGGCCGTGGCCGAGGTGCTGTTTGGCCGCTACAACCCGGGCGGCAAGCTGCCCGTCACCATCGCCCGCTCAGTGGGGCAGGTGCCCATCTACTACAGCCACAAGCCCTCGGCTGGGCGTTCGTACCCTTACAATCGCTATGTGGACGAGAGCAATCTGCCGCTGTTCGCCTTTGGTCACGGCCTGAGCTACACTCAGTTTGAATACAGCCGCCTGAGCGTTTCGCCGGCTGAAGTCGCGCCCGACGGCGAAGTGACCGTGTCTGTCTCGGTCAAGAACATCGGCGACCGCGCCGGCGATGAGGTCGTGCAACTCTACCTGCACGACCTGGTGGGCACCGTCACCCGGCCGGTCAAGGAGCTGAAGGGCTTCCAGCGCGTGACGCTGGAGCCGGGCCAGACCGCCCGCGTCACCTTCACCCTGCCGGTGGCGCTCACCGCCTTTTACGACCGCGCCATGCGCTATATCGTGGAGCCGGGCGTGTTTGCGGTGCTGGTCGGCAGCGCCTCCGACGACATTCGCCGGCAGGGCCAGTTCACCCTCGTGGGCGCGCCCACCCTCGTGACCCGCAAAGTCTTTTTCAGCCGCAGCCAGACCGACCTCGTCTAGCCCCTTCACAGGAGATACCGCATGAGTTTGCAGGCCAGCACTGCCTTAGCCGTCTTCAACGTCCGCGACTTCGGCGCCACCGGCCGGCGCGCCGACCACGCGCAGGCCCCCCTTCAGGCCGCCATTGACGCCGCCGCCGCCGCGGGCGGGGGCCTGGTCTACGTTCCGCCGGGTGAGTACACCACCGGCACGCTCCTCCTCAAGAGTTACGTCCGCTTCCACGTGGAAGTGGGCGCCACGCTCTATGGCAGCAAGGTCGCCGAACACTACCCCAAGAAGGCCTTCTTCTACGCCGAGGACGCGCACCACATCAGCCTGGAAGGCCGCGGTACCATTGACGGCCTGGGCGCCTATGAGTGGAAGGTGCAAGACTGGCGCGATTGGTACATCTACCCCAATCAGTTGCTGGCCGAGAAAGTCGGCGTCCCGCTCACCCGCTCCTTCCCCACCGCCGACTCCCTCGGCGGCCACCTGGTGCTCTTCATCCGCTGCCAGGACGTGCGCATCGAGAACCTCTCCTTCCTGCACTCGCCCTCCTGGACCATGCACCTGTGGCAGCTCGACCGCCTGGTGATTGACGGCATCTACATCTACACCAGCCAGCGCGACGGCGTCTGGGCCGACGGCATTGACCCCGACGGCTGCCGCGACGTGCACATCAACAACTGCACCATCGAGACCGGCGACGACGCGCTGGTCATCTACGACACCGACATCTACGGCCCGGTGCGCGCCAGCGAAAACATCACCGTCACCAACTGCCGCCTGTCGTCCTCCTCCAGCGCCTTCAAGTTCTGCGACGGCAACATGCTCGCCATCCGCAACGTCGTGCTGAGCAACTGCGTCATCACCAAGTCTAACCGCGGCCTGGCCTTCATGGTCTTCGCCGGCGGCGTGCTCGAGAATGTCATCATCAGCAATTGCACCATCGAGTGTGAGCGCTTCGACTGGTTCTGGTGGGGCGACGGCGACCCGCTGCACTTCAACCTGATCCAGTACAGCGACATCGTCCCCGACCGCGACCCCGCCACCGAGCCGCCCATCGGCAAGATTCGCAACGTCATCATCTCCAACGTCATCGCCCACGGCCCCGGCCCCAGCAAGATTCACGGCCACAAAGACTCCTACCTGGAGAACCTGACCTTCGAGAACGTGCGCCTGACGGTGGACGCCGACGTAGACGCGCCCTGGCGCAAAGGCCCGCACGCCCTCTCCATTGACCTGGCCCGCAACGTCAAGTTCAAGGATTTCGAGATCACCTGGCAAGGCCCCGTCTCTAGCCACTGGCAGAGCGCCTTCTACGCCGAGAACGTGGACGACCTCATCCTCGACAACTTCTCCACCCGCCAGGCGCAGGCTGGCGGCGCGGACGCGGCCCTGCTGCTCCACAACGTGCACAACGCCGTGGTGCGCAACGGCGCCGCCCAGCCCGGCACCACCACCTACCTCCACCTCACCGGCGACACGCGCGAAGTGGTGCTCTTCGCCAACGACGTGCGCCACGCCGACAAGGAAGTCACCCAATCGGCCGAGGTGGGTAAGACCGCCGTCCAGCACGGCTGGAAGTAACTGCCCTTTCGCCTGTTCGCTGGGCCGGCGTGGCCTCGTCCGCGCCGGCCCAGCCGTTGCTCCTCCCAACCATCCTGAGTTGCCCTGGCAGGGGGTAGGTTATTCACGGATGGACGAAGAGACACGGCCAAGCGCTTAACACCCGTCGGATCGTGCGAGCGGGCGGCCAAGTGTCTGCCCGTGAAAGCCAAGGGAAGGCGGGCCTGCTTTTGGCCCGCCGCCCCTTAAGAAAAACACCTCCCCTTCCCCGCATATTTTCAGCGGGGAAGGGGTAGGGGATGGGGTAACCGGCCGTAAAGCAGTCCTATCGCGTGAGCATGTGCGTCTGATCGCTGGGTGCGCCTAAGCGTGAAAGCTGGTCGTATCGGCCCCGCGCAATCAGCTCATCCCTGTAACGCCGAGGTGTCCCACTCATGACCACATCGCCTGCCTTTGACGTCACCGCCCTGGGCGAATCCATGCTGCGCCTGAGCGTGCCCGCCGGGCAACGCCTGGAAGCCGCCGACCAGTTCGCCGTGCACCTGGCCGGGGCCGAGAGCAACGTCTGCGGCGCGCTCGCCGCCATTGGCCGCCGAGCGGGTTGGGTCAGCCGCCTGCCCGACAGCGCCGTGGGCCGCCTGGTCCTGCGCCAGTTGCGCTCCAACAGCATAGATACCGGCGCGGTGGTGCTCGCCCCCGACACGCGGCTGGGCACTTACTATGCCGAGTTCGCCGGGCCGCCGCGCGCCATTCAGGTCATCTACGATCGCGCCAACTCGGCCGCCGCGAACATGACGGCCGCCGACGTCAACTGGGACTACCTGCTCAACACCCGCTACCTCCACCTCACCGGCATCACCCCCGCGCTCAACGCCGGCTGCCACGCGCTCGTCGCCGAGATCATCCAGCGCGCCAAAGCCGCTGGCGTCGCCGTCAGCTTCGACGTGAACTATCGCGGCAAGCTCTGGACCACGGCCCAGGCCGCCGCTGGCCTCAAGCCGCTGATTGATAACGTGGATTTGCTGCTCTGCGGCCAGGCCGACGCCCGCAGCGTCTTCGGCCTCTCCGGCGACGAGCGCGCGCTGCTGGCCGGCTTGCGCGCCCTGACCCGCGCCCGCCACGTCGTCATGACGCGCGGCGAGGCCGGGGCCGTCGCCCTCGACGGCGACGCATTTCTCAGCCGGCCCGCCGTGCCCGTGCAGATCGTGGACCGCGTGGGCGCGGGCGACGCCTTCGCCGCCGGTGTGCTCGACGGCCTGCTCGATGGCTCGCTAGCCGAGGGCCTCGTGCGCGGCACGGCGCTGGCGGCCCTGGTGCTCTCGCAGTCCGGCGACACCCTCATGACCACCCGCGCCGAGATGCAGGCCGTCATCGCCAAAGGCGCGGCTGCGCCCGCCTCCGGCATCGTGCGGTAGTCTTCATTAACCCTCGCCTGACAACAAAAAAGGCCGGAGCCGCTAAGCGGCTCCGGCCTTTTCATTAGCAACTCGTCTTGGGCGCTTACTGCACCGCCACGCGCCCATCGGCCAGCGCCGCGCGGAAGATCGCCACCGTCTCGCGCACGCCCTGCGCCAGCGGCGTCTTGGGCAGCGCGCCCAGCGCGGCCGTGATGGCTGCGTCGTCCACCGCCTCAGGGAAGGGCAGGGGCTTATCGTCAAACGTCACCTTGCCTGCCGCCGCCGGCGCCTCGGCCTCAATCGCCGCCACGATCTCGCGCATGTGCAGCGACGCCCCGCCGACGTTGTAGACCTCGGCCCCCGTGATCGGGGCTAGCGCCGCGCGCACAAACGTCTTAGCTGTGTCGTCGGTGTACTGGAACACGCCCGTGCCGCCAAAGGCGATGTGATAGGGCTGCCCCGCCGCCGCCGCCAGCATGGCCTTGGTCGGCCCGCTGGTCATGCCCTGGTCGCGCGCCGCGCCGTACACCGTGTATGGCCGCAAGCCAATGCTGGCCAGGCCGTCGTCCTGCCAGTAAATTTGCGCCGTGCCCTCGTTGGCCTGCTTGTACACGCCGTAATGCGTGTTGGGGCTGAGGCGCGCGCCGTGCGCCAGCGGCCCCTCGCCGTAGTCCTCGCTGTGCCCGAACACCGCGATGCTGCTGGCATACACCAGTTGCTTGAGGCCCGCGCGCTTGGCCGCCTCGAACATGTGCACCGTGCCCACCACGTTCACCTTGGCCCCCAGCGCCGGATCGGCCCGGCAGAACGGCACTTGCAGCGCCGCCAGGTGAATCAGGCGCGTCGCGCCGCTGTCCTTCACCGCCGCCTCCACCGTCGCCAGGTCGGTGATGTCGCCGGTGATGAACTGCACCCGCGCCAGCTCGTCCTCGCTCATGATCAGCTTCAGCCGGTGTGGGTTGCCGCCCACGTCCAGCACGGCGGTGGCGTAGCCGTCGCGCACCAGGTTGCGCACCACCCAGGCCCCAATGCAGCCCAGCGCGCCCGTTACCAAAAAACGTTCCTCAGCCATGTGTCGCTTGCTCCCCAATGCGGCCGAGACCGGCCGGCGCCGGCCTGCCGCCGCCTAGCGTCCCAACAGTGTGGTCACATCAACGTACAGCATTATCAGCAGAAAGCTGGCCGTCAGCGTGCTCAGCCCGATGTACTTCCAGCGCCACGCCGTGCGCCACAGCCGCCGCACGTTGAACACCATCATCCCCAGCGCGAACAGCTCCAGCGCCATGCTCAGCCACACGCTCACCGCGCCGCTCAGCCCGATCAGCGGCAGCAGGAACGGCAGCACCACGTATTGCAGCGTGCAGCGAATGGCCACCACCACCACGCTGTTGCTCAGCACGCGCCGCCCGTGCTCGATCTCTTCTTCTTCCGGCGTCTCGATCAACTCATTGGCTGCTGCGGTGCTCATGCGTTCCTTCCACCTGTGCCTGCGGGGCGGCTCGCTGCCGCGCCGATCATTCTACCGCTTTTTGCGCCCCGCCCGAAACATACCCAGCCCAGCGGCCCGCCCGGCCTCTCCGTGTGCCGCCCGGTCCAGACCTCAGTCCAGCATCTCTTCGGCCAGCCGCACGATGTCCGCCGCCTGCGGCAGCACCGCGTTCTCCAGCGCCTCCGCCACTGGGATGGGCACATGCTGCGCGCCCAGCCGCCGCGCCGGCCCGTGCAGCGCCTCCGGCGCCTGCTCGTACATGCGCGCCACGATCTCGGCCCCCAGCCCGCAATTGCTGTGGCTCTCGTGCACCACCAGCAGCCGCCCGGTCTTGCGCACCGAGTTGATAATGCAGTCCATATCCAGCGGCTCAATCGTGCGCAGGTCAATCACCTCCGCCTGCACGCCGTGCGTCGCCAGCGTCTCGGCCGCTTCCAGCGCCAGCAGCACCTGCCGCGAGTAGCTCACCATCGTCAGGTCGCTGCCCGCGCGCTTGACCTCCGCCTGCCCAATCAGCATCGGCGCGTCCTGCTCGGGCACTTCACCCTTGGTGTTGTACAGCAGCTTGTGCTCGATGAACATCACCGGGTTGCCCGCGTTGATGGCCGCTTTGAGCAGCCCCTTGGCGTCGCGCGGCGTGGCCGGGGCCACCACGATCAGCCCCGGCGTCTGCGCCAGCCAGCTCTCAATACTCTGGCTGTGCTGCGCGCCGTTGCCGCGCCCGCCGCCCTGCTGCCCCCGAATGACGATCGGCAGCGCCACCTGCCCGCCGGACATATAGCGCAGCTTGGCCGCCTGGTTAATGATCTGGTCGGCCGCCACCAGCGCGAAGTCCATGAACAGCAGCTCCACCACCGGCCGCAGCCCCGTCATGGCCGCGCCCAGGCCCAGCCCCACAAAGCCGCTCTCGCTGATCGGCGTGTCGCGCACCCGCTCCGGGCCGAACTCATTCAGCAGGTCTTTGGTCACGCGGAAGATGCCGCCGTGCAGGCCGATGTCCTCGCCCATCAAAAAGACGCGCGGATCAGCGGTCATCGCCTCGCGCAAGGCGTCGTTCAAGGCTTGGGCGTACGTAATGACAGGCATCGTCAGTGGCCTTATACAAACACGTCCGTCAGGGCGTCGGCCGGCTCGGGCAGGGGGCTGTCCTGGGCGAACTTCAGCGCGTCGGCGATCACGTCATCGGCCTCCGCTTCCAGCCCGCTCAGCGCGGCCGCGCTGTAGCCCAGGTCGCCCAACCGCGCGCCCAACCGCTTTAGCGGGTCGTTCTCGCGGGCGCGGGCCACCTCATCCTTAGTGCGGTAGACCTCCGGGTCGCCCATCATGTGCCCCCACAGACGGTAGGTCATGGCCTCAATATCGGTCGGCCCGCCGCCGCTGCGCGCGTGGGCCGCCGCCGCTTCCACCGCGCTGTACATCGCTTCCAGGTCGTTGCCGTCCACCTGCTGCGCCGGCATCCCGTAAGCGGCGGCGCGCTTATAGGTCTCCACCACCGACGTCGTCTCGTGCGAGGGCGTCATCTCCGAATACAGGTTGTTCTCGCACACCAGCACCAGCGGCAGCTTCCAGATCACCGCCAGGTTCAACGCCTCGTGGAACACGCCCTGGTTCACCGCGCCCTCGCCGAACACGGTCACGGCCACCTGCTTGCTCCCGCGCATCTGCGCCGAGAGCGCCGCGCCCGCCGCGTGCGGCACGCCCGCCGCCACGATGGCGTTCGCGCCCAACAGCCCATGCGCCACGTCGGTAAAGTGCATCGAGCCGCCCTTGCCCTGGCTGCACCCGGTGCGCCGGCCCAGCATCTCGGCCATGGCCGCGCGCGGGCTGAGGCCCTTGGCCAGCGCCTGGCCGTGGCCGCGGTAGGTGCAGGTCAGGTAGTCGCTGTCGGCCAGGGGCCAGCCGGTGCCGACCGCCGTCGCCTCTTGCCCTACGCACGGGTGAAACGAGCCGCGGATCTGCCCCTGCTGATACAGACTGCGGATCGTCTCCTCGAACTTGCGAATGACTTGCATCTGCCGGTAGGCGTCCGGCAGCCGTTCCTCCGCGATTGGCATTCGTCCCTCTCCCTTTCGCCGCAGACGTTGCGGGTCTCTCCGGTACTATACCCGTCTTCCGGCGAACGCCAAAACGCCGCCGCGCCCGCCTATCTGGCTCAAGCCGGCGTAGTCCCGCCCTGGCGCTCGGCCGCCAGGCGCTGCTCGACCTCCGCCCGGTTAGGGATTCCGCCGCGCCCGCCGCTGCTGCGCGCCTTCAGCCCCGCCGCCACCGTCGCCACCTGCACCGCCGTGGGCACGTCGCCACCCCACGCCAGGCAGGCCGCATAGGCCCCGTGGAACACATCGCCGCAGCCGGTCGTGTCCACCACCTCGACCGAAAGGGCGGGCTGATGCCGCGCCGGCTGGCCCGGCGCGGCCCACCAGCTGCCCGCCGCGCCGTGCGTCACCACCACCGCCGCGCTGCCGGGGCGCAGCAGCGCGGCGGCGCTGGCGGCCGGGTCGGCCAGCCCCGTGAGCCCGGCGGCCATTTCCTGGTTGAGGATCAGGTGGTTGACGCTCTCCAGAAACGCCTCGCGCTCGGAGAACTCGGCCTGCTCAATGTCGCCCACCACCGCCCGGCCGTGGCGGCGCGCAAGGGCCGCCGCCCGCGCCGCCGCGCCCCCCGCCGTGTGGTCCACGAACAGCACCTGCGCGGCCGCGATGGTGCTCTCCGGCAGGTCGGCGGGGGTGGGGGCGACGACGTTGGCGTTGGAGAACAGGATGCAGCGCTGCGGCTGGAGGCGGTTGACGATGATGACCGAGTGATAGGGCCGCGCCCCGGCGCGCCTCACCACCGGGCCGCAGTCCACGCCCTCCCGCCTCAACTCATTCAGCGTGTAGGCCGACAGGTCATCCTCATCCAACACGCCGCAGTAGGCCGCCCGTGCCCCCAGCCGCGCCGCCGCCACCAGCGCCGTGCCGGCCAGCCCGCCGCCGGCGCGGGCCGTGGCCCGCACCTGGGTCTTGCCGTCGGGCCGCGGAAACTCATCCACATACAACAGGTCGTCCACGGCGACCGCGCCCAGGCCCAATACGTCATACGTCGTGACAGGCATCGCGGCCGTCGTGACTCCCGTTCACCCAACCCGCGGGGCGCCGGCGTCGCCGACCGGCTAGGCCGCCTCGGCGGCGGCGCTCAGCACTCCCAGCCCCAGTGCCCGGTACGGCGCCAAAGTCGCCTCCGGCGTGCCCGCGTCGGTCACGATCAAGTTCAGTTCGCCCGGCGTCGCCACCGTGAAGGTCGTCGCCCGGTCGAACTTGCTGTGATCGGCCAGCAAAATCTTCGTGCGCGCGCGGGCCAGCATCAGCCGCTTCACCCGCACGTCAGCCGGGTCCGAATCGGTGCAGGCTTGCGGCGTCACGCCATAGGCCGACACAAAACACTTGTGGGCCGTCACCGTCGCCACGAACTCCTCCGCGGGCGACCCCACCAACGTGTCGTGCCGCGCCAGGTACGTCCCCCCCGTGCAGATCACGCGGAACTCCGGCTGGCGGCGCAGCGCCAGCACGATGCGCGCCGAATTGGTGATCAGCGTCACGTCTGCCGGAGCGCGCTTGGCCAGTTCCTGCGCGAAAACCACGCACGTCGTCGAGGAGTCCAGGATCACCGTGTCGCCCGCCTCCACCAACGCGGCCGCCCGGCGCGCCAGGTCGTGCTTCTCCGGCTGGTGCTCCTGCGCGCGCCAGTCCGCGTCATCGCCGGCGCGCTCCGCCGGCCGGCCGAGCGTCACGCCGCCGTACTCCTTGCGGATCAGCCCGGCTTGTTCCAGTTCGGTCAGGTAGCGGTAAATCGTCGTTTGGCTCACCGCCAGTTGCTGCGCCAGGTTCTGGGTCGAGCTGAAACCTTGCTCGCGCAGCAGGGCCAGGATGTCTTTCTTACGTTCCGACTTATACATGGCATCCGTCCGGGGGCCGAATCTGCCAAACTATAGCGGCCTGGCGAGTTCTTGTCAAATACCGCCATCAATCCTGACTAAATTACGGAAGAATTTACGCGCAATTGACAAAATTGTGAAAAAATCTGATAATGTTGCCCGTCAAGCGCGCCTCGCCGGTGCGCAGCGTCCGTGTATGATCGGAGTGATTGGTATGACCCGAGAAGAAGAAGTTCGCCAGGGGCTATTTGACGGCACCCTCTACGGCAAGGCCCCGCAGGTCAAGGCCCTCACCGAAGAAGCGCTCGCCCTGGGCCTGGCCCCGCTCGATATCCTGTTTGGCCCGCTCATCCCCGCGCTCGAAGAAGTCGGCCGCCGCTTTGAGGTCGGCGAATACTTCGTCCCCGAGATGATCATCTCGGCCAAGGCCATGGGCGAAGCCCTCAAGCTCCTGCGCCCGCTGCTGGCCCAGACCGGCGCCAAGCCCATCGGCACCGTCGTCATCCTCACTGTAAAGGGCGACATGCACGACATCGGCAAGAACCTGTGCATCATGATGCTCGAAGGCGCGGGCTTCAACGTCGTGGACCTGGGCGTCAACACCAGCCTGGACAAGCTCCTCAACGCCGTGCGCGAGCACCGCCCGCAGTTGGTCGGCTTCTCCGCCTTCCTCACCACCACCATGCCCATGTTCAAGACCAACCTCGAGGCGCTCGCCAAGGCCGGCCTGCGCGACAACCTCAAGGTCATGGTTGGCGGCGCGCCCGTCACCCAAGAATACGCCGACAAGGTCGGCGCCGATGGCTACGCCGCCACCGCCAGCGCCACCGTCACCCTGGCCAAAGAGCTCATGGTCAGTCTGGGGTATGATATTAGCGCTAGCAGCACCGTCTCGGCCGAGACCGAAGCCGCCGTTGGCGCCATGGAAACCCTCATGGACACTTGGGATCGAGTAGAGTCTCGCGCGCATGCCGTCAAGGCCGGCGCCCTCCGCTCGCACCCGCCCGCCGCCTGAGACATGCCCTGAGCCGAACGTGAGCGCGGTTTGGTCGGGCAGCCTGCCGCGGGCGCCCGACCGAACCGCGTTGTTGCGCCGCCACTCATCTCCCACTCGCCTGCGCTGGAGCGTCTCCCATCTGCCATGCCGCCTACCTCTGAGTCTGCCGACAAAGTCACCATTCACTTCAAGCCGCAAGACCGTCAAACGCGCGTCCCGGCCGGCTCGACCCTCTTCAACGCCGCCAACTGGATCGGCCTGGCCATTGACAGCACCTGCGGCGGCATGGGCACCTGCGGCAAGTGCCGCGTGCGCATCCTGGGCGGCGACCCGGCCATCACCCAGGCCGACCGCAAGGTCTTTTCGGCCGACGAACTGGCCGCGGGCTGGCGGCTCTCCTGCCGCGCCGAAGTCCTCACCGACCTCACCTGCGAAGTGCCGCGGCTCATGGGCAATCCCAAAGCCGCCATCATGGGCTTCGGCAAGCACATCATCCTCAATCCTAACGTCCACAAAGTCTTTCTCAAGCTGCCGCCCGCCGTGCTCGAAGATCAGCGCAGCGACTACGAGCGCGTGCGCGCGGCGCTCGACGACGCCGGCTTCGAGGTCGTCGCCGGGCTGGCCGTGCGCCGCCGGCTGCCCAAGACCCTGCGCAACGCCGATTGGAACGTCACCGCCGTCGTCGTCGGCCAGCAGCTTGTCGCCGTCGAGCCGGGCGACACCTCCAAGCGCTCCTTCGGCGTCTCCTTCGACATCGGCACCACCACCGTCGTCGGTCTGCTCATCAACCTTGCCAACGGCTCGCCGCTCTCGGCCAAGTCGGCCCTCAACGGCCAGGCCATCTATGGGGCCGATGTCATCGCCCGCATTAGCCACACCATGCTCAACGCTGACGGGCTTCAGCAGCTCAGCGACCGCATCCTCCGCACCCTCAACGACGTGCTCGCCCGGCTCCTGGCCGAAGCGCAGGTGGCCCCTGAAGAAATATACGAAGTCGTCGTGGCCGGCAACGCCACCATGACCCACCTGCTGCTCGGCTTCGACCCCGAAGCCATCGGCGTCGAGCCTTTCATCCCGGTCGCCGAAGACATGTTCTCCGTTCGCGCCGCCGAGCTTGGCCTGACCGTCCACCCCGAAGCGCCCGTCGTGGTCCTGCCGCACATCGGCGCTTACGTGGGGGCCGACCTCGTCGCCGGCATCCTCGCCACCGGCATTCAGCAAAAGCCGGGCGTGCGCCTGCTGGTGGACGTGGGCACCAACGGCGAGATCATCCTCGGCTCGGCCGCCCGCACCCTGGCCACCGCCGCCCCGGCCGGCCCGGCCTTCGAGGGCGCGCGCATTCAAGACGGCATGCGCGCCGCCGACGGCGCCATTGAGGTGGTCAAGCTCGACGCCGACGGCGTGCACTTGCAGGTCATTGGCGACGTGCCGCCCATCGGCCTGTGCGGCTCCGGCCTGCTCGACATCGTCGCCCAGTTGCGCCTCACTGGCCTGCTCGACGCCTCCGGCCAGATGCTCTCGCCCGAGGCCGCCGCGGCCCAGGTCCCGCCCCGGCTGGCTGAGCGGGTCACCCTCACCGCCGAAGGCGTCAAGTCCTTCCTCCTGGCCTCCGCCGAGCAGAGCGGTTCCGGCCGCCCCATCCAGATCACCCAGCGCGACATCCGTGAGTTGCAGTTCGCCAAGGGCGCCATCGCCGGCGGCATTGCCGTGCTCATGAACGTGCTCGCCATCACCGCCGCCGACCTGCAAGAGATTTACCTGGCCGGCTCGTTTGGCTCCTACATCAATCCGCAGAGCGCCCGCGTCATCGGCCTGGTCCCGCCCGTGCCCGTCGAGCGCATCAAGGCCGTCGGCAACTCCGCCGGCGAAGGCGCGCGCATCGCCCTGGTCAGCTTCCGCGAGCGCTCCATCGCTCAGGCCATCCCCGCCAACGTCGAATATCTAGAGCTATCCGGCCGCGCCGATTTCAACGACGCCTTTATCGAAGTGCTGGCCTTCCCGCCGCTCGAAGCGCTGGCGGTGCCGGCCGCCTGACCAATCGTCGAGCGCTGCTGACAACGAGACCGCTGACCGCCGCGTTCGCTGAGAACGATCCGGCGGCCTCCCTTACATCCGCTCTGCGCGCAGCGCCATCCGCTGCCAAAGGACTCCACCCCCCATGCTTACCCACCGCGAGCGCGTCGTCAAGGCCCTCAACCACCAGGAGCCTGACCGCGTGCCGATTGACCTCTACTTCCACGCCGGCATGCTCACCGACGCCTCCTACTTTGCCCTAAAGAAGCACTTGGGCATCACGGGCGACATCGCCCCCTTCCGCCAGGGCCTCGGCGCCAACTACTACGACGAGCGCATCTTGGAGGCGTTCGACATTGACATCCGGCGCGTGTTTTTCGAGCCGGAGCAGGAACTGACGCCCCTCAACGCCGAAGAGGCGCAATTCGTTGACCCCTGGGGCACGCGCTTCATCTCCGGCCCTGGCTACACCCACCCGGCCGGCCCGCCGCTCACTGAGATCAACACCATTGAGGAACTGCGCGCCTACCCCTGGCCCAAGCCCGAGCAGTTTGGCAAGGTGGCGGGCCTCAAAGAACAGGCTCTGCGCCTTTACCACGAGACCGACTACGCCATCGCCCTGCGCCGCCCCGGCATCCGCGGCGGCCTGCTCGATAAGGGCGGCGACCTGCGCGGCATGGAGCAGTTCATGATGGACCTGGCCCTCGACCCGGACTACTGCCGGGCGCTGTGCGAGATCCTCGCCGAGATCTACGCCGACACCTACGAACTGGCCCTGCGCCAGGTCGGCCCGTACGTCCAGATCGTCGAGATGCAGGACGACCTGGGCGCGCAGCTTCAGCCCCTCATTTCGCCCAACACCTGGCGCGCCGTCATGAAGGCCCCGCAAAAATACATCTGCGACCGGGTCCACCAGTGGGCGCCCAACGCCAAGATCATCTTCCATACCGACGGCAATGTCCACGCGCTCATCCCCGACCTCATCGAAGTCGGCGTTGACTTCCTCAACCCCATTCAGCCCTCCGCCCGCCTGATGGACTCCTTCGCCCTCAAAGCCGAGTTCGGCGACCGCCTGGGCTTCCACGGCGCCATGGACGTGCAAACCGTACTCAACCAGGACGAGGCCACTGTCCGCCACGACGTGCGCACCCGCATCCGCGCCCTCGGCCCCGGCGGCGGCTTCATCCTCGCCCCCGCCAACCACATCCAGTGGGACATCCCGCCCGAAAACGTCGTCGCCATGTACGCCGAAGCCCGCCAATACGGCGTCTACCCCCTCCCCAAAGACTAGCCTCCGCCGCCCGCCATTCCCACCGGGCCGGGTCATCCCCGGCCCTTTTCTATACCCCTGCGTTACCCACCTCTCACCTCCCCCTCCCACCTCCAACCCCTAACCGCCTCTTTCCCTTACCATTTTTGTCAGTATAATGACACTGTATCCGAGAGGGGTGCGCCATGCCGAAGCAGACCCAAACCACCGCCGCGCCAACCAACACCCGCCCGCCCGCCGGGGCGCGCCCGGCCCCGGGGCGCGCCGCCCCCGCCGCCGAGCCATTGGTGCAGCGCGCCCTGGCCGACCCCGCCGCGCTGTCGGCCCAAGAGGTCGCTCAACTCCAGCGCCAGTTCGGCAACCAGGCCGTCACCGGGTTGCTCAAACGCGGCGCCGGGCAGCGCGCAGCCCTGCCACAAGAAGCTGAAACCTTGCAGCGCCGCGCCCTCCCGCGCAAGCCCAACCGCCTGTCCGTCAGCGTCACCAAGACCGCCGCCATCCAGCGCGCCGGTGAAGGCCGTCGGCGGAGCAACAGCGCCCCGCCGAGCTTTTCGCCCCAACCTGGGCCGGGCCTCGGGCCAACGCCCCCCAGCGGCAGCCTGGGGCCGCAGCCCGAAGACCAGGTTCCCAGCTCGCCCACCACGCTCGATGTGCAGGACAACGGGCCGGTCGGCGACGACAGCCTGGACAGCGACGACACCCTGCTGTCCGTCGGCGATCAGGTTGACGACGACAACGATGGGCCGGAAGACGACGACACCGACACCACGACGACCACCACCACCTCACCGACTGGCGGTGGTCAGGTCTCAGAGTCGGGACAGACCCCCCCCACCGTATCGCCCACTCCGTCCCTGACGCCTGGGCCGGAAGTAGTCATTCCGCCCTATCCCAGCGCCTTGTCGGAAAATGAATGGCGCCGCAACCGCGGCCTCAAGGCCAAGCTCGGCCGTGACGATGTCGGCATCCAGCTCGGCCTGGTCAGTTCGGCCCACCGCGGCGTGCTTTGGATGCGCTTCGACGTGAACCGCACCCCGCCTCAGGCGTCAGACACCTTCCGCGCCGCGCGCGACGCCTCCGCCAAGGGGAAGACCGCCACCGATAAAGCTACCGATGCCGCCGGCCTCTCCGACGCCAAGGAAGCCGCCCGCGAAGCGCTCGACACCGCCAAGGCCGCCGGCAAGGAAACCGAAGCCTCGCTCAACCTGGCTCGCAACGAGTTTCGCCGCAACGTCGTCGTGCTCCTCGGTCAGGCCGGCATGTTGCGCAACCTGCTCACCGCGCAGGCGGCCAAGTCGCCCGCGCCCCACCTCACGGCCATGCTGGCCGCCCTCACGCCCTACATCAACCAGCTACAATCGCTGGAGAAAGCCTTTGTGTGGTACGAGCAGGCGCTCAGCGCCGCCCGGGGCCTCGAAACAACCGCCCAGGAGTGGCTAGCCGCGCTGGCTAAGCAGGAAGCGGCGGAAGACGAGACCGGCTTGACCGGCGAGCTAGATGGTCTGGAGACAGGCGAGGATGAAGAGGAAACCGAGAAGCAGGGCCGGCAGCGCCGCCTGATGCGCGAGATCGTCGGCCCCAAGTTCTACTCCGAACTTGATCTGGTGCGCTTCTACAAAGAGCCTGACACCATGCAGTGGCTGCAATCCGCCGACGTCACCATCTCGGCCAAGGACAACACCACGCGCAACACCACCCTGACCAACCTACAAACCAAGGGCAAGCTCAACCTGCTGACCTACAAAGACAAGACACAGGCGCTCAAGGCCATGCGCGACCAGACCCAGACGCCCGCACTGGCGGCCAAGCAGATCGTCACCGTCTGGGCCAGCGCCTTCAACGCCTACAACGAGCGCACCGGCTTCGTCGGCATCCATCGCCAGTGGAAGCGCCAGCAGCTTAGCCTGGCGGGCAGCCAGAGCAAATACGCGGCCTGGGAAGAGAAGTTCACCAAGGCCGCCGCCCTCACCGACCGCCTGGGCGAGGTGCTGCTCGAAGACCAGGACCACATCACCTCCCTCGCCGGCGAGGTGGCCGGCCTCAGCCGTTCCACCGGCGCCCGCCCGCGCCGCGGCTCGGTGTCGTTCTAGCGGCCCAGCCGCGCCAGCAGCGCCGCGGGCCGGCCCGCAAACTCGGCCGGGTCCAGCGCGCCGCTGCTAAGGCCGGCCATCAGTTCGTTCAAGCCCTGGTTCACCGGCGTGGGCACGCCCCGCGCCGCCCCATGCCGCGCCACCGCGCCATACAGCCACTCCGCCTCGGTCTGGCGCTTGCCGCTGCGTAGGTCAATTTGCAGCGACGGCCGTTTGCCCCCGCGCCCGCCCGCCACCCCCCGTCGCAGCAGCGGCCGGGCCAGCCCCGGCGGCAGCCGCATCGCCGCCGCCAGCAGCCGCACCGGGGTGCCTGGCAAATCCACCACACCGTAGCCCAGCGCCCGCATCACGGCCAGCGCCTCGCGCGCCGCCGCCGCCTCCAGCGCGAACAGCCGCGGGTCGGCCAAGATCGCCGCCACCGGCCAGTCCAGGATGGCCGCCGTGGCGTTGCCCAGCAGGTTCGTCAGCAGCTTCGACCACGTCATCGGCCCCGCCGCCGCGTAGCCCCTGGCCCGCACCCCGGCCGCGCCCAGCGCCGCCAGCAGCGGCTCGCTCAGCCGGTGGCCGAGCGCCACGCCCACGCCGCGTCGTTTCTCCACCACCACCGCGCCCGGTTCGGGCGCGCTCACCGCCGTCGTCACTGTCCCGGCCAGCACGTTGGCGGCCCCCAGCGCGCGGGCGGCCTCCGTTTCGGCGTCTACCCCGTTTTGCAGACACAAGCAGGGCAGGCGCGTCGTCGTCGCGGCGGCGATCTCGGCCAGCGCCGGGCCGGTGGCATACGCCTTCACCGCCAGCACCAGTAGATCGGCGGGCGTGGTCAGCGCCTCAGCCACGCTCGCCGCCACCCCCGGCCGCACGGTCAGCGCCGCCTCGCCCGGCCCCGGTGTCAGCCGCAGCCCGTGCGCTCGCAGCGCGGCCGCCGTGTTCGCCCGCGCCACGAACGTCACTGGCCGGCCCGCCGCCGCCAGGCTCCCGCCGATGTATCCGCCAATGGCGCCCGCGCCGATGATGACAATGCGCATCTGGCCCGCCGCTCCCAGGGTTAACGCAGCTTGCGGACGCGCAGCGGCGCCGCAGCGTCGGTGTTCGCGCTCACGGCGCGCGCCACTACCGGCAGGTAGGTGCGCAGCGGCGGCGTGTAACTCGGGTGGTAGGTGCGCACCACCTCGCTCACGTGCCCGGCCTCATCGGCGATGCGCACCGTCAGCGTCGCGCCCAGGGCGGCCAGCTCCACCGTGGCGGGCAGCGTCACCGTCGCCACGCCGCCGTTCGCCGGGCCGCTGATGCCCGCTGCGAAGTTCGTGCCCGCCGGCGCGCCGCCCACCGCCACGTCGAACGTCACGCTCAGCGTGTTCGCGGCCAGGCCGCTTTCGAGATCGTAAGCGCCCACGCGCACGCTGTTCACCGCCGCCAGCTGCGCTTGCAGCAGCGTCGGCCCGACCCACAGCGTCGGGCGCAGGTCGTCCTCGAACCAGCCCCAATCCACATCCCGTTCAATCGGCGCGCCCAGGTCTACCCAGCGCGCCAGCGTCAGCTTCTCGGCCCACGTCAGCCCGCGCAGGCTGTCCAGGTTGGGGTGGACGCTATCGCTCGCCGGGTTATAGTCAATGTCGCCCTCCCGCGTGGCGTTGGCGCGGCCGTCCAGCCGCGCGCCGAACACCTTCCAGATCAGCAGGCTCTCGCGTGACTGAAAGGCCCGCAGGTAGCGCGTGAGCTGCGGCCCCAAGAAGTACCCCGGCGTGCCGCTGGGCGTGCCCAGGCCGTAGTCGGCGGCGTAGTCCTGTGCCAGCCGGTAATACGTGCCGGGGTACCCGCCAATGCTCGTCCCATCGGCGTGCAGGTTTAGCTGCCCATCGTCCGCGTCGTTCAGATGGCAGCCCGAGCAGCGCGCCGCCAAGATCGGCTCCACGTCGCGGACATACTCCACCGTCACCTGCGGCACGGTTTGGGTAATGGTCGCCGGGCTTCCATTCAGCGCGGCCGGCGCCAGCAGCGGCGTTTGCAGCGCCAGGTCCGTCGGCACAAAGCCGGGCTGTCCGGCCACCGTGCTGTAAAAATCAAGCGGCGTCTTGGTGTGCGCGTGGCAGCCGCCGCAGTCGTAGCGCGCCTCGCCTGGGCGCAGTTGGTGCCAGGTCTGCGCCATGTTCACCACCATGCCGTTACGGTCCAGCGTCTGAAACGTGAAGGGCACGTCGGCCGGCAGCCGCACCAGGAACGAGGTGTCCGTCGCGCCGTTACCGTCAATGACGCCTTCATGCCGCACCGCGACTTCGCCCAAGATGCGCACCCGTTCCTCAGCCACGTTGCTGAACCCCGCCCCATCGTTAGGGTAGGTGCGGTCGGTGGCGGGCAGCAGCGCCAGCACCCGCAGCGCGTAGATGTCGTCGTCGCTGTACAGCCCGGCGTCCGCGCCCTGGTGCAGCCAGGCGAATAGCGCCTCGTGGCTGTAGTTGAACGGGTCGGGGTCGGGCGCCCACGGCGGGCCTAGCCGGCTGTCCGTGTCGCGCCACGTCAGCGAGGCCGAGCCGACCAGCGCCAGCGGCGTGTCGGCCTCCAGGTGCGCGCTGCCGTTGTTGCTCAGGTCCGGCCACACCACCGGCTGCGTCATCCCCATAATTGCCGTGTAAGCGACCACCGGGCGCGGCCACTGCTCGTTGTAGGCCGGGTCGTTGATGATCTTCACCAGGTCGCTCGGCTCCGGCGCGCCGCTCTCGGCCAGGTTGGCGGGCAGCAGGTACAGCCCGCCGTCATAAAAGGGTGTGGCATATCCGCCGCCGACAATGATGCCGTTGTGATTGGCTGCGCCCGGCGTGTACACCAACAGGATGCCGCCTCCCGGCGCGGCGGCGGGCAGCGTTACCTTGCCCACCCGGCTGTTGTTGCCGCCGGGGCAGGTCTGCGCCGGGTAGATCCAATCGTCCGTAGTGCAGGGCGCGGGCAGGTCGGCCGCCAGCCCCCAGGCGTCGCCCGTCCAGGGGGTCAGGTCCACCTGGCCGGGGCGTTCCAGCGGCATGTAGGTGTCGGCGGCGTTCACCGGCAGAAAGTCGGCCCCGGCCGGGTCGAGCGGAAAGCGCACCAGGTCGCCGAAGCCGTTGTTGTTCAGGTTGTAGTAGCGCACCACGGCAATATCGCCGTCGGGCAGTTGCGTCATGAAATGATGGCCGGTGGCGTTCTCGCCCAGGCCGCTGCCCGAGTTCCACTGCGTGCCGTCCGGCGCGATGAACCACAGGTTGAACTGCCGGCTGTCGCGCGCGCCCTGGTGCTCCCAACTCGTGAACATCAGCCGCCCGTCCGCCAGTTGAAACGGGTGCAGCGCCTGCGCGTTGTTCAGGTAGCCGATCTGCGTGACGTTCTGGCCGTCCCAATCCATCACGAACAGTTGCAGCGTGCGCTCGGCGAAGTTGAAGGCCTTGGGCGGCAGGAAGTTGTTGCGCGTGGACGTGAAGGCAATCGCCGGGTGCGCCGGGTCGGTCTGCGCCACGAACGCCGGGCCGGTGTTGAACACACCCACGTTTGGGCAGTTGGTGTATGCTGTCTCGCAGTCGAAGTTGGCGCCGTTACCCAGGTTGGGCGTGAACTCCTGCCTGGTCAGGCGCGTCACCGCCCGGCTCCCCAAATCCAGCCGGTAGATGTCGGCCCCCTTGCGGCTCAAGCACTCCCCGCCGCCCGCGCAGCGCTGCGGGTTGGCGTCGGTCTGGTCGTGGTAGTAAGTGAAGACCACCCACTGGCCGTCGAACGACACGTTCGGGTCCGACACCGCGCCATCGCCCACCGCCCCGTCAATCAGCGCGGCGTGGGCGCTCAGCGGGAAGAGCAACTCCTCGCTGCAGTCAGGGTGCAGCAAGCGCAGGTCGGCCCCGGCGTCGGGCAGCAGCGGGCGCACCGTGTCGGGCCACACGCTGTTGTTGTCGTCGCCGAAGCGCGGCGCGCGCACGTAGACGATGTCGTAGCTAACGACGTTAGGGGTGCAGTTGCTCACCGCCGTGGCCGCCGTCCGCGCCGGCGTTGCGGCGGCCCGCGCGCCCAGCGGCAGCGCGAACAACAGGGTCACGGCCGGCAGCAGGCCGGCCATTCGGCGATGGGTGAGTGTCGGCATGTGGCCCCCAGTTTAGCGTAGCACCGTCACGCTATTGTAGCCATGCGCCCCGCGCCCTGCTATAGGCCATAGGCTTCAGCCAGAATCTCCACCGGGTGCACCGCCGGCAGCCCGGTGTGCTGCGCCAGCCACCAGCGGCAGGTCTCCGAGTCGCAGGCCAGCGTCGGCGCGCCCGAATCGCGGATTTCGCGGAACAGCCCGCGCCCCACGTCCACCGCGATCTGGTACTTCTCGGCCTTCAGGCCGTAAGTGCCCGCCACCCCGCAGCACTCCGCCTGCGTCTCGCTCACCGTCACGCCGGGGATGCGCCGCAGCAGGTCGGCAGCCGGCTTGCCCACGCCGTGCGCGCGGAACTGGCACGGCGCGTGGTAGACCAGCGCGGCTCGCGCCACCGGGCGAAAATCCGTCTTGAGCTGGCCCGCCGCGTCGAGCATTTGCAGAAACTCAAAGAAGTCGTAGGTCGCGTTCGAGACCGCCTCCAACTCCTCTCCGGCCAGGCCCAGCACGGCTCGATACTCGTGCTTAAACGTCAGCGTGCAGCTCGTGGACGTGCCGACGATGACGTAGCCCTGTCGCGCAAACGGGGCCAGCTTGCTCAGGTTGCCGCGCGCGTAGCGCCGCGCCGCGTCGAACTCACCGTTGGATTGCATCGGCAGCCCGCAGCAGTTCTGCTCGGCCACCACCACCTCGCAGCCCAGATGCCGCAGCACCGCCACCGCCGCTTGGCCCACCCGCGGCTCGTAGTAATTCGTGCTGCACCCGTGGAAGTAGACCACCTTCGGCAGCGCTTCCGTGGCCTTGGCCGTCACCGCCTGTTGTTTCACCCAGGCGCGGAAGCTCTGCCGGGCGAAGCGCGGAAAGGCCGCGTCGCGCGCCACGCCCAACACCCGCTCCGCCAGCCGCCGCAGCAGCTTGTTCTGAATCGGCACATCCGACAGCGGCGCGAACCACGATCCCAGCCGCCCCACGATCTCGCTGCGCCCCAAAATGCGGTTGCGCAGCGGCAGCCCGCGCTGCTGCGCCAGCCGCGCCTTGGCGACCACATTCATCTCGGCGATCTGGATGCCGTGCGGGCACACCCGCGAGCACACGCCGCACGCCGAGCAATAGTCCACCGCCTGGTCTACCACCGGCGCGCCCGGCGCGCGGAAACGCTGCGCCTGCGGGCCAACCACCTTCGGGCCGGGGAACATCTCCGTCACCGCCGCCACCGGGCAGGCCGCCGTGCAAATGTTGCACTTGACGCACAGGTCCGCCGTCAGTTGCGTGTCGAGCACCGGCCGGTCAATCGAGGTCGTCATGTCGCTACAGTTCCAGGGTCTGGGCGGCGCGGTAGGCCGTCGCCACATCCACGCCTTCGCGGCAGCCCGCGCTGTTGCGGTCGGCCCCCGCCGGCAGGCCGCCCACCGCGCGCACGTTGGCCCACGGCCGGCCGTCCGCGCCCATCACGCGCAGTTGCTCGTCCACCCGCAGGCCGAAGCGCGCATATGGGTGCGCCTGCCAGTAGAGCGGCGCGAACCACTCCGCCTCGGTGACGACCGGCAGGTCGAACACCCCCTCGTGCGCCTGCCCCGGCGCGGTCGCCTCCAGCCCGCCATGCCGGAAGCCGCCTGTCGCCAGGATGACCTGCCGCGCGGCGTAGGTGCGGAGCCGGCCGCCCGTCTCCGCGTGGACGCCGAGCGCCGTCTTCCCCTCGCCCGCCCAGCCGGTGACGCTTGGCCCAATAATCAGCCGCCCGCCCGCCCGCTCCAGCGCCCCCCGCAGCACATCGTAGAGCCGGATGCCGGGCACTGACGGCGGCAGCAGCGGCACTTCGAACACGGCCACCCCCAGCCGGTCGCTCAACTCGCGCCAGGCGGTGGCCTCCGGCGCCAGCCCGAGGATCGCGGGCACGCCCAGCCGAGTCACGCCCGCCAGTTGCGGCCGCCAGCGGTCTGCTACCTCGGCGCGGTAAGCCGGTTGGTCGAACAGCCGCGCCAGGTCGGTGGCGAAGGCCTCGCGCTGCGTGGGCAGGCGCGGCAGCTCCAGCGGCAGGGCGCGGGCCGCATAGCCGGCCGCCCGCAGGTTGGCGGCTGCCAGCGGCGCAAAGAAGTCGCGGAACCCCGCCACGTCCGCCAGCGTTAGTTCGCCGGGTGCGCGCACCTCGCCCGCCAGCATGGTCTCCGGGGCGAGGCAGGTGGGCCGCACGGCCCCGAGCGCCGTGGGCAGCCAATGATTGTGCTCCCGGTCGCCGCGCAGCGCATAACCCGCCGCCTCGGTCATGGCTTGCAGTGTGTTTAGCCCCTCCGCCAGCGCGCTCGGCCCGGCCACCCTCAGCGGGTGCTGCGCCTCTGTCAGGGCGCTCAAGGCCGCGGCCGGGTTTTCGACCAGCGCGTGCGCCTCGCCCGCATAGCCCCACACATCAATCGTGCCTGGGCCAAGCTGCAAGCCGCCGTGCCCGCGCGCCACCACCAGCGTGCGCGCCCCGCGCCGCGCCGCCAGCGCGCCCGCGAACAGCCCCGCCAGCCCCGCGCCCACGACGATCACGTCGTAACGCGCCTGCACCCGCGCCGTTCCGGCCGGTGGCGCGGCCACTACGCCGTCTTCTCCGTCGGGTAGGTCTCTGGCGGGCGCGCCGTGGGCAGCCGGTCGGCCCCCAGCAGGTTGCGGTAGATGTTCAGGTCCAGCTCCATCTGCCGCAGGTTGGCCCCCCACATCACCGGGCGCAGGCCCTTCCAGCGCTCCTGCAAGAACTCCAGCAGCGTCGAGTTGCTCTCGGCGACGGGCGGCTCCGGCTCGCGCCCGGCGTGCATCAGGGCGGCGGCCCGCCCAGCGCAGAAGCCCGCCTGGCACGGCCCCATGCCCAGCCGCAAATCGCGGCGCAAGTCGTTCAGCACCGGCGACTGCGAGCGCGTGAGCGCCCCGGTGACCTCCTCGCGCGTGACCAGTTCGCACTCGCAGACCAGCGCCGGGCGCGGGTAGACCTCGCTGGCGGCCAGCCGCCCGCGCAAGACGTGATGTCGCGTGGCGGCCGGCTCAAGCGGCGTGTTGGCCGTGGCGCAGGCCCGTTGCGTGCCCAGCTTGACCCCCGCCAGGTCCACCGCCTCCTCGGCCATGAGGCGGAAGGTGGTGAACTTGCCGCCCACGACCGAGATCAGGCCCTCCACGCCGTCGCGCGCCGCGTGGTCGAGCACCGCATGGGCGCGGGTCAGCAACCGCGACTCGGCGGGTTGGCCGGCTTTCGAGGCGTCGTACAGCGGCCGCACCCCCGCCCAGGCCCGCAGCGCGCGGAACTCGCGGAAGCGCGGCAGCAGCTTGGCTCCCTCCGCCATCAGCAGTTCGATCTCCCACGGCTCGATGGCGTACTGATCCGGGTTCTCGACCTTGATGTCGGTGGTGCCGATGACGGCCACCGTGCCCACCGGCACCAGGATGTCGCCGTCGCTGGGCGGCTTCAGGCGGTTGAGCACCCGGTTGACCAGGCGATAGTTCATCGCCACCATGGTGCCTTTGCCGGCGGTCACGCGCACCTCGCATCCCGCCCTGGCCGCCACCTGGCCCGCCCACGCGCCGGCGCAGTTGAGCACCAGGTCGGCCAGCACCGTGCGGCGCTCACCGTCGCTCGCGCGCTCCAGCTCGGCCCCCACCACGCGCCCGCCCTCCACCAGCAGGCGCGCCAGCCGGTGGCGCAGCCACACCTCGCCGCCCGCCGCCGTAATGCCGTTGCTGACCAGGTGGGCCGCGTCAAACGAGTCGCAGGCGGCGTCGGGCACGTGGAAGGCGCGCGCCAGCCGGTCGGTCAGCAGCGGCTCGGCCCGCCGCGCCTCCGCCGGCGAGACCTCCGCGGCCGCGATGCCCGCCGCCGCGCAGCCTTTGACGAACGGCTCAACATACCCCGGCGGGTCTTCGTCCAGCGCGACAAAGTAGCCGCCGGTGTCCTCGATGGCGCTGGGCATCAGCCGCCTGAGGCGGCCGTTCTCCTTGGCGCAGTCGGCGGCGGACTGCGGGTCGCGCACCACGTAGCGCGCGCCGGAGTGCAGCAGGCCGTGGTAGCGCCCGCTGGTGCCGTGGGTCAGGTCGCCCTTCTCCACCAGCAGGGTCTTATAGCCCCGCAGGGCAGCGTCCCAGGCGGCCCCCAGGCCGGTGGCGCCGCCGCCGATGACGAGGATTTCAGTGCTCAGGGTGGGGGGCATGGGCGCAGGCGGGTTGGTCAGCTAGAGTTGTGGGAGGCGTGGGTCATGCTGGGTGATCCGCCTCGCCAGGCAGGCGGTCAACGCTCAGCCGCGTCAACGGCCGGCTTACGGCGAGTATAGCATGGCCGCGACGCTGATTGCGGTAGGGGCGGAGCGTGCTACGCCCCGCGCCCGCTACCAATGCAGCCGCGTCATTCAATTCGGCCACCGCGCTAAGCCAGCCGCGCGCCGATGAAATCACGCGCGCCCCGCGCGAAGTCGGCCGCGGGCATGGCGCGCTTGCCGGGCGGCTGCACCTCGATCAACCGCAGCGCCCCCGCGCCGCAGCCCACCACGATCTCACTGCCCCGCCCGGCGACCACGCCCGGCGGCGGCGCGTCATCCTCCGTGAGCGCGGCGCGGGTGATCTTGAGCACCCGGTCTTCGGCCCCCGCCTCGGGCCACAGCGCATAGGCCCCCGGCCACGGCGTCATGGCCCGCACCCGGCGCTCCAGCTCGGCGGCCGGGCGCGTGAAGTCGAGCCGGCCATCTCCCTTCTTGAGTTGCGGTGCGTAAGTAGATTGCGCCTCGTCCTGTGGCTCTGGCCGCAGCCGCCCCGCCACGTAATCGGGCAAGGCGGCCAGCAGCGTCGTGGCCCCCACCGCCGCCAGCCTCGTCGTTAAGGTTTCGGTCGTGTCATCCGGCTCGATGCGCACCGGCGGCGACGTATGCAGCCTCGGGCCGGTGTCCAGCCCCGCGTCCATGCGCATAATGGTCACGCCCGTCACCGCGTCGCCGGCCAAGATGGCCGCCGCGACGGGCGCCGCCCCGCGGTGGCGCGGCAGCAGCGAGGCGTGCACATTGACGCAGCCGTGGGCGGGCAAGTCCAGCACCGCGGGCCGCAAGATTTGCCCAAAGGCCGCCACCACGATCAGGTCGGGCGCCCAGGCCGCCAGTTGGGCCATGGCCTCCGGCTCGCGCAGCCGGTGTGGCTGAATGACCGGAACGCCCGCCGCTAATGCCGCTTCCTTCACCGGCGTCGGTATCAGCGCCCGGCCGCGCTTAGCCGTGCCGTCGGGCTGGGTAACAACGCCGGCCACCGGGTAGTGGGCCAACAGAGCCTGCAAACTCGGCACGGCGAAGGCGGGTGTGCCCATGAACACGATGCGCGTCATGCGCGGCATTCTAACACGCCGCCGTGGGCGCGGCGGCGCTCCCAGCGCTCACTGTACCAGCGGCCCATCCAGCCCGCCCCCGCCCGCCACCCCATATCTTGGGGTGCATCCGGATTTATTGGCCGCCCGCGAAATGGCGCTGCTTTCCCAGCCCCGCGAAGGCGGGGCTTCGCGTTATGTAGCCGCGGTTTCAACCGCCAGGCGCGCCAAGACCGAAAGCGGCCAAAA
>JADZEK010000006.1 GCA_020850595.1 Anaerolineales bacterium
CCGCAGTTGACGCCCGAGGCGGCCACGCAATTGGTGGTGCGGCATTTGGTCAATCGAGCTCGTTCGACCAGTAGTCGTCTGGAAGCGCAGAATCATCGCGGTTTCGACTAATCTGACATTGTCAAACCAGTCACGCTTCGCCCGGCTGCACACCGATCGCAACCGGGTGCGCTGGACGGCAGAAACACAGCATCGCGCCCCGCACAAGCCCTTCCTGCTGCTGGCGGTGATGGATCTGATCTCACACGGCAAGGTAACGACGAACTTTATCCCATTCACGCCCGAGCTGCGCGACGCCTTCGATTTGTATTGGACGCGCTGCTTTGGCCCCGATAGATCGCGCGGCAACCCGGTGCTGCCCTACTTCCATTTACGAAGCGATGGCTTCTGGCATCTGCTGCCTGTGCCGGGCCAGGAAGCGGCTCTGGCGCAACTACGGCAGGTCAGCGCCATAGTGCAGTTGAAGACGATAGTCCTGGGCGTCGCCCTCGACCCGGCTCATTACGACCTACTCTCCGCTGCGTCCAGCCGCGCAGAACTACGGCGCGTGTTGCTGGAATCCTATTTCACGCCCGAGGCGCGGTCTCGGGTGGTCGAAGCCGCTCAGTTGGTGGACGACACGCTGCAGTACGGCCAGACGCTGCTGGGGCGTGTCCATGAGCGGTTCGCGCTGGAAGCGCCCACGGCCGATCAGCAGTATCGGGCCGAGGCGCGCTCAGTAACATTTCGGCGGATCGTGGTCGAGGCGTATGCGCACGCCTGCGCCTTGTGCGGTGTCCGCCTGCTCACGCCCGAAGGCCGGACGGCCGTTGTGGCCGCCCACATCGTCCCTTGGCGGGTGGCCCACAATGACGATCCCCGCAATGGCCTGGCGCTGTGCGGCCTACATCATTGGACGTTCGATGAGGGCCTGGTTACGGTCGATCGCGGCTTCACCGTGAAGGTGTCGCCGGTGGTGCGTGACGACGATGGCAGCGTCGCATTGCGGCAGCTTGCGGGCGGTGGCATGCGCCTGCCAACCGAACCAGAGCTGGCGCCGGCGCCGGAAGCACTCGCCTGGCACGCGGAGCATGTGTTCCGCTCAAGGGTGACAGCGCGCCTCCTGTAGATGGCCAGCCCATCCAACCCGATCCCGCAAGTGGGCAAAGCACAGTTGCTCAGCCGTGCTATACTTTCCCCAACATAACCTAGCAGACACGCGGGTTATGTCCAGTCCCCGATGAGATCCGTGCGGATCATATTCGGGAAAAATGGACAGCTTGGAGACAAGGTTGCTCCGCACAGATTGACCAACGGCGCGTATCAGCCTTGAAAACGGGCAAAATCTCCTTCCAAGCTGCTATGCGCGGGTTCGAATCCCGCCACCCGCTCTACAACGAATAGCCTGTCCTAACGGCGACCAATTACCACGCGTTTTGCACGTGGTAGTTAGTCGCCGTTGGCTTTTGTGGCTAATAGCCAGGGCTCCCCCCTTGTGACTAACAGCCTCGTACGGGGCGCCGGCGCGCAATGGCTGTTATGCGCCAGGAAGCGCCAGGCAATAGCAGTAAAACGCCAGAAAACGCCGGGCAATGGACACGTCACGGGTAGGAGCATAGACTGATGACCACGAAAACCATGACTAACTATCACGCCAAGAAGCGCCGCAACACGCCGCTGGAACTAGTCGTCAACGAGTACGTGGCGGACCTGCGGCTGCGTAACCTCTCCGAGCGGACGATCAAGCTGTACAGCGTCTTCCTGCGGAGTTTCGAGAAAAAGCTGTCGGACCCCTCCGGGAAGGGGCAACTGCGGCTGGCCGAGGTGACCCCCGAGCTCACCCGCGCCTACTTCACCGCGCGGATGCAGCAGGAGTCGATCTATAAGGATCATCCCTGCCACCCGGAAACCCAGCAGCGCCTGTCGCCGCACACCATCCACCGTGAGGTGCGGACCCTGCGGGCCTTCGGCTCGTGGCTCGCCCAGCAGGGGCTGGAGAATCCGTTTCGGGACCTGAAGCTGCCCAAGCTGCCCCGCCCGCTGGTCGAAGTGCTGGATGCCGAGGAGATCGAGAAGCTCTTTGCGGTCTACAACCCCGACACGCGCTTCGGCGCGCGCTGGCAGGCGATGTTCGCCTTCGCGCTGGACGCGGGCGTGCGGGTCTCGGAGCTGGTGGGCCTGCAGGCCGCGGACCTGGAGATTGACCGGTTTCGGGCCAAGGTATGGGGCAAGGGCGACAAGGAGCGCTTCGTGGCGTTCGGCAACCGCACGCAGCACCTGCTGCTGCGCTACGACAACCTGTTCCGCGATCGCCAGTGCCCGGTGTTCTTCCAGACCTTGGAAGGGGCGGCGCTCACGTTCGGCGGCGTGCAGACCATCATCAAGCACGCGCGCGACCGGTCAGGCGTCAAGCGCCTGCACTGGCACCTGCTGCGCCACACCTTCGCCACGTACTACCTGCTCAACAACGGCAACGTGTTTGAGCTGCAGGAGCTGCTCGGGCACACCAGCCTGGAGATGGTGCGGCGCTACACGCACCTGGCGCACCACCTGGCCCAGGGCAGCGTCGAACTCAGGCGGCGGAGCCCGCTGGATAACCTTGAGCGGCGCGGGATGAAGCTGGATCGCCGACCAGGGGCAAATGGCCAGCGAGGACCAGCAGCTCGTCCGTCTGCTCCAGATCCAGACCGAGGGCGAGCGACAGGCGCCAGATGAAGTCGCGGCTGGGCTTGCGCTTGCCCTGGCACAGGTGCCAGACATAACTCAATACCTTTCAGATAATGGCGACCGATTGACGGAAAGCGCATGAGGGCTGCGCCGGATGGCTCTGCTCAGGCCGCTTGCGGGGGAAACGGATGACGGTGCGCTTGACCACGCGCGGGTTGATGCGATTGCGGCGTTCGGGCAAGGGCTTACGGGCCAGGTCATGCAGCAGGCGGGTCACCAGCGCCGGATGACAGGCCGGGTCGGCCAGTTGAAATTCAATCAGGGCATCTTGCACCAGCCGCAAAGCCCCCACGAAACTGAGGCGGTCGGGGTCAAGGTCGGCGTCCAGGGCCGCTTCATGCATAAAGGCGCGGACGATGTAGTGAGCAATCAAGAGCGCGTACAGTTCCTGGATCACGCCGCGCGGCTTGAGGCTGCGCAGGGGATGATTGACCAGCCGCTGATGGACCTGCAATTCGTCGACCCGCACTC
>JADZEK010000007.1 GCA_020850595.1 Anaerolineales bacterium
AACTCATTTGATAGCCGGCGGCGGCCGCTCAATTGAGCGGCTCTACACTTCCAGCGGATGGGTTAGGGCAAGCTAGTTTCTGCCATGGGGGGCTGGCGCACCGCGCCATGGGTACTTCGGAATGACAGGCAACTACAAGGCGGTCAGACTACATCGCGCGTTTTAGATGCGATTGTCCTGCAAGCGCCTCCGGCCGGGACGAACGGGGTTATAATTAATGCGCTGCTCGGATCGCAAGACCGAGACGGCGGCAGGAAACAACCGACCCCTTCTCCCCGGCGGGGACGCCGCGGAAATGGGCATCTTACTCAAAGGAGAAGATAGCCATGTCCACCACTCCCACGCAGCCGCGCAAGAAGATTACGACCCATCACCTGCGCCAGAAGAAAGAGCGCGGCGAGCCGATTGCCATGCTCACCGCTTATGACTACCCCACCGCCCTGGCGCTCGACAGCGCCGGGGTAGACGCGATCCTGGTGGGCGACTCGCTGGGCATGGTGGTGCTGGGCTACGACACCACGCTGCCGGTGACGATGGACGACATGCTCCACCACGCCAAGGCGGTGGCGCGCGGCGCGCGGACGGCGCACCTGGTGGGTGACCTGCCGTTCATGTCGTACCAGGTGTCAACGGCCGAGGCGGTGCGCAACGCCGGCCGAATGCTGCAAGAGGGCGGCATGGACGCGGTGAAACTCGAGGGCGGGCGGCACGTGGCGGGCACGATTGAGGCGATCGTCACGGCGGGCATCCCGGTGATGGGCCATATCGGGCTGACGCCGCAGAGCGTGCACCAACTGGGCGGCTTTAAGACCCAGGGCCGCAGCGCCGATGCCGCGCGCCAACTCGTCACCGACGCGCACCTGCTGGAAGAGGCGGGCTGTTATGCGCTGGTGCTGGAGGCCATCCCCGACCGGCTGGCGGAGCTGATCAGCCACCGCCTGAGCATCCCGACCATCGGCATCGGCGCGGGGTCGGGCTGCGACGGGCAGGTGCTGGTGACGCACGACCTGCTGGGGTTGTTCGACCGCTTCACGCCCCGGTTCGTCAAGCAATATGCCAACCTGCACGAAGCGATGGGCAAAGCTTTCACGGCCTATATTCAGGACGTGAAGCAGCAGCAGTTCCCAGCGCCGGAACACGCCACCGAGATGAGCGATGAGGCCTACCGCGCGTTGCTAGCGGGGCTGGAGGCCGACGCCCAGCAGGCGGCGGCGCGGCTGGCGCAATAGATTGGCCGATTCAGCGGCGCGTTTGACGCGCGCGGTTCGGGTGTGAACGTTACGATTTTTGGCACCGGCGCGATGGCCTGCCTGGTGGGGGCGGCTGTGGCGCCGGTTGCGTCGGTGACGCTGGTGGGCACGTGGCCGAAGGGGTTGGCCGCGCTGCGGACGCATGGAATCCGGGTGGAGGGGCGGCCGGCCGGGCCGGTGCGCGTGGCGGCGCTGGGCGAGGCTGCCCCGCCCGCTAGGCTGGCGCTGGTGTTGGTCAAGACCTGGCAGACGGCGACGGTCGCGGCGGCGCTGCCGGGCTACCTGGCGCCGGACGGCCTGGCGCTGACCCTGCAAAACGGCCTGGGCAACGTGGAGTTGCTTGGCCCGCGCGCCTGCCTGGGCGTGACGACGCTGGGGGCCACGCTGCTCGGGCCGGGGCAGGTGCGGCCGGGCGGCGAAGGGGTGACGCGCATGGCCGCGCCCGCCTGGGTAGCTGAGCTGCTCAACGCGGCTGGGTTGGAGGCCGCGGCCGTGGCCGCCGCCCAGGTGGACGGCCTGCTGTGGGGCAAGCTGGCTGTGAACTGCGGTATCAACGCGCTCACGGCGCTGCTGCGCGTGCCGAACGGCGCGCTGCTCGACCGGCCCGACGCGGTGGCGCTGCTGAACGCCGCCGCCGAGGAGTGCGCGGCCGTGGCAGCGGCGCAGGGCATCGCCCTGCCGTATGCTGACGCGGCCGGCGCGGCGCGGGCCGTGGCGCAGCGCACCGCCGCCAACCGGTCCTCCATGTTTCAAGATATACTGCGCGGTGCGCCGACCGAAATCGAGGCCATCAATGGGGCAGTGGCGCGGACGGCTGAGCGCCTGGGCCAGCCGGCGCCGGTGAATACGGTGCTGGCCCGGCTGGTGCGAGCGGCAGTGGCAACGGACCCACAGGGCCAATGTGGCGCTGCGCGCTAACGGATGTAGCGGATAGGCCTGGGTGACACGGGGCAACGTGCAACCGAAGCGCCCCGACCGCCCACCGCCTGGGGCCTAGCGTAGCATCCCCCGAGTCCCCCTACTTCTGAGCCACATGAGTTGGTTACCTTCAACCGCCAATGCTAACCCTGACTTCTTTTGCTGACTTGCGCGCCGCACGGCGGAGCCTAACCGGCTCACTAGGGCTGGTGCCGACGATGGGCTACCTGCACCGCGGGCACCTATCGCTGGTGGAGCGCGCGCGGGCCGAAAACGCGCACGTGGCGGTGAGCATCTTCGTCAACCCCACCCAGTTTGGGCCGAATGAAGACCTGAGCCGCTACCCGCGCGATCTGACCCACGACCTGGAACTGCTGGCCGGATATCACGTGGACCTGGTGTGGGCGCCCACCCCAGAAGAGCTGTACCCGGCGGGTTTTCAGACCTGGGTGAGCGTGGAGCAGGTGAGCGCACCGCTGGAGGGCAAGCAGCGGCCGGGTCATTTTCGGGGCGTGGCGACGGTCGTGGCCAAGCTGTTCAACGCCTTCACCCCCGACCGGGCTTACTTCGGGCAAAAAGACGCGCAACAGGTGGTCGTCATCCGCCGGCTGGCGCGCGATCTGAACTTCCCGCTGGAGATCGTCACCTGTCCGATTGTGCGCGAGCCAGACGGGCTGGCCCTGAGCAGCCGCAATGTCTACCTGAACGCAGAGGAGCGGCAGGCGGCCACGGTGCTGAGCCGGGCGCTGCGCGCGGCCGAGGCGGCCTTCGCGGCGGGCGAGCGCGACGCCGATGTGCTGCGGGCGATGGTCGGCTCAGCGCTGGCCCAGGAACCGCTGGCGCGGGAGGAATATGTCTCGGCCGCGGACCCGGAGACGCTGGCTGAGTTGGAAACGGTGGGGCCGGGCGGCGCGCTGCTGTCGCTGGCGGTGCGGGTGGGCAAGACGCGCCTGATTGATAACGTGGTGCTGGGAGCGCCTTAGGCTATGCTGCTGACCATTGACATCGGCAACACGAACGTCACGCTGGGGTTGTACCAGGGCGAGGCGCTCGGGCCGCGCTGGCGGCTGGCGACCGACCACCACAAACTGGCTGACGAGTATGGCATTTTGCTCACCAGCCTGCTGGCGCATGCCAAGCTGGAGGCGAGCGCCGTGCAGGGCATCGCCGTGGCCTCGGTGGTGCCGCCGCTGACGGGGGTGTTCGTCCAGGCGTGCGAGAGCTTTTTGGGGCAGACGCCGTTTGTGGTGGACGCGGGCGTCAAGACCGGCGTGCGCATCCGCTACGACGACCCTAAGACGGTGGGGGCGGACCGGGTGGTGGACGCGGCGGCGGTGCAGAAGCTGTACGGCGGGCCGGCGTGTGTGGTGGATTTGGGCACGGCCACGACGTTTGACGCCATCTCGGCGGAGGGCGACTACCTGGGCGGGGCGATTGCGCCGGGCATCGGCATCTCGGCCGACGCACTGGCACAGCGCACGTCTAAGCTCACGCGGGTAGACCTGGCGCGCCCGCCCGCGGCTATCGGCCGCAACACGGTGCATGCTATTCAATCCGGCCTGATTTACGGGCATGTGGGGCTGATTGAGGGGATGGTGGCGCGCTTCCGGAGCGAGTTGGGGCCGAGCATGAAGGTGATCGCGACCGGCGGGTTGGCGAGCCTGATCGCCAACGAGGCCAAGTGCATTGACATCATCGCCCCGTGGCTGACGCTGGAGGGGTTGCGGATTGTGTGGGAGCTCAATCATAAGGTGGCAGGCGGTTGAAACCGCGGCAACAAACCGCGAAGCCCCGCCTGCGCGGGGCTGGGAGTTTCAGTAGACAGCGGTGCAGTCAATCGCGCTTAGTCAGAGCGGTAAAGCATGCGCACACCTTACACCCAACTGTATGTGCACCTGGTGTGGGCGACCTGGGATCGGCTGCCGCTGGTCACGGCTGGGCTGGAGCCGCGGGTATATGGCTCAATCGTGGAAAAATGCCGCGCTCTGAATGCGTACCCACTGGCGATCGGCGGGATGCCGGATCACGTACACCTATTGGTTCGACTACCGACCACACTGTCCGTCGCTGACCTGGTTCGGGGCGTCAAAGGTATATCGTCGCATCTGGTTGCCCAGGTCATTGCACCCAACGAGTTCTTCAAGTGGCAGGGCGCCTATGGGGCTTTTACGCTGAGTAAGGCTGAGGTTCGGCGCTGTAGCCGCTACGTTCAGGGCCAAAAACAGCACCATGCTAGCGGCCAACTACTTGACCAGTGGGAAATCAGCGAGAGTGACCCCGCTACCAGCGCTGAGAATGACCCGACAGACAGTGAAGCCTGAAAGCGGGCAAATCGGCCTTTGGCCGATTTGCCCTTTCCCAGCCCCGCGCAGGCGGGGCTTCGCGATCTGTTGCCGCAACTGACCATTACGGGTAATTTATGGACCCCATTCCTCTCTTTTTCAACAAGAAAATCGTCCTCGGCGTCACCGGCTCGATAGCGGCCTACAAGGCCGCGGACCTGGCTTCTAAGCTGCACCAGGCCGGGGCGCAGGTGGACGTGATCCTGACGGAGGCGGCGGCGCGGTTCGTTACGCCGCTCACGTTCCAAGCGGTGACCGGCCGGCCGGCGCTCAGCGACCTGTGGGCGGCCAGCGCCGAGGCGCATGTGGCCCACGTGGCATTGGCCGAGCAGGCCGACCTGCTGCTCATCGCCCCGGCCACGGCCACGACGATTGCCAAGCTGGCGCATGGGCTGGCCGACAACTTGCTGACCGTGACGGCGCTGGCGGCGCGCGGCCCGGTGCTGGTGGCCCCGGCCATGGACGGCGGCATGTTCGCTCACCCGGCCACCCAGGCCAACCTGGAAACCCTGGCGGGGCGCGGCGTGACCGTGCTCGGCCCGGCCGAGGGCCGCATGGCCTCCGGGCTGATAGGGCGCGGGCGCATGTTGGAGCCGGAGGAGCTGTTTGGGCAGGCGCGGTTGGCGCTGGGGCGCGGCGGGCCGCTGGCCGCACGGCGCATTGTCGTCTCGGCCGGCGGGACGCAGGAACCGCTGGACCCGGTGCGGTTCATCTCCAATCGCTCGTCGGGTAAGCAGGGCTACGCGCTGGCCCAGGCCGCGCTGGATAAGGGCGCGGCCGTCACGCTGATCAGCGGGCCGACCGCGCTGGCGGCGCCGGTGGGGGCCACGGTGGTGGCGGTGCAAACCGCGCAGGAGATGGCCGAGGCCGTGCTGGCGGCCAGCGCCGACGCCGACGCGCTGCTGATGGCGGCGGCCGTGGCCGACTTCCGCCCGGCGGCGGTGGCCGAGCACAAGCTCAAGAAGAACGCCATGCCGGAGATTAGGCTGGAAAAGACCGTGGACATCCTGTCGGCGGTGGCCGAGGCGCGGGCGCAGTCGGCCGAACAGCGCCCGACGGTGGTGGTCGGCTTCGCGGCCGAGAGCCAAAACCTGCTGGAAAACGCGCGCGACAAGGCGCAGCGCAAGCGCCTGAACCTGATCGCCGCCAACAACATCGCCGCGCGCGACGCCGGCTTTAGCGTGGACACTAACCGGGTGACGCTGATTGACGGCGGCGGCGGGGTGGAGGAGCTGCCGCTGCTGACCAAAGCGCAGGTGGCCGACGTGATCTTGAGCCGGGTGGAGCGCTACTTCACCCCACAGGCATGGTAGGCGCGCCGCCCTTCCAGCGCAGTTTCAACGCGCCGCCCGGCCCGCTCAACGCCATTACCGACGTGCCCGGCCTGCTGGTCGGCCACGCCGACGACGCCGAGGCTCTGACCGGCTGCACGGTGGTGCTATGCCCGGCGGGCGCGGTGGGCGGCGTGGACCAGCGCGGCGGCGCGCCCGGCACCCGGCAGATTGACGCGCTGCGACCGGTGCACCTGGTGCAGGAAGCGCACGCCGTGATGCTGGCGGGCGGATCGGCTTTCGGGCTGGACGCAGCCGGCGGCGCGGTGCGCTGGCTGGAGGAGCGCGGCCACGGCTTCGATGTGCGCGTGGCGCGCGTGCCCATCGTGCCCGCTGCCATCCTGTTCGATTTGGGCATTGGCCGGGCGGATGTGCGCCCGGACGCCGCCATGGGCTACCGCGCCTGCCAGGCCGCCAGCGCTGGGCGGCCCGCCGAGGGCAACGTAGGGGCCGGCATGGGCTGCACGGTGGGCAAGGCGCTGGGGCCGGCGCACGGTATGCGCGGGGGGCTGGGCACGGCGAGCCTGGATTTGGACGGCGGGCTGATCGTGGGGGCGATTGTGGCCGTCAACGCCTATGGCGATGTACTGGATGAGCAGAGCGGCATTTTGGCGGGCTGCCGCGCCCCAGACGGCGACCCAGCCGGGCCGCCGCAGTTCGCCGACGCGCTGACCGTGATGGCTGCCCGGGCCAGACAAACGGGCGGCGGGTTTGGGACGCCGCCGGCCGAGACCAGCCACACCGTGATCGGCGTGGTGGCCACCAACGCACGGCTGACCAAAGAAGAGGCCACAAAAACGGCGCAAATGGCGCATGCGGGGCTGGCGCGGGCTATTTGCCCGGCGCATACCATGTTCGATGGTGATACAATCTTCGCCCTGAGCGCGGGCCAACTGGCCGCGGATGTGAACGCGATTGGGGCGTTGGCGGCCGAGGCGCTGGCCATCGCCATCCGCCGGGGGGTGCGGGCGGCGACGAGCGCGCCCGGCTGGCCGGCGGTGCGCGGGCCGTTGGCGCAGGCCGGGCGCTAAGGCTAACTCCAGGGGAACCGGGAGACTTGTCTGATGCTGCAACTGTGGAGCGACTATGGCTTCTACTTATGGCTGCTGACCACCCTGCTGGTGGTGGTGGCGCTGGCCTGGCTGGCCTATAGCACCTTTTCCGGGCAAAGTGATGATGAGGCCGGCCCGGCCGCGGATGAACTGGGTTTGCCCGCCGGGCTGGAGGAGCGCCTGACGGGCCTGGCCGAGGCCGCGCCGCACATGCAGGCCACGCTGGGCCGCACGCTGCAATACGTCGGCCTGATGCGCTACGCTGACGGCAGCGGGGCGCAGGCTTTCTCGCTGGCGATCTTCAACGCTCGCGGCGATGGCTTTGTGCTCTCGAGCAGCGCGCACGGCGGGCTGAGCGCCAAGCCGCTGACGCGCTGGGCGTCTAACCAGCCGCTGAGCTTGGAGGAGCAGTCGGCCATTGAGCAGGCGCGCGGCGGGCTGGAAAAAGCATAGATCGTTTGTTCTAATCTTCACATTGACAAAGCCTCCTAAGCTGCTAGACTCTGCCGTTGCAGGCACGTGCGCGCTATTCTCGGGGGCGCGTCGGGTTCACGCCCGTGGGAGGCAGGATGTTCACGTTCAAACCTGCGCCAAAAAACGGTTCCGCGAACGGTAACGGCCACGGTAACGGCAACGGCCACAGCCCAAACGGGAACGGGCACAGCGAAAACGGCAACGGCCATGGCAACGGTCACAGCGCGCCCGCGCCGGTGGCCGCGGAGCAGCAAGCCGGCCCCAATGGTAATGGCAACAGCCAGTCCAACGGGAATGGCTACGGCAATGGGAACGGCCACTCGAACGGCAACGGGCAGGCCACCAGCAGCGCCGCGCCGTTCGGGCAGACGCTGGCCGGGTGGCTGGGGCTGAGCAAGCCCGCCGCCAAGGCCAACGGCCACGCTCCCCGCCGCCTCCCTGCCCGGAAGGATAATGCCGGCCACCGGATTGACAGCGTCATCGGCCCCGGAATCCACGTCAAGGGGACCCTGACGGGGGCCGGCGGCGTGCGGATTGACGGCACGTTCGACGGCAGCATCAATATCGAAGGCCCGCTGCTGATCACCGACGGGGCCAAGGTCACGGCGGATGTGCGCGCCGGGGCGGTGTCGGTCGGCGGCAGCTTGAAGGGCGATGTGGTGGCGGGTAAGGTCGAAATCCTGGCTACCGGCCGCATTTGGGGCGACCTGATCACCGGCGCCTTTGCCACCGAGGAAGGCGCATTCCTGCGCGGGCAGGTGCGCATGGAAGACGAACTGCCCCCCGCCCCGCCTGAGCCGGAAGCGAGGCCCCTGCCCGAGCCGGTGATGGTCGAACCGGAGCCGCTCAAACAAACGATTTGAATTGGTTAGAAACGCAACCGGGAAGCCATGAGGCTTCCCGGTTTTTTGATTCGGCGGGTGAGCGCGGGCCACAGGCTAGCTGTGGCCCGAGACGGCGTGCGGCAGGTAGGGGGCTTCGAGGTATTGACGCTCGTCTGCCGAAAGCTGGAGGCGCTCGGCGGCCAGGGCGTCTTCCAGGTGGGCGGGCTTGCTGGCCCCGACGATGGGCGCGGTGACGCCGGGCTGGGCCAGCAGCCAGGCCAGGGCGATCTGCGCCCGCGAGACGCCGCGGCGTTCGGCTAACTCGCCCACGCGGTCCATGATGGTGTAGTCGCCGTCGCCGGGGCAGTACAGACGGCGCAGCATGTCGTCCGTGCGGGCGCGGGCGGTGGGCGGCTCGGCGGGGGACTCGCGGACAGCGGGGCGGGTGAGCAGGCCGCGGGCCAGAGGACTCCAGGGCAGCACGCCAATGCCCTCGGCGCGGCAGAAGGGCAGCATTTCGCGCTCTTCTTCGCGGTAGATGAGGTTGTAGTGGTTTTGCATGGAGACGAAGCGGCTCCAGCCGTGGCGCTCGGCCAGGTAGAGGGCCTGGGCGAATTGCCAGACGTACATGCTGGAGGCGCCCAGGTAGCGCACCTTGCCGGCGCGCACCAGGTCGTTGAGGGCTTCTAGCGTCTCGGCGATGGGGGTTTCGGGGTCCCAGCGGTGAATCTGGTACAGGTCCACGTAGTCGGTGCCGAGGCGGCGCAGGCTGGCGTCTATGGCGGCGAAGATGTGCTTGCGGCTCAGGCCGCCCTGGTTAGGCTTGTCGTTCCAGGCGAAGAAGACTTTGGTGGCGATGACGACTTCGTCGCGCTTGGCGAAGTCGCGCAGGGCACGGCCAGTGATTTCTTCGCTGACGCCGGAGGAGTAGGCGTCGGCGGTGTCGAAGAAGTTGATGCCGGCTTCGAGGGCGCGCTGGACGTAGGGGCGGCTTTCGGCTTCCGGGAGCGCCCACGGGCGGATGGCCGGGTCGCCGTAGGTCATCATGCCCAGGCAGAGGCGGCTGACTTTGAGGCCGGTGCGGCCGAGGTTGAGGTAGTCCATGAGAGCTTGGCTCCGCTAAGAGGTGGTGGCTGGATTATAGCGCGAGGAGGTTGGGGCGCGGAGGCCGCGGGTTGCGCGCCCAGGCCGATTGGAAGCGGATTGCCCATCCCCTGCCCCTTCCCGCTGAAAAGACGCGGGAAGGGGAGTGTTTTAAGGGGGTGGGGGGGGCCGGACCCACCGGCCCCCCCCCACCCCCTTGAACCCCGCTGGGCAAACACATGGCGACACGCACGCTTGAGACGAGGGGGCTTTGGTTTGCGCTCGGCCGGCGGCTGGCGCTCGTAATCCAAGCCACTATCGCGGGCTGGGCAAGCCGGCCCGCTAGCGCTTCTCCATCTCTCCGGGGCAAACACATGGCAACACGCGTGGTTGAGCCGGGAGGTTTTGGTTTGCGCTCGGCCGACGGCTGGCGCTCGTAATCCAAGCCAATATCGCGAGCTGGGCAAGCCGGCCCGCTAGCCTTGCATCCAGCACTGGCGAACAAGCGCCGACGTAAACTCGGCGGCACAGCAGACCGGCCCGACAGCGACTGCCGGGCCGGTGTGGTGTGGTGCGGGGGTCGGTCAGCGGGCGGCGGCTAGGGCTTGATGGTGAAGACTGTGCCGTCGCCGTGGCCGAAGACTTCGGGAAAGTAGAACTCGCGCGCCTGGGTGGGGATGACCTGGTAGACGCCGGGCAGCGAGGCGTGGATGGTGTAGGTGTACTCGTAGGTGCCCTTGGGCAGGTAGGTGGCGAAGAGCACCACCTTCTCATCGCGCAGGTCGGTGTTGGAGAACCACCACCAGCCCCAGCCGTAGTACAGCGGGTCGGTGGCTTGCAGTTCGGGCGGTTGGCCCACTACGCTGGTGGTCAACAGGCTGGTATCCACCGCCTCCGCGCCAGCCGGGAGGGGGTCTTCGAGCACGACGTAGTACAGGTCGTTGGGCGCGATCAGGCTGACCGTCACCTGAATGTCTTGCCCGGCCTGGGCCTCGGTGACGGCCGGGCAATCGGCCTGACCCGCGTGGCCGCAGTCGGCCGAGACGATCCGGTAGGTGCGGGCGACGATGACACCGCGGCTGACGGCGCGCACATCGGCCACCGGCTGGTAGAGGTTCAGGTGGGCGGTGTAGTACAGCCGCCCGTCGCCGGGGCCACGGCTAATGACGAGGCGGTTGGCCTGGTCGCGCAGCAGGTCGGCCACCGCCACATGCAGCGCCACCGGGTCTTGCACGTTGGATGCGTTCACGGACCCGGCGGTGAGCGGCGCGCCGTTCAGGCTGACGGTGTAGTCATAGCTGCCCTGCAACTCGCCGCTGACGACCATCCAGTCGGTCAAGCCGATGAGCGACCAGGCGGTTTCCTGGGTGGTTTCCCAGGCGTCGCCGCGGCGGGCGACCATCAGCCAGCGCACGACGTTGGGGATCAGCGCGTTGCCGGGGTCGAGCTTGACCAGCGTGTCGAGCACGATGGCGGTGGAGCGCGTGTTGGTGTTCATGTTCCACCAGTCGGCGCGCGTCTCTTCCCAGTGCGCGCCGGTGGCTGAAACGATGGCGGCGGAGTTGATGTCCGACAGCAGCGCTTGGGCGCGGGTGGCCTCGGTGGGGTCAATGAGGTGGAAGGCCTGGGCCAGGTAGGCGCGGGCGTAGGTGTCGAGCCGCTGGCGAGCGTCGTAGAGCTGCACCGTGGCGCTGGTGTTGGGCGTGCCGTTTTCGGCCAGTACATAGAGGATGAAGGCCTGGCGGTTAAGCTCCCAGTCGTTGTCGGTGAGGTTCGGGCGCACCAGGTTGGCTTGCAGATACGAGGCCCCGCTGGAGACCACGCTGTCGCTGACGGTAAAGCCGCTCTGCCGCGCGTTCACCAGGCCGAAGAGCACATACGCGGTCAGGAACGAGTTGGATTCGTCGGTGCTGAACCAGCCCCAGCCGCCGTCTACGTGCTGGCGGGTGTAGAGCTTTTGCAGCCCTTCGTTCACCAGGTCGTTCAGGTGCTGCTCTAGCTCGGGCTTCGCCAGGTTGAGGTCCTTGAGCGCCCGGTAGGTGAGCACGTTGGGCAGGAAGCGCGAGACGACCTGCTCGGTGCATTCGTAGGGGAAGTGCTCGAGGTAGCCCAGCGCGCCGGTCATGCCGGCGGCCAGCGACGGCTCCAGGCGCAGGTCGAGCGCGCCCTGCGTGGCGTCGAAGCGGCGCGGCAGGCTGATGGCCTCCAGGCGCGAGTCGGCGCTGTCGAGTTGGCCGGCCGTGCCGGTGGTCTCCGGGACCGAAAACTTGTAGATCGGCAGCAGTTGGTCGGGCGGCGCGCCCACAGTCGGCTTGCTGGCGTCGCTCAGGCCGCCGCCGGCCACCGAGAAGGTCAGGTCGGCGTTGGCGGCGTCTTCGGCGGTCACCTGCCAGTTGACCTGCACGCGGTCGTGGGCGGGCACGGTGACGGTCTGTTCGGCGGGCGAGCCAAGCGTGAGGCCGGTGGCGGCCAGGCTGACCGTGGCGTCAATGGCGGCGTCGGTGTTGTTGTTGATGACCGCGCCCAACTGCGCCTGGTCGCCGACGACGAAGAAGCGCGGCGTGACCGGGCGGATGAGCAGCGGCTTGCTGGCGACGATGTCCACGGTGCTTTGGCCGACGAGGGTGTCGGCGGTCAGGCCGCGGGCGTCGAGCCGCCAGGTGGTCAGGTTATCGGGCAGGGTCACGGTCAGCGCGGCCCGGCCGTTGGCGTCGGTGACGAGGTCGGCCTGCCAGAAGGCGGTGTCGAGGAAGTTGCTGCGCACCTCGGCAAAGCTCTCGTCGCCGCCGCCCCCGCCGCCGCCCTTGGCCTGGTCAGTCGCCACGTTCAGGCGGTCTACGCCCAAGGTCAGGCCGGTGGCGGTGCGCACGGCCAGGGCGCGCTCGCCGTAGAAGGCGTCCAGGATGGGGCCGGAGTTGGGCGGGGCCAGCGAGAGCACGGCCAGGTCTACCAGGCCGACGGAGAATTCGGCCTGCACCGGCTGGCCGGCGTAGTTGGTGGCCTGAAGCTGGTAGGTCACGGTGTCGCGTGGGCCGACCTGGGCCTTGTCGGGCGTGAGGGTGACGAGTAGTTCTTGCTGCTCGGGACTGACCGTAAGCTTGACGAGGCCCAGCTTGAAGGCCGGGGCCGGGTTGGCTTCGTCCACGCCCTTGATGAGCACCACCGAGACGAACACATCCGGCGCGTGGTCGGCGGTGATGGGCAGACGATAGAGCGTGCTGTTGCCAGTGAGGCGCACCACTTCGTGCTGAAGGATGCGGCCGCGCTCGACGGTGACGAGCGCGGTGGCCGCGCCCTGGAACGGCGAGGGGATGAGGATCTCGGCCGTGTCGCCGGGGCGGTAGCTCTTGCGGTCGGCCACCAGGTTCAGGCGGTCATTGTTTTCCTGCCGCCAGGTAATGAACTGTTCGTCGGCCACCCACACGATGCTGGACGAGGTGATCGGATGCCCGTCAGCGTCGGTGCCCGTGACCTTGATCTGGTAGACACCGCCCTGGGGCGGGGTGAAGCTGCCCAGCGCGCGGCCGTCGGGGCCGGTGGTGAGGTCCTGGCTGGCGACTTCGGTGTCAGAGACCACGCTGGTCCAGACCAGCGCGCCGGTGGCCGGGTCTACCTCCTGCACCGAGCTCCACTGGTGGTCGTTGTAGACCACGTGCAGGGTCTGGTTGGGGGCCGGGTCGCTGTTCCAGTCCACGGTGAGGAAGTTGATATCGAACGGCTGACCGGCCCGGCCGACATAGCGGGCGGGCTGCACGCCGATGTAGTAGCGGCCCTGGTGCACCACGACCTCCAGGCGGCCGGAGACCTGCTGGCCGTTGAGGTCAGTGACGGTGCCTTCGATGGTGTAGAGCTGGGAGAGCGTGGCGCCCGACAGGTCGGCGGGCACGTCGAGCGTGGCGCGGCCCTGGGCGTCGGTGACGCCGTCTTTCTCGGAAATCAGCCGGCCGAACGCGCCGTAGATGGGCGCGGGTTGGCCGGACGACCAGTCGAAATCATAGAAGTCCCAGTAGCCCGGCCCCTGGTAGGGGAAGACGTAGTCGGCCGAGAGCACCGACCAGTGCACGGCGGCGTTGGAAACCGGCCCGCCGAAGAAGAAGCTAGCGTCGAGCGTCACGGGGATGGTGTCGCCCTGCACCACCTGACTGACGGGGGCGCTCACGGCCACCTGGAACTCGGGGCGGCGGTATTCGGCCACGGTGAACGCCACGCCACCATAGTATAGGTCGCCGCGCGACACATTCAGGCTGTAGTAGCCCAGGCTGGCTTCGTCGGCCAATTGGAACTGGCCGGAGAGCGTGCCGAAGGCGTTGAGGCTCAGCGTGGCGCTGTAGACCGTCTCGCCCTGGTCGTTGGAAATGACGACATCGAGCGGGCCGCTGTCGGGCAGGCTGAAGCGGGCGTTGTCTTCGCGGCGCAGCGCGCCCTTGAAGAACACGGTTTGGCCGGGCCGGTAAATCGGCCGGTCGGTGTACAGGTAGGCCGTCAGGTCTTGCTGGTAGTACTGGCCGTTCAGGCCGAAATCCCACGGGTCAATGCCGCTCGACCAGTCGGACAGGCCGACGGCGAAGCCGGTGGGGCCGGGGCCGGCCTGCACCACGGCGTACACCTGGGTCCACAGGTCGGGCCGGGCCTCGGCCAGGTCGGCGCGGAAGATGCCATCGGGCGTGGTGACGCCGCCGGCGAGTTGGTTGAAATTGGCGTCGTAGAGCGTCACCGGCAGGTTGCCCAGCGGCGCGCCGCTGTTCAGGTCGGTGGCCCACACCAGCGCTTCCTTGAACGCCAGCTTGAGGGTCAGGTTCGCGCCGGAGACCACCAACAGCGTGCGCTGCTCATGTTCAATGTTGGGGGCGCGCATGGTGAGGTAATACAGCCCCGGCTCGAGCGTGCCGCCTTCGTCGGGAGCCAGCGACACCCGCGTGAGGATGTTCTCGTCCAGGGCCTCTGCCACGTCCACACCCCATGTGCGCAGGCGGTCGCCGGCCTGCGGCACGAAGCTCTGAAAGGCCTCGTAGCTGTTGGGGCCGGTGAAGGCCGCGAACTGCTCCAACGACAGCCGGAAGAGGTCGAGCGTGACCGATTCCACGTTGACGGTGGTGAGGTACAAAGTCGTGGGCGCGTAGGCGCTGTAGGTGCCCACCGGCCCGGCTGTGTTGAAGTAGGCCTCGGGGCTGCGGGGGGCGGTGCGGAAGCTGACGGTGCGCCCTTCGGGGATCTGGTTGCCATACGGGTCGCGCATACCGTCGCCCAGCGTGACGACGTAGTCGGTTGACGGCTCTAGGTCCCAGCCGAGGTAGAAGCTGGAGTTGTAATCGCTCCAGAAGGTGTAGACGGCGGTCGGCTCGGGCAGGATGCTGATGTTCGGCTCCAGGGTGCCGACATCCATGGGGGAGTTGAAGTAAATGCGGAAGCCGCCGTGGTAGTCGGCGGCGGTGTCGCCGTTGAACGGCTCGGTAGAGAGGATGCCGGGGGCGGTGACGGTGCTGAAAAAGACCGTGTAGGGGGCGGGCAGCGTGGCGCCGCCGCCGGCGGAGGCCGCCGCCGCGTCAACCGTGGCCTGGAGAGCGGCGCCGAGCGGCAGGTTGGCGGCCGGGTAGTAGCCGACCGTCAGGCCGTCTTCCGACCAGCGGAACGCGCCGGGCAGTTCGGCGCCATCCGGCCCTTGCAGGTGGAAGTTTTGCTCGACCGAGGCGCGGTCCATGGGCTGGTTGAACGTGACCGAGATCGGCTGGGTGAGGGCCACATCGGTCTGGTTGAAGAAGGGCTGCGAGGCCACCACCTCCGGGGCTTGCACGGTGAACTGCCAAGTGTAGTCTTCGGCCAGGATGCCGCCGGTGGTGTCGCCCAGCCCGGCGGGCACGCGGCCGGTGTAGGTCTGGCCGCCCGCCAAAGGCTGGTCGGGCCGGAAGATGTAGATGCTGGTGTTGAGCCATTCGCCCACGCCGGGCACGGCCGGGTCGAGCGTCAGCGGGTTGGGCAGGCCGGCCTGCTGGTCGAGCGAGGTGAGCGGCACGACCGGCCGGTTGAACATGACGGTGACCACCGCGCCGACTTCAACGCCCGCCGTGTCGGGCGCGGGCAGCACCTGCGTCACCTCCAGGAAGCCGACGGTATCGGCATTGAAGGAGACGGGTTCGGCCAGCGCCAGGCCGGCGGTGCTGCGGGCGCTGGCGGCGAGGGTGACGGTGTAGCGGGCGGCACGCTCCAGCGGCTGGGCGGGCTTGAACTGCACGGTGGCCGGGTCGGGCCAGGCAAACGAACCAGCGACGGCCGGGTCTACCTGGAAGGCGGCCTCCACCGAGCCTTTGTCCATGGCGTTGTCAAAATAGATGGTGATGCCGCCATCGGGGGGCAGTTCATCGCCGCGCACCGGGGTGTAGTCAATGACACGCGGCGCGATGGGCGGCAGTGGGGTGGGGCTGACGGCGGGGGTGGCCGTGGGGGCGGGGGTGCCAGTGGGCGCAGGCCCAAATACGTTGCAGGCCAGCGAAGCCAAAACGACCAGGGTAACAGCTACCGAGGCGGGCGAGTAGCGGGTGCGACGCATGACAATGCTCCCGTGTGCGCGAATCGGCGCCAACGCCCAAGCCCGTGGCCGGCTCGTCGGCGGGCGGCAGGCAGGGGGTCAGCCGGGCCTATGGGTAGGACGACGGCGGCGGAAAAATGGTTCCGCACAGCCACCTGCCTGTGATTATACAACCCCATTCCGCGCCCAGGCCCGGCCGCGCCGATCGAAACATGACTTGGCGTGGCCGATTATCAGCGCTCCAGCCGCGCGCGATTGCCACTTGACTCGCGGGCCAAGAACCGCTAATATGTCGTCTAGCGACATATCGCCGCCTGACATATCAACGAGAACCCTGCCCCATGCCGGCTGCGCCCGAACCGCCCTTCCCGCTTACCGAACCCACGCTCTACATTTTATTGAGCCTGGCCCCCGGCCAGAAGCACGGCTACGCCATCCTGAAAGACGTGGCCGAGTTGAGCGAGGGGCGCGTGCAACTCAGCACCGGCACATTGTACGGCGCGCTCAAGCGCCTGCTGGAGCAGGGCTGGATTGAACGCGTGGACGACGACCGCGACCCGGCCCCGGCCGACCCCGGCCGCCCGCGCAAGGCCTACCGCCTGGCCGCCGCCGGCCGCCACAGCCTGGACGCGGAGCTAACGCGCCTGGAGCGCTTGCTAGACGCGGCCCGCGCGCGGCGCGTGGCGCGACGGGCCTGAGCGCCATGCCGCCCACCCTGCGGCGCGCGCTGTTGGGGCTGCACCGGCTGGGGCTGCGCCTGTACCCGCGCCGGTTTCGCGCCGAGTTTGAGGCCGAGATGAAGGCGGTGTTCGCCGAGGCGCTGGCTGAGGCGGCCAAACACGGCTGGCTAAGCGTGGGCGCCTTGTGCGCGCACGAGCTGGCCGGGCTGCTGCACCAGGCCGCGCGCGAACGGGTGTACGCCGCCCAACTCAAGCCGGCCCGCGTGGCGCAGACCAATGGCGGGCCGCAACTCTTCAGCGGCGGGCCGTGGCTGCCGCGCGTAGTGCGCGGCGTGCTCATTACGGCGCTGGCGGCGGCGGTGATCTTGGTGGGGCTGCCCGCGGCCTTCCTGTGGGCCTGGGCCAGAGCGGAGCAAAGCCCGCAGGTGAATCAGGTCGCCCTGGCCGACCTGAATGGCGACGGCCACCTGGATGCCCTGCTGGCGGTGGGCCACGGCAACCTGCCGTTCCCAACCTACGTGCTGTACAACGACGGCGCTGGGCAGCTCGGCGCGACGACCCACAATTTGGGCACGTGGCCGGGCTTCGCCGCGGCGGCGGGCGATGTAACCGGCGACGGATGGGCAGACGCGCTGCTCGACACCAGCGGCGGGGGCCTGCTCATTAGCCGCAGCGATGACGGGTCGCTCTCCCGACCCGTGTGGCTGACGGAGCCTGGCCCGCTGGGCGTGATGCGGCTGCGCCCGGTGCTGGGCGACCTGAACGGCGATGGCCGGCTGGACCTCTTTGCCGCGGGCTGCTGCGGGCGCGACGGGGTCGCGGAAATGGTGGATGGCGACCCCACCACCCCGCCGCAACTGCCCTACAGCGAGGTGTGGGTGCAAGGCCCGCGCGGCGGCTTGCTCCCCGGCCGGCGGGTAGGCGAGTTGGGGAGCAACGCCGCGGCCCTGGCCGACCTGAACGGCGACGGCAGCCTGGATGTCTTCCTGGCCAACGGCCACACGCTGCACGCCGATGGGCAAGTGGAAATGAACACTCCCAACACCGTGTGGTTCAACGACGGGCAGGCCAACTTTGCCGACAGCGGCCAGCGCCTCGGCCAGACCGAAAGCACCGCCGTGGCGCTGGGTGACCTGAACGGCGACGGCCACGCCGACGCGGTGGTGGGCCACGACGGTCCCGCCGAGGTGTGGTGGAACGATGGGCGCGGAACCTTCACAGACAGCGGGCAGCGCTTGGGCAGCGGCCCGACCACGGCCGTGTTCCTGGCCGACCTGGACCGCGACGGCGACCTGGACCTGCTGGCGGCCGGCGATAGGCAAGCGCGCGTGTGGTTCAACGACGGTCAGGGTTCCTTCGCCGCCGGCAGCCGGCGCCTCAGCTTCGCCGCCGACGCGGCCGTGGCCGTCGGCGACCTGACCGGCGACGGCGCGGCCGACGTGCTGATCGCCCGCCCACAGACCAGCCAGGTGTGGCGCAACGACGGCCGCGGGCGCTTGAACCCCGAGCCGTGGGTGCAGTATCCATGACGCTCGCCAAGCCGCCCACCCTGCTGCGCGCGCTGTTGGGGCTGCACCGGCTGGGGCTGCGCCTCTACCCGCGCCGGTTCCGCGCTGAGTTCGAGGCCGAGATGCAGGCGGTGTTCGCCGAGGCGCTGGCTGAGGCGGCGGCGCTGGGACTGGGGGCGGTGACGCGGGTGCTCGCCCGCGAGTGGGCCAGCGCGCCGGGGCAGATTGTCGGGGAGCATTGGCGCGCCGCGCATTCCGATCAGCCGGCCGGCGGCGCAGTGCACACGGAGACTGGTATGGCCACACGCACCCTCACGCGCGGTTTCGCCGCCACGGTTGTCACGCTGCTCGTCGCCGCCCCGGTCATCTTTTGGCTGTGGTGGCTGTTTGGCCGCGGCGTCAACGGAGGGGCGCTGCTGCCAGGGCTGCTGTGCCTGGCGGTGCTCGCCGGCGGCTGGGCCTGGGCGCTGTCGCCGGCGGTGCGGCGGCTGGGGGCCGGGCCATGGCTGGCGGCGGGTGTGGCGTGCCTGGCAGGACTGCTCTGGCCCACCGCGGGGTTGGTGGAGCATCCGGTCGAAGAGTGGCCGGGCGGGGTGGGTCTGATGATCCTCCTGCTGCCGGCGCTGGCGCTGGTGGTCGGCGCCGTGCTGGTCGCCGTGGGCGTGGAAACCTGGCCGGCGGGGGACGCGCCGCTGCGCCGGCAAACGCCGGCCGCGCTGGCGCTGGCGGCGCTGCTCACGCTCAAGGTCTTTGGCAATCTCTATTGGCTGCTGGTGTGGGACCTGACCTACGACCCGCTGGGGTGGCTCTGGCTGATGCCCGTCGCGCTGGCCGCGGTGCTGGGCGGAGCGCTGCTGGTCTTCGGCCTACCAGGCCGCAAGAAGTGGGCGGGGTTGTATGGCGTGGCGCTGTTGGCCGGGCTGTTCTGGCTGGCGGGCCGCGCCCAGGCGGTTGACTTCCGCGCGCTCACCGCAACACGCGCCGCGCAGATCGCCCCCGCCATCGAGACCTTTCACTCGCGGTGGGGCCGCTACCCGACCACGCTGAAAGAACTGGGCTGGTGGTATCGCCTGACCCGGCCCACGCCCGTGATCATCGCCGGGCAGGATTGGTGCTACCAGGGCCGGGGCGACGCCTATGCCTTGGGCTATGTGGACCGGGCGCACTGGAGCAGCCCCGACCTGATCGTCCGCCGGGTGGCGGCGCGCGGCCAGGTGGCCGGCGAGCCACCGCTGTGCGCGGCGGAAATTGAGGCGCTGGGGCAGCCACGGCCTGCCGAGTTGGATACGGGTGACTGGTCGTGGGCCGGAACAGGCTGGCTGGAGGATATTCAGCCAGGGCTGACGCGTGCCCAGGTGCTGCAACGCGCCGTGGAGGTGTGGCATCGCGACACGTGCGTGCCGGAGCGCGCCCCAAACGAGGCTTATGCCTACCTCGACCTGCTGTGGACCGGCGCGAACAATGTGCGGCAGGCGACGGTGGTCGCGGTGCGCTATACCTGGGGAACGGGCAGCGGGCAGTGGGTGGTAGAACAGGTTGAGCGCGTGCCGCAGGCCGACTTGTATGCGCGCTACGCGCGCTGCTCGTCGCTTGACCTGACGCCGCTGGCGGAGGCGGCGCCCGAGCCGCGCCGCCCAAGGGCGCAAACCTAACGGGCCGCCCGGAGTCTATGACCCGGGCGGCCCGTTTGAGTTCGACTGCGCCAGCCGCACCTAGACGGGGCGGCGCTCGGCGGCGAGGCTGAGGATCTGGGCCGACATGCGGCCGTAGTCGTACCCGGCCACACGGGTCGAGCGGGCGAAGCCGCCTTCCATGGTGATATCGGGGTTGGCGTTCACGTCGAGCACGTAGGGCACGCCGTTGCGCACGCGCAGGTCTACCCGGCCGTAGTCGCGCAGGCGCAGGGCCTGGTAGGCCTTGACGGCTACGCGCTCGATGCGGCGGCGCAGCACGGGGTCGAGCGGCGCCGGGCAGAGCACACCCATCAGGCGGTAGGCGTCTGAGTCCGGGTTCCACTTGGCGTCGAAGCTCACCAGCCGGTCGTGATAGTCTTCGAAGACGGTGTAATCAATGGCCGAGATGGGCAGCACCTGGGGGTTGTCGTTGCCCCAGACGGACACGTTGTACTCCACGCCGTCAATGAAATCTTCGACCAGCGCCGGGCCGTGCCAGGTGTCGAGCACGTACTGCACGCGTTCCTTGAGCTGCTGTGGCGAGTCCACGACCGAATCGCGGGTGATGCCAAAGGAGCAATGTTCGTTGGCGGGCTTGACGATGGCGGGGTAGCGGCGCCAGCCGTTGAGCACGGCGCGCTCGTAGATTTTGGAGACCGGCGTGGGGATTTTGTTGTCCAGCAGGATCTGCTTGGTGACGCCCTTGCGCTGGGTCACATGCAGCGACCAGGCGCCGGCCCCGGTATAGGCGTAGCCCAGCGCTTCGAGCAGCGGCGGCACGGCGTCGTAGGCGTTGGGGTCGCCGTCGAGGCCTTCACACCAGTTGAAGATCACGGTCGCGCGGGGATCAAGCCCTCGGAGGGCGGAGGCGAGGTCTTTAGTCCGGACGGCGATGGGCTGGGCTTGAACGCCGACCGAGTTCAACCCACGCCGCATGCGAGCGACGGCCTCATCCGACACTTGCGTGTCGTCGGGGGTCCAGTCAGCGAAGGTGCTGTACAAGATTACGGCCTGGTAGGGCGCAGACTGGAGCACCGCCGGGGCGGCCCGTTGCAGCTGTTTGGTGAGCGTTCCCATTTTGATTTGCCTCCGCAGGTCCGGCGCGACTGTGAGCCGCGCCACTGACCTATATGGAGTGCAAGTAGCCTCCTATAGCCCAGATATGGTGCTGTTACTCAACATAGCGCATAGTACCATAGCTAATATGGCAGTCAATAGCTCAAACTTAAAAGAATCACCGTTGAGACTCTTTTAAGATTATCACTGCGCAGTTGAGGCGCAGGCGGAGGCGAGCGCGGCGCGAATCTTAACGAGGCGGGGTGTCACAAGCGGCGCACATAGGCGCACAAGTCGTCGCCGCGGTCGTAGAAGTCGGTGAGTTGCATGGCCAGGGCGCAGCCCAGCCGCTGGTAGAGGGCGCGCGCGGGCGCATACAGGGGACTGCTGCTGGTCCAGATCATGATGAGCCAGCGGCCGGCGGCGCGCACGGCCGCCTCGACGGCGCGGAAGAGCGCCGTGCCCACGCCCTGTCCTTGCGCGTCTGGGTCGGTGGCCAGCCAATAGAGGTCGGCGGCGCCTTTGGAGAGCGACGTCGGCCCCCAGCAGGCGAAGCCCAGCAGGCGGCCGTCGCTCGCCGCGTAGCAGCCGAGGAAGTTGTAGCCGCTGCGCTGCGCGTCGGCGAGGTAACCGTCGAACAATTCCAGCGCGGTTTGCACTTCTTCGGCGCTGAACACGCCGGTGCGCTGGGCGATGCGGCCCACGGCGGCGCGGTCGGCGGGGCGCGCGGGCGCCACGGTGACGGCCAGGGGCGCGGCGGTCATTGGGCCGGGAGCGAAATGGCGCGGCCGGCCGCCAGCCCGTGCCGGATGATGGCCGCTTCTAGGATCAGGTTGATCAGCTCGGTATGGCTGATGCCCTGCGCGGCGGCTTCGAGCACCAGGTCGCTCAGGCCGGGGGCCAGGCCAGGCAGCGGGTTGATCTCCAGGATGTAGGGCTTGTAGTTGTCGCTTTCATCCAGCCGAAAATCCACGCGCGCCACGTCGTGGCAGCCGATGACGCGGAAGACGGCGGCCGTGAGCCAGTTCAATTCGCGCACCTGGGCCACCTCCAGCGGCGCGGGGCACAGCAGCGGTACCGCGTCGGCCAGGTCAGTCTTGAGCAGGTTGGAGTAGACCGCTTCGGTGTCCTTGTAGGGCGTCAGGTCCACCTCCAGCGGCGGCAGGAAGGTCATGCCGCCGGCCTTGAGGGCCGCCAGCCCGGCTTCGTTCGAGTAATCGGGTTGGCCGGCGGCGTAGTAGTGGCTGGGCAGGCGGCGGGCGGCCACGCCGGAGATGTTGCCCACCAGCCCGACGGTGACCTCGCGCCCGGCCACGAAGTGCTCCACCAGGGCGGTCTGCTGGTAGCGGTTGATGATGTAATCCAACTGCTGGCGCAGTTCCGATTCGGTGCGCACGATGGACTTGGCGCTGACGCCCATGCCGGTGCCTTCGCGCGAGGGCTTGACGAACAGCGGGTAGGTCATGTCGTCGTCGAGCGGCTCGTCGGCGCGCTCGAAGGTCTGAAAATTGGGCGTGGGCAGCCCGTGCCACATGAGCACGCGCTTGGTCATGGGTTTGTCGAGGGCCAGGGCCAGCGCCAGCACGCGCGCGCCGGTGTAGGGGATGCGCAGCATCTCTAGCAGGGCGGGAACCTGGGCCTCGCGCCCGTCGCCGAAGTGGCCTTCGCAGATGTTGAAGCAGAGGTCGGGGCGGTTGGCGCGCAGCTTGTCGGGCAGGTCGGCGTTGCCTTCGTGGTAGACGCAGTCGTGGCCGCCGGCGCGGATGGCGCTCACGAGCGCCTCAGCGGTGCTTTCGGCGTCCAGGTCGTCCCAGTGGTCGTCAGCCATGCCGGGGAACTTGGGGGCGTTTTTCTTGAGGTTGATGAGCACGGCGACTTTGAGACCAGGCATGGCATCCTCTCTAAAGCACAGTGGTTAGCGCACTGCCAACGGGACAAACAGCATCTCCGCCTCGAAGAGGCGGAAGACGCCGCCGGCGCTGCTGAAATACAGGTCGGAGTTGTTTGGGTCGCCGGTGATGGCGGCCGGGTCTACCGGCAGGTCGTACCCGAGCAAGGTTACCTGGCCGCCGGGGGTGATGCGCAACAGGTGCATGAACGCGGCCTGGCCAGGCGTGTGCCGGTCGCCAAAGCCCACCCAGTATAGGTTGCCGTCGCTGCCCGCCCCCAGCCGGCCCTGCACGCAGCAGACGTTGATGGTGGACAGGTCGGCTAGCAAGGTATAGGTGATTGGCCCGGCCGGGTGAACGGCATAGACGCCGCGCGCCACCGGCGCGGTGTTGCCGTCACTGGTGTTGGTGTGAACGTAGAGGTCACCGTTGGGGGTGAAGGCCAAAATGTCGTCGGCGTCGGTGCTGAGGGTAAAGGGCAGGGTGTGGCGCACGCCGCCGCCGTCAATGTACCAGAGCTCCTTGTAGCCCGTGCCCCACAAGAAGCCGGTGTTGGGGTCAACGTCTAGGCTGTGCGCGACATAGGGCAAGGTGGTGACGGTATTCGTCAGGCCGGTGGTGGTCATGGTGTAGATGCGGCTAGCATAGCCGCCCGGTGCGGGCAGCATGGCCGCGACGTAGGCGAGGCCGGCGGCGTCGAAGGTCAGGGCGTCCACTTCCGGCAGGAAGCCGGCCGCCACGGTGGTGAGCACGCCGCCGGGCAAGAGCCGGGCGACCGAGCCGACGCCATTGCTGAGCGGGCTGCTGACGCCCAGGTAGACCGCGCTCGCGGGCGAGACGGCCAGCGCGGGCGTGTTGCCCGTGCCCTGGTGCAGCACGGTGACGCTTTGGCCGCCGGGGTCGAAGCGCAGCACGTGGTTGAAGGTGTGATCCACGGCGACGATGCGGCCGGAGCCGTCTACAGCGATGTCTTTGGGCAGGGCCAAGCCCAAGGCGCTGTTGGCCCAGGCCAGCGGCGTGCGCACGCCGGTGGTGGTGTTGATGGTGGACAGCCCGACGGGCAGGTTGGCATGATACAACGCGCCGTCGCCGGCGAAGGCCAGGTAGTGGTTATCGGTGTTCAGGCCGGTGGTCAGCGGCGTCTTCGTGCCATTCGCGGCCACATGATAGATCGTGCCCGCGGGCCAGTCGGCAACGTAGACCTCGCCGTCCACGGGGTTGACGGCGACGTCGCCCGCGCCGCTGAAACCGCTCGCCAGCACGCTGACCGTGCCGCCGGAGGTGATGCGCTGCACGGTGGAGGCGCTGAAGCCGGTGGCGTACAGGTCGCCGGAGGGCGCCACGTCGAGCGCGCCGGGGTTGATGCCCGTCGCCAGCAGCACTGGCGCGCCGACGGTGGGCACTTTCCACAAGTTGCCGCCGATGTCAACGACATAGAAATTGCCGGAGGCGTCGAAGGCGACCCCGGCGTGGCGCTGGCTGGAGGGCGCGGCGAAGGTGCTGAGTGTGCCATCGGCGTGCACCTCAATGGCCCGGTCGCCGATAGCGTCGGTGACGGCGATGACGCCGGCCGGGCTAATGGCCACGCAGCACGGGAATTGCAGCGGCGGGGTATAGACCGCCAGCGCCGCCAGGCCCACCGGCAGGTGGAAGTTGGCGAAGCCCCCGGCCGGAGCGGCGGGCGCGGCTTCGCCGGTGAACTGCCCAAGACCAAGCAACACACTCAACGCGGCCACCAGGATGAGGACGAGGCGACGACGCATGGCAGACCTCCAGATCAGCCGCCACACCGGGCGCAAGCCGGGGGCAGCGCAAATCCTTTGGCTGGTCAGCCCGCCGAACGATCAGGCGCGGCTGAGGTCGGGCAGAACCCGCGGCACGCTCAGGCCGGAGCGCTGGGCGGCGGCGTTGAAATAGGCTTGCAGAAGCTGGTAGTGCGACCAACCGTCGGCCTGGGCGCAGAGCGTCAGGTCGCTGTTGTAGGCCAGGCCGGGCAGCGCGTTGATCTCCAGGATCATGGGCTGGAGGTTGTTCTCAACGTCGAGGCGGAAATCTACCCGCGCGATGTCGAGGCAGCCGCAAACGCGGAAGGTTTCGATGGTCAGGCGGCGCACCTCGGCGGCCAGTTCGTCGGCCAGCGGCGCGGGGCACCAGTAGGCGTAGTCGTCGGCCAGGTCTACCTTGAGCTTGTAGGAGTAGAACGGCTCGGTGCCGGCTGGGTAATTGGCGTAGTTGATTTCGGAGATGGGGAAGACGTGCAGGCTGCCTGGGCCGCCCAGGGCGTCGAGGTTGCCGACCAGGCCGCAGGTCACATCACGGCCGGAGACGTACTCTTCGACCAGCACGGTCTGGCGGTAGGCGGCTTGCAGGTAGGCGACGCGCTCACGCACGCCGGCCGCGGTGCGCACCAGGGCATCTTTGTAGATGCCCTTGCCGGTGCCCTCGCGGTTGGGCTTGACGAACAGCGCCCCGCCCCGCGCCAGCCGCGCGGCCAGCGCCGGGTCGAGCGGCTCGTCGGGGTGGTGAAATTCCTGGAAGCGCGGCGTGGGCAGGCCGTGATAGGCCAGGACGCGCTTGGTCATGGCCTTGTCGAGCGTGACGGCCAGAGCCAGCACCTTGCCGCCGGTGTAGGGCAGGCCGAGCATCTCGAGCAGGGCCGGCACCTGCGCCTCGCGCGAGTCGCCGCGCACGCCTTCGCAGGTGTTGAAGCAAATGTCCGGGCCGAACTGGGCCAACGCTTGCGGCAGGTGAAGATCGCCCTCAAAGGCTTCCACCGTGTGGCCCAGTTCGCGCAGGGCATTGGTGTAGTCCTGCACGCCGCGCTGGCTGTCAAGCTCGGCCAGGGCGTCACGCGGGGCGTCGGCGGGCAGCAAGGCCCTGGCCGCGTCGGACTTGGAGTTGTGCAGCACGGCCACGCGCAAAGGGCGCAGGGCGGGCCGAGAACCGTTGTGGCTCGGCCCGTGGCCTGTCAGCGGGTCGGCGTCATCCGAGCTGCCGGCGGCGGGCGCGGCGGTCATTAAATCACTTCTCCATTGATGACGGTAACACCGGCGCCAGAGTCGGGGGCGGCGTCGGGCTGCGCGGGGACCGCCTCCGGCGCGCCAACGCCCAGCGGCTGCCACTTGTGCTGGTCGGCGTTCAGGCGGTGCTGGTGGCCGTCGCCGCGCACGTGGGTGGAGGCGAAGCCTTCCGGCTCGATGGTCATGCGCTCACCTTCGAGCAGGCCGAGCACGCCGCTTTGCCCCGGCTCGGGCCGGCGCGCGGCCTGGGCGTCGAGGTGGGCGACCGCCGTGGGGTCGTAGTCGGCCGGCTCGCTGTAGGTGGTGAGGAAGCCTTCGAAGTTGCGCAGCACGACCTTGCCGGGGGCGGCGGAGACGACGTAGTTGGGCAGCACCGGGATCTTGCCGCCGCCGCCGGGCGCGTCTATGACGTAGGTGGGCACGGCGTAGCCGCTGGTGTGGCCGCGCAGGCCTTCCATGATCTCGATGCCCTTGTTGACGGTGGTGCGGAAGTGGCCCGCGCCCTCGACCAGGTCGCACTGGTAGAGGTAGTAGGGCCGGATGCGCAGCATGACGAGCTTGTGCACCAGCTCGCGCTGGATGTTGACCGAGTCGTTGACGCCGGCCAGAAGCACGGACTGGTTGCCCAGCGGCACGCCGGCGCGGTTGAGCCGGTCGGCGGCCTGGGCCAGCTCGTGGGTGATCTCGTTCGGGTGGTTGACGTGAATGTTCATCCACACCGGGTGATACTGCGCCAGCATGTCGCAGAATTCCTGATCCACGCGCTGGGGCAGGAAGACGGGCACGCGTGAGCCGATGCGGATGATCTCGATGTGCGGGATGGCGCGCAAGCGGCTGATGAGGCTTTCGAGCAGCTTGGGGGCCAGCACCAGCGGGTCGCCGCCGGAGAGGAGCACGTCGCGCACCTGGGGCGTGCGCGCCAGGTAGTCAAGCTGGGCGTCGTAGTCGTTGCGCGAGAACTGGGCCGAGGGGTCGCCGACGATGCGCGAGCGGGTGCAGTAGCGGCAGTAGGACGCGCACTGGGTGGTGACGAGCATGAGGACGCGATCGGGGTAGCGGTGCACCAGCCCGGGCACGGGCGAGTGCTTGTCCTCGGCGAGCGAGTCTTCCATCATGGAGGTGAAGGGCACCAGCTCGGCGTCGGTGGGGATGACCTGCCGGCGGACGGGGTCGCGCAGGTCGTCCGGGTCCATGAGCGAGGCGAAGTAAGGGGTGATGTCCACCCGGAACAGGCCGTTGGTCTCCAGCGCCTTGATCTCGCTGGGGGTGAGGTGGATGACTTCGTTAAGCTCGTCCACCGAGTTGAGGCGATGTGAGAGCTGCCAGCGCCAGTCGTTCCATTTGTCGGCGGGGACATCGGCCCAGACCGGGGCGCGGCGCGCAGGCTTGATCTTATCTTCGAGTTTCATACCACCTCCACCGGCGCGCGGCCGCGCTAGAGAATCTCGGACGGCGCTCGCGTGCATTGTAGCGCGAGTCAACTTTGAGTCAATGGTATTTCGCCGATATAGGCTTAAAACTTGGCGCGGCGCGGACGGCGCACGCCGGAAAGCACGCCGGCCCAGTCGTATTGACTGGGCCGGTGTGGTTGGCGGACGACTGACTCCGCGCTACGGGTTGAGCGTGATCGGCACAGTCGCCAGGTGGAGGAGGCCGCCGTCGCGGGGCGAGGTGCTGTAGACGACCAGGCGGGCCGACACCGGCGCGCTGACGCTGTAGGGCAGGGTTCCGGTAAACGGCCCCGGCAGGCCGATGTCGGCCGAGGCCAGGGTCGCCAGGCCGGTGGCGAGGACGTTGTCGGCCGTGCCGCAGAGGGGGTCGGGCGCGCCCGCGCCGCCTTCGCCGCACAGTACCAGGCCGAGCATGCTCTCGAATACATACTCCGAATAGCCCACTACCTGCAAATTGCCGCCGCGGGCTTCGGCCAGCGCGGGCGGGTCCAGGATGATGTGCGTCTCGGGGTGGTTCACGGCCGGCGCAACCACCGCCGCGCCGCTCGCCAGCAGTTCCACTTCCACGCTGGCCAGGTGCACCAGCCCGCCGTCGCGAGCGCTGGCGGCAAACACGCTGATGCGGCCGGGCTGGTCGCTGGGCGTGGAGAAGGCTACGTCGGCGGCGAACGGCCCACGGCTGCCCGCCTCGGCCTGGATGGTGGTGGGCTGGGTGGCGAGCACGACGCCGTCGGCGTTGGTGATCTGGATGACAAGGTTCTGCTCAAAGGTCGGGTCGGCGATGCCTTCCACGCGCAGCGGCGAGGTGAGCTGCGAATTGATGCCGGGAGCGGTGATCAGGATGACCTCCGGCACTTCGGGCGGCGCGGCGGTCGGCGCGGGGGTGTCAGGGGGATTGGCAGGAGTGTCGGTGGCGGGCGCGGCGGCGGTGTCGCTCGGCAGGGCCGGGGCCGCGGTGTCGGTGGCGAGGGCCGGGGCGGGCGTGCTGGTGGCGGGCGCGCTGACAGTGGGCGTGGGGCCAATGCTCACCGTGAAGGTGCAGGCGGATAGCAGGGCCACGAGGCTGAACAGGGCTGGCAGCCGCAGGAGATGGCCGGTGAACAAGGCAGGATGGGTTGGCATAGCAATCTCCTCCGAGGCGGCCGGTACCGTATAAATGAGACGCGCGCCGCCGAAGATTAGTTCACCGCCGGAGCGGCGGCGGGCGCAGTGCAATTGTAGCGCAGCCGCGCCATTAATCCTCGCGGTCACGCGACAATTCCCGCGCCAGGGCCTGCTCCGTACCCGCCCCTTCCCAATAACTCAGGCGGTCTTCCCTTGCACCTGGGAGGCTGTCTTCGCTACAGTGACGTAGTTAGAGCACTACCCGCCAAGGACCGGCGGCACCGATGGCTGCCAAGCAGGCCAAATTCCCAGGTACAACTGGCGCTGGGCGGATTGCCACTTGACAGCCGCCCCGGGTTCATTTATTACATATTTAGACCTGATTTGTTATAAAACTACGCCGGCTCGCCAGGCCGCTGGAAGCCTTTGCTGCGCGCCTCCGCGCAAGGAGTCAACCATGCTGGGCAACATTCTGCTGTGGCTCGTGCTTTTGTTGGTTACGCTCGGTCTGGGCTGGCTGGCGCTGCGGGCTTTTCGCGCCCGTAACGCGCTGGTGAAGTGGGTGGGCGGCCTGCTGGCCGCGCTGCTGACGCTGGTGATCGGCCTGGTCACCGTGGTCGCCCTGCTGGGCCTGTTCAAGCTCTACATGCCGATCGGCTCGCCGGTCAAGGATTTGACGATCGAGATTACGCCGGAGCGCGTTGCGCGCGGCGAGCACCTGGCCAACACCTTCTGTGTGGGCTGTCATTCACCGACCGGCGACCTGCCGATGATCGGCGGCGTGGATTTGGGCGCGGATCTCGGCATGCCCCTGGGCCAGTTCATCTCGGTGAACCTAACGCCGGCCGGCCCGCTGGCCGGGTGGAGCGACGGCGAAGTGCTGCGCATCCTGCGCGAGGGCGCGGCGCCCGACGGGCGGCGGCTGATCATGATGGGCGCGGCGCGGGCGCGCTATATGAGCGACGAAGACCTGTACAGTGTGATTGCCTACCTGCGCAGCCAGGCCCCGGTGGAAAACGACACGCCGCAGCCGCCCGACAGCCCCACCCTGCTGGCGGGCATCTTGGCCGCGCTGGGCATGGTGCCGATCGAGCCGCCGGTCACCGGCTCCATCTCGGCCCCGCCCATGGGTGCCACGGCCGAGTATGGCGCCTACGTGGTCAGCTTCCAAGACTGCGTGGTCTGCCACGGCGTGAACCTCGACGGCAACCCCAGCAGCCCGATAGTGCCGGCGGGGCCGGACCTGGCGGTGGTCAAAGGCTGGACGGCTGAGCAGTTCCTCACGACTTTCCGCACGGGGGTGGACCCCAGCGGCCACCAACTGAGCGAGGCCATGCCCTGGCGGCAAATCGCCCGGCTCGATGACGTGGAACTGACGGCAGTCTACGAGTACCTCATCTCGCTGCCGTAGGGCCTGCCCGGCAAGGCAACCGCCTCCGGCCGCGCGCGGCCGGAGGCGGTTTCGATTCAGGCAGCGGCCGGCGCGCGCTCAGGCCAGCGCCGTCCAGACCTCGAGCTTGGAGCGCACGCGGCGGATCACGTCGGTGGTGAACTCGGTAGTGGTGGCGTGGCCGCCCAGGTCGGCGGTCTTGACGCCGTCGAAGAGCGCCTCGAAGACCGCCTCGTAAATGGCGCGCGAGGCCCGGTCGGCCTCTAGCTGGCCGAAGTAGGTGAGCAGCGCCGCGCCGGCCAGGATCATGGCCATGGGGTTGGCGATGTTTTTGCCTTGCAGGCTGGGCGCGGTGCCGTGGGGCGCTTCGGCCATGACGACCTTGACCTTGGAGGCGGTGTCGTCGAAGCCTAGCACGAGCGACTCTGACCCGGCGATGGTGCCGAACATTTGCAGCACCAGGTCGCTGACCAGGTCGCCGTCGCGGTTGAGGGTGGGGATGACCATGGCCTCGCCGATGGATTTGAGCAGCAGGGCCATGGTGGCGTCTATGAGCTGGGGGTCGTAGCGCACGGCCGGGTAACGCTGGGCGGCGGCGTCTAACTCTTCCTTGAACATGCCCTCGTAGACCGGGCTGACGGTGAACTTGGGGCCGCCGAAGACCTTGGCGCCCATCTTCTGCGCCTGCTGAAAGCTGAACTCAGCCACGGCGCGGCAGGTGCGACGGGAGATCTTGGCGGTGCGGTAGGCGATTTCGTCGCCGTCTTTGACCTCGCGCCACTCCTGCGCCCCATAGGCATCGTCCACGGCCATGCGCACGACGGCAATCGGCGCGTGCACGCCGCCCACCGGCTGAATGCCGGGAATGCGCCGCCCGGTGCGCAGGATGACCTTGCCGTCAATGCCTTCGCGCAGGATGGCGTTGGGCGAACCCACGTCGCCCTTGACCTCGGGGGTGATGGTGGCGGCCTTGAGGCCCAGGCCGGTAGCGGCCATGGCGTGGGCGGCCTCGCGCACGACGGCGTTGTGGGTGGCGCGGCGGTTCTCCAGCGAGAGGTCGAAGCTGACGAAGTCGGTCGGCACGCGGGTGACTTCGGGCGCGAGCACGCGCAGGCTTTCGAGCAGCAGTTCCTGCCCGGTTTGATCGCCGCCCAAGACGACAACGGTACGCGAGGCCATGGGGTTACTCTGTCTCCGCGCCGGGGATGGCGTAGGTGTCGAGCAGGTAGGACCATACCGGCACGTACAGGTCGTGCAGGTCGTTGGGCACGACCCAGGTCAGGAAGAGCACGGCGGTGCCGCGCGTCTCGTAGAAGGTCTCGCCGGTCAGGTCGCGGCTGGGCGACGACCAGTCGAGGCGCGTGCTGCCGTCTTGCTGGGCCACTTCGTCAGCCACTTCCAGGTCGTCCAGGCCGTAATACTCGGTGAGCAACTGGCGGGCGAAGGCGCTCAGGTCGTCCACGGCCGTGCCGTCGTCGTAGGTAACGTTCTCAATAAAGGTCTGGTCGTCGGGCGAGGTGAAGGTGTCCACGATCATGTTTTCGGGCGTGTCGGTCGTGTAGGTCCAGCCGAACGGCACGGCGAACTCGAAGTAGTCGTTGGGGCCGGTGAAGGTGTAGACAATGGCGTAGACATTGGACTTGGCCCCGGCGCTGGGGTCGGTCGTCATCGAGTTGGCGACGGCCAGCAGGCTGTCCACGTAATCGTCGTAGGCGTCGGTGTCCACCCAGAAGTCCTGCTCGTAAACGACCTGGCCGTCCTGCCAGTAGTAGCTGAACACGGTCTGGGGCGTGCCGCTGCTCAGTTCCAGCGTCTTGGCTACGCCGATGCTGCCGTCCGGCTGCTCTTCCAGTTCGCCGGCCGTGTAGTCGGGGAAGGTGGCAAACCAGTTGGCCTCCACCGACTGGATAAAGCTGCCCAGTTCCTCGGCGCTTAACGTCTTGCCGGCGTTGACGAAGGACAGCTCGATGGCGACGACCGAGTCGGGCGACGTGACAAAGATGCTATTGTCCTTCTCATCGCGCTCCCAGCCCACCGGCAGCAGCACGCTGAACGCGCCACTGGGGTGGTCGTAGGCTTCCAGGTCGAATTTATCAGTGGTGGTGGTGGCCGGGGTGGCCTCGGCCTCGCCGGGCGTGGCCGAGGGGCGGCGGGTAGGCTCGACTGCCTGCGAGGTGTTGGTGGCCTGCGGGCGCTGAGTAGGGCGCGGCAGAGGCGTGGCCGTCGGTTCGACCTCGCCGCCGCACGCCAGCCCCGCCAGCACCAGCAGGGTGATGACCAGCCCGACGCTCCGCCAACCGCGAGTCTGACCGATTGTGTTCATGGCCTGACCTCCACCGCCGCCTGACATCCCGGTTTAGCCGCCCAGCCCCGGCGGGGCCACCAGCGCCGCCGTGGCGATGGCGCGCAGCGAAATGCCCGCCAGGAACAGCGCCACAACGGCGTAGGTGAGCATTTCCTGGCGGCTGTCGCGCCCGCGCGTAAACGCGTAGGTGGCCGGATACATGATGATCAACACAATGCCATAGAGCACGTGCACCCACAGGCGTGCAGGTTGCGGGACGCCGCTGAAGGCCAGCACCGTCCCGACCAGCACCTGGGCAATGTAGAGCAGTTCGCCGACGGCCACCACGCCCAAAAAGCTGCCGTCCACGCCGTGCCCTTGCAGGTAACGCACAAAGGCGAAACCGGCGATGAGCAGGTTGAAAATGAGGCAGGCATTCGACAGCCCGGCATGCAGTTGCACGAGCGACATGGGCTTTCCTGGCAGTGAGGGCGCGGCCGCGGCGTGGGCGCCGGGCTTTACAGGGGCGAAATTGTACCAGAATTCAGGCGCGGCGCGCGGCGGCCAGCCGCTGGGCGGCCAGGCGGTAGATCAGCCGCCACAGCAGCAGCAGGCCGCCTCCGAGGCCCAGCGTCACCTGCGTAAACGCCACCACCAGCACGGCGCTGTGCAGCAGCCAGGCGCGCGCCAACAGCGCCAGCGGCGCGGCGATGAGCCAGGCGGCCAGCGGCCGGCCCAGCGCGAGGCGCCAGGGCCCGCCCGGCCCGCCGGCCCAGGCCCCCAGCGCGGTAGCCGTGACCAGCCAGGTCAGCAGTAGCGGCCCGGCCAGCACGGCGAACCGCGCCAGGCCGGTGGGGGCCTCCAGCGTGGAGTGGGTGTTCATGCCGACGAGCACAAAGCCCACGACCACGGCGATGTCGCCCAGGAGCAAACCGAGGGGGATACGGACGGGAGGCACGCGCATGGCCTACGCCGGCATCCGCTCGGCGGCGAATTGGATGATGCGGCTGACCATCTGGCCGTAGGTATAACCGAGGGCGCGCGAGGCGATGGGTAGCACCGACACGATGTCTAGGTCGGGGTTGGCGTTCACGTCGAGGATTTGCGGCTCGTCACCCAGCATGCGGAAGTCGAGGCGGCCGTAGTCGCGCAGGCCGAGTGTGGTGTAGGCGGCTGTGGCGAGGGCGCACAGCCGCGCCTGCCAGTCGGGCCGATCTTCGGGGGCAGGGCACGGCATTTTGATCTCTTGGAAGCCGCGCGAGGTGCGGTCGAATTTCCACTCGTAGGTGAAGAGGCGGTCGCGGCGGTCGCTGAAGACGGCGTAGTCATACTCCAGCGGCGGCAGCGCTTCGGGCGGCGAGTTGCCCCACACCGCCACGTGGAACTCACGCGTGTCGAGGAACGGCTCGACCAGCGCCTCGTCGCCCAGCGTGTCGCGCACGTAGCTGATGCGGGCGGCCAGCTCGGCCGGCGAGTCCACTATCGAGTGCCTGTCAATGCCAAAGCTGGCGTGCTGGGTATTGCCTTTCACGATCGCTGGAAACTGCGTCCACTCGGAAGCCGCGGCCGGGTCGGTGAAGACGCGGGCGGGCAGCGTGGGCAGCCCGGCGGCTTGCAGGCGGCGCTTGACGTCGAGGCGGTTCTGGGCGGCGCGCAGGGTGGCGCCGTTGGCTCCGGTGTAGGTGAAGCCGCGCGCGTCCAGCGCGTCGGTGATGAGGGCTTCGCTCCACGACTGGCCGCCCAACTCCTCGCCCCAATTCCACACCAGCCATTGGCGCGGGTCGTAGCGGTCGAGGCCCGCCAGGTCGTCAAAGAATTTTAGCGTTTCAAAGGGGTAGCCCTGCTCACGCAGGCCGCCCGTCATTTGGGTGATGAACTCGTCGGCCCAGTCTTTATCCACCTGGGGCCACGCGGGGTTTTCGTTGTACAGCACGAGGATATAGGGCTGCCTCCGGTGGGGCACAGCGGGCATCGGCGGGTCTCCAGGTGAGGGTTTGGCGCGCGCGGCCATACTACCATAGTTGGAGGCCGGAGGTGGGAGGCGGGAGGTGAGAGGCGCGTAGGTGTGTCAGGCCATGCGGTTGGGATCAATGACGTATTCCCACCAGTTGTTTGAGCGGCCATCCGACGAGCCCGCTACATGCGAGAAACGGCGAAACCACCACAGATGATGCTGGCGGATGTCGCCGCCGCCCCACTCGGCGCAATTCACCGGACGAGCCGCGCCGGCCAGCGAGGGGAAGTTCAGCCAGGTATCGCAGCGGCTTTGGACATAGCGTTTATTGCCCCAGTCGTAGTCCCGCTCGCTGTTCGGCGCGAAATGCACATTGCCACACTCAGACTGACCGGGATGGGTTTGTTCGTGGCGCGTAAAGCGCTCCCACAGGTTGGCGTCGCCCCGCGTCCCTAGAAAAGCCCGACTCAGGAGCGACTCGGCGCGGTGGCCCAGGTCTTCCAGCATCTCCCCCACACCGCGCTCGTAGTTGAAGCCCATGACCACGAAGCGGCGTTCTGCCTGTGACACCGGCCAGCGGGGCGCGAGCGGCTGAGCGTTGCAGTAGAAAGCGCCGGGGCCGCCCATCACGGACTCATGGTAACCGGCATAAGGGAACGCGAAAAGCCATATTTCATCCAGTTCGCCGGAGTTAATGCGGGGGATGACTTCTAGTTCTCCGAGCAGGCGGTGATAGTCCACGGCATCTGGTTGGTGAAAACCCGACCGGGTACGCCAGGCCGCCAGGTAGCTGTCAGCGGTGTAGACAAAATTATCTTCCTTTACCGGGAAGCCATTAATCTCGACCCGCTCCACCAGGTCGTATTGGACTCGGCCAGCGCTGACTTCGGCGACGTCCTCAATGTAGCGATAAGTGAGGTCATCAGGGTTGTTCCAGCCGAGCACCTGGTGTAACCGCCAGCCCGTCGGCCCGCCCGCGCGCACCACCGGATCATGAATTACTAGCAGCACCCGCGGACGGAGTCGGTTAGATGAAGGAGGCGCCATTGGCTTAGCCGCGCTTCAGTCGAGCACCACGCCCATCAGCAGGCCGTCGCCGGCGGGGTAGAGGGTGGAGAGCAGCTTGGGCTCGGCCGCCCAGCGCGCGTTGAAGGCCCGCATCTCCCGGGCGTCGGCGGAGTTGTCGGTCGGGTCGAACACGCCGCCGGCGCGGAAGGCGTTGTGGGCGGTGATCAGGCCGCCCGGCTCCACGTTCTCCAACGCCCAATCCAGGTACAGGCCATAGCCGCCTTTGTCGGCGTCAATGAACACGAAGTCAAACGGCCCGGCAGCCGACAGTTCGGGCAGGGTCTGGCGCGCATCGCCTACGCGAATCTCCACCTTATCCTGCACGCCAGCCAGCGCGAAGTGCTCGCGGGCGACGGCGGCGTGCTTGGGGTCCAGTTCCAGCGTCGTCAGCCGGCCGCCCGCGGGCAGACCGCGAGCGATCCATATGCCGGAATAGCCGCCGAGCGTGCCGATCTCCACCACGCGGCGCGCGCCCACAGCCCGCACCAGAAATTGCAGGAAGCGCCCTTCCTCCGGCTTGATGGCGATGGCGGGCAGCCCCCGCGCCGGGATGGCGGCCATCACCTGTGGCAAGATTGGTTCGTCGGGCACAAACAGGTCGTGAATGTATTGCGCGGCAGCGTCGTTATAGAGGGTCATGAAGGTCTCCTGAGAGGCGACACTGTAAGACAGATGCCGCCCAGCGTCAACCAGGCGCGGAAGGTAGGGATGCGGCCGCGCCAGGGCCGAACCGTTCGGAAGGCTACGCGCCTAGCTGGGTCGGCCTCTTCAGCGGGCCGGTCGGGTTGTCAGGCGCGGCGCACGAACTCGTAGACCGTGTGGTCGGCCAGCGGCGGCCAGGGCACGCGCCGATCCAGCGCGGCCACCAGCCGGAAGGGGAACCAGCGGCGGCGCGTCAGCGGCTCCAGGTAAGTGGGCGGCAGCCACAGCCCCAGCGACCACACACGCGCCGGCTGGAAGTGGGGCGCAAAATCGCGCTGAAGCGCGGCGGTCGAGGGGTAATAAACCGTGAAGTCCGCGCCGCCCGCCTGCGAGGTGGAGCCACGCGCGTTCAGCCGGCGGAAGGCGCGGCGCGGCTGCCAGTGCAGCAGGTGCCAGCCGATCTCCCACGCGCACCAGCGGCCCATCACGACCAGCACCAGCCGCCCGCCCGCCGGCACCAGCGGCGCGAGGAACTCGGCCAGCGCGCGATGGCGCGGCAGCGCGTTTAGCCCCCCAAAGTTGGAGAGCACGCCGGCGTAGGGCGCGCCGGCCTGAATTTCGGGCGAGAGCGCGGGCGCGGCCAGGTCCAAGGAGGCCAGCTTGACCGGCAGGCCGGCTGTCTTGGCTCGCGCCGCCGCCAACATGCCGGCCGATTGGTCGGTGGCGGTCACGCGCACGCCGCGCTGCGCCAGATGGCGGGCGTCCTCGCCGGTGCCGCAGGCTAGCTCGAGCAGCGCCGCCTCGGGCGCGAAGACCGCATCCAGCCGCGCCCACACTCGCCCGCGCAGCGCGCGCGCCAGGGGCGTGGCCGTGAAGTCGGCGTCGTAGGTCGGGGCGAGCGCATCAAAGTACATGGCTGATTTGAGATTGCGAAATGTTGATTGCTGATTGGAGGATTCGTCAAATCAGGAATCAGAAATCAGTCGCGCTCGCGTAGGGTCGCCAACATCCCGGCGCGGCCGACGACGGTGTTCGCCAGCGTCTTGGCCAGCCGCGCCGGGCGGCGCGGGCCGTGCCACTCGCGGTGCAGCGCCACGCGGTTCACCATCCAGCGCGTGGCAAAGGAGTAGAAGCGGCGCGAGTAGCGGCCGCGCACGCTCAGGTCGCGGTCGCTCACGTGCTCCCAGCCGGCCGGGGCCAGCAGGCGGTCGCTCACCTGGGCGTGATAGGGCGTGCCCTTGATCGGGTAAGCCACGGTGGTGAGGAACAGATCGGGGTTCGATTGCTTGAGGTGTTCGGTGGTGGCGTCTAGGTCGCTCAGGTCTTCGTTTTCGTAGCCGAGCATGATGAACATGCCCACCTGAATGCCGTGGTTTTGCAGCAGCTTAGTCTTGGCCTGCACATCTTCCACTTTCGTCTCGCGCTTCATGGCGTTCAGCACGCGCTGGCTGCCCGACTCTGAGCCGAGCCAGAGCCGGTAGCAGCCCATGTCGGCCAGCGCCGCCACGACGGTTTCGTCTAGCCGGTCGGGGCGCGAGATGCACTCAAACGGCGCGCGCAAGTTCCGCGTCTTGAGCAAGCGCGCATACTCCAAGAACCAGCGCCGATGAATGGTGAACACATCGTCGGCGTACCACACCTGCTCCGGCTTATAGCGCGCCAGCAGCTGTTCCAGCTCGTCGGCCACGTTCTCGGGCGAGCGGCGGCGGTGGGTGTTGCCATAGACGGCGTGGCTGCACCACTGGCAGTGAAACGGGCAGCCGCGCGCGGTGATGAGCGACAGCGAGCCTTGCCCGTGGTTCTCGCGCCACACCTGTACGTAGCGATCCAGGTCAATCGCCTCGCGGTCGGGGAACGGCAGGGTGTTCAGGTCGCTGATATATGGGCGCGGCGGGTTGGTCACCACCCGCCCGTCGTCGTCGCGGTAGATCAGCCCGGGGATGGCGGGCAGGTCATGGAACCGGCGCTGCAGCAGGTCGCTCAGCGTCAACTCGCCCTCGCCCACCACGATGGCGTCGGCCCCGTGTTGAAGGTATTCGGCCGCGTAGCCGGCCGGCTCCGGGCCGCCCAGCACCACGCGCGCCCCGGCGGCACGGCCGGCCGCGATCATCCGCAGCACGTTGAACTTCGTCATCAGATTGGTATACAGGCCGACCACCGGGGGACGCGCAGCTTGCAGGCGGGCTTCAAAGTCGGCCAGGGTCGCGAACGTGGCGTCGAACACCTCCACCGTGAAACCCTGCTGTTTGAGGTAGGCGCTGAGGTAGAGCAGGCCCAGCGTGGGGTAGGGCTTCATGACCTGGCGCTCGTGCGCGTCGGCGGCCAGGAAGTAACCGTGGGCGAGCAGGATATCCATGCGGGTGATTATGACACAGCCGGCAGGCGCGCCGCGAGAAAGGCGCGCACGGCGGGCAGGCACGGCGGCCCGCCGCCGAGCAGCAGCGTGTAGTGGTTGCACGTGGGCACTTCGACGCGCGCGCAATCTGCGATCTGGCGCGCGATGGCGGCCGCTTCGGTCTCCGAGAAGACATGCCCCCGGTCGCCGCGCAGGCCCAGCGCGGGCCGAGCGAACAGCGTGGGGCAGCGCACCGCCGGGAAGTGCAGGCACAGGGAATAGGTAAAGTGGGCGTCCAGGTCGCGGGCCACGGCGGCGGCCGAGGCGCGCGGGCGCACCCCGCCCTCGGGCAGCGCCACCACGTCGGCGGTGAAGTAGCGCTCCAGGGCCGAGTCCCACGGCTGGAAGAACGGCGTCGCGCGCATGGCGGCCAGGTAAGCCTCCAGCGACGCATAGGTCTGGTCGAGGCGGCTAATGGTCGGATACATAGCCCGCAGCGTGTCGTCCTGGGGGTCGGCCCCGCCGTCGAGCAGCACCAGCGCGCGGACGCGCCGCGGCCGGATGGAGGCCAGGTAGCTGGCGGCCGTAGCGCCAAACGAATGCCCGATGAGGCCGAAGGTCTCCAGCCCCCAGGCCTCGGCGCAGGCCAGCAGGTCGCCGGCGTGGTAGGCAAAACCGTAGCCTTCGGCCGGGCGGTCGCTCTCACCCCGCCCGCGCAGGTCTAGGGCATAGACGGCATAAGCGGGGCTGAGGGCGGCGGACAGGTCGGCAAAGCTGCCTTTGTGGCCGGTGAGGTGCGGCAGGCAGATTAGCGCGGGCGCGCCAGGGCGACCGGGCCAATGCTGGTAGGCCAGCCGCACGCCGCGGTGCTCGACGAATTGCGTGGGGGGCAAGGCGGGCATGGCGGGGCTACCGGAAGACAAAGGGCAGAGACCGGCGCGGCCAGGCGGCCGTGCTCGTCAGCGTGACCGCCGCCACGCGCGCTGGGTCGCCCTGCGACGTGAACGTGAGAGTGGCGGCGTCGGCCGCGCCATCGCTCACGCCATACGGCACGCTCACTTGCGCCACCACGGCCGCGCTCTCGCCCAGCGCCAGCGGGCCGACCACGGCCGGGGCCAGCGTCGGCCAGGCGGGTCCGCTTACCGTGACGGTAAAGGTATCAGCCAGGTCGCCCAGGGCGGTGACGACGACGGTATAGGTCAGCAGCGTGCCCAGCCCCCCGCCCTGCGCCTGGGCCGCGGGTAAAGCCGACAGGCCATAGGGCGTGTGCGCCACCGAGAGGAGCGTGAAGGTCAGCGGCACGCCCGGCGGCTCCAGCGGCGTCACGCGCAGGCTGGCCGCATCCCAGTCGCCCGGCTGTGCCGGCGCCGGCACAGCCACGCGCGCGTCAAACGGCAGCGCCGCGCCGGGGGCCAGCGGGCCGAGCGTCAGGGGCGTCGTCACCGGCCACGCGCCGCTCGTGGCCGTGAGCGCAAAGGTCACGGTGAAGGCGCTGGTGTTTGTCAGGGTGAGCGTGTGGGTGGCAGGCTCACCCGGCCAGCCGGCCACGGCCGACGGCGACGGCGTAAGCTCAAAGTCAGGCCCGACCAGCACGTCAATGAAGACCGCGCTGGGCACGCCCCAGTGGCCGGCGGCGTCCTGGCTCTCAATCAGCACCAAGTGGCGACCGGCGGTCAGGCCGCTGGTGTCCACCACGCCGGTCAGCGCCTCCACCGGGCTGTTGAACGCGCCGTCGGCGGCGGACAGCGGGTAGGTGAGGGTGCCGGTCACCCAACTCAACGCGTCAATGGAATAGCGCGCGGCGGCGATGGCCTCGCTCGATTCGCTGCCCCAGCCGTTGCTGAAGTAGCGGGTGTCGTCGGCGGTGGCGGTCAGGGTCAGCGGCGCGCCGACCACCACCGGGGAGATCGCCGCCGTCACCGTCAGCGTCTCCGGCCCGGCGGGGGCCAGGTAGGGCCGGCGCGCGGCCTGGGCGGCATAGAGCAGGGCCGACAGGTTGCGGGGGTAGACCTCGCTCTCGAAAGCGCCGCATTCTTGGAAGAACCAGGTGCCCATCTCAATGGTGAACGCCGCCGCGCCCAGTTGCCCATACGTCCAGTCGTCCGTCGTGCCGGAGGTCAGGTAGAGGCACGCGCTGGGCGGGCACACTTCGTAGCCAGTGTGAAAGCCGAATTTGCGCCCCAACGTTTGCAGCGCGGCCTGGTTCGGGGCCGGCGTTTGCGTGTCGCCCCAGGGGAAGAGCACCATCTGGCCGTAGCTGTGCAGCGTGAGCATCAGGCCGGGGTTGTCGGCGGGCGCGGGGTCGCCGCCGCCGGGGCCGCGCGCGTCGGGGAAGAGCGCGGCCAGGTAAGTCTGAATAGCCTGTATCTCCGGCTCCGAGGCGGCCGAGAGGCCGGGGTAGGTCTGGGAGCACTTGTCCGACTGAACGCCCACGGTGTTCCAATGCCAGTCGGCGTTACGGTTCAGGTCTACGCCATATTGGTTACTCATCATCTCGAGGCAACCGACGGCGCCGCTTGGGTTGGTGTTCTTGCGCTGGTAGAGGCCGCCCTCGGCGATAAGGCGGCCGTCGGGGTTGGCCTGGGGCAGCACATGGATCTCGAAATTGTCGAGCAGCCAGGTCACATCGGGGTCCACGCCATACTGGTTGACGAGGTACTCGGTGAAGCGCGTGGCGGTTTCGGCCGTGGCATACTCGCGGGCGTGGATGGCGGCCATGAGAAACAGCGCGGGCTTCGGCCCCGGCACGGCCTGGTTGGTGAGCGTCAACACGAACAGGTCGTAGCCCGCCGGGCCGCCGGCCGTGAGCTTGTCGTAGCTGTCGCCGATATCTACCCACTGCGCCAGCGTGGGGTGCGCGGCGGCCAGGCCGGCCAGCGCCGCGTAAGTCTCGGCTACAGTGCGGTAGCACGGGTAACCGGAGATGCCCTGCGCCTGGGCGGGCGAGGCGGGCGCGTGGGCGTTCAGCAGCGCCGTGCGCGCCGCGTCTATCTCCACGCGGTAGCCTTGCGCCAGCAGCGCGGCCTGTTCGGCGGGTGAGAGGAGGGCGGTGACGTAGCCGCCGGTGGTGGGCGCTTCCACCGCGTCCAGGCGGGCGGCCAGCGCATCGCGCTCGGCGGTGGTGCTGAAGTGGACGCGGGCCAGCAGCAGTTGGTCGGGGGGCGGCGTGGGCGCGGCGGCGGCGAAGCGCGGCACACCCACGCGAGGGTCGGGCGCGGCGGCGGGGCGCGGCGGCGCAAAGGCGCTGCCCGTGACCAGCAGGGCCAGCAGCCCCAGCCAGGCCAGCGCCTGGGCCAAGCGCCGGCCGGCGGCAGGGCCGCCCCAGGCAGACAGCTCGGCGTTAGCGGCGCGGCGAGGAGGCGACGGCATGCGCGCGATTATAGCCGAGGGCGCGCGCCGCTTAAAGCGCCGAGGCGCGGCGTGGGCCGCGCCTCGACCTGTGCGCGAGATTTTTCGTTTCGGACTTTAGCCCAGACCCACGGCCTGTTGCAGCCGCCGCCAGTAAAGCCTCAGGCAGCCTCTGGCTGATCAGCCGGACGGGCCCAGGCGGGCGTGCCGCCGTGGTACAACACATCCGGGTCAATGTCGGCCCCGTTCGGCCAGGTCAGCGCCCCATACTCAACGCGCACAGCCCGAAAAAGCTCAACCTGGGCCCGAATTGGTTCGAAGACCGGCCCACGTAAGTACGGCTCCAGGTCCACATCGCGCACCGTCTCATCGGTGAACGTGACCCGCACGACAAAATCGGTCAACGGTTGGACACTCTTCGCGCGCACTAGCATCCGGCCGCCTATTCAAGCGGCGGAATGGATGACAAGGGTTGGCTGCGCCAGGCCAAGTTCCAATTAACCAGAAGTTCGGCGCGACGTTCGCTGGCCCATTCCAAGACCAGATGATGTGCTCGCCGAGGCAAGCCGCCCTCAAGGACTTCGAGAGTCTGGATAGCGTAAAACGCCTTCTGGCTCACCGTAGAAAGCATGGAAGTGAGGCGGCAGATGATCGTTGAAATACATCCGAATGACGATGCCGAAGAACTCACTGATGGTGGGCATAGACAACTCAGTATACCAATGATTGACTGAAGATCGCACCAATCAGCAGGTTGTCGCTCAGAACACACCCTAGCCCAGGCCCACGGCCTGTTGCAGCCGCCGCCGGATCGCGCCCTCCGGCTCGGCGCCTGACCAGCGCGTGACCAGCCGCCCGCCCTGGAAGATCATCATGGTCGGGATGCCCTGAATGTCGAACTGGCGGGCCACGCGTGGGTTCTCGTCGGTGTTCACCTTGGCCACGCGCAGCCGCCCGGCCAACTCGCCCGCCAGTTTCTCCACCGTGGGCGCGACCATGCGGCACGGCCCGCACCACGGCGCCCAGAAGTCCACCAGCACCGGCTCGGCGGCGCGCAGCACGTCGGCCTCAAAGCTGGCATCGGTGACGGTCAGCGGATGCGCGGCTCCCGCCGCCCCGGCCGCAGCCGGCGCTTCGGTGCGTGGTGGGGCCTTAGGCTCCGGGCGCGGGCCGCGGCCGAGCAGGTAGGCGACGTGCGCGCTCAGGTCGGCCGCGCCGACGGGCTGGGCCGTCGTTAGCGCTGCGCCGGCGCGCACCGTCACCAGGACGGGCGGCGTGCGCACCTGAAAGCGCCGCGCGCTCTCGGGGTTCTCGCCCGGCTTGATCTTGACGACCAGCAGCTTGCCGGCCTCGGCCCGCGCCAGGTCGTTCAGCGCGGCGTCGAACGGCGTCGGCCCGTCGGCGAAGATCAGCGCGACCGGCAACCCGGCGCGCAGCACGCGGTCGAGGCTCTGGTCGGTGGTGTTGAGGGGGGTGTCAAACACAGCGGCGGCCATGGGGGCCTCCTGTTCGGCGGTTAAGCAGGCTCATAGCGAGCTCCACGGGCGCGCGCCAGCTCGCGCAGCGCGTCCAATTCCTTATCGGTCAGGTTATCGGGCAGCACCAGCTTCACACGGGCGTACAAGTCGCCGCGCCCCGCGCCGCCCAGGGTGGGCATGCCCTTGCCGCGCAGCCGGAAGGTCTGCCCGGCCTGCGTGCGCGGTGGGAGTTTCAGCGCCGCCGCGCCGTCGGGCGTGGGCACGCGCACCTCGCCGCCCAGCGCCGCGGTGAGAAAGTCCACCGGCGCCTCGCTGTACAGGTTGTCGCCCTTGCGCTCGAAGCGGCTGTCTGGCTCGACCTCGATCATCAGGTACAGATCGCCGCTGGGGCCGCCCGCCGCGCCGGGAGCGCCCTGCCCGCTCAGGCGCACGCGTGAGCCGGTGCGCACGCCGGCTGGTATTTTGGCCTCGATGCGGCGGCCGTCCATTTGCAGCATGCGCGCCGTGCCGTGAAAGGCCTCAACGAAGGAGATGGGCAGGGGGTGCTCGTAATCGGGGCCGCGGCGTGGGCCGCGCGAACGCGCCGGCCCGCCGCCGAAGAGCGTGGAGAAGAAATCGGAGTAGGCGCCGTCCTCGCCGCCGAACAGGTCGGCCAGGTCGTCGGGCGTGGCATAGCGCGCGCTGCCGGTCGCCCCGGGCTGGGCGGCCCACTGGCTGAAGTCGAAGCCGCCCGGCTGCCCGCCGGCTTGCTGGTAGCGTTCCCAGTCCGCGCCAAAGGCGTCGTACTTCTTGCGCTTCTCCGCGTCGGAGAGCACCTCGTACGCTTCGTTGACGCTCTTGAATTTTTCCTCGGCGGCCTTGTCGCCCGGGTTCACGTCGGGGTGTAGTTGGCGCGCCAGCTTGCGAAAGGCGCTCTTGATGTCCTTTTCGGAGGCGTCGCGCTTGACACCCAGCGTTTGGTAATAGTCTTTGTAATCCATAGGCGGAATCCACCAATCCGACGCAGTTGCCTGCGCTGTCCAATTGTGTCAGGGAATTGTATTAAGAAGGTTAACGCGCGCCCGGCCGAATGACGGGGCGGGCGAGGTCTTACGGGGTGGCTGGCGCGGCCGCGCTGGGCGTCTCAGTCCTCGGAATACAGGCCGACCCGCACCCGCCGGAAGCGGGCCGGCGCGGCCCCATGCCCGGTGTGGATGATCTGCGACGGCTGGCCCTTACCGCAGTTGGGCGTGCCCCACATGCGCCAGTGGTCGGCGTTACAGACCGCGTCGCAACTGTTCCAAAACTCCGGCGTGATGCCGGTGTAGGTGCAGTCGCGCAGCAGGCGGCCCAGCTTGCCGCCCTTGATCTCGTAGCCTAGCTCGGTGCCGAACTGAAAGTTGTGGCGCTTGTCGTCAATGGACCAGGAGCGATTGGTCTCTAAGTAGAGGCCCGAGTCGGTGTCGGCGATGAGGTCGGCCAGCGCCCAGCCGCCCGGCTCGAGGCTCACGTTGGGCATACGGATCAGCGGTAGACGGTTCCAGCCGGCTGCGCGCATGCAGCCGTTGGAGGTCAACCCCAGGCGCGGCGCGGTCTCGCGCGACATCAGGTAGCCCACGAAGCGCCCGGCCTGCACCAATGGCGAGGACCCGGCGGGCACACCTTCATCGTCCCAGCCATAAGTGCCCAGCCCGGTCGGCCGCACGGCGTCGGCCGTCAGGTTCACCACGGGTGAGCCATAGTCATAGCGGCCGAGCTTGTCGGGCGTGAGGAAGGACGTCCCCGCGTACGCCGCCTCTGCGCCAAAGACCCGATCTAGCTCGGCCGGGTGGCCGCAGCTCTCGTGCACTTGCAGCGCTAGCTGCTCGCCGCCGATGATGACGGTCGTCACCCAATCTTCGGGGCAGGGGTCGGCCGCCAGCAATTGCGCCGCTTCGTCGGCCACGCGCTCGGCTTGCCCGGGGAGGTCGAGCGCGAGCACATACTCCCAGCCCGCCGCGCCCGTCTGCCGATACGGGCTAGGGTACGAGCGGCGCTGCACGTCGTCGCCGTCCATCGCCAGCGCCGTGAGGCCAGCGCCGGCCTCGTACAAGGTCTGCTCCAGGTCGGCCCCCTCGCTGTTGGCGAAGAACTTGCGCTCCCGCGCGCAGCCCAGGTTGGCGTGGCGCACCGCTGCGCCGCGCACCCGCGCCATGGCGGCATCGGCCGCCAGCAGCAGCGCCAGCTTATCGTCAATTGAGACGCCAAAGGGGTCAATGGCCAGCGGCGTGGTGTAGCTGCCCCGGCTCGCCACCGGCGGCCCCAGGTCTACGGCCGGCCCCGGCACCGTGGCCGAGGCGCGCGCAAGCTCTACCGCCAGCGCGGCGGCGGCTTCCACCGCCTCGGGCCATAGCTCGCGCGTGGCCGCGAAGCCCCAGCCCTGCCCCACCAGCACGCGCACGCCCAGCCCGGCGCTTTCCACCTGGGTCAGGCCTTCCACCTGGCCGTTCTTCAGCGCCAGGTTTTGCTCGGCGCTCTCTACGAGGCGCACGTCGGCGTAGCGCGCGCCGCGCAGCCGGGCCGTCTCGAGCGCACGCGCCAGCAGTTCATCCATGCTGAATGTCCATCGTCGGGCCAGTGTACCTGGGGAACTGCGCTCGCGCCAGGGGTGTCCAGGGTAATTGCATCTTAATTCCGTTCGCTGAAGAGTGCCAAAAGTGAGGCAGAAATTGGCCACCAGCTATCAATACCCGGGACGCTGCGCGTCACCGGCCACAAGGCTACGCCAGGATGACTGACCTGAGGCCGGGTTGCTCAGAAACTAAACCCGGTACCTGATTCACTTACAGATTTCATTAAACAGGCTGCTGCCCACGAGATTTGGCATAATTTGGTTGTCGAGAGCCAAAGGAGCCAAACCCATGAGCAGCAGTCGAGAATTGTACACGCGAGTGATCCAT
>JADZEK010000008.1 GCA_020850595.1 Anaerolineales bacterium
ATGGATCACTCGCGTGTACAATTCTCGACTGCTGCTCATGGGTTTGGCTCCTTTGGCTCTCGACAACCAAATTATGCCAAATCTCGTGGGCAGCAGCCTGTTTAATGAAATCTGTAAGTGAATCAGGGACCAGGTATTGATTAGCCGCCGCCAGGTCAGGCACGCCGAACCACGCCCGCACCTCCTGCGCGGCATCGCCTAGGGCCTGATCGGTCGTCACAGTCAGCTTGTTCAGCGTCAGCCCCGGCTGGGTAAAGGCCTCGCGCACCAGGCTTTCCGTGTCTGCGTCGCTCAACCGTGACGGCGCGAGCGAACCGAGCCGTTGTGATTCCTCGTCGGCATAAAGATACACACGGATCGTTCGCTTAAAAAATTCCGCTAACCAGAGATTCGCGGAAATGCCTATAATACAAGCGCATTTCGCTGTTTGGCGGCCACGTTGCCACCGGCAACCGCAACTCAGTCTAGAGACATAATGTCTGGAGCCGAGTGGCCGATCACGGAATCCGCTGGAAAACCAGGCCATTCCGAACGAATCTCGGAAAGCCGTGGAAATTTAAGCGAACGATCCGTGAGGACCTTCGGCTACGGCAGCACGCTAAACATAATGGCCGCGCTCGCTACGGTCGCGCCGCTCGCCAGCACCGCCTCGGCGCTGAGCGTGTGCGTCCCCGGCTCCAGCGCCCACCACCACTCAAACGGCGCCTCGGTCACCGGGCCGAGCAGCGCGTCGTCGAGGGTGTACGTCACCGCGCGCAGCGGCTCGGCCGCCGCCACGCGGAAGGTGATCTGCTGGCTGGCGCGCGGCAGGCGCGGCGAGATCTGATAGATGGTGTTGGCGTCGGGCGCGATGATTTGCAGCGCGGCCGACGGCCCCGGCGCGGCGGCGATGACGGCCTCCGGCGGCTGCGGCAGGCCGTTCTGCCTGGCCCACTCCTGCGCCTGCGGCGGCAGCACCAGGTACACACGCGTGGTCACATACTCCGGCGGCGTGGCCGCGCTCGCCAGCCCGCCGGTGCGCGTGTCAATCTGAAAGGCCTGATACAGCTCGTCCGGCTGGGTGGGCGCGGTGCCATCGAGGAACCACTCGGTGCGCGTGCGCGGGCAGATGGCCGTGGGCAGCCGGCCGGAGGGCACGCACACCTCCTGCCGCACCAGCCCGTCCGGCGCGCTGAAGGGCGTCTCCGGCTTACCCAAGAGCGCAGCGCGCATGAAGTCGTGCCAGATTGGCCCGGCCCCGGCCACGCCGCCCAGGTTAACCATGGGCGAGTTGTTGGCGTTGCCCACCCACACCCCCACCACCAGGTCGGGCGTGTAGCCCACGGTCCAGTTATCGCGATAGTCGGTGGTGGTGCCGGTCTTCACCGCCGCCGGCCGGCCGATTTGCAGCACGCTGTTGAAGCCAAAGGTGGGCGCGCGGGCATTGTTGTCCGCCAGGATGTCGCTGATGAGGAAGGCCACGCGCTCGTCCAGCAGGCGCGTGGCGGCGGGCGGTCGCCACTGGTCGAGCACCACACCATCGGAGCGCTCCACGCGCAGGATGGCGGCCGGCTCGACGCTCTGGCCGCCGTTGGCGAACACGCCGAAGGCCGCCGTCAGGTCAAGCAGGCGCACCTCGCCGCCGCCCAGCGTCAGCGAGAGATCATAGCGCTCCGGGTCGGTCAGCGTGGTCAGGCCCATGCGGCCCGCCAGACCCAGCAGCGTCGGCACGCCGATGTGGTCGAGCGTGAGCACGGCGGGCAGGTTCAGGCTGCCGGCCAGCGCCTCGCGCGCCGACACCGGGCCGTGGTAGGCGCGGTCGTAGTTCTGCGGCACGTAGCTGAAGCCTTCTTTGGTGACAAAGGCCGTGCGCACGTCGAGCAGCATGGTGGCGGCCGTCCACGGGCACGCGCCGGGGGCCGTGCCGGCGCAATATTCGGGCGAGAAGGCGGCCGCGTAGGTCAGCGGCTTGATGGCGCTGCCCGGCTGGCGCGGGGCCAGGGCCAGGTTCACCGCGCCCGCGATCTCGGCGTTGAAGTAGTCGGGCGAGCCGAGCAGCGCCAAAATCTGGCCGGTGCGCGGGTCGAGGGCCACCAGCGCGGCGTCGGTGGCGTTGTGGGGCAGGCCGGCCGCGTCGCCCGCCAGTCCGGCCAGGCGGCGCCGGGCGATGTCTTGGGCGGCGCGGGTCAGGTCCAGGTCGAGCGTGGTCCACACGGTCAGGCCGGAGTAGAGCACCTCCGGGCCGTAGCGGCGCTCCAGCAGGTTCCAGACGTAGAAGACGAAGTGCGGGGCTTCGATGGGGAAGGCGGCGGCGCTCCATTGCAGCGTCTCGGCGCGCGCCAGCCGGGCGGCCTCTTCGGTCACGTAGCCTTGCTTGAGCATCAGGTCGAGCACGACGCCCTGGCGCTCCTGCGCGGCCTCCAGATAGAGCAACGGATCGTAGAACGACGGCGCCTGCGGCAGCCCGGCCAGCAAGGCGCTCTCGGCCAAATCTAGGTCGGCGGCGGGCTTGCCGAAGAAGGTCTGCGCCGCGGCCTCAACGCCGTAGGCCAGGTGGCCGTAGTAGGTCTGGTTGAGGTACAGCGCCAGGATTTCGTCCTTGCTGTAGGCGCGCGCCAGCCGCCAGGCCAGGATTGACTCGCGCAGCTTGCGGGTCAGCGTGCGCTCGGCGCGCTCCTGTGGGTCGAGCAGCATGTTGCGCGCCACCTGCTGGGTGAGGGTGCTGCCGCCCGCCAGCACCTCGCCGCCGGTCAGGTTGATCCACACCGCGCGCACGATGCCGACGACATCCACGCCGGGGTTGCTGTAGAAGCTCGCGTCTTCGGTGGCGATGGTGGCCTGCTGCAGCGCCAGGGGGATGTCGGCCAGCGGCACGGTCGTGTGGTGCACGCCGGCCGGGTCGGCGATCTCGTACAGCAGGCGACCGTCGCGGGCCAGCAGGCGCGTGGAGGGCACGGTCAGGTTTTCGGTCAGCCGATCGAGCGCGGGCAGGTCCACCGCCAGCCACTGGTAGGCGCACACCGCCGCCACGACCAACAGCCCGGCGGCGGTGGTCGCCAGGCGCAGCAGCATGGCGCGCGAGGGGCGCAGGCGGCGGATTCTTGGCATCGGTTGAGATTCTAGCATGGCGATTCTCGGCGCGAATAAGACGCGGGCCGCGGGCGCGGCGTTCCGTCAGGTGATTGGCCATCACCGTCTAGTCCGCACCCGCCCCATCTGTTCAACCCGGTCGTCGTCCCCTCAACGCCGTTCGATCGAGGGCTATTTAGCCGTCCACTGCCCAAGGCCGAGGTCATGGTCGCGAGCGGATTAGACGGTCTCATTCACCACGTCAAGCTCATGCATGAAACCCATTCGTGCCCATTCGCGGCGAAGCCGCACCCTTCGTGCTCATTCGTGGCAGAAGTCCCCTTCGCCAAAAGCGCCTCCCGCGCGGGTATAATCCTCTCAGCATGGAACACCTGATCAACGGGGCCAAAGCGCTGCTGGGGCTGGAATTGACGCGGGACCAGATCGCGGCCTTTCAGACCTACACCGACGAACTGCGCGCCTGGAACGCGCGCTTCAACCTCACCGCCATCACCGACGACGCGGATATTCAGGTCAAGCACTTCCTCGATTCACTCTCGCTGCTGCCCCTGCTGCGGCCGGGCGCGCCCGGCCGCCTGATTGACGTGGGCGCCGGCGCGGGCTTTCCGGGCCTGCCGCTGAAAATCATGCGCCCCGAGCTGGCCGTGACGCTGGTGGAGGCGACCGGCAAGAAGGCCAAGTTCTGCGAGGCGGTAGCAGCCAGGCTGGGGCTGACGGGCGTGACGGTGGTGAACGCCCGCGCCGAGGACGTGGGCCAAGACCCGGCGCACCGCGAACGCTACGACTGGGCGGTGGCGCGGGCCGTGGCGGCGCTGCCGGTCCTGGCCGAGTACCTGCTGCCGCTCGTGAAAATCGGCGGGCAGGCCGTGGCCCAAAAGGGCGCCAACGCGCCGCACGAGGCCCAGGCGGCCGCCGCGGCCGTGAGCCTGCTCGGCGGCGGGCCGGCGCAACTGCGCCCGGTAGCCCTGCCGGGCGTGGCCGAGGCGCGCTATGTGGTGGTTTATCCCAAGCTGGCGACGACGCCCCGCGCCTACCCGCGCCGCGTGGGTGTGCCGGCCAAGTCCCCGCTGAAGTAGCCCAGGCACTGAACGGCATGGATATCTCTGAGATCACGGACTACCTGTACGTCGGCGCGCAGCCGGCGCCCACCGACTGCGCCGACCTGGGCGCGCTGAACGTGGGGCTGGTGATTAATATGCGGGCCGAGAGCAAGCCGCACGCCGCCTTCAGCGCGCCGCCGCTGAGCGTGCTGTGGCTGCGCACGTTCGATATCTTCCTCCTGCCCATCCGTATGCGCGTGCTGGAGCGGGGCGTGCGCGCCGCCGCGCCCGTCATCGCCCGGGGCCAGAAGGTGCTGGTGCACTGCCACATGGGGCGGCACCGCAGCGTGGCGATGGCGGCGGCGATCCTGATCGCGCGGGGAGTCACGGCGCGCGCAGCCATGGCGCAGTTGGCCGAACGCCGGGCGAGCGCCGACCCGTACCTCTGGTATATTCGGCGGCAGATCGAAAAATTCGAGCGCTACTGGCGCGAACGGAACCCGGCATGACGGCTAACGCTTCCGACGCTTCTAACTCTTCCGCCCTCTCGCCCTCCGCCCAGCGGGTGCAGAACGCGCTGGCCGCGCAAGGCGTGGCCCTGACGGTGGTGGAGCTGCCGCAGAGCACGCGCACCTCGGCCGAGGCCGCCGCCGCCGTGGGCGTGGAGGTGGCGCAGATCGTGAAGAGCCTGATCTTCCGCGCGCCGCAGAGCGACCGGGCGGTGCTGGTGCTGGCCTCGGGCGCGAACCGCGTGAACGAGAAGGCTGTGGCGGCGCTGCTGGGCGAGCCGCTGGGCAAGGCCGACGCCGACTTCGTGCGCGCCAAGACCGGCTTTGTCATCGGCGGCGTGTCGCCGGTGGGCCACCCCGCGCCGCTGCCGACGTTCATTGACGAAGACCTGCTGACTTACGACGTGCTGTGGGCGGCGGCCGGCACGCCCAACGCCGTCTTCCGGCTGACGCCGGCTGAATTAGTGGCGCTCACCGGCGGCGTCGTGGCGGCGATCAAGCTCGTGTAGGCAGGCTACCCGCCTGAGAGTCGGCTGGATGGCGCTCCCGAGGAAAAGAGCATGACGAAAGCAACTTTGCAACTGCTGTGGGGTGATTGCCGCGAGGTGCTGAAGACGCTTCCCAGCAATAGCGTGGATTTGGTCGTCACCTCCCCCCCGTATGCTGACAGCCGGGCCAGCACGTATGGCGGCATCAAGCCCGACGCCTACGTCGAGTGGTTCTTGCCGGCCAGCCGGGAACTGCTGCGTGTGCTTCGCCCGACCGGAACGTTTGTGCTGAACATTAAAGAGAAGGTCGTCGCCGGTGAGCGCCACACTTATGTCATTCAACTGATCCTCGCCATGCAGCAACAAGGCTGGTTATGGACCGAGGAGTTCATCTGGCACAAGAAGAACTGCTATCCGGGCAAGTGGCCCAACCGCTTCCGCGACGCCTGGGAACGGCTGTTGCAGTTCAACAAGCAGAAACACTTCCACATGTACCAGGAAGCCGTCATGGTGCCGATGGGTGAATGGGCCGATCGCCGTCTGAAGAACCTGAGCCAGACCGACCAGGTGCGCGATCCCTCCAAGGTGGGGAGCGGCTTTGGCAAACGGGTCGCCAACTGGCTCGAACGGGACTCGGCCTACCCCACCAACGTGCTGCATCTGGCGACCGAAACTAAGAACAAAAATCACAGCGCCGTCTTTCCCGAGGCCTTGCCGGAGTGGTTCATCAAGCTCTTCACGCAAGAGGGCGATACCGTCTTGGATCCCTTTGCCGGCTCTGGAACGGTCATGCGCGTCGCCCAGAGGATGAATCGCCATTCAATCGGCATAGAGCTGAACAGCGCGTATGTCGAGGTGGCTCGGCAGCAGTTGCCCGCGCCCCAAATGCAGTTACTCGAACGAAAGGGGAGATATGGCCGCGCTAAAGCTAAGTAAGGTCACCGCCTTCGTTGACGAGCATATCGTCGATTTTCACGCCGCGCGGTTGGCCTCGCTTAAGAGGCTGGCTTTGACCACCGTGCTCAAGCGCAAGAACCCGTACCTCTTCAAGGCGAAATATGTGATTGCCGCGCCCGATCTCGTCAGAACCGTTCTCGATGCCCACTTGTCATCTCAGGAGGAGACATTGTTTGGTAGCTTCCTCGAGGAGCTAGCCATATTCGTGTGCGACCAAACCTATGGCGGTAAGAAGGCCGTGGCCGAGGGGATTGACCTGGTGTTTCAACGAGATGACATAACGTTCTTAGTCGTTATCAAGTCCGGCCCGAACTGGGGCAACAGCAGCCAGATCTCCAAAATGAAGGCTGACTTTGCCAAGGCGGTTCGGATTTACAAAACCAACAATCGTCGTGCGGTCGTTGAGTACATTAATGGCTGTTGTTACGGCATAGACTCCCAGCCCGACAAGGATGGATATCAAAAGCTGTGCGGCCAACGGTTTTGGAGCTTTCTTTCTGGCAACCCCGATCTTTACCTGGATATCATCGAGCCGCTGGGGCACAAGGCCAAGGAACGCAACGATGAGTTTGCGCAGGAATATGCCAAGCTGCAAACTCGGCTGACACTGGAGTTCGCTAGAGACTTCTGTGAAACCGATGGAGCCATCAACTGGAATAAGCTGGTGCAGTTCAATTCAGGGGCCAACCGGTAGGCCGGCGCCAGGGCGCGTGCCGCTCACCGGCGGCGCCGTGGCGGCGATCAAGCTCGTGTAGCGCGCCTCACCCTCCCCGTTCCCAGGCAGACTGGGGCGCCAACCCCATCAAGTGCCCGAAAAATCAGGAGGCAGCTCCCTTGCCCCGACCGGCCACCTTGCCGTAAGTTGATGCGGGGGCCGGCCGCTTCACGTCCGCGCCCTGCCAACCCACCGGATTAACCTGGCGCTGACGGCCACGCGAGGGCACGATGTCCATCCATTCCCCGACGACCTGGGCGGCGCTGCGCTGGCTGATCGCGCTGAGCCTGGCGCTGGGGCCGGGCCTGACCCCGGCACCGGCTCGACCAGCACAAGCCGCCGACACCCCCGCGGGCCGCCCCGCGCCCCAGCTCGCGCCAGCCGGCCTACCCACCGTGCAGTTCGACAACTCCAACTACAGCGGCGGCGAGAGCGCCGGAACCGCGCCGTTCACGGTCACCCTCTCCACCGCCGCGGGGATTACGGTGACCGTGGTCTATACCACGGTGGCGGGCGGCACAGCCACGGCCGGGGCCGACTACGCCCCCGCCACGGGAACGCTGACCTTCACGCCCGGCCTGACCGCCACCCAGGGCACGCTCACGCTGCTGCCCGATGCGTGGGACGAGCCAGACGAGACCGTCTTCATCAGCCTGACCCCCCCCAGCAACGCCGACCTGGGGGTGCCGGGGTTCACGCGCTTCAGCATCCTGGACGACGACGACCCGCCCAGCGTGGTGTGGGAAGCTTCCACCTATACCGTGAGCGAAAGCGCGGCCACCGCGCTCCTGACCGCCACACTCTCAGCGGCCTCCGGCTTTCTCATCACCGCCACCTACACCACCACGGCCGGCAGCGCGGCGGCGGGCTTCGACTACATCGCCGTGACCCAGACACTGACCTTCACCGCCGGGCTGACCAACACCCAGGCCATCGTGCCGCTGCTGACCGACACGGCCGATGAACTGGATGAAACCTTGACCGTGTCACTGGGCGGTCCGGCCAACGCCACGCTGGGCGCGCCGAGCGCGGCCACGCTGACGATTCTGGATGACGACGCGCCGCCCACCGTCCAACTGAGCGCCGCCCTCTATGGCGCGCTGGAGAGCGCCGCCACCCTGCCCTTCACCGCCACGCTCAGCGCCGCCGGCGGCCTGACCGTCACTGTGGCCTACAGCACCACCCCCGGCACCGCCGCGCCCGGCGCGGACTACACGCCCGCCACCGGCACGCTGACGATCACGCCCGGCCTGACGACCACGCAGGGTCTCATTGCGTTGCTGCCAGACGCGGACTTCGAGCCGGCCGAGACGTTTGGGCTGAGCCTGAGCGCGCCTGCCAACGCCGCCCTGGGCGCGCCAACCACCGCCACCGTCATCATCGCCGACGACGACACGCCGCCCACCGCGCAGTTCAGCGCCGCGGCCTACGTGGCCGCCGAGGCCGATGCCAGTTTGCCCTTCACCGTCACTCTTTCTAGTCCCCTTGGGACGCTGTCCGCGCCCAGCAGCGTGACCGTCACCGTGGCCTACACCACCACCAGCGCCGGCCCCCAACCCGGCAGCGCGACCCCTGGCGACGATTACGTGCACGCCACCGGCGTGCTGACCTTCGCCCCCGGCGTGACCACCACCGTTGGCGCGCTCACGCTGCTGCCCGACACGCTCTACGAGCCAACCGAGACCTTTGGCCTGGAGTTGGGCGGGCCAAGCAACGCCACGCTGGGCACGCCCGGCGCCGCCACCCTTTACCTCGTCGAAGACGATGGGCCGCCCACCGCCCAATTCAGCGCGGCGGTCTACAGCGCCGCGGAGAGTGCCGCCACCGCGCCGTTTACGGTGACGCTCTCCGGCGCGGCGAGCCTGACGATCACCGTGGCCTACAGCACCACGGCCGGCAGCGCCGCCCCAGGGGCCGACTTCGTGCACACTACGGGCGTGGTCACCTTCAGCCCCGGGCTGACGGCCACCCAGGGCGGGATAACGCTGCTGCCCGACCTGCTGGACGAAACCGACGAAACCGTCTTTGTCGTCATGACGCAAACGACCATTGCCACGCTGGGCGCGCCGGCAACCGCCCGGCTGACCATCCTCGACGACGACGCGCCGCCCACCGTACAGTGGAGCGCCGCCAGCTACACGGCCACTGAAGAGTCCGGCATGGTGACGCTCAGCGCCGCGCTCTCGGCCGCCTCCGCCCTCACCGTCACCGTGGCCTACAGCGCCGCGCCCGACACGGCCCTGCCCGGCGCCGACTACGTCCCGCTTTCCGGCACGCTCACCTTCGCCCCCGGCCTGACGCAACAGCCGGTGACGCTCACGCTCACCAACGACGCCGCGCCCGAACCCGCCGAGAGCCTGACGCTCGCGCTCAGCGGCCCGGCCAACGCTACGCTCGGCGCGCCCAGCGCCGCCAGCCTAACGATTGTGGACGCGGACGAGTTCGGCCTATACTTGCCGCTCGTCGTCGGTCCATCGGCCGCTGCCAGCGGCCCCGCCGGGAGGCTCCATGAACGCCAGCGATATCCTGCATTACGGTCACACCTTCGTCACACGCAATATCGTTGACCTGCCCCTGGAGCACTGGGAGACTCCCAACGTGTGCGGCTGGTGGTCCACCAAGCTCGTGATCGGCCACCTGGCGTCGTTCGAGCACATGCTGATCGAAGTGCTGCGCTCGTTCCAGAGCACCCCTGGCAGCGAGCCGACGCCCTACCTGGACATGCTGAACAACCAGGGCGGCCAGCTCTTCAACGACTTCCAGATCGAGATGCGCCAGAACCGCAGCGCCGCCGACCTGCTGGCCGAGTACACCGCCGCCGCCGAGGAGAGCTACCGCCGGGTGAGCTTGCTCGACGGCGAACTGCTGCGCCGCCCCGGCACGCTGCCCTGGTATGGGGCCGAGTACGCGCTGGACGATTACATCGTCTACCAGTATTACGGCCACAAGCGCGAGCACACCGCGCAGATCAACGTCTTCAAAGACGCGCTCAAGGCGGCGGGCAAGCTGCCACGGTAGGCTTAACGCGCAACCGGGCGCCGAGACTATGTCTCGGCGCCCGGTTTATTTGCGGCCCAGTTTAGCTCGGGTTTTGGGCCGCGCCACCCGTAGTCCAGCGCTGGTTACTTCGCCGACACCTTGATGCTCTTGGGCTTGGCGGTCTCGGCCTTGGGCAGGCGCACGGTCAGCACGCCTTGCTCCACGCTGGCCTCGGCCTGCGCGCCGTTCACCTCGGTCGGCAGGGTGACGGTGCGGGCGAACTTGCCGTAGCGGCGCTCGCGCAGCAGCCATTGCGCGTCTTCGGCCGCCTCCGGCGCGGGCAACTCGCCGCGCAGGGTCACGGTATCGCCGAGCACCTCCAGGTGCAGGTCTTCGGCCTTCAGGCCGGGCACGGCGGCGGTGATGACGTACTCGTCACCGTGGGCCGCGATGTCGAGGCGCAGGGCGGCGGCGGCCGGGTTGTTCAACTGCGGGTTGACCACCGATTCATCAAACAGGCGGTTGACAGCTTCGGCAAAACGAGTGGGGCGATAAGCATAGCGGAACATGGTTAACTCCATCCTTTGACAGGTTGCGGGTTGTTGTCTCTGCGAACTTGCCCGCATGATAGGCCCGCCACGTTAGACCTCTAATAGCACCCTATCGGAGATTTGTTAACAGACTGCCCCGGCCAAACTGCCTCTTGCTAACCGAACAATTTCTCTTCAGACTGGCGTTATGAACCGCTACCCGTTGCCCCCGGCCCGTGACGCTAGTAGTTTGTCATGCAGAATACGCTGGACTGTCACTCTGAGCGCAGTCGCGCAGCCTCGCTATTACCCTGGCAGTGGCGCGCGACTGCGGAGCGCCCCTTTGGGGAGAGTCTCGGCCAATCCATCCCGTCCACCGCGAGCACTCCTAGTGACGCTAATGACACTGGTGACCCCCATCCAAAACACCGCGCCCGCGCTGACGCCGGTAACGCTGGCGACGGTGCCGCGTCTTCGTGGCCTGACACCAACCCGGCGACCCGCGACAACCGCGACGACCTTACGGCCAGCCGCGACAACCGCGACAACCTTGCGGCCAGCCGCGACAACCGCGACGACCTTACGGCCAGCCGCGACAACCGCGACAACCTTGCGGCGACCTGCTAAATTATGTCAACCGTCGGCCGGCCATCAGCCGCCTGAGATGAAATTCTGATGTTTTCTCAGTAGAATTTGAGTATCTTAAGCCACTCGTGTGGCGTGTGAGCCGGAAGGACGTAACGTAATGAACCTCGACAAATTCACCCAAAAGGCCCAAGAAGCCGTGCTGGAGGCCCAGCGGCTGGCGGGCGAGTTTCAACACCAGCAACTTGAGCCGGAGCACCTGCTCCTGGCCCTGCTGCGCCAGGCCGACGGCGTGGCCCCGCAGGTGGTGGCCCGCCTGGGCGACCCCAAGGCGCTGGCCGCCCAGGTAGAGCAGGCCCTGGCCGCCCGCCCCAAGGTCTACGGCGGCAACACCCAGGTCTCGCTCTCGCGCGCCGCCAACGACGCCCTGACCACCGCCGAGCGCGAAGCCAAGGCCATGCGCGACGACTACACTTCCACCGAGCACATGCTGCTCGCCCTGGAGGCCGCCGCGCGCAAGTTCCCTGCCGGGCAGGCGCTCACCCGCGACGCAGTACTGAAGGCCCTCACCGCCATCCGCGGCTCACAGCGCGTCACCTCGCAAAACCCCGAGGGCACCTTCAACGCCCTAGAAAAATACGGCCGCGACCTGACCCAAAATGCGCGCCAGGGCAAGCTCGACCCCGTCATCGGCCGCGACGAGGAAATCCGGCGCGTCATCCAAATCCTCTCGCGGCGCACCAAGAACAACCCGGCCCTGGTGGGCGAACCGGGCGTGGGCAAGACCGCCATCGTGGAGGGCCTGGCCCAGCGCATCGTCAACGGCGACGTGCCGGAGGGCCTGAAGAACAAGCGCCTGATCACGCTCGACATGGGCGCGCTGGTGGCCGGGGCCAAGTACCGCGGCGAGTTCGAGGAGCGCCTGAAGGCCGTGCTCAAGGAAGTCACCGACGCGGCCGGCGAGGTGATCCTGTTCATTGACGAGATGCACACCGTCGTCGGGGCGGGCGCGGCCGAGGGCGCCATGGACGCCGGCAACATGCTCAAGCCCATGCTGGCGCGCGGCGAACTGCACATGATCGGAGCCACCACGCTCAACGAATACCGCAAGCACATCGAGAAAGACGCCGCGCTGGAGCGCCGCTTCCAGCCCGTCATCGTGGAGGAGCCGACGGTCGAAGACACCATCTCGATCCTGCGCGGCCTCAAGGAGCGCTACGAGGTGCACCATGGCGTGCGCATTCAAGACGCGGCCGTCATCGCCGCCGCCACGCTCTCGGCCCGCTACATCACCGACCGCCGCCTGCCCGATAAGGCCATTGACCTGATTGACGAGGCCGCCTCGCGCCTGCGCATGGAGATCACCAGCAAGCCGCAGGCGCTGGACGAGATTGACCGCCGCCTGATGCAGCTAGAGATCGAGCGCGAGGCGCTCAAGAAGGAGCGCGACCAGGCCAGCCAGGACCGCCTGCGCAAGCTGGAAAAAGAAGTGGCCGACGCCAAGGAGCAGAGCCAGGCCTTGCGCGCCCGCTGGGAAAGCGAAAAGCAAGCCATCAGCGGCATGCAGGGCATCAAGGAAAAGATCGAGCAGACCAAGACCCAGATCGAGCAGGCCGAGCGCCGCGCCGACCTGGAGGCCGCCGCGCGCCTGCGCTATGGCACGCTGCGCGAGCTGGAAAAGCAACTGGCCGACGGCGAAACGCGCCTGAACCAGATGCAGTCGGGCGAACGGCTGCTCAAGGAAGAAGTCGGCGCGGAAGACATCGCCCAGATCGTCGCCAAGTGGACGGGCATCCCGGTGGCGCGGCTGATGGAAGGCGAGATCGAGAAGCTGCTGCGCATCGAGGAACGGCTGCACCGGCGCGTGATCGGGCAGGACGAGGCCGTGCGCGCCTTAGGCAACGCCATCCGCCGCGCGCGCTCCGGCCTGCAAGACCCCAACCGCCCGCTGGGTTCGTTCATCTTTCTGGGTCCGACCGGCGTGGGCAAGACCGAGCTGGCCCGAGCGCTGGCCGAGTTCCTATTCGACACCGACCAGGCCATGATCCGCATTGACATGAGCGAATACCAGGAGAAGCACACGGTCTCGCGCCTGATCGGCGCGCCGCCCGGCTATGTGGGCTACGAGGAGGGCGGCCAGTTAACCGAGGCGGTGCGGCGCAAGCCCTACAGCGTGGTGCTGTTCGACGAGATCGAGAAGGCCCACGCCGAGGTCTTCAACGCGCTGCTGCAGCTGCTCGACGACGGCCGCCTGACCGACGGCCAGGGCCGCACGGTGGACTTCAAGAACACCGTCATCATCATGACCAGCAACCTGGGCAGCGAGTTGTGGGGGGCGCCTAACGGTGCTGGGGCAAGCGGCGTGGACGGGGCCGACAGCCCGGCCGCGCCGAGCCGCGAACTGCTGATGCAGGTCCTGCGCCGGCACTTTCGGCCCGAGTTCCTTAACCGCGTGGATGAGATCGTGGTCTTCCACGCCCTCAAGCTGGAGCAACTGACGCAGATCGTGGACATCCAGCTTGAGCGCGTGCGGCGGCTGCTGGCCGAGCGCGGCCTGCGGCTGGAGGTGACCGAGGCGGCCAAGGCCTACCTGGCCCGCGAGGGGTGGGACCCGACCTACGGCGCGCGGCCGCTCAAGCGCACCATCCAGCGCGTGCTGCAAGACCCGCTGGCCCTGCAATTGCTACAAGGGGTGTTCCGCCCCGGGCAGACGATCGTGGCCGACTTCGACGGCCAGGGCCTGACGTTCGCGGCGCAAGCCGCGCTGGCGGCGGAGGCTTAAGCCGGCGACAAATTGGGCGCGGCGGTGAGGCGCTGCATGAGCCACATGTAGCCGTCTTCGAGCGTCGGCTCGACCGGCTCGGCCCCGGCCGCCAAGGTTTCGCCCAAGACCCGGTAGCGCGTGCCGCTTTCTAACTGCACACTCGACACCACCGACAGCGCGTCCGCCGGCGGCTGGCCGGTGGTGGTCGTCACCGCCCACACGTGGCCGCGCGCCTGGCCGATGAGATCGCGCGGGCGGCCGTGGAACAACACCTGGCCCTGCCCAATCACTGCCAGGTCGTTGCAGCTCTGGCTGATGTCTTCCACGATGTGGGTCGAGAGGATCACCGTGCAGCGCTGCGCCATCTCAGACAGCAGGTTGCGCAGCCGGACGCGCTCCTCGGGGTCGAGGCCGGCGGTCGGCTCGTCCACGATCAGCAGGCGCGGTTCGCCCAGCAAGGCCTGGGCGATGCCGACCCGGCGCTGCATGCCGCCGGAATACGTCTTCAGACGGCGGCCGGCCACCTGGCTCAGGCGCACCAGCGCCAAGACCTGCTCAACCTGGGCGCGGCGGGCGGCGGCGTCGGCGACACCTTTCAGAAGTGCGACGTAATCCAGGAACTCGACGGCGTTCAGGTCGGGATAAAGCCCCAGCGCTTGTGGCAGATAGCCAAGCTGGGCTTTGACGGCGCGCTTACCGGCCGCCGTCGCCAGGTCGTGGCCCAGCACCAGCACTCGCCCGCTGGTGGGCCGCACCACTCCAGCCAGGATGCGCATGAGCGTGGTCTTGCCTGCGCCGTTCGGCCCTACCAGGCCGAACATGCCCGCGCCGATGTCGAGGTCAATGCCGCGCAGCGCGGTCACGCCGCCGCTGTAGGTCTTGCGCAACTGGTTGAGAGTAATCATCCCGGCCGCTCCTTACCTCAGGCGCGCCGCCGGCGCAACCAGGCCCACATCGCCAGCGCCAGCAGCGCCACCTGCCCGGCGCCCACCGCCAGCGTCTGCCAGACATCGCGGCGCGACTGAGCCTCAAAGGGCCAGGGGGTCAGCATGGCCGCGCGCGCCGGATTCCAAATTCTGGCGGTTGCCCCCGGCGCCGCCAACATGCCAGGCGCCAGGGTGAACAGCATCACCGCCACCAGGGCGGCGCCCAGCAGCACGGCGCGCGGCCGGTTGGGCTGCCCGGCCCCGAGCAGCAACCCCAACGAGCCGTTGATCCAGATCAGGCCGCCCAGTCGCACGACCCATAGTTCCAGGTAGGGCGCGAAGTCCATTGGGCCGACCAGCCGCCAGGCCAACCCGGTCAGGCCCAGCGCCAACGCCACGCCGAGGGCCAGGCTGGCCCACAGCCCCAGCAGCTTGCCGCCCAGGTAAACACCGGTGGAGAGCGGCAGGCTGTCGAGCAGTTCGCGCACGCCCAACTGCCGATCGCGCGGCAAGCTGTCGGCCGCCAGCAGCGGCAGCAGAATCATCTGCGTGACAAACACCGGCCCCAGGGTGAAGTACACGGCGGCGCGCGTCAGCGCCTCCGCATTGACCTCTCCGGCCGCGCCGGCGGCCAGCCGCTGACGCGCTACGTTGAGGGCAAACAGCAGCGGGAGGGCCGGCACGGCCAGCCACAGCACCAGCCAGCCGCGCCGGCGCAGGTACATGATGGCTTCATAACGCAGCAGGCCCAGCAATTGTGCGAGACGCATCCGCCTCACCTCCGGGAGCGAACGGACGCGCCGCGCCCACCCAGCAGCAGCCGCTCGGGGTCGCGCACGAGATAGGTCAACGCCAGCAGCAGCAGCCCGGCGCCGCCCAATACCAGCCAGGCCCGGTTGAGGGCGTAATGCGCCGCGCCCGGCTGCAGGTAGAGATGCAGCGGCCAGGTGAACGGCCAGCGCGCCACCAGGCCCTCGCCGGCGTAGATCAGCCCGAACCACAGCAGGCCCACGACCCCCACGCTCAGGGCAGCCTGCCGTCCAATGAGGGTTACGCACAGCGCCACAGCGGTGAGAAAGACCAGCGGGGCCGACCAGCGCAGCAGCCCCACCTCCAGCGCTTCGCCGGACAGGCCGGCTGCCAATAAGCTGCCTGCCAGCGCCAGCGCGCCGTAGCCGCCCAGCAACAGCGCCAGCCGCTCAGCCAGCAGCCACGTCAGCGGCCGTGGCAGCGTCAAGGTCAGCTCAAGGGCCGGCTCATCTTCGGGCGAGAACAGAAAGGCGGCATGACCCGCCGCCAGCAGCGGCACCAGGGACTCGATCAGGCGCGGTTGTGTGAAGATCGGGTCAGCCTGGGTGCGCGCGAGGAATTGATACAGAGCCAGCAGCGCAACCAGGGCTGCCAAGGGCAGCCACCCCAGCCGCCGCCAACTATAGCGCCAGGTGAAGGACGCCTGGCTGAGCGGCCAGATGGCCTGCGCCGCGCGACCGCCCGCCCAGAGCCAGGCCGCGCCGCTGACGCCCAGGAGCAGCCAGACCAGGCCGGTGACCACGTTGTTAAGCTCCATAGAGCCTGATACGAGCAGCCGGCCCAAACGTTCAGAGCCGCGCGCGGCGGGGCAGCCAGCGTTCTTCTTGCCCGCCGAGCCACAGCGCCGCCGCCGCCAGGCCCACCGCCGCCAGCAGCAGCGGGGCGCGGCTCAGCGGCGCGTTGAGATCGGGCAGGCCGGCCCAGAACTCGCCGGCGAACCACACCGGCCCCAAGACGCGCGCCGCCCACAAGCCCAGGCTGATGAGGATGCCGGCCAGCGGCTCAGCCAGCAGCACACTCAGCAGGAAACCGAGCGTCGCCAAAAAGGCCATGGGGGCCAGCCAGGCCAGCACCAGCGGCCACAAGACCACCTCGGCCCGCAGCGCGGCCAGCGCGGCGCTGCCGATCAGCCCCAGCGCCAGGTCAAAGGCCAGCAGCAAAGTCAGGCGCGCCAGCAGCAGCAAGCGCGGTGAGGCAGGCAGCGCCAGCACCAGCTCCAGGGCCGGGTCGTTATCGGGGCCAAACAAGAAGGCGCAGCCTACCGCCGCGGCAGCCGGGGCCAGCAGCACAAACGGTAGCGTTTCCACGCGGCTGAGATTGAAGCTGGGCGCCAGCGTGACCAACACGCCCAGCGCGTAGATGAGCGCGGAGGCCCACCACAACTCGCGCCGCACCCTGGGCGCCTGTGACCGCAGGAGCAGCAACGGCCAGCGCCACGCGTGACCAGGCGGCAGCGCCGAGACCGGCCGAGAGGCGGCTGACAGACTCGCCAGCAGTTGCTGCGTGGCGGCCGGCGTGACGGCGGGCGCGGGCCACTGCCGCAGAGCGCGCAGGGCGGGCAGCAGGGCGTCGGCTTCGGCGGGCGAGGCGGCATCGGCCTCTAGGCGGGCGCGCAGGGGATCGGTTTGGTCGGTCACTCAGCCCTCCTCGGCCGCCAGGCGCGCGCGCAAGCGCCCCAGGGCCACACTCAACCGCGATTTGACCGTGCCGACGGGGATGGCCAGCACAGCAGCGATCTCGGCTAGAGATAAGTCTTCGGTATAGCGCAGCAGCAAGACCTCGCGCTGCGGCGCCGGCAGCGCCTGCACGGCCGCCGCCACCTGCGCCCACGTCTCGGCGGCCGTGAGCGCGTGCAGTGGTGAAGGCTCGCCGGGCGCGTCAAAGTCGGGCGGCAGGGCTTCGGTGCGCCGGGTCTCAGCGCGCTTGTAGTGGTCGCGGGCGGCGTTGACGGCCACGGCATACAGCCAGGGCTTAAACGGGCGCTCTGGGCGGTAGCGCCCAATGCCGCGCAACACGCGCAGAAAAACTTCTTGCGCCAGGTCTTCCGCCAGCAGGCGGTCGCCGCCCGTCAGGCGGTAGAGGAAGCCCAGCAGCGGGCCGTGGTGCCGAGTGACAAGCACGGCCAGGTCGTCAGACGAACCGGCCTGCACGCCCTGAGCCAGGCGCTCATCGCTGGGCAGGGGCCGCGGGCCGGCCGGCGCGGTCAGGGAAGAGGCCATGGGGACCAACATTCTATCCCTGATACGAGTAGAGACTGCCGAAGTTCAGCGGCGGCGGCGCAGTGGGTCTACGGCGCGGCCGGAGTAGCAGTCGTTTGCGTGACCAGCGGCGGCAGGTTAGTAAAAGCCTCCCACACGGGGCGGCCCGCGACCGCGCCGGGGAAGGTCAGGCCGAGCAGGTAGGCGGCGGTGACGGCCGTGTCGGTCGTGGTCACCGGGCCGGTCAGCGCATAGTTCTGGCGCACGCCCGGCCCAGCGATGATCCAGGGAATCGTCATGTCGGCGGGGAGGTCGGCGCCGTGGACGAAGCCGTGCCCGCCGTGGTCGGCGGTGGCGATGACCACCGCCTGGGGCGGCAGCGCGGCCAGCAGGCGGCCGAGCGCGTCGTCGGTGCGCTTGAGCTGGTAGAGGTAGGTGGCCGACATCCAGCCGTCGAGGTGGCCGAAGTAGTCGGGGTTGGGGAAGTGGACCATCAGCAAGTCGAAGCCGGCCTGCGCCTCGACCACGGCCTGATCAGCAATGCCCTGGTCGCCGTTGGTCACGAAGGTGTAGCGGTCAATCGTGCCGGGGAGGTTGAAGTGCAGGAACTTCTCTTTGCCGGCGACGAGCACCGTGGTCAGGCCGGCCTCATGCGCTACCGAAAAGATGGTGGGCACGCCGATCAGACCGCGCGCGGGGTCAGTGTCGTTCCACAAGAGGCCATGCACCTCCGGCCCCACTCCGGAGAGCATGGAGGCATGGCTGGGCAGCGTGGCGGGCGGGAAGGTGGTGCGGGCGTGATAGGTATAGGCGCCGCGCGCGGCCAGCGCGTGTAGGTTGGGCAGGTTGCCGGTCTCGGCCGCGTCGGCGCGCAAGCCATCGAAGGAGAGGATGACGACCGGCGGCGGTGGGCCGGCGGTGGGGCCGGCGGTGGGGGCAGCCGGGCTGGTGACGCCGATCGGAGGGGAGGGTGAGGCGGCGGGCGTGGGGGGCAGAGCGGTGACCGTCGCAGGCAGTGTGCCCGTGGCGGCCGCGCTGGGCGTAGCCGCGGGCAGATGCGGTGAGGCGGTAGCCGCGGGTGCAGGCGTGGCAGTCAGACGGCCGCAGGCCAGCAGCCCAAGCGCCAGGAGCGCCGCCGGCAGCCAGCGCGTTGGCCGCATGGGTCAGGGCTGGTGGCCGTCGGCGGCGGGCGGCGGCTGGGGGAGCAGGAAGTCGCGCAGGGCGCGCGCAGCCGGGCTGAGGTAGTGCGCCTTGCGCCACACCACGCTCAGGCGGCGGTGTAGGCGCTGGTCTTCGATGACCACGCGGCGGATGTTGGGCGCGTTGGTCAGGGCCAACTCGGGCACCAGGGCCACGCCCAACCCGGCCGCCACGAACTCCAGCGCGCTCTGCATCGCGCCGCCGTCGAGCGCCACCTTAGGCTCAAAGCCGGCGCGGCGGCAGGCGGTCAACGTGACCTCGCGCAGCCGGTAGCCCACCGGGAACAGGATGAACGGCTCAGCGGCCAGATCGGCCAGGCGCGCGCCGCGCTGGCGGCTGAGGGGGTGCAGCACGCTCACGGCCAGCACGTAATCCTCTTCCAGGAACGGCGCAGCCTCCACTACCGGCGGCAGGCCGTCGCTGGCGACGATGGCCAGATCGAGCTGGCCGTCGGCCACCGCCGCCAGCAAGCTCTCGGTGCCGGCCTCGCGCAGGCTCACCTCCAGGCCAGGATAGAGGCTGTGGAACTGCATCAGGCGGTTGGGCAGCATGTGCGACGACACGGTAGGCGGCGCGCCCAGGCTGGCGCTGCCGCGCGTGAGCTGGCCCAACTCGCGCACTTCGTTGGCGGCCAGCTCCACCGCCGCCAGAATCTGGTAGGCGTGCGGCAGCAGCACCTCACCGGCGCGGGTCAGGGAGATGCGCTTGCCCAGGCGGTCGAACAGCCGCACGCCCAGTTGGGTTTCCAGCGCCTTGATTTGCTGGCTAATGGCGGGCTGGGCCACGTGCAGCGCCTCAGCTGCCCGCGAGAAGTTTAGCTTCTGCGCCACGGCAATGAAATAGGTCAGATGACGGAGCTCCATGGTGCCTGCCTGTTCGAGATAGCCCGAGAAACCTTAGAATGATATAAGCGCATGTTATACATCAGAAATATACCAATTCCTTGACTTCTCAGGCAATGATCCTTAAACTATAGTCAGCAATTAATGTAAATCGGGCTACATTGTCGCAATCATGTCAGCCGCCCGGTCATCTCCGCCACCTCCACAGCGCGCACAGCCGGGCAGCGGCTGAAAAAAAGTTCCACCAAGGCGCGGCCGGCCGGGGCGAAAGCCACCCAGTACAGTCAGAGAACCAGCGTCCGCCCCCGCCGCCTAACGCGCGTATCGGGTCGGTTTTATTTGGCAGGGAGGTGTTGTGATGATGACGAGCAGCAATCCACTACGGAACATCCTGGGCGAGCGGCCTCTCCCGTCCCGGCTGACGCACGCCGAAGAGATTGCCCTGGCGAACCGCGTGGCAGCCGGGCAGGTCGCCGAGCGCCGCAGCCACCGCCGGGCGCTCACGCCGCGCCGCCGGCGGGCCTTGCGGGCCGCCATGGCCGACGCCCAGATGGCCCGCGAGGCGCTGGTGCTGCACAACCTGCCGCTGGTGCTGAGCATTGCCGGGCGCTTTCGCCACGCTGAGTTGAGCTACGACGACCTGATCCAGGAAGGCATTTTGGGCCTGCTAAAGGCCGCTGACCGCTACAACCCGGAGCGCGGCACGCGCTTTGGCACGCTGGCGGTGTGGTGGATCAGGCAGGCCATCGGTCGGGCCATCGCTAACACCGGGCGCACGATCCGGCTGCCCGTGAACCGGGCCTGGAAGCTGAGCCAGCTCCGACGGATTACGGCGCAACTGGCGCAGCAGTCGGGCGACGAGCCTGCGGTGGAAACTGTGGCCGAGCGCGCGGGCGTGACGGCCGAGGCGGCGATCGGGCTGCTGCGCGACGGGCAGAGCGTGGTGTCGCTGGATGCGCCGGTAGACCCGGACGACCGGGCGGCGCTGGAGCGCATTGCCGATAACACCGTGGCCGACCCCGAGGGCGCAGTAGTCACGGGCAGCCTGCACGCGGTGCTGGAGGAGTCGCTGGCGCGGCTGGACGAACGCGAGGCGCAGATCCTCAAGCTGCGTTTTGGGCTGGGCGGCGGCGAGGCGCGGCCACTGCGGGCCATTGCGGCCGAGTGGCGCATGAGCCCGGAGGGCGTGCGCCAGATCAGTGAGCGCGCCATGACGCACCTGCGCGCCATGACGCGCGTGCGCGACTTGAGTGTGTACCTGACCGAGTGAGCGGCGCCAGCGAAGTGGAACGACAGCCGGGCGGGTCTACCCAACAGGCATGACCCGCCTGGTCACTGTTTAAGTGGGCGGCGTTTGACCCAGCGCGCCGGCCAGCTCGGCGGTGGTGTCGAGGATCAGGTTGGCCCCGGCGCGCTCCAGCTCGGCGCGCGCGCCGAAGCCGCACAGCACACCGATGGTCTGCGCGCCCGCGCGCTTGCCGGCCAGGATATCCACCGTGGTGTCGCCGATCATTAGGCAGGCTTCTACCGGCACGCCCAGGCGCCTGGCCGCCCACAGCACCGGGTCGGGGTAGGGCTTGGTGTGCGGCGCGGTCTGCGCCGAGGCCACGGCCGCAAAGCGCTCGGCCAACCCGAACTGCGTCAGGAAACCTTGCGCCGCCCGCGCCCCGCGAGCGGTGACCACCGCCAGGGGGTAGCGCTCGCCCAGGCGGGGCAGCATCTCCGCCACGCCCGCCATAAGCACAAAGTGCGCCGCGGCCGTGCTCGCCCCGCGCCGGTTGGCCAGCCAGTCGGCCACGCGGGCCAGCGGGCCGTCCACGCCCAACCAGTCGGGCAGGCCCATCAGCGCGTTCAGCGGAGTCTCGGCTGCCAGCAGGCCCCAGCGTAGGAAAGGCGCCGGATCGCGCCGGGGGAAGAGGAAGCTTAGCGCGCGCAGACGGCGGCCCACGCGGCGAATGTACTCGTCGTCGGTGTCGGCCAGTGTGCCGTCCAGATCGAACAGCAGCGCCTGGACGCGCGTTGGGTCGAGGCTCATGGCGGGCCGTAGGCAGGGAAGAGCGCCAGCAAGGCATCGAGCGTGGCCTGCTGCTCCGCCGCCAGCCAGAGCGTGCCGGTAGCGGTGGTGTACAGGCAGTTACTGGTCGTGGTGAGCCAACAGCTGCCGCCGCCGGCCGCGCGCCCCACGACGCCAAAACGCTTGTCCCCATACTCCCGGAAGGCCGCGGCGAACTCGGCGGCGTCCGCGGGCGTGTCCCATTGCCACTCGGCCGCCAGCACGGTCTCATCGCCGGCGGCGTTGTAGAACACGCTGTAGCCGTCACCCCCCCACCCCTCGGCGGCGGCGCGGGCGACGTCTTCTTCTAAGTGATAGTCGGAATACTCGCCGTAGGCCAGGATGAGATAGGTGAACCACTCGCCGTTCACGCCGGTGTCAATCTGCCGCCAGCCGCTGCCGAGCGTGTCGGTCAGCGGTGGGCGCGCCACGAGCAGAGGGTCATCGCCGGCCTCAAAGCGCTCCAGGTGCATGATCTGTTCGGAGGAGACGGGCGGGTCGTTCCAGAGCTGATCTACCCGCGCCCAGCCGCCCTGGTCGTAGTAGTGCTGCACAAAGGCCTTGCCCTCACGGTAGGGGAACACGAAGTCTTGCAGCAGGAACCGCGGCAGTTGGTAGTAGACGGCGGGAATGCTGCTGACGTCGTTGACGATCTTATTGTAGTAGCCGCGCTCCAGCGGGCCATAGGTGTTCAGGTACTGGCCTTCGAGCACGCTGGCGTCGCCCTCCAGCAGCGCCTGCACCGCGTTGAAGCGCTCTGGGTCGGCCAGGTACATCTCGTCGCTGAAGCCGGAGGCGCGGATGCCGAAGGTTTGGTCTTGCAGGGCGTGGGTGTACTCGTGGGCGTAGACCGTGCGCTCGTAGGCGTTGAAGCTGCCGCCGGAGACCACCACCATTTGCTGCGAGTCGGGGTCGTAGAACCCGGCAATGCCGTCGGAGTACAGGTCCACCAGCAGGCTGTACAAGTCTACGTCGGCATCCATCAGGCCGAAGGCGGCCAGCGACAAGGCGCCGTCGGCCATTTCTTGCGGGGTGGTGTCTTCCTCAAAGTCGGCGATGGTCTTCTGCCGCACTTCGTCCGGGGTGAGAAACTCCAGCGCCACCGGCGTGGTGGGGGTCAGGCCGCGCGTGGCCTGCACAAACGCCTCAATCTCGGCCATCTTGGCGGTGGTCTGCTCCGGGCTGAGGGTAGGCTCGGCCGGCACCAGAAAACCCAACTGATAGCCCGCGACGCCGCCGGCCGCCAGTACGACCAGCAGGCCGCAGCAGCAAGCCGCGCCGAACCCAGCCAGGGCGAGCAGGAGGATTTTGCGCAGCGTGGGTGACATGGGGCGCATTGTACCAACGGAAAGAGAAAGGCGGAGAGAGCCAGGAGGGAGGCCGAGCGCTTAAACACGACCCGGCGAGCCGGGCGTCAGTTTGACGCCCGGCTCGCCGGATTGATAATCGGGGGGGTTCGCGCGCCGCTTATGCGTCGCGGAACTCACCCTCGACCACATCACCTTCGGGCGCGCTGTGGCCGCCGTTGGGGCCGCGCGTGCCGCCGGCGTGCTGCTGGGGCGTCGGCCCGTAAGCAGCACTCTGCGACGCCATCTGGCCCAGGGCATAGCTCGCCTGTTGCACTTCGTCGCTCAACTGGCGGATGCGGTTCACATCGTCGCCCTTAAGCGCCTCGCGCAGGGCGCTGATCTTCTGCTCGATGTTCTGGCGGTCGTGGCCCGGCACCCGGTCGCCCAGGTCGCGCAGGGCCTTCTCGGCCGCATAGGCCAGGCCGTCAGCGGTGTTGCGCGTCTCCACCAGTTCGCGCTGGCGGCGGTCGGCGGCCTCGTTCTTCTTGGCCTCGTTGACCATGCGCTCCACATCGCCCTTCGCCAGGTTGGTCGAGGCGGTGATAGTCACCTTCTGTTCCTTGCCGGTGGCCTTGTCCTTGGCGGTCACGTTCAGAATGCCGTTAGCGTCAATGTCGAAGGTCACTTCCACCTGCGGCAGGCCGCGCGGCGCGGGGGGCAGGCCCTCCAGCCGGAAGTGCCCCAGCGGCATGTTGTCAGCCGCCATCGGGCGCTCGCCCTGCAGGATGTGCACGTCCACGGCCGTCTGGTTGTCTTCGGCGGTCGAGAACACCTGGCTCTTCTTCACCGGGATGGTGGTGTTGCGCTCGATCAGCGCCGTCATCACGCCGCCCAGCGTCTCCAGGCCCAGCGAGAGCGGGGTCACATCCAGCAGCAGCACGTCCTTCACCTCGCCGGTGAGCACGCCCGCCTGGATGGCGGCGCCGACGGCCACGACTTCGTCGGGGTTGACGCCCTTGTGCGGCTCCTTGCCGGCCAGTTGGCGCACCAGTTCCTGCACCATGGGCATGCGGGTCGAGCCGCCTACCAGCACCACTTCGTTGATGGCGCTCGCCGACAGCCCGGCGTCGCGCAGCACAGCCTGGAAGGGGCCGCGGCAGCGCTCCAGCAAGTCGGCCGTCAACTGCTCGAACTTGGCGCGCGACAGCTTCTGGCTCAGGTGTTTGGGGCCGCTCGCGTCAGCGGTAATGAACGGCAGGTTCAGCTCCGTCTCGGCGGTGGACGACAGCTCGATCTTGGCCTTCTCGGCCGCCTCGCGCAGCCGCTGCAACGCCTGGCGGTCGGCGCGCAGGTCAATGCCCTGCTCCTTGCGGAACTCGTCGGCCACCCAATTCACAATGGCCTGGTCCCAGTCGTCGCCGCCCAGGTGCGTGTCGCCGTTGGTGGCCTTGACTTCCACCACGCCCTCGCCGACTTCCAGCAGCGAGACGTCGAACGTGCCGCCGCCCAGGTCGAAGACCAGGATGACTTCGTTTTTCTGCTTGTCCAGCCCATAGGCCAGCGCCGCGGCCGTCGGCTCGTTGATGATGCGCAGGACTTCCAGCCCGGCGATCTTGCCGGCGTCTTTGGTCGCTTGCCGCTGAGCGTCGTTAAAGTAGGCCGGCACGGTGATGACGGCCTGGGTCACCGGCTCGCCCAGGTAAGCTTCGGCGTCGGTCTTGAGCTTGCTCAAGATCATGGCCGAGATTTCCTGCGGGGTGTACGTCTTGCCGGTGATGGGGAGCTTGACGCGCGCGTCGCCGTTGGGGCCGGCCTGCACCTCATACGGCACCATGGCCCGCTCGCTCGCCACGTCGGCGGCGCGGCGGCCCATGAAGCGCTTGATGGAATACACGGTGTTTTCCGCGTTGACCACGGCCTGGCGCTTGGCCGTCTGGCCGACCAGCCGTTCGCCGTTCTTGCTGAACGCGACGACCGACGGCAGCAGCCGCGAGCCTTCCGCCGTGGTGATGACCGCGGGCTCGCCGCCTTCCATCACGGCGACGACCGAGTTGGTCGTGCCCAGGTCAATGCCTACGATTTTAGCCATTTGAATGCCTCCCAAGTGCTACCAATCTCTCAATCTGGCTCGATTCTAGGGAGGCCGCGTCAGAAGCGTGTTAACGCCTGATCAGAATAAAGTAGGCAGCGGGCCGCGGCCCAAAACGGCCCGGCCCGCCGCCCCAAGCGCGCCTAGCGCAGCACCTGTGGCAGATAGGTCTTGACCGTCAACTCCTCAAAAACGTACAGCCCGCCCCAGCCGTCGGCCACGTAGACGTACGGCCAGTTCACGGCCACCGCGTTGGCCTCGCTGGCGGTCGGATAGTGGCCCACCAGCACCGGCTGCGCCAGGTTGCTGATGTCGAGCACTACCAGGCCGTTATAGCCGTCGGCCAGGAAGGCATAGTCATCGTAGAAGGCCACATCGAGCGTCTCGCCGGGGGTGTTGTACTGGCCCGTCTGCGTCGGCGAGATGGGGTTTGAGACGTGAATGATCTTCAGACCCGACAGCCCGGCCGAGACAAACGCATAGTAGTCGCGCAGCGCCACGTTGTAGGCGGCGTTGATCGGGAAGCTCCCTACCAGCACGGGGTGGTCAGGCTCGCTGACGTCGGTGATCTGCAAGCCGCTGTATTCATCCGCGACGTAGGCGTAGTAGTTGGACACCGCCACGCCGCGCGGGTAGTTGGGCAGCGTCACCGTGCCCGTGGTCACCGGCGTCACCGGGTTGGCCAGGCTGTCCACCCGTAGCCGCTTCTGGCTGTAGTCGGTCACAAAGGCGAATGGGCCGTCGAGCGTCACCCCGAACAGGTTGGCTCCGGCCAGATCGTTGGTGCCCGCCACGGTCGGGTTTAGTGGGTTGCTAATGTTGACCACGCGCAGCCCGCTCGACCAGTTGGCCACGTAGGCCCGGGTTTGCGACACGACCACGCCATAAGCGGCGCTCGATAGGTCCAGTGCCCCCAACAAGATCGGCGCGTGTGGGTTGGTCACGCCGATCAAGTTCACCCCGGCGGAAGTGTTCGCCAGCACGGCCGCCGGTCCAGAGAGGGTGTTGGCCAGCGCCAGGTCCGCGGCTGCTTCGGCCAACGCTGTCTGCCCCAGCAGGCTGGGCGTTGCGGGCGTGGTTACGTCATAAATGGTCAGCCCGCCTTCCGCATTCGCCAGGTACAGCCGCGAACCGCTCAGCGTGACGGCGCGCGTTTGGCCTTGTGTGTCGAGCGCCGTCCCCACCGTGGGCGACACCGGGCTGCTCACATTCACAGTCAGCAGTCCGCCGTCGTTGAGGCCTACATAGGCAGAGCTGCCTTGCACCGCCACGGCCAGCGCGTCGCCAGTCGCCGCGCTGCCGGCCTCGGCCGGCGCGTCTGGGTTGCTGACGCTAATCACGCGCAGCCCGCCGAAGTAGTCGGCCACGTAGGCATAGCTGCCCAGCACCGTCACGCGGAAGGCAATGCCCGGCGTGTTGACCGACCCGCGTGGGCTAGGCGCGGCCGGGTTGGTGGCGTCATAGATGTACAGCCCGCCGGTGCCCGCGGCGACATACACCAGGCTGCCGACCACCGTCAGCCCATAGGCCCCACTGATGTTGGTGTGGCTCAGCAACTGCGGCACGGCCGGGTTGTCGAGCGCGTAGATGTCCAGCGTGCCATAGGTGTAGCCGGTGACCACATACAGCCGCCCGCCGGCCACCGCCACGCCCGCGGCGTTGTCGTCAGCGCTGAGCGCGCCCACCACCACCGGCGCGGCCGGGCTGCTCACATCGAGCACGCGCACGCCGTTGTCGCCGACGGTGATATAGGCGTAATTGCCGCTCAGCGCGATCGACTCAACGACCCGCGGCAGCACGGCCGAGACCCCCACCCGCGTGGGGTTGGCCGGGTTGCTGACGTTGTACACCTCCAGGCGCGGCCCGCGCCCCACGTAGGCATAACTGCCCTGCACCGCCACCGCGAGCATGCCGCCGCCGTATTGGCCCGCCAAGCCCAGCACAGGCGGGCCGCCGCCCGCGGCTTCCGATTTCAGCGCCGGGCCGGCCCCGGCCAGCACCCAGCCGCACACCACCAGCGCAACCAGCGCTCGGCGCGCCCAAATAGCCAACCCCGATAACGTCATGGCGACTTGTCTCCTTCCGGCGACTCCGTGGGGGGTGTGGTGGGGGGTTGCGCGCCCGGCTCCAGCGGCGGGGCGGCGCCTTCCGGCTCGCCCGCCGTGCCCGGCGTGTTAGCCTCTTCCCAAACCACCTCCCACGCGACAACGGTGTACATGGTAACAGTGCGTTTCAAACGCGGACGTTTGGTCACGCTCTGACAATACGCCACGGCCGCCGCCGGATGTTGCCTTTTGTTGTCAAATCGCCGGGCTGCTCTAGAATCCAGCGCGTGCCCTCTGCCACCGTCGCCGGCCCCGAGTCGTTTCAGCGCTTTGGCGCGCTACTGAAGCATTTGCGGCTGCGGGCGGGGCTCACCCAACGCGAGCTGGCCCTGGCGGTCGGCTACCACTACGCGCACCTGAGTCGCCTGGAGCACGACCAGCGCCTGCCCGACACGGCCACGCTGCTGGCGCTGTTCGTGCCCGCCCTGGGCCTGGAAAGCGAACCGGAGTGGGCCCTGCGCCTGGTGACCCTGGCCGCCGCCGGGCGCGGCGAGGCCCTGCCCGCGGCGCTGGCCCACATCCAGATCCAGACCAGCGCGGCCGAGGTGCTGCCGCTGGAGACGGCCGAGCCGGCCCCTGGGCCGGTGGCCAGCCGCGTGCCCGTGCCGCTCACGCCGCTGCTCGGGCGCGACACCGAGCAGCACGCGCTACGGCTGATCCTGCTGCGGCCGGAGGTGCGCCTGCTGACCATCATGGGCCCGCCCGGCATCGGCAAGACCCGCCTCGGCCTGCAAGCCGCCGCCGATCTGGCCGGGCGCTATAAGCACGGCGCGCTCTTCATTGACCTGAGCCTGGCGCACACGCCGGAGGAGGTGGCCGCCGCGACGGCGCAGGCACTCGACCTGCCCGAGACGCCCGGCCAGCCCCCGGCCGACGCGGTGGGCGCGGCGCTGCGCGAGCGCCACCAACTGCTGCTGTTCGATAACTTTGAGCAAGCGCGCGCCGCCGCCCCACTGCTGGCCGGCTGGCTGCGGGCCGCCCCGCGCCTGAAGGCCCTGGTGACCAGCCGCGAGCACCTGCGCCTGGCGGGCGAGCACGAGTTCACCGTGCCGTCGCTGGATCCAGCCGCCGCCGCCGAGCTGTTTCAGCAGCGCGCCCAGGCAGTCCAACCCGATTTCGTCCTCACCGCCGCCAATGCGCCGGTGGTGGCTGAGATCTGCGCCCGCCTCGACGGCCTGCCGCTGGCGATTGAACTGGCCGCGGCCCGCGTGCGCCTGCTGCCGCCCGCCGCGCTGCGCCCCCGCCTCGACCAGCGGCTGGCGGTGCTGACCCAGGGCGCGCAGGATGGCCCCGCCGGCCGCCAGACTCTGCGCGGCGCGATTGACTGGAGCTACGATCTGCTGCTGCCCGCCGAGCAGCGGGTGTTCGCGGCGCTGGCGGTCTTCGCCGGGCCGTTCGGCGCGCTGGCAGCCGAGGTAGTTACGGGCGCCGGGCTGGAGGCACTCGAAGCCCTGACGGGCAAGAGCCTAGTGCAGGTGCTGGCCGACCCCGCCGGGGGCGCGCCGCGCCTGCGCCTGCTCGAGACCCTGCGCGAGTATGCGCTGGAACGCCTGCGCGCCGACCCACCGGCCCAGGCGGCGGCCCTGAGCGCCCACGGCCACTACTACGCCGCGCTGGCCGAGCGCTGCGCCGCCGACCTGCACGGCGCGGGCCAGGCCACTGCCCTCGCCACGCTCGACGCCGAGAGCGACAACCTGCGCGCGGCGCTGGCCTGGGCCGAGGCCGCCGACCCGGCGCTGGGCCTGCGGCTGGGGGTCAGCCTGTTTCGCATGTGGCAGTGGCGGGGCCGCCCGCGCGAGGGGCAGCAGTGGCTGCAGCGCATCTTGGCCGCCGCGCCCGAGCGGCCCGAGCTGGCCGACCTGCGGGCGCGGACGCTGCGGGCCGCCGGGGCGCTGGCCACCTCCGTCGGCGACTTCGCCGCCGCGCGCGGTCTGCACCAGCAAGCGCTGACGCTGGCCCAAACGCTGGGCGATCGGGAACTCATCGGCGCAGTGCTTAACAGCCTGGCGGTGGTGGAACACAGCGCCGGCGACCTAGACGCCGCCGCCGAGCGCTACGCCGTGGTACTGGCCGAGCGCCGCGCGCATGGCCGGCCGGGGGAGATCGCCCAATCGCTGAACAACATTGGGGTGGTGCTGGTGCAGCAGGATCGCTGCGCCGAGGCCGAGCCCTACTTGCGCGAGAGCCTGACGCTGCGCCAAACATTGGGCGACCCGCTCGACCTCTCGCAGTCGCAGCTCAACCTGGCGCACGCGCTGGCGTGGCGGCAGCCGGCCGAGGCGCTGCCGCTGGCCGCCGCCTGCTTGGAGACGCACCGGGCCCTGAACGTGGAGCCGGCCGTGGTGGACAGCCTGCTGTGCCTGGCGGAGGTCCACCTGGCGCTGGGCGAGTGGGCGCCGGCGGCCGCGCACCTGCGCGAGAGCCTGACGCTGAGCGCGAACCTGGAAGACGGGCCGGATGTGCTGCGGGCGCTGGAGCGACTGGCCTGGCTGGCAGCGGCGCAGGGCGACCACGCCCGGGCGGTGTGGTTTGCCGCGGCCGCCGACCACCGCCGCGCGGCGGAGACGGCGCCGCTGGAGCCGGTGGAGGCCGCCCGGCGCACCGCGCTCTTGGCGACAGCCCGCACCGTCCTCACACCCGAGGCTTACGCGCTGGCGGCCCTGACGGGGGCCGCCGCGGCCTGGCCGGCATTGCTGGCCGCCGCGGCCTGGCCGGCATTGCTGGCCGCCGCGGCGCAGGCCGGCTAGCGCGGGCGCGCGCGGCGCACGAAGAGCATAAGCGCGGCGGGGAGTAGTAACAGCGCACTGATGGCGCCGCTGAGGAATTCAGAGAGCAGGCGTAAACCAAACGGGGCCAGCGGCGTAGTGGGGTCGGCGGGCGGGGCCGGCCACAGCGCCGGTGGCAGCCCGGCCGCGGCGCAGGCCAGCAGCACCCATAGCGCCACGCGGCCGAGGGTGCGCACGGTGCGGCCGTCATCATCCGGCCGGCGGCCGGCCAAGCCCATAAGCCCGCCGAGCAATCCGCCATAGAGGAGGCCGGCCAGCGTAGGGCCGCCCGTCAGTGCGTCTCCCAGCAGGCGGCCCAGCGCGCCTACCCCCAACCCGGCCCCCGGCCCCAGCACCAGCCCGGCCAGCAGCGGGACGAGCACGCCCGGCCGCACGTCGAGCTCCACGCCCCCGCCTAGGGGCAGGCTCAGCGGCAGCAACGACAAGGCCAGATGCAGGGCGGCATAGAGCAGCACCAGCGCGGCCAGGCGCACGAAGGCGGGCACCGAGAGCGGCGCGAGGGTTGGGCGGGCGGGGGCGCGGCGGGGGCGCGGCATGGCTACCCGGCCGCCTCCACCGCGGCTTGGGGCCATTGGCCGAATGCGCCCGCGCCAAAGCACAGGTCTGGCGTGTAAGGGGCCGTGGGCAAGCGAGGCATCGGCGGGGCGCGTTCAGTCGGGCCGCAGCGCGCTCGCCAAGCGGCGCACGCCCTCGCCGATGCGTTCGGGCAGGGTGTTGGAGTAGTTTAGGCGCATGGCATTGGTGTAGCGCCCCTCCGGTGAGAAGTTGACCCCGGGGATATAGGCGACCCGGCGCTCGAAGGCGCGCTGGAGCGGCGCGGCGGCGTCCACCTCCGGCGACAGCGTCACCCACAGGAACAGGCCGCCTTCCGGCAGCGTCCAGGCGGTGCTGGAGCCGAATTCCTGGGCCAGGGCGGCGATCATGGCGTCGCGGCGCTGGTGGTTGGCGGCGTTGAGGGCGGCCAGGTGCGGTTCGAGCAAGCCGCGGGTGAGGAACTCGGTGACGGTGCGCTGCAAGAGTTGGGATGACTCTAAGTCCAGGCTCTCGCGCAGGGCGTTCAGGCGGGTGACCAGCGGCGCGGGGCCAACGATCCAGCCCAGGCGCATGGCCGGGGCGATGATCTTGGAGAACGAGCTGACGTAAAAGACCAACCCCGCCTCGTCGAAGTGCTTAATCGGCGGCAGGCCCGCGCCGGCATAGCGCAGGGCCGAGTAGGTGTCATCTTCAATGAGCGGCACGCCGGTGCGCGCGGCGGCGGCGGCCAGCGCCTGGCGGCTGGCAAGCGGCAGGCTCACGCCCACCGGGTTGTGGAAGTCGGGGATAACGGCGCCCAACCGGGCCGGGCCGCCCGCTAGCAGCGCGGCCTCGAAGGCGGCTGGGTCCACGCCCGCCGCCAGGTCGAAGGCAACCGGGCGCAGCGCCGCGCCATGCGCCTGCATGACTTGCACAATGCCGGTAAAGGTCAGGGCTTCCACCACGGCGGGCGAACCAGGGTCGAGCAGCAGCCGGCCCAGCAGGGTGAGGGCCTGCTGCGCACCGCTGGTGATAAAGACGTTTTCGACGGCGCAGGCCACGCCGCGGCGGCGCATGGCGCCGGCGATCCACTCACGCAGTGGCGCGTAGGGCGGGCCGTATTGCAGGGCGCGCGCGCCGTCGCGGGTGAGGACGGCCTCCAGGCAGGTGTGCAGCTCGGCCACCGGCAAGTGGTCGGCGGCGGGCAGCCCGCCGGCGAAGGAAATCACGTCGGGCTGGCTGGCGAGCGCGATCATGTCGCGGATGGCGCTGCGCTGGAGGTGGGTGGCCAGGTAGGAGAGCGGGAAGGTGGGGGAGGAAGTAGTCATTACCGGCGATTATACGCGCCCCCCGCCCCAACGACCGCGCCGCCGGCCGGCCTTTCCTTAAAGGTTGGCGGCAACTCGCCCGGCTCCGTTGACAATCGCGCAGGTTATCCTAGAATAACGAACAGTGCGGTCGAGGCTGACGGGGGGCACACGGGCCGCAGCAGACTAGCTGTGCAACGAGGAGGCACGGAGAAGATAATGAAGACACGAACCTTTTGGGGCGGCTGGCTGGCGCTGAGCATGGCGCTGGCGGCCTGCACTCCGGCGGCCACGCCGACCGCCGGGGTAGCGACGAGCGCCGGCGGCGGCCTGTCCGACCTGGGCGGGCGGACCATCCGTATCGCGGTAGAGAACGCCTACAACCCGTTCAACTACATTGACGAGGCGACCGGCAAAGGCGTGGGCTACGATTACGACCTGTTCGCGGATGTCTGCAAGCGCCTGAACTGCAAGGCCGAGTTTGTCACCACCAGTTGGGACACGATCGTGGCGGTGATGGGCGGCACGAGCAGCGCCGACACCTTCGACGTGGCCGCCGACGGCATCACCATCACCGACGAGCGCGCGCAGCACGTGGACTTTTCGACCCCGTACATCGCGCTGCAGCAGCAGTTGCTGGTGCGGGCCGACGAGAGCCGCTTCACCGACGCCGCCAGCGCCAAGGCCATCGCGGGCCTGAAGTACGGCGCGCAGCCGGGCACCACCAACTACGACCTGACGGCCGAGACCTTTGGCGAAGGGAATATCCAGGCCTTCGACCAGTACGGCCTGATCGTGCAGGCGCTCATCAATGGCGACATTGACGCCATGCTGATTGACAACGTGGCGGGCGAGGGCTACATCGGGGCCAACCCCGACAAGCTCAAGCTGATCGGCGAGCCGCTGTCGAGCGAAGAGCTGGGCTTTGCCTTCCCCAAGGGCAGCGACCTGGTCGCGCCGATTAACGCGGCGCTGGCCGCCATGAAGGCGGACGGCTCGCTCGACGCGCTGTACGCCAAGTGGTTCCCGTCGAACTAACCGCACCCGTGAGCGTTCCGCGAGACTAAGGCAGACAGCAGGAGGGTAGGCCCCCAGGCTTGCCCTCCTGCGCTTTATTCCATGACTCAGCCAACCTCCTCCGCCGCGCAGACCAACCCGCCGCGCCTGGCCGGTGACGGCCGTTCTCGGCTAGCCCCGGCGCTCGACCAGATCGCCAACTGGCCCTGGTGGCTGCTGGTGATCATCTTCTTGGGGCTGCTGATCCTCTTCGAGATCGTCACCAACGCCCGGATGCTGACTGTCTTTCGGGCCGTGAGCGCGGGCGCGGTGATCACGCTGGTGGTGTCTATCAGCGCGTATGCCATGGCGCTGGTGATTGGGCTGCTGGTGGGGCTGGGGCGGGTGTCTAAGAACCGCCTGGCCTATAACCTGGCAGCGTTCTACGTGGAAGTCGTCCGCGGCGTGCCGATCTTGGTGCTGCTGCTGTACATCGCCTTCGTGGGCGTGCCGCTGTTCGTCTCGGGCGTCAACGTCGTCGGCGGCTGGCTGGGGCCGCTGGGCGGCGGGTTGGCGGCCTTTTCGACCCGCCAGGTAGATTTCACCCTGCGCGTGGTGCTGGGGCTGGGGATGGCCTATGGCGCGTTCGAGGCCGAGATTTTTCGCGCGGGCATCCAATCTATTGAGCGTGGGCAAATGGAGGCGGCGCGGGCACTGGGCATGAGCTATTTTCAGGCCATGCGCCACATCATCCTGCCACAGGCCATCCGCCGCATCCTGCCGGTGCTGGGCAACGACTTTGTTTCGATGGTCAAGGACTCGTCGCTGGTGTCGGTGCTGGGTGTGACTGACATTACCCAGTTGGCGAAGCTATATGCCTCCAGCACCTTTTTGTTCTTCCAAACCTACAGCATCCTGGCCTTCATCTACCTGGTGCTGACGATCTTGTTGACGCGGGGCGTGCGGGCCTTGGAGGCCTGGCTGACCCTGTTCCGGCAATAGGCCGCGCAAGGACCACAGCCATGAGCGACGACGGGCACGACATGGTGGTGATCAAGAACCTGGTCAAGCAGTTCGGCCAGTTCCGGGCGGTGGATGGGGTCAACCTGACCGTCAAGCAGGGGCAGGTGCTGGTCATCATCGGGCCGAGCGGTTCGGGCAAGAGCACCGTGCTGCGCTGCATCAACCACCTGGAGACGCCGACCAGCGGCGAGATTTGGGTGGACGGCCGGCAGTTGACCCACAACAGCAAAGACATCAACGCCGTGCGGGCCGAGGTGGGGATCGTCTTTCAGCAGTTCAACCTGTTCCCGCACCTGACGGCGCTGGAGAACATCATGCTGGCGCAGCGGGTGGTGCGCCAGCGCAGCGGGGCGGAAGCCAAGCGCGTGGCCCTGCAGCAGTTGGAGCGGGTGGGCATCCCCGAGAAGGCGCGCTCTTACCCCGGCCAGCTTTCCGGCGGGCAGCAGCAGCGCGTGGCGATTGCGCGCTCGCTGGCCATGAACCCCAAGATCATGCTCTTCGACGAGCCGACCTCGGCGCTCGACCCGGAGATGATTAAGGAAGTTCTGGACGTGATGCAGGACCTGGCCCGCGACGGCATGACGATGCTGTGCGTGACGCACGAGATGGGCTTCGCGCGCAACGCCGCCAACGAGATCATCTTCATGGACCGCGGGCAGATCGTGGAGCAAGGCGCCCCCAAGGACTTTTACGCCAACCCGCGCGAGGAGCGCACGCGGCTGTTCCTGGGGCAGATTCTGCACTAGGGCTTCGTGCCACCAACGTAAACAGGCAGCCGCTGGGCTGCCTGTTTTGATTCAGGCCCTACGCCTCGGGCGGCGGCGCGTCGCGCCGGGCGAGGGCGGCGGCGCGCAGGCCCTGCCAGCGGGCGAACAGCTCGTTCTCGATGCCCAGGCGGAAGAGCACGCGGCCGACGGTGTTATCAATGATATCGTCCACGGTGCGCGGGCGGGCGTAGAAGGCGGGCACGGGCGGGAAGATGACGGCCCCGGCCTCGGCGGCCTGGCGCATGAGGCGGATGTGTCCGAGGTGGAAGGGCGTCTCGCGCAGGACGAGGAGCAGTGGGCGGCCTTCTTTAAGCGTGACATCGGCGGCGCGGGTGAGCAGGTCGGCGGCGTAGCTGTTGGCCACGCCCGAGAGGGTCTTAATACTGGCCGGGATGATGACCATGCCGCGGGTGGGGAACGAGCCGCTGGCCGGGGGCGCGCCAATGTCGCGGTTGTCGTAGACGTGCGCGGCCAGGGCCTCCACGTCTTTCACGGCCCAATCGGTCTCGGCGGCGATGGTGGTCTTGGCGGCGGCGCTGAGCACCAGGTGCGCCTCGTACTCGGCGCTGTGCTGGAGGTACTCCAGCAGGCGAATGCCCAGGATGACGCCGCTGGCCCCAGAGATGCCCACGACGAGGCGCTGCCGGGGGGTGTCCATGCCTAAGCGGCCGCCTGCGTCGCCAGCGGGCGCACGAGCTGGCCGCGCGGCTGGTCGGCCACCAGCGCGCCGTCGCGCATGACGACCTGACCGCGCACAATGGTCATCACCGGGCGGCCGCGCCCCTGCCAGCCATGCCAGGGGGTGATGTTGTTCTTGCTGTGGAGTTGGGCCTCGTCAATCGTCCAGGGCTGGTCAAGGTCTATGACGGTCAGGTCGCCGTCGGCGCCGGGGAGCAGGCTGCCCTTGCGCGGCCAGACGCCCCAGATGCGCGCCGGGGCCTCCGAGCACAGTCGCACGAGTTGGTTGAGTGTCAGGCCGCGTTTGCCGACCGCCTCGGACAGCATGAGCGGGATAAGGGTTTCGACGCCGGTGAACCCGGAGAGCGCCTGCCACACCTCTGGGTTGAATTTGTCGGCGGCAGTGTGCGGGGCGTGGTCGGTGGCGACCATGTCCACCGTGCCGTCAAGGAGCGCTTGATAGAGATAGGCGGCGTGCTCGCTGGTGCGCACGGGCGGGTTGACTTTGAGGCGGGTGCGCAGCGGCTCGGCATACTGCTCGGCAGGCAGAAAGAGATAGTGCGGGCAGGTCTCAGCGGTGAGATCAACGCCTTTGGCTTTCCACTCGCGCACCATCTGCGCGCCGTCTTTGGAGCTGAGGTGAAAGATGTGAATCTTGGCCCCGGTGTAGCGGGCGAACAGAGCCACGCGCTGAATGGCCTCGGCCTCGCACAGCGCGGGGCGGCTCTCCAGAAAAGCGGCCATATCCTGTCGGCCGGTGGCGCGCAACTGGCGGGCGCGGTGCTGGAGGATCTGGTTGTTCTCGGCGTGGAAGCCAATGCGCAGGCCGGTCTGGGCGACTTCGGCCAGGGCCTCCACCAACCTGCCGTCGTCGGGCGCGGGCAGGCTGCCGATGGTTTCGCCCATGAAGACCTTGAAGCCCACCACCCCGGCGGCGGCCATCGGGACAATCTGGTCCACGTTCTCCTGCACCACGACGCCCACGAGCACCACATCGCAATAAGACTGTGCGGCGATGGCGGCGGCGCGCTGGGCGACGACCTCCGGCGTGCTGGTGGGCGGCAGGGTGTTGGGCATATCCAGCACGCAGGTAATGCCGCCCATGACGGCGGCAGTGGAGCCGGTGGTGTAGTCTTCCTTGTGGGTCAGCCCCGGCTCGCGGAAGTGGACGTGGAAGTCGAGCAGGCCGGAGGTGATGACCTGGCCGCTGACGTCTAGGACGGTGTCGCCGGCGGGCAGCGAGCGGTCTTCACCGACGGCGACGATGCGGCCATGGTGGAGGGCGACGCCGCCGCGAAAGGTGGTGGTGGGGGTGACCACTCGGCCGTTACGGAGGACGAGATCGGCGGTCATTCGGAGGCTCCTGGCGCACCGGCAAGGGGAGCCGGGCGCAGCTCTATTCTAACGTATTGACTCACGCCACACCGGGCATACACTTTGAGTTACGCAGGCAGCATACCAGCATCTATGGGAGGCAAACCATGACGGTCAATTTCGCTACGAAGTACCCGGCCGCGCTGACCAACACCGCCTGGCAGCGCCGAAAAAACCGGCTCGACAAGGCGTTGCCAAAGACCGGGCTAGGCCCGGCGCTGACGCAGGCCGAGGCCGCCTGGAAAGACATCCCCTTCAAAGCGCTGGACGCCCGCACCGCCAAGGCCGTCACAGCGGCCAAGGCCAAGGAGAACCTGGCCGCGGCCAAGCAGATCAAGAAGAATGAGGTGAAGCTGGGGCTGGCCGCGGTGGTTAAGGCGCTGAAGCTGGCCCAACGCACGAGCGCGAACAAGCTGCTGTCGGGGCCGGCGTGCACCGGGGCGCGGGAGATCGCGGCTGGGCTAGACACGCTGCAAGGCTACCTGCTGCACCTGACGATTGACGACCTGAGCCACAAGGTGGACGAATTAGCGGCGGCGGCCAACGCCGAGCAGGCCCTGCGGGCAATCGAACTGCGGCGTGAGGGCGGGGCCACCGCGAACGCGCCCAAGGCGGTGCGCCAGCTGGACGGCACGGTGACGGTAACGGGGCTGGAGTGGGAACTGACGGCCGGCAACCCGCGCAAGCTGTTGAACGTGCTCATCACCGTGCGGGCCACGCAGACCGATGGGTCGCTGTTTATCAACGACATGATCCTGACCGCGCTGAGCAATGACCTGAAGACGGCCCGGTTCAAGAATCCGTAGAGCGGCCGGTGAATGCAGCCTGGCGGGCGCCATGACGCGCCCGTTTTTGTTAAGGATCAGTCCACGCCTTCGCGGCGGGGGCCAACCTGAAGCTGGCTGAGCACCTGCAGGACGGCCTGGCCGTCCAGGGGGCGGTCTACCGGGTCGAGGGCCAGCAGGCGCAGCAGGAACATCTCCAGGTCGAGCGGGATTTCGGGCCAGCGCAGGCGCGGGCTTTGCGGCTGGCTGTAGAGCTGCAGAGTCAAACGCAGCTCTTCGGTCTCGGCCATGAAGGGATGCGCGCCGAGCAGCAGTTCGTAGAGCAGCAGGCCCAGGGAATAGACGTCGGCGCGGGCGCTGGCGGCCTGGCCGCGCAACTGCTCGGGGGCCTGGTAGGCGCTGGAGGAGAGGCCGAGCGGCGGCGGGAAGAGCGGTGTGCGGGTCAGGCGCACCAACCCGGCGGTGATCATGACGTTCTCGGGGTGCAGGTCGCCGTGGGTCAGGCCGTGGGCGTGCAGGACGGTGACGGCCTCGGCCAACTGGCGGGCCAGCCCCCACACTTCGGACCAGGCGGGGCGGCGGGCGCGCCACTCGCGCAGGGAGAGGCCGTCGGGCGGGTCGCAGACGAACGCCACCCAGTCGTCGGACTCGACGACGGCGCGGCCGGGGTTGAGGCGGGTGTGGGTGACACGCTGCCAGGCGGCCAGCTGGACCGCAAATTCACGGCGGGCCGGGTGGTCGGGCCGGCCGGCCACCACGCGCACTGAGAGCGGGCGCAGGGCGGGCAGTTCGTGGCCGAGGTACACGGCGCCCAGCTCATCTACGAACATGAGGTCTTCGAGCTGGAATTGACCGCCGATGGTCTCGGTGGCCAGGCGCAGGTGGGCGGGGCCGGCCAGGGCGGCCAGGGCCTGCTGGCGGGTGCGGACGACGTGCAGGGCCTGCTCGACGCCGGATTGGTCGAGCACACGGCGAACGGGCGGCGTGGGGGCCAGGACCGCGAGGTTGACGTGCGGGTGGCGGCCGGCGGTGTCGAGCAGGCCCTTGATGCCGATGGCGTCGGCGGTGGAGAGCAGGGTCAGGTCCAGCAGGACGCGGCCGCTGGGGGAATCGGTGAGGGCCTGGCCGAGCCGCGCCTGGGCTTCGGCGATGGTCGTGGCGTTGAGGTGCCCGGCCAGCGCGAGAGTCCACACGCCGTCTTGGCGGTCTTCCAGCAGCTCGAGGCCGGGGGCCTGGCCGAGGAACAGTTCTAGTCCTTCGGCGCCGACGATGACCTGGGTGTTGGGGGTGATCTGGTTGACCAGGGCGTAGTCGCGGGCGGCGGCGGCGATGGCGTAGAGCTGCTCGTCGGAGTGGGTGGGGTCGTGGTGAAAGGTGATGAGGCGCTTGGCGCGGGCGCGCTCGGCGATATCTACGCCGATGATGGCTGAGCTGTGGCCCCAATCGGCTTTGCTGAGGAAGACGTCGCGCAGGGAGTATTGGGCGTCGAAGACGAGCGCGTCGGCGTCGCTGAAGAAGTTGGTGTAGCGGCGCAGGTGGGCGTCGGTGAGGGATTTGTATTCGCCGTCGCTGGCGAAGACGAAGACGCTTTCGCCGTCGTCGAAGCGGTAGGCGTAGGCGGTGCCGGGATGGTAGAGCGAGAGGCTGGAGACGACGGTGCGGCCGAGGGTGACGGTTTCGCCTTCGCGCAGTTGGACGAACTCTTTTTCGGCCGCCATGGCGTTGGGCGGGATGGGGAAGTAGATGGGCGCAATCTGCTGGTGTTCGAGAAAGGTCTGCGGGTTGTTGTTGACGGCGTAGAAGATGAGGCGGTTGCCGGGGACGTAGGCGGGGGTGAAGAACGGGTAGCCCTGGAGGTGGTCCCAGTGGGCGTGGGTGAGGAAGATGTGGGCGGTGCCCTGGCCGCGGCCAAACTCGCGGGCCATGAGGCTGTAGCCCAGGGCGCGCATGCCCGAGCCGCAGTCTATGATGATGGTTTCGGCGCCGGTGTCTATCTCGACGCAGGTGGTGTTGCCGCCAACGACCGAGCGGACGTTGGGGGGCAGGCCCGCGATGTAGGCCTGAACTTCGGCGGGCTGGCCGAGGTTGACGCCGGCCGCGCCGGAGAGGGCGTGGAACAGCCGGTCGTTCAACTGCTCGGTTGACATGGGGGTGGGAATGGAGCCGCGCACCCCCCAGAATTTGACGCGCACGGAATGACTGCCTCGGCAAGCGGGATGGGAGGCGAGTGTAGCATGGAGCGAGAGGGAGGGCAAAGAGGGAGGTTAGAGGTGAGAGGGGGACTCAAGGGATTCGGGGGACTCGGGGGGCGTTCGGGGCTGGGTGAACGATTGGGCGAGGGGCGGCTGCGCCGCTGCTGCCGGCGGCCAAGCGCGGGTTGGGAACCGGCACGTCTAGCAGCCCGGCGGGGCGGGGATGGCGGACGTGCGCGGGGCACAGCAGCCATAAGTCACGGCAACGCCCGAGACAAGATTCGACCGAACGACGATAACAACCCGGGCGCGGTGCGCTGACAGGGGAGGCAGGTAGGCGGGCCAATGAAAACCGGGCGGCATGGTGTGTAACCATGCCGCCCGGTTCGTTCAGGGGGTTGCCGCGAGTCAGGGGTTAGCCGGCGGCGGAGGGGGCCGCGGCGGGGGCGCGGCCGTTGCCGTGGCCGGCCACAGATTCGGCAGCCTGGACTTCGGGGTCTTCGCGGCGGAACTGGCTCATGTACAGGTCGTAGTAGAAGCCGCGCCGGGCGAGCAGTTCGGTGTGCGTGCCGCGCTCGATGATCTCGCCGTGGTTGAGCACCAACACCTGATCGGCGTTGCGGATGGTGCTGAGGCGGTGGGCGATGACGAAGCTGGTGCGCCCGGCCAGCAGTTTGTCAAAGGCTTGCTGGATGAGACGCTCGGTGCGCGTGTCCACGCTAGAGGTGGCTTCGTCCAGGATGAGCAGGCGCGGGTCGGCCAGGGCAGCGCGGGCGATGGCGAGCAATTGGCGCTGGCCCTGGCTCAGGCCGCTGCCGCGCTCGCCGAGGACGGTCTGATATTTGTCAGGCAGGCGCTCGATGAAGGTGTTGGCGTGGGCCAACTCGGCGGCGGCGATAACTTCCGCGTCGGTGGCGTCGGGCCGGCCAAAGCGGATGTTCTCCATGACGGTGGCGCTGAACAGGAAGGTGTCTTGGAGAACGATGCCGATCTGGCGGCGCAGACTGGCGGCGGTGACGTCGCGCACGTCGAGGCCGTCAATGCGCACGGCGCCGTGGGTCACGTCGTAGAAGCGCGGCAGGAGGTTGATGATGGTGGTCTTGCCCGCGCCGGTGGGGCCGACAATGGCGATGGTCTGCCCAGGCTGGGCGGTGAAGGTGACGTCTTTGAGCACGGGCACGCCGGCCTCGTATTCAGCGGCGGCGTGGTCCAGCTCCACGCGGCCGCTGATGGGCGGCATGACGCGGGCGCCGGGCTTGTCTTGCACACCGGGCTGCACGTCGAGCAGGCCGAAGATGCGCTCGCCGCCGGCGATGGCGCTCTGGATATTGGTCCACAGGACGGCGATTTGCTGAATGGGCTGGTTGAAGCGCTGCACATAGCCCAGGAAGGTGACGATGAGGCCGAGCGAGACGGCCGTGCCGAGCAGGTCTTGCCCGCGCAGCAGGAACAGGCCGCCGACTCCGGTGACCAGGGCCAGGGCCACGTAGCCGAGGGCCTCCAGGGTGGGGGCCAGGGCGCTGGTGAAGCTGACGGCGCGCACGTTGGCGTCGCGGTTGGCGGCGTTGGTCTGGCGGAAGTTGCTGATGTTTTCCTCGGCGCGGTTGAAGGCCTGCACTTCGCGCACGGCGGCGATGCTCTCTTGCAACTCGGCGTTGACCGAACCCATCTCTAGGCGGGTCTTGCGGAAGGCTTTGCGCGCCTGGTCGGAGAACCAGACCGTGGCGACGGCCATGATGGGCACGATGGCCAGACTGAGCAGCGCGAACGGCACACTCTTGGTGAGCATGTTGTAGGCGATCCAGACGATAAGCAGGAGGCCGCTGAGCACGTTGACCAGGGCGAAGCTCAGGGCCTGCTGGATGGTGTCGGAGTCGTTGGTGATGCGGCTCATCAGGTCGCCGCTCTCGTGCTCGGCGTAGTAGGCGAGCGAGAGGCGGTGCAGGTGGCGGAAGACGTCGTTGCGCAGGGCGCGCAGCACCTGCTGGCCGCACCAGGTCATGGTGAAGAAGGTCAGGCCGGTGAGGACCGAGCCGAGGACGTAGAGGCCGATGAGGATGAGGATCAGGCGGCCAAGGCCGGCCAGGCGGTCAGCGTCGGTCATTTGGGCGGCGTCGGGGGTGGGGCGCGGGAAGTCGCCGATGGTGAGCAGGCTTTGCATGGTGCGCTGGGTGAAGCCGAGCGTGTTCGGTTCGGCGGCCAGCCAGCAGTTAGAGGCGGAGGCGGTCTCCTGGCTGTCGCCGGCGGCGCCGGGGAAGTCGCCAAAGGCGCTGGCGGCGGCCGGGGCGAGGTAGCAGTCCACGACCTGACCGATGAGGTCGGGGCCGGTGACCTGGGCCCAGGTGGCGACGGTGATGAGCAGCGCCACCAGGACGAGGCCGGGCCAATAGGGCGCGAAGTAGCGGCCAAAACGGCCCAGGGTGTCGCTGAGTTTCTTGGGTTTGAGTTGGTCTTGGCTCATGAGACGGCGCATGCCGTCGGGTCCACCAAACATGGGTGTGCTCCTACTCTAGTGCTGCTCAGGCCGCGGCTGGGGCGGCTTCGGCATGGGCCGGCTCGGCCAGGGCGGTTTCGGCGGCGGCGTCGCTGACGAGCTGCGAGCGGTAAATCTCGGCGTAAATCGGACTGTCTTCCATCAGGTCGGCGTGGCGACCGCGCGCTACCACGGTGCCCTTATCGAGCACCAGGATTTGATCGGCGGCCATGACGGTGCTGATGCGCTGGGCAATGACGAAACTGGTGCGGCCTTTCATCAGCCGGTCGAGCGCGGCCTGAATCTTGGCTTCGGTAGCCAGGTCTACGCTGCTGGTCGAGTCGTCCAGGATGAGGAGGCGCGGGTCGAGCAGCAGGGCGCGCGCGATGGCCAGGCGCTGCTTCTGGCCGCCGCTGAGGGTGGCGCCGCGCTCGCCGACGGGCGTGTCGTAGCCCTGCGGGAAGGACTGAATGAAGTCGTGGGCGGCGGCGGCTTGCGCGGCGGCGATGACCTCATCCAGCGTGGCGTCGGGCTTGCCAAAGGCGATGTTGTCGCGGATGGTGCCGGTGAAGAGGGTGGTTTCTTGGAGCACGATGCCGATCTGGCTGCGCAGGGAGTCGAGCGTCACGTCGCGCGGGTCGTGGCCGTCAATGAGCAGGCGGCCCTCAGTGGGGTCGTAGAAGCGCGGCAGCAGGTTGATGATGGTGGTTTTGCCGGAGCCGGTGGCCCCCAGCAGGGCGATGGTCTGCCCCGGCTCGGCGACGAAGCTGACGTGGCTGAGCACAGGCGCGCCGCTGTTGAAGTAGCGGAAGGTAACGTCGGCGAACTCAACGCGGCCGGTGACGGGCGGCAGCGGCTGCGCGCCGGGCTTGTCAGTCACATCACTCTTAGCGTCGAGAATCTCGAAGACGCGCGTGGCCGAGGCGGAGGCCTGGCCGAGCTGAGTGATGATGAAGCCGAACTGGGCCACGGGCAGGAAGATGTAGACCAGGTAGAGGCTGAACTCTTGCCATTCGCCGATGGTGAGCGTGCCGGCGATGATCTGGCGGCCGCCGAAGTAGAGGATGGAGGCCTGCCCCAGGTTGGCGACCAGGAAGACGAGCGGGAACAGGAAGGTGAAGATGCGCGCGACGCGGATTTGCTGATCCACGACGGCGTTGTTGGCCCGGCCAAACTTGACCTCTTCTTCCGGCTCGCGGGTGAAGGCTTTGATGACGCGAATGCCGGCCAGATTCTCTTGCAGGATGGTGTTGAGGGTGGAGAGGCGGGCCTGCACCTGGGCGAAGAGCGGCGCGCTGATGATGCCGAAGAAAATGAACAGCACCAGGGCGATGGGCAGAATGGGCATGGCGACCCAGGCCAGCCGGGCGTTGGTGCTGAAGATGATGATGAGCGTGCCGGAGAGCAGCACCAGGGCGCTGAGGAGTTGGAGCAGGCCCTGACCGATGAACAGGCGCACTTTTTCCACGTCGTCGGTGGCGCGGATCATCAGTTGACCGGTCTGGTTGCGGTCGTGGTAGGAGAAGGAGAGGCGCTGAATCTTGGCGAACAGGTCGTTACGCATCTCGAAGGCCACACTCTGCGAGTTGCGCTCGGCCCAGTAGGCCTGCAGGAAGGCGAAGATGCCGCGCACGACGGCGAAGACGAGGATGGCGACCAGCGCGGTGATGAGCAGGTTTGGGGCGGTGTCCTGCCGGCTGGTCATCTCGGCGGTGAGTTGGTCGAGGCTCCAGGTGGCGGGCAGGTCAAGCGCCTCCAGCAGGCGCGGGAGGACCTGGCCCACGACGGCGCTGGGGATTTTAGGCAGCGCGGTCAGGACCTGCTGGGCCAGGTAGCCGTTGGTGACAGCGTCGAGGATGTTGCGCACCATGCGCGGCACGGCCAGCTGCGCCAGGGTGGCGATGACCATAAAGATGTATGGCCAGAACATATTGAACTTTAGATGGGTCAGATATTGCAGCGAACGGCGCAGGCCGTTATTGCGAGGGCCGGCGGCGCGCCGCTCCCGCTTATTCGGGCGTTCCACGATGATTACTCCTTGCTGGAAACAGAGGCGTTGACGGGCAGGGCCACGGCCTGCTCGCTGACTTCCCATAAGCGCCGGGCGGCAGCGGCATCTTGCGCGGCGGCGGCCGGCGGCACCGCCCGCCGCCTGACGAAATAGCGGCCCGTGACCGCCTCCACGGCTGGGTCGGCGGCCAAGTAGATCAGCGTGTCGGCCCCTTGCGTAGGGGTCAGACCCAGGCGGTTGATAAAGACATAGGCGAAGCGCCAAGACCGCTGGGCGTTGTTGGCGGCAAAGCGGGTGTGGACCAGGCCGGGGTGCACGCTGTTGGCGGTGACAGGGTCACCCGCGGCGGCCAGCCGGCGGGCCAGCTCGGCGGTGAAGAGGATATTGGCCAGCTTAGATTGGCTATAGGCGGCGTAGGCGGAATAGGCGTTCCGCAGTTCCAGGTCGGCCCAGCGCAGGCGGCCGCGGCGGTGGGCATTGGAGGCGACATTGACAATCCGGGCCGACCGGCCGGGCGCGCCGCCGGCCCGCAGCGGCTCGAGCAGCAACTGGGTCAGAAGAAAGTAGCTGAGGTGATTAAGCGCCCAGGTCTGCTCGAGGCCGTCGGGCGTTTCGCCGCGGGCGGCGAAGATGGCGCCGGCGTTGTTGACCAGGATGTGCAGCGCGGGCCAGCGCGACTGAAGGTCGGCGGCCAGGGCACGCACGGCGCTCAGGCGGCTAAGGTCGGCGGAGAGGGCCACGACGCGGCCGCTGCCGGCGGCGGCGCTGATGGCGCGCGCGGCATCGGCGGCGCGCTGGGGGTCGCGGCCGACGACGCCCACGGTGGCGCCGGCGCGGGCCAGGGCTTCGGCGGTGACGCGGCCGAGGCCGGAGGTGGCGCCGGTGACGACGGCCACGCGGTCACGCAGATCGTAGGCGTAGGCGGGGCGCGCCATGGCTTTATTTCGCCGGGGCCGGCTCGGGCGCGGGCAGGGCCTGCGCCGCCGCAAGGAGGTCATCGAAGGTGTGGATAGCGGCGGCGCGCTGGGCGGAGGAGAGCTGCTCAGATAGGGCGGCAATCCAGCCTAGGCGGGCCTGGTGAGCGGCCTCGACGCAGGCGCGGCCTTGGGCGGTGAGCGAGAGCGCCTTGAGGCGGCGGTCGTGCTCGACCTCGGCGCGCTCGACCAGGCCGGCTTGGACGAGCTTATCTACGAGCTGGCTGGCGGCGGCGTTGGTGACGCCCAGGCGGGCGGCGATGTCGGTGACGCCGCACTGCCGGCCGTGATGCAACTGCATGAGGGCGCCGAGCTGGGCGAAGCTCAGGTCGGCCTGCTTGACGAAGCGCACGGTGTCGGCCATGGAGCGCGAACTCATCAGCTCAGTCCACTGGCGCAGTTTTTGGTTGAATTGCTCAGTACTTGACATAGTTAAGCAGCCTGTTTAGTTAAGTGCGCATGACTATATCATTGGCTTTAGTGATAATCAAGGCCGGAACACTGTACAAACGGGCAGGTGCGACATGCCCTTAGGACACGGCCCGACCAGATGTGACAGGCGCGGCCGGCGGGCTGACCGGCAGTCTACGAGGAATTGTGGGGGAAAGATGTGCGGCGGAAGGCGGGCCTATTGTGAGGGCCGGGCGTGGAGGCGGGCGCGCAGGGCAGCGGCGCGGTCAAAGATCTCGGCTTGAGTGAGGCCGGCGGCGGCGTACATGGCGAAGATGTTGGCGTCGGGCGTTTCGGGCGGAATGGTGTGCGAGGCGGCCAGGATGTAGCCGCCGCCGTCGGTGGTCAGGCCTTCGATCAACGCGGCGGTGGCGCGCTGCACTTCAACGACGCTGCCATTGGGGAGCAGGTCTTGCGTGTCGAGGCCGCCCATGAAGGTCAGGTGGCGGCCGAACTCGCGCTTTAGCTCGAGGGGCTGCATGCCGCGGCAGTTGCCCTGCACCGGGTTGAGCACATCCAGGCCGATCTCAATGAGATCGGGAATGATGGGCCGGAGCGCGCCGCAGCAGTGGTAGGCGACGGGCAGGCCATGGCGGCGGCCAACGGCGAAGACACGCGCCAGGTGCGGCTTGACAAGGGCGCGCCACATGGCGGGGCTCATCAGCGTGGCCTGCTGGGAGGCCACGTCGTCGCCGGTCCAGAGCCAATCGAGCGGGAATTGAGCGCAGGCGGCTTCGGCCAGCGCGACGGCGAAGTCGGCGCAGCGCCCCAGCATGGCCGCGGCCAGGTCGGGGCGCGTGGCCATGTCTATCAGCGCTTCGGCCATGCCGCGCAGGCGCCAATACATCTCAAAGACGCAGGGCGAAACGTCGCAGCCGATGAAAAAGTCGCCGCGCTGGGCGAGCACGGCGTCCATCTGGCTCAGCAGGGCGGGCAGGTGGGCGTCTGGGAACTGATAGGCCAGCAGTTGGTCGGGGCCAGCCTCGGCCAGCGGGTAGTGCTCGATCTGGTTGAAGAAGTACTGCTTGACCCAGCGGATGCCCCAGTAGTCGGTGTGGCCTTCGCCATCGTGGGCGTGGGTAATGCCCTCCATGGCGTAATTGTTGTTGACCCAAGTCTGCTGGATGTCGTTGCCCATGGCCTCGCCCACGTAGGCGGCGGGGATTTCGAGGACCTCGGCCAGGTGCGCGGCGGTGGCCGGGTGAAACCACATGTAGATCGGCACGCGGTCAGTGGGCTGGCGGCGGAGGGCGGCGGTGACGCGGTCGCGGCGGCGCATGAGCAAGTGCAGTTCTGGCGGCGGGAGGCTGGGTTTTGGCCCGCGGCGCGCCCTTTAGCTGACGGGCGGGGCGTTGCCGGCGGTGAGCAGGCCGACGGTGGCAACCCAGACGAGGGCCTGGACGAAGAGCGTGGCAGCCAACAGCAGGTAGGCAGCGGCGCGCTCGGCGGCGCGGCGATGGAGCAGCAGGCCCAGCAGGGTATTGACGACCCAGGTGACGCCGGCAATGACGGGTAGGATGAGCAGGCCGGTGGGCGGGCCGTAGCGGTCGGGGGCGCCGGCGGCGTCGAAGTGCAGGGCGATTTCGGGCGGGAGTTGGCCGGCGACCAGGGCCAGGTAGCCCAGGAGCAGCAGGACGCTGAGGCCGCCCGCGCCGATGAGGGCCAGCGCCAGCCGGTCGTGCAGCACGGCCCAGCGCTGCACGACCGGCACGACGGATTCCGGCTCGATCTCAACGCTGGGGCCTTCGGCTCGGAAGGCGAGGAGGGCCTCGAGAAAGGCGGTGGGGTTGGCGGGCGAAAGGGCCAGCCAATGGTCGGCATGACGCAGCAGCACCTGGCCGGGTTTCTCGGCGGCGGAGAGGAACTCGACCTCGCCCAGCCCGGCGATGGTGTTGGTGCCGACCACGCTGCCGGGCCAGATCAGGCCGCGCGGGCGCAGGGCCGGGGCTTCGACCTCAGACCCGGCGCGCACCTCGTCGAGCAGGGCCATGGGCAAGACGATGCGGCGGTCGCCCCACTCGACCACGACGGCGTTGCGGCTGAGGACGTAGCGTGAGCGCAGCAGGCCGTAGGCGCGGTAGGCCAGGAAGCTGATGGGAACCAGGCCGGCGACGAGCAGCAGCAGGCTGAGGAAGCCGGCCAGGGCCAGCGGGTTGGCGCGCAGCACGGCCAGCAGGGCGGCGTCTGCCAGCAGCAAGACGACCAGCCCGCCGAACGCTACGGCCAGGCCGGCCCCGCGCGGCGGATGGAAGACCATGGTAAGGCGGCGCTGTGCGCCGCCGACCTAGTCGGCGGCGGAGGTTTCGGCGACGTAGACGGGCGTGTTCCAGTGGCGGTACTTGGCCACTTTGCCGCGCACCACGTCGAAGTACAACTCGCGCAAGTCGCTGGAGAACGGGCCCATCTGGCCGGTGCCGATAGGGCGGTGGTCTACCTTGGTGATGGCCGCAATTTGCACGCCGGTGCCGCAGAAGAAGATCTCGTCGGCGATGTACAGCTCGCTGCGGTCAATGGGGCGCTCGATCACTTCGGCGCCAAGCTCGTCGCGCACCAGGGTCATGATCGTGCGGCGGGTGATGCCTTCCAGCACGTTGTCGGTGACGGGCGGGGTGATGAGGATGCCGTCACGGACGATGAACAGGTTTTCGGCCGAGCCTTCGGCGACATGGCCGTCTTGGGTCAGGGCGATGGCCTCGTCAAACCCGGCGCGCAGGGCATCGGTCTTGATGAAAGCCGAGTTGACGTAGGCGCCGGTGATCTTGCCGCGGGCCGGGATGGCGTTGTCGTCCACGCGCTGCCAGGAGGAGACGGTGACGTGCGCGCCTTCCTCCTTATCCACGTAGCGGCCGAAGGGCACGGCAAAGATGGTGAGCTCGTCGGTCAGGTCGTTCAGGCGGACGCCGATGATCTCGTCGCCCTTGTAGGCCAGTGGGCGGACGTAAACGTCTTCGCGCAGGTTTTCCGTGCGAAGCAGGTCGAGGATGATGTTGACAAGCTGCTCTTCGGTCAGGCCCAGGTCCATGAGCAGCAGCTTGGACGAGCGCAGAAAGCGGCGCATGTGGTCGTGGGGGCGGAAGATGAGCAGCTGCTGCTCGGCGGCGTTCCAGTAGCCACGAATACCGCCGAAGCAGCCGGTGCCGTAGTTGAGGGTGTGGGTCATGACGCCGACCTTGGCCTCGCTGTACGGCACAATCTTGCCCTTGAAGTATGCGTAATTCGGTAACGCGGACATGGCTGGTAGGCTCCTTACCAAGGGGATAGACACTGGCGCACGGCCCTGGCTAAGGGAATTATAACGGGTGAGGCGTGAGGCGCAAACGGGAGAGTCACCGGCGAGACAGGGGACTTTTGTCACGAATCTGACGAAGGGAGGCGGACGCAGGGCCGCGCCGGCCCAGGGGCCAGGCAGGCAGGGGGCGGCCGGGCGCAACCGACAATACACGCGCAGGCCGCACCGGATGACGCGGCCTGCGCGGTCGGCGGCTGCGCCCGGTGGGGCCGCCGCCGGGCCTACGGGAGCCAGCCAGCCGGCTCGTCGCGGGCGGGGTCGTTGGTGAGGCGGGTCTGGCCGGTGCCGTCGGCCAGCATGACGTAGATCTCCGGGTTGCCGTCGCGTTCGGAGACAAAAGCCAGGCGAGCGGCGTCGGGCGACCAGATGGGCAGGGCGTCGCGGGCACTGGTGTTGGTCAGGCGGGTCTGCGTGCCGCCGTCCACGGTCGTCAGGTAGATCTCTAGGTTGCCATCACGCTCGGAGGTGAAGGCTAGCAGCGCGCTGCTGGGTGACCAGACCGGGCCGTCGTCGGGGGTGGTGTTGTTGGTCAGGCGCAGTTCGCCGCCGCCGCTCGCGGCCATGAGCCACAGCTCGGCGTTGGCGTCGGTGTCGCGCACGAAGGCCAGCCAGGCGCCGTTGGGCGACCAGGCCGGCCGGCTGTCGGGCACGGTGTTGGTGGTCAGGCGGGTTTGGCCGCTGCCGTCGGGCTGCATGCCATACAGCTCGGCGTTGCCGTCGCGCTCGGAGACGAAGACAAGGCGCAAACCGTCGGGCGACCAAACCGGGTCGGTGTCGGCGGCGCTGGTGTTGGTCAGGCGCGTCTGGTTGGAGCCATCGGCGTTCATGATGTAAATCTCGGCGTTGCCGTCGCGCTCGGAGACGAAGGCCAGGCGTAAACCGTCGGGCGACCAGGCCGGGTCGGTGTCGGGCTGGGCGGCGTCGGTCAGGCGGGTGGGGCCGGAACCGTCGAGGTGCATGACGTAAATCTCGTCGTTGCCGTCGCGGTTGGACTGGAAGACGATGCGCTGGGCGGCGGCTGACCATTGCATATGGGTGTTGGCGGCCGTGCTGGGCAGACTGGGGCTGAGCAGCGCCGGGTAGCTGCCGTCGGAGTACATGCGATAGAGGTTGGGCGCGGCGTCGCGCTCAGAGTAGAAGAGGATGACGCCGCCCGCGGGCGTGACGGTGACGGCGGGGGCGGTGTCGGTGGGCGTGGGCGGCGGGGTGACCGTGGCCGTAGGCGGTTCGAGCGTGAGCGTGGCCGTGGCCGCCTCGGTGGGGGCGGCGGTGTCGGTGGCGGGCGCGAGCGTGCCGGTTTCGGTGGCGCTGGGCGTGAGGGTCGGCGTAGCGGTGAGGGTGGGGCTGGGCGTCGGCGTGGGCTGCTGGCCGGGGTCGGGGTCCAGGTTGTCGGGCTGGCCGTCACCGTCGGTGTCGGGGTTGGTGGGGCTGCTGTGCAGCTCATTGACCTCGTACCCATCGGGCAGCGTGTCGCCGTCGGTGTCAGGGTTGCGGGGGTCGGTGTTCCAGATCAGCTCCGCGCCGTCGAACAGGCCGTCGCCGTCGGTGTCGGGGTTGAGGGCATCGGTGCCGCGCCGCACTTCGTCCAGGTTGGCGAGGCCGTCGTTGTCGGAGTCGGCGGCGCCCAGGGCGGCGGCCGTCTGCGAGACGGCCGCGGTGCTGGTGAGCGCGGCGCGGCGGTTGGTATCGAGGGCGGCGAAGGCTAGCACGCCGAGCAGCAGGCAGCCCATAAAGAAGATCAACAGCGGGATCCAGGGGGGCACCAGGGCAAAGCTGACCAATTCGGCGGTGTGACGCTGGGCTTGCCCGCTGCTATCGGCCACGCGCACGGTGAAGGGCTGCTGGCGGCGGCGGCCGATCAAGCGCGGGCGCTGCAGGCCGACGCTGAGGTCGGCCACGCCGGTGTGGCCTTCGGGTACGTTGAGTTGCAGGCTGGGCGGGTCGAAGCGCAGTTCGCCGGAGGCGTCTTCAAAGCCGACGCTGTAAATCTCCGGCGTGTTGCCCTGGTTTTGGAGGGTGAGGCGCAGCGGCTCGTTGACGCCGAGGAGGGCGGCACTGATCTCGCTGGCGAACTGCTTGAAGGCCGGGAGCGTGAGGGTGAGCTTGGCTTCGAGCGCCTCGGTGGGATTGGCCTGGCTGGCGACGCGGACGAGCAGGGTGTAGCGGCCCGCGCGAGTGTGCGGGGTGCGGGGTGCGTCGAGGGTGAGGCGCAGGCGCTGGTAGGCACCGGGGGCGAGGGCCAGGCTGGCGGGCGGCGCGAGCGGCACGACCCAATTGGGCGGCAAGCCGGTGAAGGCCACGCTGAAATGATCGGCGGTTGGGCCGGCGTTGACGACCACCACCGCGGCGGTGAGCTTTTGGCCGGGCGTGAGCGTGAGTTGCGCCACCTCGACATAGACGCCCAAGCGACCGTTGGCGCTGAACTGCACCAGGTGGGCGTCTACCGCCGCGCCGTCGAAGTTGTACGCAGCGGGGCGGGCCGGGGCAGCGCCGGCATCGGGCGCGTCGCCGCTTTCGAGGTAGAGCCAGCTATCGCCGATGAGGAGCGGCGCGGGCGCGACCCAGGCCTCGGCCAGGCCGGGCAGCAGGCGGGCGCCGCCCAGGAACGTGCCGCTGGGGCTGCTCAAGTCGGTGACGAGGAAACGGCGGCCGTCGAACTCCACGCGGGCGTGCTGCGGGGCGACAGCGCCATCGGTGAGGACGAGGTCGTTGCCGGGGTCGCGGCCGAGGGTCAGGCCGCGAGTGGTCAGGCGCACGTAGCGCACCGCCCCACCCGGCCCGACGATCTTGACCCGGCCCTGGGCCAGCGACACGGTGGCGTTGGGGTCGGCGGGGCGCGGGGCAGCGGGCGCGGCGTGGGTCATCTCGGCCAAGCTGCGCTGATAGGCGGTGAGCAGGCTGACCATCCACGCACCGGCGTTGGCATCGGGCGAGGCGCCGCTGAGCAGGGCCTGCACCTCGTCTAGCGCAAGGGCCAGCGCGGCCGGGTCGGGGTAACGCGCGGCCGGGTCTTTCGCCAGGGCGCGCAGGATCACACCCTCGAGCGGGGCGGGCAAGTCGGCGCGGCGGGCGCGGGGCGCGGGCGGGGCGGCGCGGGTGTGGGCGCGCACGGCCTCGGCCAGGGTTTTGACCGGGAAGGGTTGCCAGCCAACGGCCAGTTCGTAGAGCAGCGCGCCAAGCGAATAAACGGCGCTGGGCGGGGTGAGGGGTTGGCCGAGCGCTTCTTCGGGCGACCAATAGGCGTAAGCGCTGCTCTCGCCGCGCTCGCCGGCGCCGACCCAGTCGGCCTGACTGGCGCCGGCGAGGCCCAGGCTGGTGAGGACGGCGCGGAAGGGCAGGCCGTCGGCCGGTTCGGGCTTGAGCTTGAGGTCGGCGGGCTTGAGGCCGCGGGCGGGCGCGCCCTGCCGGCTGAGGTAGCCGAGGGTGCGGGCCACCTGGCGGATAAGGCCGACGGCCTCGGCCAGCGGCGGCCACTGGTTGTTGGCGCGCAGGCCGCGCAGCAGGTCGGCCAGATTGCCGCCGGGCAGATAGTCCATGACGACGTAGAGCAGGCCGTTGAGGCGGCCGAAGTCGTGGACCTTGACAAGGCCGGGGTGGTCGAGCCGGGCGGCGGCGCGGGCGCGCTGGAGGAGCAACTCGCCGGCGTCGGGCCGGGCGAAGGTGTTCAAGTCAATGAGCTTGAGGGCCACCTCGCGCTGGAGGGTGGGGTCGTGGGCGCGCAGGACGGCGCCGAGGCGGCCCTGGCCGAGCAGCCCGGTGACCTGGTAACGGTCAATCGTTTGGCCGATCAGGTAGTTGAACATGGTCTAGACTCTCGCCGGCTCAACCGGAGCCGGGCGGCGCTCAGCGCCCATTTCGTTGGAAACGGGTTTCGGCGTAATGGTAACAGGTTCTGAGAATTGGTTGTGACGGAAGCCCACTCATCCGCTCGCGGCCGTTGTGGTAGCGATGGACGGCGGCGCGCTAAATAGCCCTTGATCTGATCACTTCTCTTTCTTACTCTGCTGCCGTGTTCTCTTATAATGGCCCAATGCTGACGCCGCGTTCGGAATTCATGGCGGGGGTGCGCGGGGTGCTGCCGCTGCTGGCGGGGGTGGCCCCGTTCGGGCTAATCTTCGGCGTGCTGGGCATCAGCGCGGGGTTGTCGCCGGCGCTGACGTGCGCCATGTCGCTGATCGCGTTTGGCGGCTCGGCGCAGTTCATCGCCGTGCAGCAGATGAGCGCCGTCCCGCCGGTGCCCGACCCGATTGTGGTGCTGACGACGCTGGTGGTGAACCTGCGCCACATGCTCTACAGCGCCACGCTGGGGCCGCACCTGCACGGGCTGGCGCGGCGCTGGAAGCTGGTGTTAGCCTACTTGCTGACGGACGAGGCCTTCGCGGTGACGATTGTGCGCTATCAGCAGCCGGGCGGCGAGGCGACGCGGCACTGGTATTTCTTGGGCGCGGGGCTGGGGCTGTGGTCCACCTGGCAGATTACGACGCTGGTGGGGGTGCTGGCCGGCACACAGGTGCCGCCGAGTTGGGGGCTAGACTTCACGCTGGCGCTGACGTTTATCGGCATCCTGGCGCCCACGCTGAAAGATTGGGCGGTGGCGGCCGCGGCTGGGGCGGCCGGGCTGGCGGCGGTGGCGGCCCATGGGCTACCGCTGCAACTGGGGCTGATCGTGGCGGCGGTGGTGGGCATCGCCGCCGGCATGGTGGTGGAGCGGGTGCTGGGGATGGCGGCGGCCCGGCAGCCGGAGCCGGAGGGCGGTGACTGATGGCGCTGTGGCTGACGGTGTTCGCGATGGGGGCGGTGACGTACGCTATTCGGCTGTCGCTCTTGGGAGCGATCGGCCGGGTGCAGCTGCCGCCGCTGCTGGTACGCGGGCTGCGCTATGTGCCGCCGGCGGTGCTGACGGCGATTGTGGCGCCGGAGCTAATGCTGCCGGGCGGGACGCTGGATATTTCGTGGACCAATGCGCGGCTGGTGGCGGGGGCGCTGGCGGCGCTGGTGGCGTGGCGCAGCCGCAATGTGATCTGGACAGGGGCGGCGGGGATGGTGGCGCTGTGGGGGCTGACGGCGCTGCTGGGGGGGTGAGGCCCACACGCGCTAATCTGCTCGCGGCCGTGAGCGGCGGCGAGGGGCGCAGACGCGCCAGAAAGCTCTGGGTTAGCGGGCCAATCAAAGGAGCAGGCCATGGTGCTGGATGCGGCGTTGGCGGCGGAGAGCCTGAGCGCGGCGTCGGGGCTGGCGCGGGCGGCGGAGGCGGCGGGATTCGCGGCAGTGTGGACGACCGAAACGCAGCACAGCCCGTTCCTGCCGCTGCCGCTGATCGCCGAACACACGACGCAGCTGCGCTTCGGCACGGCGGTGGCGATTGGGCTGGCGCGCAGCCCGCTGACACTGGCGCACACAGCCTGGGATTTGGCCGAGCAGTCGGGCGGGCGCTTCATTTTGGGGCTGGGCACGCAGGTGAAGGCGCACATTGAGCGGCGCTTTGGCATGGCGTGGCCTGAGTCGCCGGTGGGCAAGCTGCGCGAGCTGATTGAAGCGATCCGTGCAGTGTGGCGGGCGTGGCAGACGGGCGAGCGGCTGAACTATCGCGGCGAATACTACCAGCTGACGCTAATGACGCCCTTCTTCAGCCCCCCACCCCACGCGCACAGCGAGGTTCCGATTTACCTGGCGGGGGTGAACACGGGGCTGGCGCGGCTGGCAGGCGAGGTGGGCCAAGGTTATCACGTGCATCCGCTGCACTCGGCGGACTATCTGCGCGCGGTGGTGCGGCCTGCGCTGGCAGCAGGCGCGGCGCGCGCGGCTGTCGCCCGCACCCTGGCGGACCTTCAGGTGGCGGGGTCGGTGCTGGCGGTGACGCGGCCGGGCGACGAGCCTTTCGTGCGGCAGCAGATTGCGTTTTATGCCTCCACGCCGTCGTACCGGCCGGTGCTGGCGCTGCACGGCTGGGAGGGCGTGGGCGAGGCGCTTTCGGCGCGGGCGGCGCGCGGCGATTGGGCGGCGATGCCCGCGCTGGTGAGCGACGCCATGCTGGAGGCGTTCGCCGTCAGCGGGCCGCTGGCGAAGCTGGCCGAGCCGCTGCGGGCGCGCTATGCCGGGCTGCTCGACCGGGTGACGCTGTACCGGCCTTACGCGCCGGGAGACGATGAAGCAGGCTGGCGGACGCTGGCGCAGACGCTGGCGGCGACGGACACGGAGAGACTATGAGCAAAGTCATTTCGATCTTCGGGGGCGCGGCGCCGCGCCCGGGGTCGGAGGTGTACGAGGCGGCGCGCGGGTTGGGCGCGCAACTAGCGCTGGCCGGCTGGACGGTGGCGACCGGCGGTTACGCGGGGGTGATGGAGGCGGCCTCGCGCGGGGCGCACGAGGCGGGCGGCCACGTGATCGGCGTGACATGCACGCTGATCGAAAACTGGCGCGGGCTGAAGGCCAACGCCTGGGTGCGCGAGGAGCAGCGCTTTGAGACGCTGCGCGAGCGGCTGTATCACCTGGTGGAGTTTTCCGATGCGGCGGTGGCGCTGCCGGGGGGCATCGGCACGCTGGCGGAGGTAGCGCTGACGTGGAGCCTGCTGCAAACCGGGGAGATCAGGGCCAAGCCGCTGGTGGTGGTGGGCCGGGTGTGGGCCGAGACGCTGACGACGTTCTTACACGAGGGCGAGGGGTACCTGCGGCCCGGTGATGACCGGCTGGTGTACCGGGCGAACGATGTGGCGGAGGCGGCGCGGTATTTGGGCAGCGGGGCCTGAGCGGTCAAAAATGCCGCGCGCAGCGGGCGAAAGGCCGCGGAACCGGCGCGGCCTGAGCGTCGTCTTGTTGGCAAGCGCCGCGCCGGCCAATAGGGCCGGGGGCCGGGAGGTCGCGATGTTCCGCAAGGTGACGATTTCGGGCTTGATGGGCTTGCTGGGCGTGGGGGCCTGGGCAGCGGGGGCGACGACGGTGACGCTGGCGCTGCTGGGCGCGCTGACGCTGCTGGGGTGGCTGGCGCTGGGGCGGCGGCGCGAGTGACGGGAGGCGCGGCCGCCCGGGGCGGCGCGAGGTTTACCGGCGGCATAACCGATTGATAACCCGGCCGGGGCCGTTCGCTGACGCGAGCGGCCCGTTGCTTTAAGGGCGCGGCGGCGAACGGCGCTTGACAAGTGTACGAATTACACTTATTATAGTGTCAGAACGACACTATATTGCGCCAGGAGGAACGAACATGCCGCCGCTGATTGCGTTCTACCACGGACAGCCGAACGATTACGTGCTGGAGTATCGCGGGGGGCGGGTGCGCCGCGCCGGGCCGGGGCTGGCGCTGTGGTATTGGGCGCCGACCACCACGCTGGCGGCCGTGCCGCTGACCACGAACGACCTGCCCTTCATCCTGAACGAGGCCACCGGCAACTTTCAGGCGGTGACGGTGCAGGGGCAGTTGACCTACCGCATTGCCGACCCGCGCACACTGGCGGCGAGCCTGAACTTCACCATTGACCCGCGCACGCGCGCCTACCGCTCGACCGACCCGGAGAAGCTCGACCAGCGCATCGTGAACGTGCTGCAAACGCACTTGCGGGCCGAGCTAAGCCAACTGGCGCTGGACGAGGCGCTGCGGCGCGCGGCCGAAATCGGCGCGGCCGTGCTGCGGCGGGTGCAGGCCGACCCGGCGCTGGCGGCCATGGGCGTGGCCGGCCTCAACCTGTTCCTGACGGCCATCAAGCCGACGCCGGAGATGTCTAAGGCGCTGGAGGCCGAGTACCGCGAGGGCTTGCAGCAGCGCGCCGACCAGGCCATTTATGCGCGACGGGCGGCGGCGGTGGAGCAGGAGCGGCGCATCAAGGAAAACGAGTTGAACACGCAGCTGCTGCTGGAGCAGCGCCGGCAGGAGTTGGTGGACCTGGAAGGCCAGAACAACAACAAGCAGGCCGAGTACAACGCGCGCTCGAATGAGCTGTGGCTGGAGCCGTGGCGGCAGACCGACCCGCGCGTGCTGCTGGGGCTGGCCTTCAAGCTGCTGGGCGAGAACGCTGGGCGCATCGGCAACCTGACGATCACGCCGGACTTGCTGAGCAGCATTCTCGAGGCGAAGAACTGAACGCGCAGGGAGCGGAAGGAACAGGGACTCAGGGGAAGCGCCACCCCCGTGAGTCGCTGGGGCGCCCTGCTCGGGGAGGCCGGCCATGATCGAGCGCATCGTCATCGTCACGCGGCGGACCATGCTGGAGGAGCTGACGGCGCGGTTCAACTCCACGGCCCAGGCGCGGTTCTACATTGAGCACCAGGGCGGAAGCTTCGACGAATATGAGGCGGCGCACACGCGCTACCGGGCGGCGCTGGCGGCGGTGCAGGCGGCGCTGCCGCGCGGGCTGAAGGCGCACACCATCGAGCGCGGGTTCCTGCCCAACTATGTCTTTGGCGAAAACGACCTGGTGGTGACGGTGGGGGCCGACGGGCTGGTAGTGAACACCGCCAAGTACACGACGACGCAGGCCATCCTGGCCGTCAACCCAGACCCGGCGCGGGTGGACGGCATCTTGATCCCCTTCGGCGTGGCGGAGGCGGGCGCGGCCCTGGCGCGGGCGGCGACCGGGCGCGCGCCCGAGCGGGCGGTGACGCTGGCCCAGGCGGCCCTGAACGACGGGCAGGTGCTGTACGCCTTCAACGACCTGTTCATCGGGCCGCGCACGCATACCTCAGCGCGCTACCGGCTGGAGTTTGGCGGACGGGCCGAAGACCAAAGCTCCAGCGGGCTGATCGTCTCTACCGGGGCCGGCTCGACGGGCTGGCTGCAATCGGTGGTGAACGGCGCGGTGGGCGTGGCGGCGGGCGTGACGGGCCTGACGATCACGCCGCCCGCGCCGGAGAGCTACCGCCTGCCGTGGGAGGCGGACGAGCTGTACTTCACCGTGCGCGAGCCGTTCCGCAGCCGCACCTCACAGGCCACGCTGGTGTTCGGCAAGCTCACGCCGCGGCAGCCGCTGGTGGTGCGCAGCTACATGCCGGAAGGCGGCGTGATCTTCAGCGATGGGCTGGAGCAGGACTACCTGAGCTTCAACGCCGGCACAGTGGCAACCATAGGGGTGGCGGCACGCAAGGCCCGGCTGGTGGTGAAGGACTGAGGGGAGTACGCGGGCGCGCAAGCCCCGGCTGGTGGTGAAGCCGGGCAGCCCATAACCTGCGCCCGCGACTACAGGCGACCGCCTACGCCGCGGCCGCTTCCACCAGTTGCTTGAACCGCAGCAACTCCTTGGCTTCGCCGGCCTGCACCTCGACCGCCATGAGGGGCTCCAGCAGCCGCAGTAGCCCGTTCAGGCGCAACTGCCCAGCGGTGCTCACGCGGGTCGCGCCCGTCCCCTGCGGCTCGAACAGGTACAGCGCATCCCAGGCGAGTGCTCCCTTTGAGACGCTCTTCCAGCCCAGACGGCGCTGTAGGTCGAACTCGCTCACCTGGAAGGTCATGACCTGCTTCATCGGGCCGAACTTGAGGGTGGTCTGAATTTCTGAACCCAGCGCCAGATCGCCGCCCGAGACCAGGTGGGTGCCGGTCATGTCGGTCCAGTCGTCCAGGTGCGCGACATCGGCAGCCAGCTTGAAGGCCTGCTCCACGGGGCGATTGATGATAACGTCGCTCTGGTAGTTGATCATGCGGCATACTCCATTGAAAGGCGGCGTCAGGCCGCGGCTTACAACCCGGGCTCGCGCGCGGGGGCGGGCAGCAAACCCAACTGCTGCATGAAGCTCAGGTTATCGCTCTCGGTCCACGTTTCGATCAGCCGGCCGTCGCGCAGTTGATGAATATCAATCGCGGTGCCGGTGAGGACGCGGCCGCTGGGCGGCAGACTTTGAAACGGGCCGGTGTGGGTCAGTCGCCAGTTGCGCCGCACCACCACTTTGTCGTCCACGGCCATCAGGTCGGCAATCTCCCAGTGCGCATCGGAGAAGGCGGCCCGGAAATAGGCCTCGGACTCAAGGTTGGCCGCCAGGCCGGCGGCGGTGGCGGTGGCGCCCATGTGGCAGATGTAGTCGGGGCTGCACAGCTCAGCATACACTTCGGGTTGATTGCGGTTGTAGGCCTCGAAGAAGCGGCGAACGACGGCGGCATTGGCGATGGGAGACATGGGCATGCACTCCTGGGGCGCTGATTCCGATATGGTCTCGGTATAACCGAAACGCGGCGCCGGCACATCCGCCTGAGCACGGAGGTCTTGACCCGCGACCACGTAGTTTTTGTGTGAACACCCGGGAGGCCCTGCCGAGGGCCGCCGGCCAGCGCAAGCCGGTTAGGTTAGTCCAGCGCGCTGCGCCCAGGCCACGACCTGAGAACGAGTCTCCAGGCCGAGCTTGGCGAGGATATGGCTGACGTGGGATTCGACGGTGCGTTCACTGAGCACCAGGGCGGCGGAGGCGGGCTGGCTAGGCCCGGCCGGCCCAGGTATCCGCGCAACAGGTCAATGAGTGGAGCAAAGGGCAGCCCACGATCGGCGTCGAGGCATTGGCCGCGCAGAATGACGAAGCCCAGGCGCCCGGCCTGGGCCAACACTTCGACCGCCAGCCGGGTTTTGCCGATGCCGGCTTCGCCCGAAAGCAGGACCACCTGGCCTTGGCCGGCCGCGGCGCTTTCGAGCCGGCGCACCAGAACGGCCAGCGGCGCGGCCGATGAGGGTGGGGCTGATGACCGACTTGTCAAGCAGGCCGGACATGCTCAATCCTTGGCATGGCACAGCGGACGGACCAGGCGGATAGCGCAGCGCCATTGTAGGCCCGTTGGCCGATTGAGACGGAGTCGCGGCCGCGCGGCGGCCAACCCAACACTCAGGCAGACTGAGGATTGAGCGGGTTGTGAAGAACCGGGCCACCCCGCGGATGCCGGGTATGAAGGGCGGATTGTATTCCGAACGGCGCGGGGCCGGCGGGCCAGGCCGGCGACGAAGGACTGAAGCTAACCGAAATGCAAACGGCGGGCGGCACAGGTCTTCGTCGCTGTGCCACCCGCCGCGAGGCGCGTCACGTGGGCGCGGCTCAGGCCGCTGGGGCGTCGTCGGGGGCGCTGACGGACGGCAGGGCCAGCACCGACGCCACGATCACGAGGCCGGCGGCCGGGGCCAGGTAGAACAACTGCCACCAGCCGCTGCGGCCCGCATCGCGCGCGCGCCGCGCCCCGGCCGCCAGGAACGGCAGCAGCATCGCCACGCCGAAGACGCCGGCGGCGGCCTCGTGCACATAGAGCAGCGCCCCGGCCCCCAGCGTGACGAACAGCGCGAACCACCAAAACTCTGGCCGCGACGCCCGGCCAGTGAAATCGGCGTACTTCACCAGGCAGACGCGGATCGCCTTAAAAAACGTCGGCGCGCGCCCGCTCACGCCGGCGGTTGAACCCAAAGCTCCTTGCATCTTGATCTCCTGGCCGAATTTAGAGACGGCCTCCCTCGCCAATGCCGCCCAAGTCCGTTCGCCGGGCGGGTCTCTATCTTGGGCCAGTTGACCCACCGACTCAACTGTGGATGTCCCCAGTTTCAGTACGAGCTCCACCCGGGAGGCCACCTGGTACTTGGCGTAGATGTTTTTCAGGTGAAATTCGACGGTGCGCTCGGAGATGTGCAGCCCCAGCGCGATCTGCTTGTTGGTCTGGCCTTCGAGCAGCAGGGCGACGACCTCGCGCTCGCGGCGGCTAAGTTCGTTACGTAAAATCACGGGTGGGGCCAACTCCAGCGGAGCGCGGGCCAGCGAGAAGGCGCCAGCAGCGCGCGGGGTTAGCCGGGCAAACGCAGAGCGCGCCTGACGGCCAACAGCACGAACTCGTCGTTGAAAGGCTTCATGATGAAGTCGCTGGCGCCGTAACGCAGGGCGTTGGCGACGGTGTTGCGCCCGGTCTGGCCGCTCATCATGATGATGGGGATATCGGGCAGTTGCGCGTGCAGGGCGGCGAGCACTTCCAGGCCGTCGGGGCCGGGCATTTTGACATCCAGCAGGATGAGGTCGTAATGGCACTGGTGAGCCAGGTTGAGCGCGGCCGGGCCGTCGGGCGCGCCGGCAATCTGAAAGCCCTCCAGCTCTAGCAGTTGGGCCAGCGCCAGGCGCAGCTCATCGTCGTCGTCGGCAATTAGGATGCGCGGCATTATACGAAACGTTCTCCCCATTTGGGCAGCACGAGCCGGAAGGTCGTGCCCTGGCCGGGCGCGCTGTCTACCTCCAGGCGGCCCTGATGATCTTCAATGATACCGTGACTGATGGCCAACCCCAAACCGGTGCCCTGCCCCGGCTCCTTGGTGGTGAAGAACGGCTCGAAGATGTGCTCGAGCGCGGCGGGCGAGATGCCACAGCCGGTGTCGGCCACCTCGACCATCACCTGGCCGTCTACCTGCGCTGTGCGCAGCTGCAGCCGGCGCTGCGGCTGGCCGGTAAGCGCATCGCGGGCGTTTGAGATCAGGTTGACCATCACTTGCTCAAGCTGATTGGCGTCGGCCCACACGGGCGGCAGGTCGGGGGCGAAGTCGGTGGTGACGGTGATGTCGCGCAGGGCGAGTTGGTCGCCGAACATGTCGAGGGCGCTGGCCACCGGCTGATTGAGGTTGACCTGGGCGTAGGTGTTGGACGAGCGGCGCGAAAAATCGCGGAAGTGCGTGATGACGTGCGCGATCTTGTCTACCAGCGTGTCAATGGAAGACAGGTTCTTGACCAGCATGGCCTCGGTCAGGCCGCCGCGCTGCTGGCTGCGCTTGATGTTCTGGGCGTACATCTTGATGGCGGCCAGCGGGTTGTTGATCTCGTGCGCCAGCCCGGCCGAGAGCGTGCCCAGGGCGGCGAGCTTGCCGGCCTGCACCAACTGCAACTGGGTGGACTTCAAGCGCGCCACGCTGGCTTCCAGCTCGAGCGAGCGCTGCTGGACGACTGCCAACGACTCGACCAGGCTGTCAGTCACCTGGGCTTTCTTGAGGGCAACAGCCGCCTGGTGGCCGAGCGACTCGAGCACGCGCAGATCGTCGTCGCCGAAGGCCTGGCGGCGCGGGCTGATGACGCTCAGGTTGCCGAGCACTTCATCTTCCACCACCAGCGGAATGCAGACGAGCGAGCCGCCACCCGAGCGCCCGGCGGTATAGTCGGGGTCGCGCTCGACATCGGGCGAGTAGATACGGCGGCGCTCGCGCATGGCGCGGCCGGCCAGGCTGCTGTCGGCCAACAGGCGCGGCGGACCGGCGTTTTCGGTCACCGCGCCGGCCACGGCCCGCACCACGAGCAGGCCGGTGGCGGCCTCCAGGCGGTGAATGATGGCGCCGGAGGCCGGCGGGGCGCAGATGAGGGCGCGGTCTACTAGCACCTGCAAAATCTCGGCCAGGCTGCCGGCGGTGGCCAGGCTCTCACTGACATCGAAGATGGCTTGCAACTCGGCCAGGCGCAGCTGCATGCCCTGGAACAGCCGCAGGTTTTCGGCGGCCAGGGCCACCTGGTTGGCCAGGGTGGTCAGCAGCTCGATGTCGCGGCGCGGATAGTAATCATCGGGGTCGCGCCGGCCAAAGAGCCACAGGCCCAGGCGGTTGTGCTCGACTTGCAGCGGCACGGCCAGCCGTACCCAGCGCGGGGCAGGGGTCAGGCCGGCGGGGGACGCCGCGTCTTCGGGCAGGTAGCGGCCCACGGTCAGGAGCAGGGCGGCCAGTTGGCCGCTGGTCAGGCTGGCTTCGGCCGGGCTGAGGCCGGCGGCGTAAACCTGGTCGGGCGCGCCGCCGGTAAACAGGAACAGCGCCGACTGGCGGATGTAGAGGTTGGGGACGATGCGCTCGGCCAGCAAGGTCGTCAGGGTCGGGCGGCTGCTGACAGTGGTGATCTGGTTGGCGAGTGCATGCACCAGGTTTTCGGGCATGACCAGCGCGCCATAGGCCACCCGGTCGGCCAGGCGCTGGAAGGCGGAATAGGCGAAGGGCGCCGTGGCGACAAAGACGGCCGACACGACGATGCTGTAGAGCACGATGCGATCGGGGTCGGCCAGCAGGGCCTGGCCGGCCAGCAACGCCAGCACCAGCGCGGTGAGGTCAACCACCAGGAAGGCGTACAGGCTGAGCCAGTGGTTGGCGCGAAACTCCAGGCGGCCCAGCGAGCGCTTGTAGATGGCGTAGGCGTAGAACAGCGGGAGCAGCGGCACCGGGAAGAGCGCGAGGTAGCCGGCCAGGTTGGATTCGGAGGTTTGCCCAAGCAGGCTGGGCGCCACGGCCAGCAGGATGCCCGGCCCCAGCGCCAAGCCGACGCCCACCAGCATGAGCCGGGCGGCGACGCGGCTGTCGGGCCAAGCTTTGGCGCGCCAGTGGTAGAGCAGATGGCTAAAGGCCGAGAGCACGGCCAGGAGCAGCGGCACCTGGTAGAGCCAGCGGGGCGTGAGCGCCAACAGTTCGAGCGCGGCCATGAGCGCCGCCCCGCCGTAGAGCAAGGCGCGCAACGGCAGCCGCCGCGGCCGGAGCGAGCGCGGAAAGGTCAGGTGCAAATCGAAGATGACGACGCTGAGGAACCAGGTGGCGGCATGCAGGCCCGGCGAGCTGGCGGCGACGTTGGTGGAGGACACGACCCCCAGCGCCAGCCAGATCGCGGTGATATAGCAGAAGCCGACCAGCAGCGACCATTGCTCGTTGCGCGGGCGCAGCAGTAGATGGATAAAGAGGCCGATGGTGAAGAAGACCAGGGCGGGCCAACTGATCAGCAGGCGGGAGAACAGCGCGGCCGCGCTGACCGGCGGCATCTCCCAGACGATCTCGGTGATCTGGCCGTCGCGCAGGCGGGTCAGCGGCACGAGGTCGCCGGGGTGCGCGCCGTCGAAGGGGACGGCGTAACGGTTGGTGACGTAGTCTTCTCGCGTGAGGCGGCCGATGCTGAGCAGTTGGTCACCGACGCGCAGCAGGCCGCGGCCGACGACGCCGGGGTCAACCTCGACGACGGTCCAATTTTCGTTGAGGGCTAAGAAGCCCGGCGCGGGCACGAGGGCGAGCAGGGCGAAGACATAGAAGACGCACAGCGCAAACGAGACGCCGGCGGCCACCGCCAGGAGCCATTGGGCCAGGGAGGAGCGCGGTTCGGCCGGGGCGCGCACCGCGGTTAGCCCTCTGCCAAAGCGGTTGGGAGAGGGACGCCCGCGGCCTGAAACAGGCCGACCAAGGGCTGGCCCTGCCGCGCGATGGCGTCGGTGAGCGGGCGCGGATGCGGCAGCGGCAGACTCGCCAGCAGGGCCTGGGCGGCGCGGTAGCGGCGGTTGGCGTGGTAGGCGCAATAGCTGACAGCGCCGCTCGTGATGAGGATCTTCTGCGCGGCGGCCAGCGCTTCGGGGTCGGCCACCCGCGGCAGCAAGTCGGCAAAACGAGCGCGGTCAGGGTACTGCGCGGTCAGCGCATAGAGCAGGGGCAAGTTGTTGCGCGGACGGCCCCAGTCGGGCCGGGCGGGCGTGTGCAGCGCGTCGCTCAGGTCGTCGTAGATCTGCGCGGTCTCACCGATGAGGCCGCCCAGCTCGTTCAGGCCGCTGACTAACTCGGGGGCCGCGCCGCCGGCCACGGCGCCGAGCGCCAGCGCCGCGCCGTAAAAGGGGACGCTCTTGCCGCGCACGACCTGCCAATAGGCAGCTTCGTCGCCGGCGTTGTTGGCATCGCGATACTGGCCCAGGGCGGTGCCCAGGCCGATGTGCGCCAGCCAGGCCGAGAGGTCGGCGCGCTGCGCGGGGCCGTAGGCGGGGGCCTGAATGATCTGGAAGGCGGCGGCCTGAAGCGCCAGGGCGAGATTGGCGGTGGGGCCGGGGCCGAGGGTGTGGTAGTCGCCGCGCGGGTCGGCGTCGAGCATGTCGTCCACCAGGACGATGCTCAACTGAATGGCAGCCAGGGCGGCCGCCGCGGGCAGGGCCGCGGCGCGGCCGCCGCTGACGGCCTCGCAGGCCAGGCCGGGCAACTCCCACTCTTTGCTGAGGGTGTTGTTGGTGCGCTCAAAAACAGCCGCGGCCTCGGGCCAGGCGGTAATTTCAGGCAGAGCAAAGATGGCGGTCTTGATGGCCGGCGCGTCCATCGGCAAATCCTTCCCGGCGGCCCGCGCAGCGTCAGGCGGCGCTGCGCGGGCTGGTAAGCAGCAAGCGGCCGCTAGGCAAAGGCCCTAGCAGACCAAACGAGGCTGAGACTTACCACCAACCCCAGGTCGTGGCGACGTCAATGGCCTGTTGCACCTGGGCTGGGGTCTCAATCTGGGCCAGTTGGCTGAAGGCCTGCACTTCGGGCGTGGCCTGGGGCTGGCTGAACTGAGTGCTGAATTCCTCAATGGACAACGTGTTGCGATCCGCAGACATGTTTGGGGGGTCCTTTCTCACTAGCTCCACGACAGCTTACGACGGGCACTCACGTTCGTTGAACCACTCTACACATAAACCAATAAACTGCCTCCCTCCTTCCACCACCATCCGGGTAGGGCTGACGGAATACTTCCCTGCGGCGGGGTAGCTCGCCGGTTCGCGGGGCGTGTACGCTGCTCACGCCCCGCCCCTGGCTCGCCGCCATGTGGCTGAGGTGTCACAACCTCGGTTTTGTCAACTGCTGGCGGGCGCAACGCTGACCGGTGTCAGCTCGCGGACTGTCACGCGACTGTCTGCGCCTGCGCCGGCGGGGTTACGTCCATTTGGTTATAAAATTCAAACCATTGCTCATGATACACCCATTTTCGTGATTTTTGTCTACCAGTCCGAGCCACGTTCGCCGGGTCACCTGCCGTAACCACCGAGCAGGCTTGGGTCGGCGATGGGCCACTCATAATTATCCCTATTAAGTCCAAATTGATAGGGACATTTGTAATGGTAGTGGCAGTGACGAACCCTACGCCTCCAGGCGCGCTTCATTTGTTACACTCTTCGTAGTTGTGCTTATGCGGCTGTGCGGATAACTTTCTAAGCAGGGAAGCAAATGCTGAGCTCCACACTCGAAGCGGATGTGAACCAACTACACGCGGGCCTATGCGCAGGCTTGGCCGACCCCAAGCGCATCCTGCTGCTGTACACGCTGGCAGAAAGGCCGCTGAGCGTAAACGACCTGGCGGCGGCGGCCGGCATGCCGCAGTCGTCCACCTCGCGCCACCTGCGGGTGCTGCGCGAGCGCGGCATGGTCAGCGCAGTCCGGCAGGGCCAATCGGTGCAGTACCGCGTGGCCGATGCGCGGCTGATCCAGGCGCTAGACCTGCTGCGCGGCGTGCTGCGCGATCACCTGGCTAAGCGCGCCGATTTGATTGATCAACTGGCCGCCGCTGAACCGGCGGAGGCGGCCCAGGCCTGACGGGACGGCCGATTATCGGCGGCGCACCGACCAGCCCGCCGCGCCTGACCTGAGGAGACTGACATGCAAATTGAGGTGGACTTCCCCGGCGGCGTCCGCGTGGACGCGCACTTTAGAGGCTACACCGTGCACACCGACCAGGCGGTCAGGGATGGCGGCACCGCCACGGCCCCCTCGCCGTTTGACCTGTTCCTGGCTTCGACGGCGACGTGCGCGGGATTTTACGTGCTGCGCTTCTGCCAGCAGCGCGAGCTGAGCACCACCGGGCTGCGCGTCACCCAGCGGCTGGAGACAGACCCCGCCACCGGCCACGTGACCAAGCTGCTGATTGACCTGCGCCTGCCGCCCGACTTTCCGCCCAAGTATGCGGCGGCGATCATCCGCGCAGCCGAGCAATGCACGGTGAAGAAGCACCTGGCGCAAGCGCCGGAGTTTGTGGTGAGCGTTCAGCGGGTGGGGGAGGGTGTGGCGAACTGAACAGGCCGCCACGAATTGGCACGCCTTCCCCGAAGGCGCGCCGAGCCGCCCAAGCGCGGCGGTGTGTGCCCGGCAGCGGCGGCCGCGCCGTCAGCGCCTAGTCGCCGCTGGAGGCGGGCGCGGGGTCGCCGGCGGGCAGCGGGTCTGGGCGCTCGGGCCGCAGCCGGCGTGCCCCCAGGGCCGCCGCAGCCAGGGCCGCCGCGCCGCCCAGCACCAGCGCCCAGCGCGGGCCAAGCGCCTCGCCCACCCAGCCGACCACCGGCCCGCCGAGGGTGGAGGAGCCCATCACGGCAATGGTCCAGAAGGCCATCACGCGGCCGCGCATGGTCGGCGCGCTCTCGAGCTGGAGCACGCTGTTGCCCAGCGTGGTGAAGCGGATGGAGCAAATGCCGACGACCACCAGCGCCACGGCCGCCAGCCAGAGATTGGGCATGCAGGCCGCCACGACCACCGCGACGCCGAACCACAGCGCGCCGTTGGCCAGCCCCAGCGGCGAAACCGACCGGCGCCCGGCGATGAGCAGCCCGCCAATGACCGCGCCCAGGCCGAGCGCGCCCGTCAGCAGCGAGTAGCTGCTCGCGTCGCCGTGGAAGGTGAAGCGGGCCATGAGCGGCAGCGTCACCTGGAACTCAAAGGTCAACATGCCGATCAGCAGCATCATCCAGAGCGTGGTGCTGACGATGCGGTGACGGAAGGCGTAGCGCAGCCCTTCGCGCACCTGGCCCTTGGCGCGGGCGGCGGGCGGGGCGGGGTACAGCTCGGCCGGGCGCACGCGCCAGAGCATGATGAGCACGGCCGCGTACGACAAGCCGTTGAGGATGAAGCACAGGGCCAGGCCGAGCGTGGCGATGAGGGCGCCCGCCACAGCCGGGCCGATGATGCGCGACAGGTTGACGAGGGTGGAGTAGAGCGTGACGGCGTTCTTGAGGTCGGCCTCGCCCACCAGCTCGATGACGAAGGTCTGGCGGGCGGGCATGTCGAAGGCGGTGTTCAGGCCCAGCAGCAGCGCCAGCACATTCACCATCCACAACTGCGCAACGTCGGTGGCCACCAGCGCGCCAAGCGCCAGCGCCAGCAGCCCGGCGAGGCCCTGGGTGATGAAGAGGATCTTGCGTTTGGGGAAGCGGTCGGCGACGAGGCCGCCGTAGGAGCCGAGCAGCAGGATGGGCAGATATTGCAGGGCGGTGACGACGCCCAGCGCCGTGCCGGAGTTGGAGAGCTTGAGCACCAGCCAGTCTTGGGCAATGGACTGCATGAAGGTGCCGGAGGTGGAGATCACCTGGCCGATGTAGTAAAGGCGGTAATTGCGGGTGTGGAGCGAGGAAAACGTGGCGCTGGTATAGCGCCGCACCGCTTCGGAGTAGCGGGCCATCGGAGGTGAACCTGTTTAGCTTTCTGGGCGGCCGGGTCGGAGGCAGGTCGTCCGGGCAATACTTACCACTCAAAATAATTAGGTTATCGAATTATATCATACGCTGTCAACTTTAGCGGCTGGGCAGTGGCGGCCGTGTTTTTTCCACAGCGTCTACACATTCTCTCCACACGTTCAGGCTATCTTTTCCCCAGGCCCCGGCCAAGCGCCGGGGGCATTGACCCAACCCAGGAGACCGCCATGACCGCCCCAACCGCTCCCCCCTCCGCCCCCGCCGAGCCGGTCGCCCTGCGCCGGGTGTGGTGGGTGGGCCTGGCCGCGCTGGCCGTGGCCGTGCTCGTCAACGGCCTGGTGCGCGCTGCCGCACTAGCCACGCTGGACGTTGACCCCGGCTTCGCCCCACTCCAAACCTATATGTTCGTGCCGCTCACGCTGGTGGGCGGCGGGCTGGGCGTGGTGGTCTTCGCGCTGCTGGCGCGCTTCACCCGGCGGCCGATCACGCTCTACCGCCTGATCGCGGGCGCGGCTCTGCTGCTCTCGCTGCTGCCCGACCTGGGCCTGCTCGGGTTCATGCCGGGGGCCACCGCCGCCACGGTCGGCGCGTTGATGGTGATGCACGCGCTCACCGCCGCCATCGTGGTCGGGGCGCTCACGCGCTTCACGCGCGCCCGCTGAGCGGCGGGCGCGCGACGAAGCGGAGGCCTGTTTCCGGGTACAATGGCGGTCTTCACGCTCACTTGAGGTATGCGCCACATGACCCCCTTGGTAGTCACCCCCATCACCCTTACCGGCCGCAATGTGCGGCTAGAGCCGCTCAGCCTGGACCACGCCCGCGACCTGACCGTCGCCGGGCAAGACGACTCGATCTGGCGCTACATGCCTTATCCCAACATGCGCACCGAGGCCGACATGCGCGCCTGGATCGCCGACATGCTCCACCGCCAAAGCCTGGGCGGCGACCTGCCCTTCGCGGTCTATCACCTGGCCGACCAGCGCGCCATCGGCGCGACGCGCTACATGGACATTCAGCCCGTCCACCGCGGGCTGGAGATCGGCGGCACCTGGTACGGCCGGCCCTACCAGCGCACGGCGGTGAACACCGAGAGCAAGTACCTGCTGCTGCGCCATGCTTTCGAGACGCTCGGCTGCATTCGCGTGCAGCTTAAGACCGACCTGCGCAACGAGCGCTCGCAGGCGGCCATCGAGCGCCTCGGGGCCGTGCGCGAGGGCGTACTGCGCGAGAACCTGATCATGCCCGACGGCTACCACCGCTCGTCGGTCTATTTCAGCATTTTGGCCGCCGAGTGGCCGGCCGTGAAGGCCAGGCTCGAGGCGCGCCTGGCGGCCTAAGGCCGACCGAGACCAGGAACGGTCATGCCGCCGATAGACCCCGCCGTGCTGCGCCGGCACACCGCCGCGCTGCCCGGCAAGTTCCCCGACGCCGTGGCTGTGGCCGCCCTGGTGCGCCGCCTGCTCGACGAATACGCCGACCGGACGCACCGCGCCAGCCCGGTGGTCACCACCAGCGCCCCGGCCAACGAGTACAAGGCCCCGGCTCCCGTGGTGCGCGCCATCACCAACGCGCTGCGGCCGCTGCTCAAGAGCGACCCGGCTGCCGCGCGCCAGACCGCCGACACCGTCTGGGCCGGCGGGTCGCGCGAGGAGCGCCGCATCGCGGCCGATTGGCTGGGCCAGGTGGCGCTAGCCGCCCCAGCCGCGGCGCTGGCGCTGATCGAGCGCTGGGCGCCGCAGGTTGAAAGCGCCGACACAGCCGACGCGCTGGCCGAGCTGGCGCTTGGCCCGCTGATGCGGGCCGAGCCGACGCGCTACCTGGAGATCGCGCGGCGCTGGGTGGTCGGCCCGGCGCGCTGGGTGCGGCGGCTGGGGGCCGCGGCGCTCACGCCGCTGGTAAACGACCGCCAGTGGGATAACGTGCCTGCGGCGCTGGCGGTGCTGCGCCCGCTGATGGGCGAGGGCGACGGCGAGGTGCGCCGCACCGCCGCCCAGGTGCTGGAGAAACTTGGGCCGAAAAGCCCGCCGGAAGTGAGCCGGTTTTTGCGCGAGCAGGCCGTCCGCGCCAACGCCAACACGCAGTGGATCATCCGCAACGCGTTGGCGGGGCTGCCGGAGGCCGACCAGGCCGAGATCATCCGGCTGCTGCGGAGCTACTGATGTTCGTATAAGTAATGGTACACACTAGCGCCACAGCAAGTCGGATGCATAGATGCACGACCAGAGCAGTGGCTGGGAGCGCCTAAGCTTGCGACGCTTGCTGTCCAGGCGGGCCAGCAGATGATCCTGGTCGACGAGTAAGCTATTGGCCAGGTCGGCATCCGTTTGGCACCAGATGAACTCGGCCGGATTGAGTTCGGGCGCGTAGCCGGGGAACTGTTCCATGTGGAGCCGGGGATGCTTGGCCAGAAAGTCCTTG
>JADZEK010000009.1 GCA_020850595.1 Anaerolineales bacterium
CACACTCACCAGGGGACTCAACGTATGGATCACTCGCGTGTACAATTCCCGGCTGCTGCTCATGGGTTTGGCTCCTTTGGCTCTCGACAACCAAATTATGCCAAATCTCGTGGGCAGCAGCCTGTTTAATGAAATCTGTAAGTGAATCAGATAAAACATGTAGTTTTCATCAGGGTGTACGGCAAATATCCTGTCTAATAACTGCTTGTGTGTCATAACTCTAAAGTTCCCCTCAAAAATCACGTCAATCCCTCGATCTAAGCACGTCAATATGTTGTTCTCGATTAGCTCCTTGTCTGGGACGACTGAACCATCGTCAGGCATAAACATGAACATGTAATAATCACGTTCAATTAGAGCCGTAGTCTTCGTAACCAGATCCATGAGTGCCTTAGCAACAGTGCTTTTCCCGGCGCCAGACGGGCCCCGAATAATGATGAATTTGCTCATGAAGTCTCTTTTTGCATTCTAGCCATCGCCCATCTGCACACGATTGAACGGCCTAGAAATTGGGTTATAAAACGACTTCTAGGTAGTTGGCCGTCTTCGTAACTCGCTCAGGCCGGTGAAGAGACCAGTAGTCCATGTCCTATACCTCTCAAGCAGTTCAAGGTACTCATGATTTTGCCAGGTCACAAGGTCCTCGATAATTCCCTCAAGCGAAAGAATTTCTCTGAAACCATATTGAGTCATAACCGAGGCGCGCCCCTGGTCTGAGCATCTCCCCCAAACCAGAATGGAACCTGAAATCGGATGGGGCTTGCCGCCAATATTCACGATATATAGGTTCGGATTCTTTGCCACATCGAGAAACACTCGAAAAGCCTCATTGCGATGGTGGTCGAGTTGCGAGGGCGTGTTAAGAGTAAGGTACCTGTAGCCCTCGTACTCTAGTTCGCACTTCATTTCGGAAATGTAGGCATTACCGTCACTCTTGGACAAGAAGGTAAAGTCAAGCGTGCGGCCACGTTGTTGACCCGCGGCTCGCACCGTTGGTCGCCCCAAATTAGTATATGGAGCCTGCCTGTCCCGAGCCCAGCAACGGACTATTTCCTCACTGAATATTCCGAAGAGGCGTGACCTAAACTTGTCACGTTGGCTGTGATCGGAGCGAAATAGACTCTGAAAATCGGCTGTCATGGTCTTTATTATTAGGGCGCAAACAACTGCGTCACCACCGCGCCCCACCGCCCTCCAACCGCCACGCCAATTCCAACTCGCCCAAACTCCGTTCGCAGCATGTTGGCCCTGTGCCCATCACTAGCCAGCCAACGGCCCACTACATTTGACTCGGCGTCAGCCAGCCCACCGGCACCAGCCAGGTTCTCCCCGCAATACGCCACGCCAAGCGGCGCGATGCAGTACGCCTGGACCAAGGAGCCACCAGTCACCGGATCTGTATGGCTGAAGAAATCTCGGTCAATCATATCCTGGCTGCGCTGACGCGCCAGTTCAGTCAACGCCGCATCCACTTGCAGCGGCGGCAGGCCAGCCGCAGCTCGAGCGGCATTGGTCTGCGCAACCAGGCTTGCTTCCACTTGCCCAACGGTCAGGCTGGCGGGCGCCGGCGCAGGATTGGCAACAACGACCGAGGGCTCGCTGCTCACCGCCGGCTCGGGCGCGTGCGCCGCCACGACATCAATGACGCCATCGAGCCACTTGGAGACTCGCTGCAGCAACTCCTCCAGCCACGGCGGTACTCCCGAAGTAGCACCCCGCAAATGCACATCGGTGGCGGAGTAGCGTGACTGAGCAATGCCCCAAATAGATATTGCGCTGGATATGTCACCATGCTCGTGGTGAACGGTGGCCGCAAAGGGCGCGGCGGCGGCAGCCGGGGACAATGATCCCAGGCCAGCACACAACGTCATCACACTCACGAGCCGCACAACCGTCAACATCTTGCCCTTGTCACCTTGTCGTCTAAACGCTTATGTCATCTACCACTTTGCATTGTGCATCGGATGCGATGCCTGTCAATAGCCAAACCAGATTTCATCGCTGGTGCGTCCAAATTGAACCGTTAGGACCACGACTCCCAGCGGCATGCTCACTGATATTGAAAGCCCAAATCTTGTGCTCACTACCAGTGGTGGCTTTGATCTCCGACGTGATGGCATCCATGATCTTTCGGTTGGGAGTAACCAGGTAGATCGTGCCACCATTGGCCTCCGCCGCCCGGGTCCACTTTGCCTCACGCGCCTTGATCTGCGATCGCTCGCATTCTACGTAGACAATCCTGCCGTCCTTGCGCGCTGCAATATCGGGACAGTACTCGCCATCCGCGACCTGAAGACACTCAGGCAAATAGGTCACCGCCTCGTATCCATCGGCGCTCAGGATGTCGGCAGTTTTGAGCACCAGGTACAAGTGATCGGCCGTCTTGTGCAGCTTCATGCCGCCTTCGAATTCGCTCTCGACGGGCACAACACCAAGCTCAACCGCCCGCGCCCGTCCAGCCGGCGTCAGCACCAGGAACTGTCGCGTCCTCTCACCTGGCCACTCGACAATGCACGGGAATGTGTCCACCAGCCCACGATGCAGTGCAGCGCGCACCGGCAATCCCACGCGGCTACTGCTTCGTCGCGCTCCCCACTCCACCGCCAGCCGTTCCCGCACCTCATCGCTTCTCGACAGCCCAGTCGCAGCCATCACTTTGATGACTGCATCAATCCGCTCGGGTGAGACCGCCTCAAGCTCTTTGGCACCGTCGGTCAATTCACCGGCAACTTCGGCGGGTTCGCTCTCGGCTGACTCAGCTGGTGACGCCTGGGCAACGGCACGAACGCCATGTTTGCCCTGAGCAGTTTGTCCTGATTGTGCAGCAGCGTTTCGCGCCACCGCCTGTGCGTGTTGGAGCTGAAGCTTCAAGCGGCTGAGCTCCCCATTGGCGGCTGTGAGCTCCCGACTCGTCCTTTCATATTCCGCAGCCAGGTCGGTTTGTTGCGCCAAGTACCCGTGTTGCAGTGCGGAAAGCGTATGGCGGACCACAAACTCGCCAATGTGTTCGGGCGGCCACTCCTCGGGGCTATGCCCGGCACGCTTCTCCGCATCCCATTGGCTAGGGCACAACGCCTCGGCGGTCGTCACCAGGGCACGGATTGCGTGAACCCGGCTGGCTTGCGCGGCTTCCCGCAGCCGAAACTGGGCATCCAGCATATCGGACATTTGCTGTACGTCCATCGCCGTGCTCGCCACGCTAATCTGTCGAGTGGGGTGCTGTCCTGGCCTTTGTGCTGCTTCCTGCCCGTTGGTGCGAAATCCGCCTCGCAGCAGGTCCTCAAAGCCAGCTGGTAGTTGTGCCGGGCCGCTCATGGCGTGTTTACCTCACTTGCCGGCGCGATCCAATCGTTGGCCTCCAACACCGCCAGGGCCGCATTAGCGTTTGCTAACGCCGCATCCGCAGCAGCTCGGTTCTCATCGGTCGGAGCTGAAAGCCAACGCGCGATTGCCGCGCTTGCTTCGATCTGGGCGTTGCTGTTAGATGCCGCTTGCTCATGCAATCCCAAGAGGGCCGACGGTGCTTCTGTGCCATCCACTTCCTGTGCTAGGGCTACCGCCCGGTCGAACACGCGCTGCGCCTGTCGGCTACGCGTCAGCAACTGCACGTCAGCATCGCTGAGGATCTGCTCAAGGTCCGCGCTCATACTCTTCCATTCATTGGCCCACCCGACCGCGCTTCGACGATAGAGTTCAACGGCCCGCACGTCGGGCAGCAGAAGCACCGGGCGGCCGGCTTCATCGCGGGGCGACGATTGGTAGCCCAAGAGCGTCAGGAGAAAGATTGCACTCACTGCAAGTACCATAGTGAACGTACCAGGCCGAATCTCGATTTCCATACAATCAGGCCGGGTCCAAGACCACGTCTTCTGGTCCTAGCACGATCGGGCCGCGTACCAGGTCAGCCGGCACTGACGCGCGATCTGTCTCGAGCTGTGCAAGGATCGAAAGGCGCTGCCGCTCACCGCGCTCGAAGTCACAGCCGCGCCCGTAGCTGATCTTTTGCGCGTTGACTTCGGTCACCCGCCGCATACGCTTTGCACCACGGTCAAAGTAGCGCCGCGATTGCAGCCAGCCACTTATGGCGACATGCGCGCCCTTCTTGAGAAAGAAGAAGTCAATCCTGGCTCGGACTCCATATTCTGTCACGCGGATCAAATCAGCGCGCCGGTCATCGGCTCGTCCGGCGAATCCATCCTGGCTGCCGGCGGGATCGAGCGAGCTCGGCCCACCCTGCCCAGAGTCGCGTTCCACGACCATGTCGAAACGGATATATGGCGTCTTGCCTTTCTCGCCCGAAAGCATTTCAAAGTAAGGATCGTCGGCCAGGTTGCCCGACAAGTAAATGAAGTTGTTTTGCGGCACTGAACACCTCCGTTACACCGGATGAACTTCCAACAAACTACGGGTGATACCTTGGATGTCTTGCGCAAAAGCGGTTTCCGGTCGGGTCTGAACAGGCGGCAGCCCCCGCCAGTACATTTCCGGCAATTCCGGCGCGTATCTCACACTGCCCAGGGGGCGAGATGGGACACTTCCCCTGCCTTGGCCGTCCAGTTCCGACAGAGACCAGTCTGGTAAGACTTTGTTCGCAACGGCTGCTACCGCTCCGGTAACATAGGCGTACTGTAGGCGCGGCAAGGTCGGTCGATTGCGGCCATCCGCTTGGCCCGGACAATAGACAATGACGACCTGTTCTGCCAGTGTCAGAGCCAATGACTCGACCGGACCGATATTTGCAGAACAATCGAGCACGGCAAATCGGTAGTCGGTACCAAGCGCACCCAGTTGCTCACGTAGCAGAGGCAATGCCTGCGAGAACGCATCCGCCGGCAGGGCAGTGTCTTGATAACCAGCAACGAGATCAATGCCCGAAGCCGTGGGCAGCCTGACCGACCTGAGCGATGCCTTTCCTTCCAAGACTGCGCCAGCGGAGAACAGGTACGACCGTAGGCTGACGCCGAGCACACGGCTGGCGCTGGCGCCTGCACCCAGGTCTATAAGCATGCAGGAGTGCCCCTCCAATACCAAGCTAGCGGCAAGATTCACGGCAACGGTAGTCTTTCCAGATCTCGGTTGAGACCCGCTTACGGTAATGACACACGCCATCGGTACTTACACTCGGAACTAGGCTAACCAAACTGGCCTGCCTCTTCGATGCCCGCATACTACGTCCAAGCGCGCCCTCATGTCTATGACGTATCTGCGTCATTTTACGGCTCACCCCCCAGTGTCATGGCATGGAAACGGGCTCCGTCCGAGAGGTTTAGTCTCCCCTTATGTATCTGACACCTGGGTGTCATCCCCTCTCGCTGGGGGGCTATGCAGAAATGACGCAAACGCGTCATAGCGACCAGTTACAAATCCTCATATAATTTGGACAAGATGGAGACAGGATCGGCCCGTCCGCCTATAAAAGTCGCCCTGATAGACGATCACCATCTCATTCTTGAGTCTGTCAGGCACAAGCTCGCGGGCAACCCCGAGTTCGATCTGGTTGCCACCGGCACCGCCGGAGAAATGATCGAGCCCATCATCGAGCAGCATCGCCCGGACGTCGTCCTTCTGGACCTAGGCATCCCGGCCAAGGCGGGGACCACCATCCGAGATGGCGGGCGATACCAGGTGCTCCCTGCCATCCGACGGATGCGCCAGAAGTTCCCTGAAACGCAGTTCCTCATCCTTTCGAGCGACGTCGATTCATCCCTGGTCGAGGGTGCGCTTGAGGTCGAGGCGATGGGATATTTGCTCAAGGATGATGAGCTCTCTGTCGACCTGCTCCAGGCCATTCGCGCCGTCAACAATGGCGCCGTATACTTTTCTAAGGAAATTCAGCGTAGATACATGGCTCGCCGAACAGAGCGGCAAGCTAAGGTTTTGACTGAGCGCCAACTTGAAGTCCTCCTGGCCATCTGGCAGAAACCCGAATTGACATACGCCGAGCACGCCAAGATCCTCCAAATTTCCGAGAACACGTTCGACAATCATATGAAAGCGGTATTTCGCGAGTTGCGCGTGAAAAACCTCGCGGCCGCTATGATTCGGGCCTTCCAGGCCGGCCTAATTCCATTGCATATTCAGAACAGCCCTGGCACAGCGGACGAGCAAAGTAGTTCTTCTAGTGGCAAGCGGGATGTCCAAGAATAACTGGCGTCCACACTGTAATCGCACAAATCGTCGGGCAGGCAGCCTGGAGCCAAAGGAGGCAAACAATGTTTGACAAATTGCTGGAAGAGTCCGTGACAGAAGCAGAAGCCCTCACTGAAACGATTGGACAGCAGGAAGAGCATCAGGCGTCACGCACTGCGATCGGAACCACAGTTACCCGGGCGATCCGTTCACTTCCAGTTGACGCCATGCTGGTTGCCCTTGTGATGGTGTGGGCCGTCCCACAAAAGAGCATTGCTTGGTGGGGTTAACAGCTTTGTGAAGGTGCGTCCGCCCCGACAGCAGCCCGCCCACGGGCTGCTCGTCTTTTAGGGATCCATCACATGTCGTGGAATAACGCGGTGCTTGCTTACATCCACCAGCATCCGCACCTAGCGAACTGGCCCGACTCTCGTGAAGTCTTGGGGTTTTTCGATGCCAAGCTTCGGACCTTACTTCCGACGGCCCTGCCTGTTCATACCTGTCACGCCGCCCTCGGCGATCCCGCGCTTGCAGTACCACTCGGCGCGGCGTTCACGCTACTGCACATGGCCGCCTCAGTGCTCGACGATTTTCAAGATCAGGACACTGACAACCCATGGTCGGCCTGGACACTGGACCGCATCCTTAGTTCGACCTTGGCGATGGTCTTTCTATCCCAGTCCTGTTTGGCGCAGCTCGATACCGGTGAGCGGGTAAAGCGTGAAGTTATCGACGGCTACGCTCAGGGGTGGCTGCTCGCCTCCGTTGGGCAGAACCGGCCCGTACAGCCAGACGAGTTGGTTGCCAGCTATTGGCGGCATGCCCTGGCTAAAGCAAGTATTGGGTTTGCCGTTGCAGCGTGGAGCGGAGCCCGCATCGCTACCGAGGAACCAAGGGCGCATCAGGCGGCCAAGGAATTTGGGATGTCGCTTGGCACCTTGCTCCAAATCGCAGACGACATTCAGGACTTCATTGCTGCGCCCACGGCCAAATCGCCCAGCGCCCTTAGCGCTTCCTTGCCGGTGATCCTTGCCAGTGAGCGACGAGAGCATTTGGACCACGCCGCATTAGTTCACCTCATTGGTCAGGAGCATCCGCGCAAGGATTCGGAATGGGCAAAATCCGTCTATGAGCTAGTGCTGAGCCTTGGCGGCCTGTCCAAGACGTTAGAACTCGGCAAGGTCTATGAGCAAAAGGCTGTGGCGGCATTGGCGGTGTTTGAACCAGACCGTACCGCGCCCCTGATCGCTTATGCCAGGTCTATCCTCCCTTCTTTCGACGCTTAAGCCTCGACTCCCGCTTTCGCGCTGGCGGGTCTTCGTTGGGCTGTGGGTCGGATGCGTCATCCTGTTCTTCGCATATGAGTATGCCTTCGTTGTCCCCTACCAGTCGGTCTGGGTCGACTGGCTCCCGGGTGGAACAGCAGTTGTAGCGCGAGACCTGCAACCATCCGCGGACACATCAGCCGAACAGCCTTTGGTGCAAGTTGGGGATGTTCTACTCGCCATTGATGGTATCCCCACGAGATACACTGACCTGGCGTTTCGATTTGGTCCGAAAAGCCCTGCGCACATCTATGCGTTTAGCCGTGGTCAAGAAGTCTTTTCAGTTTCAATAGCTTCAGGCATCCCTACCCCGCTTGAACTGCTCAATCTTTTGTTACCCGCCCTTGTCGCCCTGGAAGCCTGGCTGGTTGGCTTTGTCATTGTTCTCATGGCACGTCAGCGAGACCGCGATGCGTGGCACCTGGGTGTTGTTCTCCTCGCATTTAGTGTCGCGCTTGTGGCAGCGCCAGCCGGCGGAGCAGGCGTTCCAGGGGCACGCCTTGCCTATGGCGTATTATTGCCCGTCGCAAGCGTCGGATATTTCGAGATGGCTTTCTTGCCGGACCGGGATAGATGGCGATCATCGATTCTCTTCCGGATTCTTTATGCGATAGCCGCATTGCTTGCCGCCGGGATCATTTTTGAGGTTCTATTTCTCAATCCTGACTCTAGCTGGACATCAGTGCTCGGCGTTCGCCTGGAGGCCCTTTCGTTGGCTCTCCTGGCACTGTCCTTCCTTTCTACGCCTTTCATTCTGACAGTACGCGCACGGCGACAACAATCAGGCTACTCGCGCCGTCAGGCCGGCCTGCTTCTGCTCGGCACCGGGGTGGCGCTGTTGCCATTCGTGCTCTTCACAGCCTTGCCGCAAGCAATTACCTCAGCCACGCTCCTGCCCGTCGAGTTGACCTTGCCGTTACTAGGGGCGATCCCGGCCACATATGCGTACGTCATCTATCGGCATCGCTTCCTGAAGCTAGATTTGTATGCCGGACGAACCCTGTTGCTCCTGGTGGCTGGCCTTATTGTTTCTGTAATCTTCTTCTCCAGCTTGCGGTTATCGCAAGCCTCCCGGCAGCTCGCATCGATTTCTCCAGTCGTTGGCATGATTTCTGTGCTAGTTGCCGTCGGGGTCGTTAGTCAGGCAAATTCGCGTCTCAAGCCAGCCATTGATGTCCTGCTCTACGGACCAGACAGGCACTTTAACCGCGCTTTGCAGGTCTTGACCGGAGAGCTAACAGCTAATCCGCAGAGCCACACGCTTCACCAGGCTTTAGTGAAGACAGTGCCGGCTATCCTGGAGGTGCGCGACGCTGCCTTGTTCCTCCCCGATCAACAGGGTCAGCTAGTGCTCGCCGCCAGTACTGGCATGCAGGTGCAGCATGCGGATAGCTGCACAACTATTGACAACATCGAACAGGCGCTGCTCTTCCAGTCAGCACCCGAGGCCGAGTTGTTCCGGCATTATCCCTGGGCGCGCCTCGCCCTGCCCCTCCGAGGCAATGACGCCACCAGGGGCATACTCGTCCTTGGGGCAAAGGCCGCAGATGCCCCGTTTGATTTTCAGGAGATCACCTTTGTCGAGCAAGCAGTTGGGGCCTCTGCAATTGCCGTCGAAAACATCCGATTGTTTGAGGCACTGCAAGAAGTGGCTGAAGACCGCCTACGCGTACGTAGCGCTGAGCGAAGGGAACTGGCCCTTCGCTTACACGATGAGCCGTTGCAGCGAACATACACCTTGGCACACGGATTGGAGATAGCCACGGCGGCACTTCCGCAAAATCATCCGGTGCTCGACCTTCTTCGCGCGCAAGTAGAAGAATTGCGGCGGCTCTCCAATGAATTGCGAGACATATCCGCTGGACTACGACCGCCCATCATGAACCAGGGGCTGTTATTGCCGCTCAAGCAGATCATCCGGACCTTCGAGGAAAAATATCCCGATCTCAACTTTGAACTGATCCTCGCGTTGGAAGACGAACCCCAGGTCAGTCAACAAGCTGTCGACGCCGCCTATCATGTCGTGACTGAGGCACTAAACAATGTGATCCGGCACGCTGCGGCAAAGAACGCTCGGGTAACTCTGGAAGCGCTATCTGACGGTATTCGAATTTGCATCACCGACGATGGAGGGGGAACGCCTCTTTCCACGCTATCGCTTCCCGAGCTGGTTCGTGACCGACACTTCGGCATTGCCGGTATGCATGAGTGGGCCGAAATGGCCAACGGTCGTCTGCGTATGATGGCTACCAGCCCCACAGGAACCTCTGTAGAGTTGTATCTCCCGTTTGCTGACAACCAGGCGAATTGACGCGCACCAAGGGCAACGCATTGAAGGCTTACGATTACCTATCCGATCTACAACAAACTGTTGGCGCGCGGCTGCCCGGTAGCCAGGGCGAGGCCAAAGCAATCGCCTGGCTGCAGCAGCAATGCAAGGCCATTGGTCTTACGCCTGAGAACGAGCGCTTTGTCTATCAGGCAGATTCCTGGTTAACACGCATACGAAGCGCCGGCCTGGCCTATAGCATGGTGGTCTTGACGTTGTTATCAGCGCGGCTGAATCCCTGGCTAATCTTGGCCGGCGTGCTAGTGTCGTTTGTTGTTTTTGGGCAACTGTGGCGTCTTCTGGAGCGAGGCACAGCGAGAGCAGTTGGGCAGAACATTCTTGCCGGAATAACGCGGCCGTGGTCCGAAATCGTCGCGCAACCAGCTCAGCGCGTGGTCTTTCTTTGCGCCCACTATGACACAGCACCGAGTGTCCCAGCATGGCGCCGGAGCCTCGGGCGATACAACGACTTTGCAGCCGGATTTGCCTTTCTGGGGGTGTTGATCCTGGTAGCTTACAGCTTGGTCGCCGGCAGCCTGTCAGTTATCACCGCAACGGCAAGGCTTGCCGAAAGTTTGCGCTTCATTTGGCAGTCATTTGGTGCCTGGCTGGTACTTGCACTCGGATTACCGGGGGCGGTCATCGTCATGCTTTCGCTCCTCACCTATCGGTCTGGCGGCAAGCTCTCAGAGAATCCGGGGGCCGATGACAATGGCTCGGGCGTCGCGGTAGTGCTTGAGCTAGCCAACAAACTTAAGCAGCACTCGACAACTGGGGTGGACCTAGCCGTGGCATTCTGGGCGGCTGAGGAAACCGGTCTGTGGGGATCAGAGGCTTTTGTCGAAAAGTACCAGCACCGCTTGGATCGTGAGAAGACCCTGATCATCAATGTGGACACAGTTGGTCGCGGCCAGTGTCTCATGGCGGTATCCGGTGAGGGGGTGTTGCGCCGGCGCGCAGTAGATGGGTCCGTCCTTCTGCAATGGGAGCAGGCCTGCCAGCAAGTCGGTACCAGCACGATTCGCGAATGGCTCACGCCGCTGGCCGGATCCAGCGATCACGCCGCTTGGCTCAATTCCGGCTTCAATCGCGCCCTTTCCGTGGGCCGCGGCAATCTCGTCCCTATCGCTCCACCCATTCGCCTTCTAAATCGTCTTCTGGGCATCCCAACCGGCGCGACGCAGACGGATATCAGCCACGTCCACTCACCCAGTGATAGCCTGACAAACATTCGCCCCGAATGCCTGGACGAGACCACCGACGGCATTCGTACCTTTCTCGACCTGCAAGTGTAGGTTCTCGGATCAAGCCATTGGGAAAGAGCTGTGAAAGCCCTATGTTTAGAGCCGGGATTTATATAGAGACTCCAGCTACGGAGTTCCTTGATTGGCTCGAAGAGTGGACAAAACGCGATCAGAGTACAGAATCCGCTGTCAGCCCCTGCCACGTCACCGTGGGCACAATCCAACAGAGAATGTTGCTTTCTCAAAAGCGGGTTATCGAAATTCTGGGCACCTTACGTAGTGAGATTAACGGGGCCGAGGAAATGCCGTTTGAGGTATCCTTTCACATCCTCCCAGTCGGTCTGGGTAATAGCGTTGAAGTGGTTGGCGTCAGTGACACTCAGGAGCTAATTCCTTACATCGTTGAGCTTGCTTCGGCGGTAGGTAAGCGCTGGCCTCACGCTTCTCCCATGGCCTGGTTTGGAGAGCCGGCATGCCGGCCTGTCGAACTGTGTGCCATAAGCATTCCGACTACCATCCCTGCCATCGAGAGACACCTGAGTGAGTTTGCTGCTGGATTTGTCTCATCCGAAATTCGCTCCGTGTCATTCGTCCAGACGCTGCACCTGTTGGCCAGTGGACCTGAGCCAATACATTCCAATTTCCGCGAGGCGAACTGGACATTTCATTTGTCTCTCCAAAGCGCCGGTGACTGGCAGGGCATTGACCTCATACCGTTGACTTGCCTGATTTCCCGCCCATTTACTGGGCAGCCCTTGAAATTGACACTTAGGTGTCAGGGCTTCATCTATAAGGAAATAAGGTCCTTTGTGGCAGCCCTCCTCGCCCAATGCCGGGCACGCTGGGATGACACCCAGGTGTTACATCTTCTACCGAAATATGACACGCTTACTGAATTGTCCACCAAGAGACCACGGTCGAACCGCACACAGGTTGTCCGAACGCGTTGGACGGTTTCCGACCAGCCCTGGAATATGATCCCCGACTACAAATGGGATCGCGAAGCGCTAAGACTATGGTGGATGAATCACTCCTCCGCTGAGATCGGTCAAGCCCTTTTTGTCGCATCCAAGACCATCCGGAATAGACTATGTCAGATTCGGAAGACCTTCGGAGGTGAAATCGTACCCAAAGGATATCAGCCGCGCAGGAGAGGTGACACCGGCGGGACGTCGGGATAGTGACAGACGAAAGGCCCTTATGCTAATGTGACGGCGTACTCACCAAGTACGCCGTTTTTGTTGTGGCGCCACGGAGACCATAGCCTATGGAGCCTACCCATATCAAAAATGCCCGCCCCCGCTTGTCACGCCACATTATCGTCAAGGCGCCAGGCTTGCTGCCTATGTTGTACACCCCGGTCGAACTTGCTGAAGAATTGGATGTTGCAGCCATCACGATCAGGGAGTGGACGAATTGCGGCTTGCCCCACACGCGGGATGAGACTGGCCACATCTGGATTAGCGGCACGGCCTTCTCCACCTGGGTGACTAACAGTCGTCCAGTCCACAAGGGGCACCGGCTTGCACCCGGACAGGCGTATTGCCTGCGTTGTCGCAAAGCAGTGGAGCTCAGCGAAGCCACGCGTTCACTCCGCAACAAGCACGTAATACTGAGTGGCATCTGCCCGATTTGCGGGCACAAGATCAATCGCGGCGGTCGCCTTGATCAATAGACAGAACTATATCTGGACAAAGGCACACTTAGCCTATCTCCGCGAGGTGATGCAGCTCGGCAAAAACTCCGTTGGTAGATATTGGTCCTACCTTCGACATGTGTTGCTGTGGGCAGACGAGGCCTCGTTGGCACAGGCTCACAAGTTGCGCCCGACCCTGCCCGATCATCTGATTGCAATCGGAACAGGCGATGGCTTGGCTCCCCGAGCGGCCACCACGCAAAAGAAAATCGTTCAGAACGCCAAGCGCCTATTTACATGGGCCAAAATGACCTATGCCCGGGAGTTCCGAGAGATGCCCATGGCCTGGATCGAGACGCTGCGCCCACCGCGCAGTGTCATTGTCTCGCCGGGAGAGCATGTCTTTGTTAGCCTTGATGAAGTCAGACAGATAACCGCGATGCCCATCCCTACTACCGATCTGGCGGTCTGGCGCGACCAGGCTGCCGCAGCCCTCCTTTTCGTCTCGGGCATGCGGGCCAGCGCACTCGGCTCACTCCCCTTGGCAGCTGTGGACTTGCCAAGCCGAACGATCAGGCAATGGCCATCACTCGGGGTGCGGACGAAGAACAGTAAGTCAGCGACAACCTACCTCCTGGAATTACCGGAACTCTTGGCGGTCATTGAGAAATGGGACTCTTTCGTTCGGGAACAGTTGCCGCCTGAGGCAATGTGGTACTCGCCAATCGTCGTCCGTTGGAGCGATGCGTCCCTTTCCGCTCAACTGGCTGGAGAACAGCGTCATATCGCACTTGCTAGGCGCTTACAGCGACTGTTCACTGCCGCCGGTTTGCAGCCCAAATCACCACACAAATTCCGCCACGGTCACGCCGTGTGGGCGCTTCAGCACGCACGAACCATGGCGGACTACAAGGCAGTTAGCATGAACCTAATGCACGAGGATGTGCGCGTGACGGATGGCATCTACGCGCCGTTATTAGGTTCCGAGGTCCGTGATCGGATCAGTCGCCTTGCTGGTCCTGGCACTTTGAAGCTTGAAGCGGACAGCGATCTCGAGCGCTTGTTGCGTGGACTTTCAAGGGGCCAAGTCGCCCAGGCACTACATATTCTTGCTAGTGAACTCGCCAGCTAATGTCCACCGCCTGGAACGCAATGGCCGGGCGCGCCCGCACGAACGTGCCCGGCCATCAAGACATGCTCCGTCGCGCCAGTTACAAACGCCAGTTGTCGGCTGGGCTTGCCTTCCGATGAGCCTGTTCAACATCAATTTGAGCCAGCCGAGCGTAGTGCTGCACCATCTCAAGCGTGCTATGCCCGAGCAGGGATTGCAGCGTGAAGACATCGCCCCCCGAACGAAGATAGGTGATCGCGAAGGTATGGCGGAACCGGTGCGGATGGCACTTGGCTACACCTGCCTTCTCACCCAGCCGGGCGATCAGCTGCCGGAGCACATTCTTGTTGAAGCGCCGATTAAGCCGCCCCAAGAACAGCGGTGCCTGTGGATCATCGGCGTCATCGCGTTCAGCCAGGTGCCGCCACAAGCTGCGCCGGGCCGCCTTGCCCAGGTAAACCGTCCGTCCCTTGCCGCCTTTAGCGCCGCCCAGTGCCCCATGTTTGATCAGTACCCGCCCGTTCTTCTGGTCCACATCACCAATCGTCAGCGAACACAGTTCACTGGCCCGCAAACCCGTATCCAGCAGCGTCAAGATGATGGCACGATCCCGGTTCCCTGAGCTCCGCCGCATGGTGAAAGCCTGACGATGATCAGTCTTTGCCTCGCGGCAATATTCCACTGCCTTCAGCAGCTTTTCGATTTCTTCACGGGCAAAAGGCTCGACCGGCGCATCTTCGAACTTAGGAGCCGGTACGGCCGTCATCGGGTTGGGGAAGCCGAACTCTCCGCTCGCCCATCGATAGAAGGCGGACAGTGTGACCCAGAAGTTGCGGATTGTTTTGGGGGAAAGTGGCTGATCGCCGCCGGTAAGACGGCGTGGCTTGTACTCGGCGCGCAACCAGGCCAGAAAGGCGCGGACTTGTTGCGTGCTGACGCGGCTCACGTCAATGTCGCCGATGTACTCTTGCCACCGGTCGAGGTGGTCTTGATAGCTTTCGAGGGTGCGGGGGCTGAGGGCTTCGGCGGCCTTGTATTGCACAAAGCCAGAAACAGCCTGAACAAGCTTCAAGCCCGGTGTGCTACGTTTCATCTAAACCTCCATGTTGGTTAGAGGTTCGTTGAACTGATGCACACCGGGCCAAACAAAAACCGTAGCCTGGAGGGCTACGGTTCGTTCACAGTAGCGGGGCTAGGATTCGAACCTAGGACCTCCGGGTTATGAGCCCGACGAGCTGCCACTGCTCTACCCCGCATCAATTGGAACGCCGGTGGGTGATTCTCTTGCCAGCGTGGAGCGAGTATACCAGGCGAAGCGCAGCGCGTCAAGGTCACGCGTTAGCATTGGCTCACGATGATCCTTGCCGGCAGCCGGTGTGGCAGGTGCGTTCCAACCGCGTGACAGGCGGCCCGCGTGACTCTAGGGAGTGATCGGCGGCCGCAGGTCAAAGAACAAGTTCCACCACAACACCCATGTCTCGGGCGCGGGCGGCGGCGGTGGCTGCGCAGGCGCACTCGTCGCCGCGGCGGTGGGTACAATCGGCACCACCAACACCTCATCGGGCTGCACTAACTTTCCCTGCTCGTGCGCCCAAGCAATCACGGCCGCGTCGGTTGTCGCGTAGGCCACCTGCGTCGCGAGCACGGCGTTGGCATACGCCAGGTCGGCCACTTCCGTCGCCAAGTGATCGCGGTCGGCCTCGAGGCGCTGGGCCTCGGCCTGCCGCCGATTGAAATCGAGCATGATCAGCAAGGCGGCCGCAATGCCGATGATGACGACGATCTGCAGCAACGTCAGGGGCGGCCGAGCGGCCCCGCGGGAGCTTTGCGTCACGCCTACCTCCTGGTTGGGGTTAACCCGCGGGCATCATACCTCAGACGGCCGCCCGCGCAACCCGACCCAACAAAAAATCCCGGACAGAAGGTCCCGGGATTTCCTGAGTGCCGAAGCTGGGAGTTGAACCCAGACGGCTTTACAGCCACTACGCCCTGAACGTAGCGCGTCTGCCAATTCCGCCACTTCGGCTTGCCGGGGTGCATTTTACCCAGAACCCTGTATTTGTCAACGTACAAGTTGCGTGCCAGTCGCAATTCTGCGCGGCTATGCTATAATCCGCGCCAATCGCAGGCCAATTTGGGGGCAGCGCCCAGTGAGCATGCTCGAGCTCTTGCAGCAAACCATCGTCCAGATCGGCGAACTGCCCGGCAGCCTCGTCTATCAGCTGGTGCTGGCCTTCGCCGTGGCCTCGGCCTGGGCCGTAGCGCTGGGCTATTGGTGGCGCAGCCGCGCCGCGCCCACGGCCGACCCCGGCGCGGGGCGGCTGGCGCTGGCCACCGGCTGCTTGTTCGTCATCCGGCTCGTTAGCCTGGCACTGGCCCTGCTGGCCGCGGCCGGCGTGCTCGACCCGCTCGTGCTGCCGCCGCCCTACGAGCGCGCCGCGGGCCTGCTGACCACCCTGCTGATCCTCTGGCTCGTGGCCTTCCCCCAGCCAGCGCGGCTGGCCGATGCCGCCTTCGGCGGAGCAGCCGTGCTGGTGCTCGTCGCGCTCGGCATCAGCTGGGGCGTGTGGGCCCAAGAAGCGCGCGTCAACGCGTTCTACAACAACACCTTCCAAGAAACTCTGTGGGAGTGGGCGCAGATCATCGTGCTCGCCGGCGGCCTGCTTGGCCTGCTGGCCCTGGCCCTGCGCCGCCGGCCGTATGCACTCCTGGGCAGCCTGATGCTGGCGCTCCTGCTCACTGGCCATGTGCTGCACTACCTGTACACCATCGCCGGCACAAACGTCCCGGGCGCCGCCCGGCTGTTTGAGATGGCGGCGCTGCCGCTGCTGGCGGCGCTGGCCTACCTGCGCCTGCCGGTCAGCGCCCCGGCGCCGGTCAGCCCAACCCCAGCGCCGGAACCGGATGTGCCAACCGCCCCGGTGACGCTTCCGCCGGGGGCGGACGCCGCTCCGACGGATGCCGCCGCGCTAGCTCTGGCGGCGCTGGGCAGAGCAACGACACAGCCCGAACTAGCCGCCGCGATAGCGCGCGGCGCCGCCCATCTGCTCCAGCAACCGATGGCACTGGTCCTCACGCTCGCCGCCGATGGGCAGTCGGCCGTCATCGCCGCAGGCTACGACCGCGAGCAGGATCAACCCGTGGCGGCCGGTTTGCCCGTGCTGCACCACAGCCCTGACCTGCTAGCCGCCGGCGCGTGCGGTGAAGCGCCAGCCTGGACACCCCCCGACGCCGAGGCCGAATTGCGCAGCCTGGCGTTTGCCGCCGGCCACAACGCATCTGTGCCACTGCTCACCCTGCCCTTGCGGAGCGCCGCGGGAGAACTGTGGGCGCTGGTGATGGTCATGCCTGGGCCGCAGGGCCTGCCCTGGTCCGCCGACGCGGCCAAGCGCCTGGCCGCGCTGGGCGCGCCGTTGACTGCCGCGTGGCAGCGCGTGGCAGACACAGCCGCCTCGATAGCCGCCGCCGAGACCGCCCCCGCCCAACTGCCGCCGCTTGAGATAATGGCCGAGCGCGACGCGGCCCAACTCGCCGCCGCCCGGTATCAGCAGGAGAACCAGGCGCTGCTCAGCCAATTGGCGGCCATGCAGCACGCCGCCAACGTCTATGCCGACCAGTTGCACGAACTGGACAGCCTGCGCGCCAGCCTGCTGGCTCTGCAGCCCGAACTGGAGGAAACCCGCCAGCGCGAGGTGGCCGCCGCCACCGAACTGACCGAGCTGCGCGCGCGCCTGGCCGCGGCCGCGCCCGCCGACCAGCCGCAACTACAAGCCGAACTCGCCGCCACCCAGGCACAGGTGGCGGAGCTAAGCGCGGAACTGGCCGAGGCCGGTTGGCTCCGGGCCAACCTGAGCCTGTTGTCAGCCGAGATCGAGACGTTCCGGGCCCGCGAGGCCGAACTGCTGGCGCAGATCGAACGCCTACAGAGCAAGGCCGGCACCGCGCCGTTGCGCCCGCTGCCACCGGCCAGCAACGGCGCGCATGCGCCCGCCGACGAGGCCGCGGCTTCGGCCCCGACGGTGGCGATGGACGTACCCGCGCTGCCGCCGCCGGAACGCGCCACAACCCCGGTAACCGAGGCGCAAGCGCCTGGGCCTGACGCGGCCGCCGAACTGGAAACGGCCCGCCAGCAACTGGTGCGGCTGCAAACCGAGCTAGACCTGACCCGCGCCGAGCTAAGCCAGCGCCCCGCCGGCGGCGCCGTCAGCGCGTTCGATTCGTCCGAGGACGGCCTGTCTGAAATGTTGGAAGCGCTGGCCACCGCCGAAGCCAAGCTGACCGCCCAGGCCGCCGAGCTGGAAGCAGCGCGGCAGGCCCTGGCCGAGAGCGAGCGACAGCGCCTCATCCCGGCCGCGCCCAACCGCCCCATGCAGGCCGCCGACATGGAGTTCATTGTGTCGCTGGCACAGGAGCTGCGTCAGCCCATGTCGTCCATCATCGGCTATGCCGATTTGCTGCTGAGCGAATCGGTCGGCATCGTGGGCGCGCTGCAGCGCAAATTCCTCGAGCGAATCCGGGCCTCCTCCGAGCGCATCGGCGTGCTGCTTGATGACCTGATGCGCGTCATGGATATCGATTCGGGCAACTTGCAACTGGCCCAGGAGAGCGTGGACGTGGCGCGGGTGGTGGAAGATGTGCTGCGCACGACCAGCGGTCAGTTCCTGGAGAAGAACCTGCGCCTAGTCACCGCGGTGTCGCCCCACCTGCCGCCGCTGCAAGCCGACCGCGACGCCCTGCTGCAAATCTTCACGCACTTGCTCGGCAACTCGGGGGCGGCCTCGGCCGCCGACAGCGAGGTGCGGCTGAGCGTGCAGCTTCAGTCGGAGGCGCGGCCGGGCCTTGACCCGCTCAATTACCTCATCATCTCCGTGACCGACACAGGCGGCGGCATCGCGCCCGAAGACCAGCCGCGTGTGTTCTCGCGCCTCTACCGCGCGGACGCCCCGCTCATCGCCGGCCTGGGCGATAACGGCATGGGCCTGTCCATCGTCAAGGCGCTGGTTGAGGGCCACGGCGGCCGCATCTGGGTCATCAGCGAGGCCGGCGTGGGCAGCACTTTCTATGTGCTGCTGCCGCTCGAAGGCAAGGCAGCCAAGGCGGCCCCCGCCAAAGCGCCCGCGCCACTATGAACGGGTAACCGCCGCGCTGCCGCCGCCGCCCGCCGCGCCCCACGCCATAACGGGCGGCGGGTAACCGCCAGCCGCCAATCCAACTTTCCAGTATATAATCGCCCCGGCCTTCTCCAACGAACATGCGTGTGCCGGATACACTTGCCGCTTGGGTGCGTCGGTTGACGCCGCCTACGGGGCGCACGGCGGCCGCGCGACGCTTCGGTGTGGTCGCCCTGGCAGCGCTGCTGAGCGCCTGTGCCATTGCCCACGCCTCCGCGCCGACTCCCGCCACACCCCTGCCCACCGCTGATGCGCGCGGCGGGCAGTTCGACTCAGGCGACGCCGCCCGGCCCTCGACCACACCGCCGCCCGCCGACCCCGGCGGCACCGCGGCCCCGAGCCAGGACCTTGAGCAACCCTCGCCCGTAACGCTGATACCCAGCGGCTCGACCGCCACACTCGCGCCCCCGCAGGCGCCGGCCAGCGCCACCCCCACCGCGCAGGACAAACCCGCGCCGACCCTGGGCGCGTTCAGCATCACGCCGGCCGCCGGGGCCACGCTCGTCACGCCTAACGCCACCGCCGTGACACCGCTGGAGGTGGCCGACGCGGTCGTAAACGTGCTGCTCATCGGCACCGACTACCGCGCCACTGACAGCACCTTCCGCACCGACACACTTATCGTGGCCTCGATTAACAAGGCGGCCGGCACGGTCAGCCTGTTGTCTGTCCCGCGTGACCTGTTCGTCTATGTGCCCATGTGGGGCATGACCCGCATCAATCGCGCCTATGGCGCGGGCGAGACGAACGGCTACCCGGGCGGCGGGCCGGCCCTGCTGGAGCAGACCATCCTGTACAACCTGGGCATCCCGATTCACTACTACGCCCTGGTAAACTTCGACGGCTTCCGGCAGATTGTGGACACGCTGGGCGGCGTGGAAGTGCCGGTGACCTGTCAACTGACCGAGTATAAGCTGCTCGACCCACACCTCGATGAGCGGCTGCCGGAGAACTACGCCCTCTACACCCAGCCCGCCGGCGTGACCCACATGGACGGCGCGCTGGCGCTGTGGTACGCGCGCGCCCGGCCGGTAGGCGGCGACTTCTTCCGCGGCTACCGCCAGCGCCAGGTGCTGCGGGCCATGTATCACAAGGCGCAGAGCGCGGGCGTGCTGCCGCAGATCCCGGCGCTGTATGCGGATTTTCAGGACGTTGTGGAAAGCGACATGGGCCTGTGGGATATTATGCAGTTCGTGCCGCTGGCGACCCGCATGGACGACGCCGCCATCCGCAGCTTGAACATCGGCCCGAACCAGACCACCGGCTGGACCACCCCCGGCGGCGAGGCGGTGCTGCTGCCTAAGCCCGATGCGCTGCGCGCCCTGGTGACCGACTTCCTGGCCGACCCAGCCACGAACCGGCTGGCGCGCGACTTGACCTGGGTGCGGATCGTGAACGCCGCGCCCGGGATGATTGACCCGCGCCTCGCCGCTGAGACTCTGCGCGGCGACGGTTTCGGCGTGTTGTTGGGCGACGACGATGCCATGTCTCAGACCGAAACTATGCTGATTGACCACAGCACCAGCAGTAAAGGCTCGCCGGTCGCGCGGCTGAAAGCCCTCCTGCACCTGAGCGACGCGCAGGTGCTGGCCGACCCCGACGCCGGCAGCCCGGCGCAGTTTGAGGTGATCCTCGGCAGCGACTATAACGCCTGCCCGCGCCTCGACTGGATGGACACGGCCCACAGCGACACCACCCCAACGCCGGCCCCCTAACCCGCCGCCGCAAAACCTGCCAGGGTATACAGCAGCGTGAACACGGCCCCGGCCTCATCGTGCCGGAACAGCACGGTGCCCGCCAGGCCGGCGAAGCCGCCCGTGCCGGAGTGCGGCACCACATAGCCGAACTGGTACCGGGTGACCCCGCCGGGCAGAGCCGCGCCGCCGGGCTGCATGTCGAAGGCGCCGACGCGGTCGCCCAACCGGCCGACGAAACGCTCCTGCGCAATGTACCCGGCCCCGGTGGCCGGCTCTCCGGCCATCAGCAACTCAGCCCGGCTGGTTCCCTTCAACTCACCGTCAAACGATTTCAACACCACTGCGCGCGCCCAGGCTGGTCCACCGCCGGCCGCCTCGATCGTGGTTTGCTCCCAGTGCGTGACCGTGTACTTGGCCTGAGCCTGCTGCGACATGACGCCTCCTCGGTGAATGATGTGATGGCGGCGGCGCGCAGCGCCGCTAGAACATATATGCTACCATAGGCGGCAGCTTGCACAAACCCACTTCAGCCAGGAGCCACGCCCATGCCTGCCAGGCCCAACAAGACCCAGGTCACGACCGCATCGGTAGCCGACTTCATCGCGAAGGTGCCCGATGAGCAGAAGCGCAGCGATGCCGCGATGATCGTCGCGCTGATGGAGAAAGCCACCAAGCAGCCGGGCAGAATGTGGGGCCAAGCCATCATCGGCTTTGGTGAGGTCCATTACGTGTATGCCAGCGGCCGCGAGGGCGACTGGTTTCTGATGGGGCTGTCGCCGCGCAAGGCGGCGCTATCTTTGTACGCCCTGGGCGGCTATGCGGCTCACACCGAACTGCTGGCGGGTCTGGGCAAGCACACGCTGGGCGTCGGCTGCCTATACATCAAGCAACTGGCGGATGTGAAGCTGCCGGTGCTCAAGCAGCTGATCCAGGCGGCGGCCAAGGCTGCCAAGACCCAGGCGATGACAGTAAAGTGAAGACGGCGGCTGCGCATTTGACGCTGCCTGCTATTTCGCATAGCATTTGAGTGGGATACTCCAAGCGCCGACTTGCGGAGCCGTTATGAGCGACCAACTGCCCCTGTTCTCCACGCCGCAGCCAGAAAGCAGCGGCCCGCCCGCCGCCCAGCCGGAGGCGGCGTCTGCCTTGGCGCGCAGCACCACGGTCGTGCCGAGCGCCTCACTCAGCGCGGGCATTCACGCCTGGCGCGAACACCTTACCCGCGAGCGCACGCCCGACAACACGATCAAAGCCTTTGCCGGCGACCTGACGCTGGCGGCGCAATACCTGGGCGCGTTCAAGAGCCTTAACCAGATCGGCACACGCGAGCTTGATCAGTGGCTCCAGCACCAGCGCACGGCGCAAAAGGTCAGTCCGAAGACCTACTCGCGGCGAGTCACGTCGCTTAAGTCGTTCTTTCGATGGCTGCACCAGACCGGCGCGCTGGGCCATGACCCCGCCGCGGCGCTGATCCAGCAGACAGTGCTCAGCCCGCTGCCGGAGATCCTCAGCCCAGATGAGATTGAGGGAGCGCTTGGGACGGGCGAGGCGCTGCGCCACGCCGCCAAGCCCGATCCGCGGCCCTATGTGCTCTTCCGGCTGCTGCTCGACACCGGCCTGAAGAAGGGCGAGGTCCTCAAGCTCGTGCCCAACCACGTAGACTTGAGCAACGCGGCCGAACCGGTGTTGTGGGTACGCTACCCCGATCCGCGCCACCGCTACAAGGAGCGCAAGCTGGCGCTGCAACCCGGCTGGGTGCCGGCCTACCAGCAGTATCTGGCTCAATACGCGCCCGACGACAAGCTGTTCCCCTGGTCGCCGCGGCGGCTGGAATATCTGCTGCAAGACCTGAGCGCCGCCGCGGGCCTGACCAAGCGCATCTCGTTCGAGATGTGCCGCTGGACGTGCGCCGTGCGCGATCTGCGCGCCGGCATGGACGAGAACCATCTGCGCCAGAAGTTGGGCCTCTCCAAGATCCAGTGGCGCGAGATCGGCATGAAGCTCGGCAAGTTGACCGGGCCGGCGCTGTAGCCCGCCGCATGTCCGCGACCCATGGCGATCTGCGCGCGGCTCTGATCCAGGCGCTGTACCGCAACGGCTCGCTGCACGACGCGCGCGTGGCCGAGGCGTTCCGGGCCGTGCCGCGCCACGTGTTTCTGCCCGACGTGACGCCCGAGGCGGCCTACCAGGATGAGGCCATCCCTACCAAATACGCCCCCGACGGCACACACGCGATATCGTCTTCCTCCCAGCCCTCCATCATGGCGATCATGCTCGAACAACTGGATGTGCAGCCCGGCCAGCGCCTGCTAGAGATCGGCGCGGGCACGGGGTACAACGCGGCGCTGCTGGCCTTTCTAGCCGGGCCACACGGCCAGGTGACCACGCTCGACCTGGACGAGGACGTCGTAGCGGCGGCGCGTGAGCATCTGGCGGCGGCCGGCTTTGGGGAGGTGGCGGCCATCACCGCCGACGGCGCGGAGGGCTTTCCGCCCGGCGCGCCGTACGATGGCATCATCCTAACGGTTGGCGCGTGGGATGTCGCGCCTGCCTGGCATTCCCAATTACGGCCCGGCGGCCGGCTCGTGCTACCGCTGGAGATTGCCTCTGGCGCTCAGAAGTCGGCGGCCCTAGTCAAGCCAGCGGCCCCCGAAGCGAGCGGCCGATGGTTTATCAGCGAGGCGCTGCGTAATTGCGGTTTCATGCCGCTGCGCGGCGCGCTGGCCCAGCCCGAGTATAACGTGGCGCTGGGGCCGGAGGCGGGGCTGAGCGCGTTCAGTTCGGCCCCGCTCGCGGCCGATGGCGCAACGCTCTATGATTGGCTGCAGACGGGAGGCCGAGCCGAGCCGACCGGCAGTAATGTAACTGAGCACGAAGCATGGGGTTCGTGGAATCTGTGGTTCGGCCTGCACGCCGCCGACATGACCACCCTGGTGGCAATCGGGGCGCCGGCCGAGAGCGGCCAGGTGCCGCGCACCCTGGGCTATCGCAGCCACGGCCAGGCGACTACGGTGAGTTCGGGGTTGGTGACGGCCGGAGGCTGCTGTTGGCTGGGGCGCGGCCCCGACAGCCAGCCTGACCGCCAGATGGAGGGCGACCACCCGTTCGAGTTATATTGCTGGAAGTTCGGCCCTGACCCAGCGCGGGCCGAGGCGCGGCTGTTGGGCATTTTGGCCGGTTGGGAAGCGGCGAAGCGCCCCGGCACGGACGGCCTGACGCTGGAGGTGTTCGACCGCGCCGCGCCGCCGCCCACGCTGCCGGGGGCGGGCGCGATCGTGGAGAAGCCCGCGACGCGCCTGCGGCTGACCTACGCGCCGCCCGCTCGGTAATGGCGGGCAGCCGGCTTCAGTTCGGGAACGCACTCGCGTAGCGTTCGACCACTTCCTGTTCAAACCCCGCCGCGAAGGCCAGGAACTGTTCGATGGCGTGCGCCCCGGCAGGCGTGAGGCGCGCGCCGCCGCCGCCCGCGCCGCCCACAGCCGTTTCCACGAGCTTCAGGCCCAGCCCCTGCTCCATTTCTTGCAGCTTTTCCCACGCGCGGCGGTAGGGCACTTTGAGCTGTTCGGCGGCGGCGCTAATCGAGCCGGTGACGTGGATGGCCTGCAGCAACTGCACGCGCCACGCGCTCAGCACCACTACGCCTTCCTGCTCGATCCACAGGTTGAACTTAGGCTCCATCAGCTCTCCAGTTGTAATTGGCTTGGACCAACGCGCGCGAAGCGCAGCCGTGTGCGCGGAGCGCCGGCCGACCGCACGGCAAACCGCTCGTCGAGCCTTAAGCCGGCAACCCAGACGACGGCGTCCCCACAGACGACCAGCGGCCAGCGCACTCGGGCTACGGCGGCGATCCTCAGGTTAATGAAGAAGTCGGACAGCTTAACTGACCGTCCGCCCATCCCGACAGGCTGAAAGCGCTCGCCGCGCCGACGGGCGCGCACAGCCAGCGGGCCAGCCAGCGCCTCGGTTGAGACCTCGACCTCCCACCGATCCTTCTGGTGGGCTGACCGCGAATCGGCCTCGACCGGCTCAGCCACCAGCCGACAATCGGCCGGCAGACGGCCCGCCGCATCCAACAGCAGCGGATAGTCAGGGAGCGGGTCTGCGCCACGGAACAGCACCAGCCGGTCGCGCTCGATTTTCAACCGCACTCCGCGCACAATGGCGCAGCCACGGCCGGGGGCGGCTGTCTCGGCAAACCGGCGGGCGGCCTGAAACGGCTCCAGGCCAAGCTCGCGGTCATCGCCCAACACCTGCGCCGCACCCTGGCGCAACATAGCCAACTGATCGGCAGGCGATAGCCGCAGCAACGCCGCGCGGTCAAGGCGCGCTGCCTGGCCGGGCGTCTGCTCCGCAGCGGGCGCGGTCAGCCCCCAGAGCCGAGTGACGTGCTGAGCCAACTGTGCCCGCTGCATGCCCAGCAGTTCGGCATTGCGGGCCAGCGTTTCCCGCAAATTGGGGTTTTCGCGCTCCAAGCCGGGCAGGAGGTCGTGCCGCACGCGGTTGCGGGTATAGCGGCGGTCAACGTTACTAGGATCGCATCGCGGCTGGAGGCCATGCTCGGCGCAATACTGCTCCACCTGCGCGCGGCTGATTCCCAGCAGCGGGCGAATGAGAATCAGCGGGTGATCGCCGGGCAGGTCTCCTGTTTCCAGGCCGCGCTCCCCGGTTAACATGGCTTCGGCCCAGTCGGGGGCTGGGTGCGCGGGCAGCACCACGCGAGGCTGCATGCCGCTCAGCCCGGCGACGCCGCTGCCGCGCAGAAAGTGCATGAGCACGGTTTCGGCCTGGTCATCCTGGGTGTGGGCCACGGCGATATAACTCATGCCGGCCTGCCGAGCCGCGCGCGCCAGGAAATCATAGCGTCGGGCGCGCGCCGCGGCCTCGATAGACAACTTGTGCTCACTGGCGTAAGCGGCGGTGTCGGCGCGCTCGGCGTAGAACGGCAGGCCGCGCCGTTCAGAATCGGCGCGCACAAAGGCCGCGTCCTCGGCCGAGTCTGAGCGCAGACTGTGGTCAAAGTGGGCGACGGCCAGCGGAAAGGCGTGGAGCGCGGCCAGGCGATGCAGCCGGTCGAGCAGGCAGAGGCTATCCGGCCCGCCGGAGACGCCCACCAGCACGGCGCGGCCAGGGGCGAGCAGGTCGTGGAGGCGGCAGTAGTCCCACAGCGGGTCGCGGCGCGGCATGGCGGACACTCGGGATGATTATAGCCTCATTTGGCCGACAATCCGGGTAAAAAGGCGGGGATGGGCGCGGTGGTATAATCGTCGGCCAAGAGAAGCGGAGGAACGGCTTTGGCCTTTAACCCCCTGATAAATAACCCAATTACCAAGTGGTTTTTGGGTTTGTTTTCGCTGGACATCGGCATTGACCTGGGCACCGCCAACACCCTGGTCAATGTCCGTAATAAGGGCATTGTCATCAACGAGCCATCGTGGGTGGCCATAGACAAGAAAACCAAGCGGCCGGTCGCCATTGGGGCGGAGGCCAAGGAAATCGCCGGGCGCACCCCGGCCAACATCACAGCCATCCGGCCGCTGCGCGACGGCGTCATTTCGGAATTCGAGATCACGGAGGCGATGCTGGAATACTTCATCGCCAAGGCGCACGAACACAGCTTTGTGCCCATCCCCAGCCCGCGGGTGGTGGTCGGTGTGCCCTCCGGGGTGACCGAGGTCGAGAAACGCGCAGTGTACGACGCCACCATGGCGGCCGGAGCGCGCGAGGCCTTTCTGATCGAAGAACCCATGGCCTCCGCGCTGGGGGCCGGGCTGCCGGTCGCCGAGCCATTGGGCAGCATGGTCATAGACATCGGCGGCGGAACGACCGAAGTGGCCGTGTTCTCCATGGGCGGCATCGTGCTCTCGCGCTCGCTGCGGGTGGCCGGCGATGAGATGGACCAGGACATCATTCAATACGCCCGCAACAAATACAACCTGCTCATCGGCGAGCGCATGGCCGAAAAGGTCAAGATGACCATCGGCTCGGCGCACCCGCTCTGGGAAGAAAAAACTTTCACTCTGCGCGGACGCAACCTGGTCTCGGGCCTGCCGGAGGCCGTGGAGGTCTCGTCCATCGAGGTGCGCGAGGCGCTCGCGGCTTCCGTCAACACCATCGTGGCCGCGATCAAGGACGCGATTGATGAGACGCCGCCGGAGATCATCGCCGACTTGATGGAAAGCGGTGTGTGCATGGCGGGCGGCGGAGCGCTGCTCCAGGGGCTGTGCGAGCGACTACAAGAGGAATTGAAGATTCGCGTGTGGGTGGCAGAGGACCCCATGACGTGCGTGGCGCGCGGCGCCGGCCGCGTCTTGGAAGACTACGACAACCTGCGCCGGCTGCTGGTCGGTCTGGAGCGAGGCAGCACGGCGCGCTAGGCCATGAGCCGGCTGCAAACCCGCACCATCGTCGTGGCGGCGCTGCTGGCCGTCAGCGTGGGCCTGTTGGCGCTCAACCAGATGGGCCGGCTGGAGGGGGTCAAAGCGGTGCTGCGCATCCCGCTCACCGCCCTGCAGCGCAGCGTGACGGGCATCACGGCGGGCGTGGGCGGGTTGTTTGGCCCCAGCGGCGACGCGGCCGCGCTGCAGGCCCGGATTGAAGCCCTCGAGGCCGAGAACGTGCAGCTGCGCGCCGAAAACAGCCAACTCAAAGAAGACACGGCTGACCTGCAACTGCTGACGGCGCTGCTCGACTTTGAGCGCACCATCCCCGACAACCGCTACGCCGCGGCCAACGTCATCGGCCGCGATTCGTCACCCTTCTTGGGCTACATCATGATTGACCTCGGCTCCGACGCCGGGCTGGCGCGCGAGATGCCGGTCGTCACTCAGCAGGGACTGGTTGGCACGATCGTGCAGACCACCTGCTGCGCGGCCGTGGTGCGCCTGGTGACGGATGCCGAATCAGCGGTCAACGCCCGCCTGCAAACCTCGCGCGACGAGGGAATCGCCGTGGGCAACTTCAGCGGCGGGCTGGAACTGCAATTCCTCGCGCAGCAGGCCACGGTGACGCTGGGCGACACCGTGCTCACCTCCGGCCTGGGCGGCACTTACCCGGAGGGGTTGGTGCTGGGCACGGTGAGCGCCGTGCAGCGCCAGGACTACGAGGTGCTGCAAAAGGCCATTTTGACCCCGGCGGTGGACTTCACGCGGCTGGAGATTGTGCTGGTGATCATTGATTTCCAGCCGGTGGACCTTTCGCCGCTGATTTTGGAAACCCCCGCCGCGCCGCCGCCATGAGCACGTATCTCCTGGGTGTGCCGCTTTTGGCCGTGGCGGCCGTGCTGCAAGCCACCGTGCTGGCGCGGCTGCATCTGGCCGGCGGCACGGCCGATCTGGTGCTGCTGCTGGCCTTGAGCTGGACGCTGGTGGGCGAGTGGCAGGGCGGCCCGGTGTGGGGGCTGATCGGCGGGTTGTGCCTCGACCTGCTCTCGGGTGGGCCGCTGGGGGCCAGCGCTGTGGGGCTGGTGCTGGTAACCTACCTGGCGAGTTTGACCGAAGGGCGCTTCTATCGGAGCCACGTGCTGTTGCCGCTGGCGACGGTGCTGGGCGGCACGGTGGTGTACCACCTCGTTTCGCTGACGGTGCTAGCAGTGACGGGCCACAGTGTGGCGTGGCTGTCGAGCCTGGCGCGGGTTACGCTGCCCGCGGTGTTGTTGAATACGCTGTTAATGCTGCCGGTATATCAGGCGCTGCGCCTGGTGCACGGGCTGCTGCACCCCGCGCCGGTGACGATTGAGCCATGAAAATCGCTCAACCCGCGCCGGCCTGGCGCACAGGCTTCTTCTTCGGGTTCCTGGCAGTGGCGGCTTTGGGCCTGCTGCTGCGCGCTTTTTGGCTGACGGTGATCGAGAACCCACAGTGGGCGGCCGAGGCGGTTGAGAACCGCGTGTCGCGCGTGAGCGACCCGGCCCCACGCGGCATCATTTACGACGCCCGCGGCGTGCCGCTGGTGCTCAATGTGCCCTCGTTCAACGTGGTAGTCGTGCCGGCCAACCTGCCCGACAGCGAGGCGCAGACCGAACGCATTTACCAGCGGCTGGCCGACCTACTCAACATGCCGATTACCGTGCCCGGCTCGACGCCGCAGGCGGCCTGCACCCAGGGCACCGGCCCGAATGCCACGCGCGGCGTGCGCGACCTGGTGGAAGAGGGTGCGGGCTTTCGGCCGTTCGACGCGGTAAAGGTCGGCTGCGACGTGACCAAGGAAATCGCCCTGGTGGTGCGGGAGGAAAAGGATCAACTGCCCGGCGTGGATGTGGTGGTGGAGCCGCTGCGCCAGTACCCGACCGGCGAGTTGACCGCCGCGCTGGTGGGCTACATGGCCGCCATCCCCTCGCCCGACGACGCGCCGCTCACCTACGCCTACCTGACCGGCCGCGGCTTCGTGCCGGGGCGCGACCGCTACGGCGTGGCCGGGATCGAGGCCTCCATGCAGGACGAGTTGGGCGGCCAAAACGGCAGTTCGCTGGTGGAAAAGGACGTCAGCGGCCAGGTGCTGCGCGTGCTCGGCGTGGAGACGGCCACCGTCCCCGGCAATAACGTGCAGTTGACCATTGACGTGCGCCTGCAAAACGCGGCCTTCGCGGCGGTGCAGCACCGCATTGATTACGTCAACGCCTTCAACAACTACGCCCAAAACGTGCAGGTGTTCACTGGCGTGGCGATTGTGATGAACCCCAGGACCGGGCAGGTGCTGGCGATGGTGTCGTGGCCGACCTACGACAACAACCGCTTCGCCCGCTCGATTGACCTAGACTATTACGAAGAGCTGGCCGGGCAGGCCAACGCCGATGTGCCCGCCGACCCGTATTACCCGCTGCTGAACCATGCGGTGAATGTGCTCTACCCGCCCGGCTCGGTGTTCAAGGTGGTCACGGCCGTTGGCGCGCTCGAAGAAAACGTGATTGAACCGGAACGCTTCATCAATGACCCCGGCAAAATCACCATTCGCGACCAATACTTCCCCGCCGACCTGGGCCGCGCGCGCGACTTCGTGTGCTGGAATCGCCAAGGGCATGGCGAGGTCAACTTCATCACCGGCATCGCGCAAAGCTGCAACGTGTACTTCTACAAGATCGGCGGCGGGTATCCCGACGACGGCATTGTGGGCCTGGGCATCGAGCGGCTGGGCAAGTGGATGAACCTGTTCGGCTTTGGCGAGACCACCGGGATTGAGCTGCCGGGTGAATTGGCGGGGTACATTCCCAGCCGCGACCGCAAGCGCATCACCTGGGGCGAAAGCTGGTCCACCGGCGACACCTACAACGCCGTCATCGGCCAGGGGTACGTGAGTGTCACGCCGCTGCAAATGCTCAACGCTTACAATGCCGTCATCAACGGCGGCTGGCTCTACAAGCCGACCATCATTGACAAGATTCTGGACGGCGAGGGCAACGTGATCACACAGTATGAGCCACAGTTGCTTAGCCCCGAGCGACTGCCTATCTCGCAGACCACGCTCGACTACGTGCGCACGGGGATGCGCAAGGCCGTGGTAGACGGCACGCTCTCCGGCGACCTGAACGTTTACGGCCAGATCGGCGTGCCCAAGCTCGACCTGCCGGAAGACCTGCACGTGGCGGGCAAGACCGGCACGGCCGAGTTCTGCGACAAGTTCGCCTGGCCGCGGGGCTGGTGTATTCCCGGCACCTTCCCCACGCACGCCTGGACCACGCTGTATGCCCCCTACGAAGACCCGGAAGTGTCGGTGATCGTCTTCGTCTACCACGGCGGCGAAGGCTCGCTGATGGCGGCCCCCATCGCGGGCGAAATCCTGCGCGCCTACTTTGAGCTCAAGGCGCAGGACGCCGGCGCGGGCAACTAGGCGCGCGTTTCACATGACTCACCGCGCCGCCCGGAGGCCCAGCGCTCGCGTGGCTGCACCGGCGCAGTGGGTGTGGCTGCCTGCGGCGAGCGGCGGGGCTGTGGGACTGAGTGTGGCGCGGCTGCTGTTTGAGGCCGCGCCCTGGCAGTTCACGGCGCTTGGCACGCTGCCAGGCGCGCTTGGGCTGGCCGCCGTGGGGGCGCTGGTCGCTTATGGGTTGGCGGCCTGGGGCCGCGCAGCGACCCCGCCGCGCACGATCAGCCCGGCGGCCTGGGCGCCGTTTGCCCTGCTCTTGCCCGCCTTGCTCGCCCCGGACGTCAACCCATTACGCGACTGGACCCTGCTGATCGGCGCGTCGGCATTGGCGCTGCTGGTGCTGGCGCAACCCAAGCCGTGGGCCTTGCGCCTGTTCCCACTCTTTCTCTTTCTGGTTCTCTTTTCTCTCTATCTTGTTACCCTCGCCCCGGCCGTGGGCGAAGCCGACACATTTGAGTTCCAGGTCGGCATTGCGCGGCTGGGCATCGCGCACGGCTCGGGCTACCCGCTGCTCATGCTGGTGGGCAAGCTGTTCACGCTGCTGCCCGTGGGCGGCACGCTGGCCTGGCGCGCCAACCTCACCTCGGCATTCTTTGGCGCGGCGGCGGGCGTGGGCGCGGAACGGCTGGCGCGGCGGCTGGGCGCTGGGCCGCCCGCGGCGCTGCTGGCCGGGCTGACGTGCGGGGTCGCGCCGACCTTGTGGTCACGCGCGGTGGAGGTGGAGGCCTATACCCTCAACGCCGCCTTCGTCGCGGCCCTGCTGCTGTTGAGTCTGCGGCTGACGGCCAGGCCCCCCGCGCCCGCCCGGCTGCCCGCCCTCACGGCGCTGTGTTTCGGCCTCAGCCTGACCAACCACCTGACGACGCTGCTGCTGGCGCCCGCCGTGGGCGTGGGGTTGGGCTGGGCGATGTGGTGCGATGCGCGCACACATCCAGCGGGACGCGCCCGGATGCGCGCCGTGGCACCGGCCGCGCTGCGGCTGGCGGGCTGGGCGCTGCTCGGCCTGGCGGTGTACCTGTACGTGCCGCTGCGCTGGCCGGCTGTGAACCACGGCGAGGCGCTGTCGTTGGCGCAGTTCGCCAACGTCCTGAGCGGCAATGAGGCCAAGGGCGCGTTCGACTGGGCCTTGCCGCTGCGCGACGGCGGACGCTATGCCATCGTGGGGAGCAAGCTGGTGGGCGAGTACGGTTGGGCGGGGCTAGCGCTAGGGGTGCTGGGCCTGGGGGCGCTGGTCGTCAGGGCGGGCCGCGCCTGGCCGCGTGACCGCCGGCCCGCCTTCGCGCCGCTGATCGTGGCGCTGGCCTACCTGCCCTATGCCTACTTCGCGCTGGCGTTCAACGTGCCCGACCCCGACTTCAGCGCCTTCTTGATCCCACTGCACATGATGCTGGCGGCGCTGATGGGCGTAGGCGTGCAATCGGTGCTGAACGGGGTGCGCGCCGGGCACGGGACCGCCGCGGGCCAACTCAGCGCGTCGCCGGCGGGCGGGCTGGTGCTGGCGGCGACGGCACTGCTGCCGCTGACGAGCCTGTACACCGCCCTGCCGCGCGTCAGCCAGGCGGGCGACTGGGCCAAGCAGCGCTTCGGCGAATTGATGCTGCGAGAGCCGCTCGCGCTCGACGCGCTGGTGCTGGCTGACAGCCAGAAGATTGCGCCGCTCTACTACTTGCAGGTGGCCGAGGGTGTGCGGCCCGATCTCGACATCCGCGTACTGCCGGACGAGGCCGGCTACCTGGCCGCGCTGGATGAAGGTGTGGCAACGGGGCGCACGGTGTATCTGGGCCGCTACCTGCCGGGGGTGAGCGCGGGCTACAGCTTACGCTCGGTCGGCCCGCTGGCCGAGGTGAGCGCTGCGCCATTCACCACCCGGCCGCCGGGGCTGCTGCCGCCAACCAGCGAAGTGGCCGCGGGCGGCGTGCGGCTGATTGGCGTCGCAGCCGAGGGCGAGCTGACCGGGGCGGCCCCGAACGCGCTGAGCCTCACGCTGGTGTGGCAGGCCGACGCAACGTTGACCGAGAACCTCCTGGTAAACTTGCGGCTGGTGGACGCGGCGGGCACGGTGCGCTGGCAAGGCGCGGGCAGTGCCCCAGTGAGCGGCCTCTACCCCACCAATGCGTGGCGGCCCGGCGAAATCATCTCCGACTATTATCAAATCCCGATCGCGGCCACACTGCCACCGGGGACGTATCGGTTGGAGGCGGGGCTGTTCTCGCCCTTTGCGGTGAGCGCGGCGGGCTGGGGCGCGGTGGGCGCTGTAACGGTGCTGCCGCCAGACGCCGCGCCCCGACCTGAGCACCTGCTGCGAGCACGGATCGGCGCGGACTGGCTGTTGGGCTACGACGCGCCGGAAGCGGTGGCCCCTTCCAGCGCCGCCACGGTCACGCTCTTCTGGCGGCGCGCGGGCGCGGCGCAAGCGGTGACCGCTTTGGGCGAGGCCCGCGACCTCTCGGCGTGGCTGGAAGGTGAATTAGCCCCGCAGGTGTATCACTTGAGCGCGCCACCCGCCGGCGACTGGTGGAGCCTGGAGTTGGCCGGCGACGGACCGAGCATGTGCGGCTGGCTGCGGATGCCCACGCCAAGTTGCGGCCTGCCGCCGCTGCGACTGGCGGGCGAGGCGGCGGCCGAGGGGGCCTACAACTTCGCGGGCCTGATCTTGCTGCGCGCCGCCACGCTCGAGACGACCCGCGCCAACCCCGGCGGCGAGGTGGCCGTGACACTCACCTGGCAAGCCCTGCAAGCCCTGCCGGAAGACTACACCGTGTTTGTCCATCTGCTGGGGCCGGACGGCCGGGTGCATGGCCAGGTGGATGCGTGGCCGGTCTCCGGCACACGCGCCACCAGCGGCTGGGCGCCGGGCGAGAAAGTCCGAGACCCGTATCGGGTGCGCGTGGACGCTGACGCCCCGGCGGGCGACTATCAGGTGGAGATTGGGCTGTACCTGCTGGCCACGAACGCACGCCTGCCGCTGCTCAACAGCGACGGCGCGCCGGTAGATGATCGGGTCCTGGTCGCGGGGCTGACCATTGGCCCATAGAGGCGAATAGCCAACCAGCCAAAAGGAGCCGAAACTAGCGGACATGGACCCAATGGATAGCGCTCGCCTGTGGACACTGGGGGCCGCCTGCCTGGGCGGGTTGGTGCTGGGCGTCATCGGGGCCGGCATCGTCTTGATCGCGGGCTATCTGCGCAATCGCGCGGCACGAAGCCAGCAATGGCCCAGTACGCTGGGCCAGGTACTCACGAGCGGGGTGCGCGAAATTGCTACGGATGATGGCCGCTTCGACTGGCCCAATGTGACCTATCAATATGCTGTCGGAGCGCGGACGTACACCAGCAACCGCGTGAGTTTCGGGCCGGCGAGCGCATTTGGCGGTTATACGGCTCAGAACGTGCAAGCCCGCTACCCCGTTGGGCAAGCGGTCACCGTGTACTATGATCCCGGCAACCCCAGCGAGGCCGTGCTGGAGCGGCGTGAGCACGCCAGCCGGGCCTACCTCATCATTGCGCTGATCGTTTTCCTGCTGGCGCTGTGTTTTCCCCCGCTGGCCGCGTTGGCCGGCATCGCGGCCATGGGCCAGTGACCGGAAAGCCCTGAACCCGGCAACGCGCGCGACCTCGCTCAGCGCCGACAAATGGCTGGACGGCCTCCCCAGTGCCCTGAACAATGTATATCAACCGGTTATGTCAACTTCTAATGGCTCGCCGAGCATCCGCCACATGTGGCTGCCCGCGACCGAATAGCGCCAGTTGTGGCGTCATGCTATAATCCGCGCAATTCGGAGCTTGTCCATGCCCGACCCCATTACAATCAAAGGCATACGCGAGGGCCTGCTGGTGACGGTGAGTGACGGCGAAACCTGGCCGGCCACGGCGCAGGGATTGCTCACCCATATTGACCAGGCGACCGATTTCTTTAAGGGGGCGCGGGTGGCGCTCGCCATTGGTCCGCGCGCGCTCTCGGCGGCGGACCTGGGGCGGCTGCGTGACGATCTCTCTGACCGCAGCGTGAGCCTGTGGGCGGTGCTAAGCGACTCGACCGCCACGGTGAAGGCCGCGCAGGCGTTGGGCCTGAATGTGGCCCTGCCGACCAGTGCGCCCGCCCGGCGGGAGCAGCCGGAGGCGGCGGTGGACCCGGAGGTCGCGCGGCAGGAGGCGGTGTATGTGCGGCGCACGCTGCGCTCGGGCCAGAGCGTCAGCCACCCGGGCCACGTGATCGTGGTCGGCGACGTGAACGCGGGGGCCGAAATTGTGGCCGAGGGCGATATCATTGTCTGGGGCCGGCTGCGGGGCACGGTGCACGCCGGGGCGAGCGGCGACGCGGAAGCCATTGTGTGCGCGCTGGACCTGTCGCCCACCCAACTGCGCATCGCGAACTCAATTGCGATTTCGCCGCCGCGCAAGGGTGAGCCGCGGCCCGAACTGGCGCGCATCAAAGATGGTCACATCACCGCCGAGCGGTGGAGCTATAAGGGCAAATAGCCGCCCGCCGGCGGCCGGAGAACCGGAGACCACACGATGACGGGAAAAGTACTGACCATCACGTCAGGCAAGGGCGGCGTGGGCAAGACCACCACCTGCGCCAACATCGCCGTGGCCCTGGCCGCCATGGGGGGCCGGGTGGTGTGCATTGACGGCGACATCGGCCTGCGCAACCTGGACGTGGTGATGGGGCTGGAGAACCGCATCGTGTACGACATTGTGGATGTGGTGGAGGGCCGCGCCCGCCTGCGGCAGGCCATGATTAAGGACAAGCGGCTGCCGGAGCTGAACCTGATCCCGGCGGCGCAAACGCGTGATAAGAGCGCCGTCAGCCCGGCCGACATGATTAAGGTGTGCAATGACCTGCGCGCCGACTTCGACTGGATCATGATTGACTCGCCGGCCGGCATTGAGCGCGGCTTTCGCAACTCCATCGCCCCGGCCGATGTGATCTTGATCGTAACCAACCCGGAGGTCTCGGCCGTGCGTGACGCCGACCGGGTGATCGGGCTGATTGAAGCCGAGGAAAAAGGGCCGGGGCAACTCATCATCAACCGCGTGAAGATGGACATGGTCAAGCGCGGCGACATGCTCAGCACTGACGACGTGCTCGACATCCTGGCCGTGCCGCTGCTGGGCGTCATCCCCGACGACGAATCGATCTTGGTAGCCACCAACCGCGGCACCCCGGCGGCCATGGACGAAAAGAGCCGGCTGGGGCAGGCCTTCCGCGACATCGCGCGCCGCCTGAAGGGTGAAGAGGTGCCGTTCATGTCGCTGGAAGACAACCGAGGCTTTTTCCAGAAGCTGGCCGCGCGCTTCGCGCGCCCGGGAGGCTAACATGGCAAACTTCTTCGAGCGCCTGTTTGGCCGCCGCGACGCCCCCAGCGCGCAGACCGCGAAGGAACGCCTACAGTTCGTGCTCATTCACGACCGAACCGACATCTCGCCGGCCGTGCTGGAGCAGCTCAAGGATGAGATCATTGCCGTAATCTCCAAGCACGTGGACATCAACCGCGCCGGGGTCGAGATCAACCTATCGCAGAGCCAGCGCGAGAATAAGCTGATCGCCAACATCCCGCTGGTGAGCGGGCCGAGCGGCGGCAAGAAGCGCAAGCGCGAGAATCGGTAGGCCCGGCGGTTGGCGCCGGAGGCCGCGCACGCCGCGCCTCCGGCGCTTTTGTTTCTGGTATAGTGGGCGGCATGGACCAGGGCAAAATCTGGCGGCATTTCGACTTTGCGCTGCTTGGCGCGGTGGCAATCCTGATCATCTTCGGCTCGGCGATGATTCGGTCTACGCTGCTGTCTTCGCCGGACGGCGGGGCGTTCGAGATGGGCCGGCAGGTGATCTATGTGCTAGCCGGCGTGCCGATTGTGTTCGTGGTAGCGGCGCTAGACTACCGGCTGTGGGGGGCCATGTCGGGCGCCATCTATGCGTTGCTGCTCGGACTACTGCTGCTGGTGGAACTGCTGGCGGTGGCTTCGTTCGGCGCGGCGCGCTGGCTCGACCTGGGTATCGTCCAGTTCCAGCCTTCCGAGTTAGGCAAATTCCTCATCACGCTGACGCTGGGCACGATGGTGGCGGCCAACAGCGACAAGGTGGGCAAGCTGGGCTTCATCCTGAAGTCGCTGGTGCACCTGGGCGTGCCGGTGGCGCTGATCTTCATCCAGCCCGACCTGAGCACGTCTATCATCTACGTCGTCATCTGGTTCGCCATCATGTGGGCGGCGGGGGTGCGGCTCCAGCACCTGGCGCTGCTGGGCGGCGCGGCGGCGGCGGCGGTGCCGGTGGCGTTCCTGGCGGTGCTCAACACGCCCAGCCTGAGCTACATGGCCGACCGCATTATCCACTTCATCATCCCCGACACGACCTCGGTGGAGTATCAGGACGCGGCCTACAACGTGCGCCAGGCGCTCATCAGCATCGGCTCGGGCGGCTGGCTGGGCCAAGGCTACGGTCACGGTAGCCAGGTGCAGCTGCGCTTTCTCAAGGTGCGCCACACCGACTTTATCTTTTCGGCCATCACCAATGAGTTCGGCTTTGTGGGCGCGCTGATCGTGATTGGGCTGCTGGCGTTTATCATCTACCGCATCTTCCGGGCCGGCACGCTGGCGCGCGACCCGTTCGGCAGCTACATCTGCTACGGCGTGGGCGCGGTGATCCTCTATCAGTCCTTTTTCAACATCGGCATGAACATGAACCTGCTGCCGGTGAGCGGTCTGCCGCTGCCGTTTGTGAGCTATGGCGGCAGCGCGTTATGGACGTTCTTGTTCGGGATTGGCCTGGTAGAGTCGGTGATCCTGAGACAAAAGCAGATCGAGTTCTAGGAGCAGTCGCCCTCATCCCCCGACCCCGGCTCCAACCGGAGAAGGGACGCCTCGCGGCATGGGGACCCTTACTCAGAAACTTGACCCGGACAGGACGACCCAAGACGCTGCGCGTCACCGGCCACAAGATAAGGTGAGGGCCACCGACCTGAGGCCGGGTTCGAAATGACAATTAACATAGGAGATCGGGTCGGTGCGACTGTTTCGGCCGGTAGGGTGGCCACGCAGCGGCCTGGTTGTTTCGGAAGCAACCGCATGATTGACAGCCACAACGTAAAACCGGCCCGCGTGCGCATGGCGCCCTCGCCGACGGGGCACTTCCACATCGGCGGGGCGCGCACGGCGCTCTACAATTACCTGTTCGCCCGGCAAACCGGCGGGCAGTTTATCCTGCGCATAGAAGACACTGACCTGAAGCGCAATACACCCGAAGCGCAAGCCGAGTTGATGGAGGCGCTGCGCTGGCTGGGCATCCAATGGGACGAAGGCCCGGAGGTGGGCGGGCCGCACGCGCCCTACAACCAGACCGCCCGCAAGCAGATTTACCTGGAGCACGCGCGTGAACTGGTGGCGCGCGGCCACGCCTATTACTGCTTCTGCGCGCCCGAGCGGCTGGCGCAGGTGCGGGCCGAGCAGCAGGCGCGCAAGGTGTCGCCGCGCTACGACGGCCTGTGCCGCGCCCTGCCGCCGGCCGAAGGCGCAGCGCGCGCGGCCGCGGGCGAAAAACACGTCATCCGCTTTAAGACGCCCAAGACCGGCGCGACCACCGTGCGCGACTATCTGCGCGGCGACATCACGGTGGATAACAGCACCATTGACGACTTCATCCTGGTGAAGAGCGACGGCTTCGCGCTCTATCACCTGGCCGCGATGGTGGACGACCACCTGATGGGCATTACGCACGTCTTCCGCGGCAGCGAGTGGCTGGGCACGTTCCCGCTGCACGCGCTGATTATCCGCGCCTTCGGCTGGGAAGAGCCAGTGTGGGCGCACCTTTCAGTCTTTCTCAAGCCCTCCGGCAAGGGCAAGATGAGCAAGCGCGATGTGACCTCCGAGCAGTCCATCTTCGTCTTGGGCCTGCGCGACCTGGGTTATGTGCCGGAGGCTATCAATAATTGGATCGCGCTGATGGGGGCGAGTTTTGGGTCGGAAGAAAGACTGCTGACTGAGGCTGAGCTGATTGCGGGCTTCAGCCTCGACCACCTCTCACCCTCGGCGGCGCGTGTGAATTTTGAGAAGCTGGACTACTTCAACGGCCAGTACTTGCGCCAGTTGGAAGCCGGCGACCTGGCCGCGCGCGTGCGGCCGTTCTTGGAGCAGGCCGGGCTGCGGCCCGACCCCGAGGTGCTGCGGCAGGTCGCGCCGCTGATTCGCGAGCGAATTGTCACGCTCGACGACGCGGTGGAGATGGCGGGTTTTTTCTTTCGGTCCGCGCCGCGGCCCGCCGCTGAGGCGTTGTTGGTCAAGGGCCTGACCGCCGCCCAATGCGGCACAAGCGTGCGCCTGGCGCGCGCGGCTATTAGCGGCCTGGGCGCGGCGGGCTTCACCCACGCGGCGCTGGAGGAAGCGCTGCGGGCGTTGGCCGAGGGGTTGGGCCAGAAGCCGGGGCAGTTGTTCAGCCTGCTGCGCGTGGCCGTCACGGGCCAGCCGGTCAGCCCGCCGCTGTTCGAGACGATGCTCGTCATCGGCCGCGACGAAGTGCTGCGGCGGCTGGGTTTCGCCGAAGATCAGCTCGCGAGCGCGGCGGCGGCATAGACAAGCGTCTGAACCTTATGGTACAATCCGCACCGCTCTGGGGATTCGTCTAATGGCAGGACGACACACTCTGGATGTGTTTGTGGAGGTTCGAATCCTTCATCCCCAGCCACACTGACAGCGCCCGCCGCCCCGCGGGCGCGCTGTGTTTAAGCCACAAGGTGAACCATGAGCGCAATCGCAAAGGCCCTGGCTCAAACCGCGCACCGGCCGTGGCCGCTGCCGGCGGGGCCATGGGTGATGACGCAGACCTGGTATGACCTGCTGTTCGCCCACTGGCCGGTGCCCGTGGCCGACCTGCGGCACGTCGTGCCGCCCCAACTGGAGCTAGACACTTATGAGGGGCAGGCCTGGCTGGGCGTGGTGCCGTTCGGCATGAGCCGCGTCTATCCCCGCTTCACCTTCCCGGTGCCGTGGCTGTCGGTGTTCCTGGAACTGAACGTCCGCACTTACGTGCGCGTGGGCGCTAAGCCGGGGGTGTATTTCTTTAGCCTCGATGCGGCCAACCCCGCGGCGGTGGAGATCGCGCGGCGCACGTACCGCCTGCCCTACTACAACGCGCGCATGAGCAAGCAGGCCGACGGCGACTGGCTCGACTACTCCAGCTACCGCACGCACCGCGGCGCGCCGCCCGCCGAACTGCGCGCCCGCTACCGGCCGACAGGCGAGGTCTACTTATCTCAGCCGGGCACGCTCGAGAGCTGGCTGACCGAACGCTACTGCCTCTATACCTTTGGACGCGCAAACACGGTGCTGCGCGGGGAGATTCATCACGCGCCGTGGCCGCTGCAGCCCGCCGAAGCTGAGATCACCGCTAACAGCATGGCCGCTCCGCACGGCTTGACCCTGCCCGACACGCCGCCGCTGTTGCATTTCGTCCGCAGCATCCTGACGGTGGAGTGGCCGATTGGGCCGGCCGCCGGCTGACGGCCGGCGGCGACGGGCCGGTAGAGTTGAGCGCTGCTGAAAACCAATACAGCCGATCAGGCGGCGAGGTCAACGAGCGGCTGGCCGCGCTCCACGGATTGCCCGGCGGCCACCGCCACCGCCCGTACGGTGCCACTGTGCGGCGCGGCGACCTTGATCTCCAGCTTCATGGCTTCCAGCAACACAAGCGTCTGGCCGCGCTCTACGGCTTCCCCCGGCGTCACCAGCACCTGCTGCACCACGCCCGGCATCTGGGCGACCAGCGCGTCATGCCCCCCGGCGGCTCCACGGCGGCGCAGCCCTTCGGCCGGCACGGTGAGCACGAACGGCCCGGCACTGGTTGCCCCCGGGAGGGCCACCCAGCGCTGCGCGCCAGTGACGACGATGACGGCCAATTGTTGACCCGACTCGGCCAGGTCAACCAGCAACTCGCCGGGCCGCCGCGGTGTCACCCGCGCAAAGTAGGTCTGGCCGTCTAGCGTAACGGCGAAACCGTCGGCCTGCGGTTCGACTCGCACACGTTTCACCTCGCCGCCCGCTTCGTACTGATACTCCACTTCAGCGGCCCCCAATCCGAAAACCATCGGCCAGCGCCCAGGGGTTGCGGTCGGCCGCTGGCGCGGGCGCGGCGGCGACCGACAGGCCCACGAGGCCCAGGTGGTCGGCCAACGCGGCGGCGAGGAAGGCCAGCGGCGGCGGTGCGGGCGGCTGCCAGTCGGCAAAGTGTTCGGCAATCAGCCGCGTCGTGGCCGTGCCCGCAACGAACTCCGGGTGTAGTAACAGCGCGCGCAGGAACGCCAGGTTCGTCGTCACGCCCAGAATGGTCGTCGCGGCCAGCGCGGCCTCGGCCCGCGCCAGCGCGGCGGCCCGGTCGGGCGCGTGCACAATGAGTTTGGCGAGCAGCGCGTCGTAGTGCGGGCTGACCACGTCGCCCGTCGCGTAGCCGGCATCTATGCGCACGCCGGGGGCGCTGGGGAAAGCGCAAGCCAGCAGCGGACCGGCGTCGGGCAAGAAGTCGTGGGCCGGGTCTTCGGCGTAGAGGCGGCACTCCAGGGCGTGGCCGCGCGCGGCGAGGTCGGCCTGAGTGACCGGCAGCGCCTCGCCGGCCGCCACGCGCAGTTGCAGTTGCACGAGGTCTAGCCCGGTGACGGCCTCGGTCACCGGGTGCTCGACCTGCAAGCGCGTATTCATCTCCAGAAAGTAGAAGGCCAGCGTGTCGGGGTCCACGATGAACTCGACCGTGCCGGCGTTGGTGTAGCCCACGGCTTGGGCCGCGGCCACCGCCGCCTGCCCCATGGCGGCGCGCAGACCGGGATGCGCCTCCAGCAGGGGCGAGGGTGCTTCCTCGATGACTTTTTGGTGGCGGCGCTGCACCGAGCATTCGCGCTCGCCCAACTGGATGACGTGGCCGTGGTCATCACCGAACACCTGAAACTCAATGTGGCGGGCGCGCGGCAGGTATTTCTCCAGAAACACGGCCGGGTCGCCAAAAGCCCCGGCGGACTCGCGGCGGGCCGAGTCGAGCGCCGCAGCCAGGTCAGCCGGGGAGGCCACCACTCGCATCCCGCGGCCACCGCCCCCGCCCGCGGCCTTGACCAGCACCGGGTAGCCCAGCGCGGCGGCGGCGGCGGCCCACGCTTCCGGCGGCGGCGTGTCGCCCAACTGGGGTTGAAAGCCGGGCACGACCGGCACGCCCGCCGCCTGCATCCGCGCGCGAGCTTCCGTCTTGCTCCCCATCAGCCGCATGGCCTCGGCAGACGGTCCGACGAAGATCAACCCCGCAGCCCGCACGGCCGCGGCGAAGTTCGCGTTCTCGGAGAGGAAGCCGTAGCCGGGGTGAACGGCGTCAACCCCGGCCTCTCGCGCGGCGGCCAGGAGGCGCTCCACGTTGAGGTAGGATGCGGCGGGCGCGGCGGGGCCGAGCCGCACGGCCCGGTCGGCCAAGCGCGCGTGCAGCGCTCCGGCGTCGGCATCGGAGTAGACCGCGATGGCGCGCACGTCCGCTTCCCGACAAGCGCGGATCAGGCGGACGGCAATCTCGCCGCGATTGGCGATCAGCAGGGCGCGGATCGGCGGCATGACCCTAGCCGTCCCTACATACGGAAGACGCCATAGCGGGTAGGCTCGGCGGGCGCGTTCAGCGTGACGGCCAGCGCCAGCGCCAGCACCCGCCGCGTCTCGGCCGGGTCGAGGATGCCGTCGTCCCACAGGCGGGCGGTGGAATAGTAAGGGCTGCCCTCGGCTTCGTACTTGGCAAGGATGGGTTGGGTGAAGGCCTGCGCTTCGACGGCCGTCAGCGGATCACGCCCGGCGCGCGCCAGTTGCTCCTGTTTCACGGTGAGGAGCACATGGGCGGCCTGCTCGGCCCCCATGACGCTGATGCGGGCGTTGGGCCACATCCAGAGAAAGCGCGGCTGGTAGGCGCGGCCCGCCATGCCGTAGTTGCCCGCGCCAAAGCTGCCGCCGATGATGACAGTGAGCTTGGGCACACGCGCGTTCGCCACGGCGTGGACCAGCTTGGCCCCGTCTTTGGCGATGCCGCCCGCTTCGTAGGCGCGGCCGACCATGAAGCCGGTGATGTTTTGCAGGAACAGCAGCGGCACGCCCCGCGCGGCGCACAACTCAATGAAGTGCGCGCCCTTGAGGGCGCTTTCGCTGAACAGCACGCCGTTGTTGGCGACGATGCCCAGCGGCATGCCGGCCAGCCGCGCAAAGCCGGTGACGAGCGTTTGGCCGTACTCGGCCTTGAACTCGCGGAAGCGGCTGCCATCCACCAGGCGGGCGATGATCTCGCGCACCTCGTAGGCCTCGCGGAAGCTGCGCGGCAGCACGCTGTACAACTCCTCGGCGGGGTAGAGCGGCTCTTCCGGCGCGGCCAGGTCGAGGCTGGGGCGCGGCGCGCGGCCCAGCCCGGCCACGATGTCGCGCAAGATCGCCAGGGCGTGATCGTCGTCCTCGGCCAGGTGGTCGGCCACGCCCGACTGGCGGGTGTGCACTAACGCGCCGCCCAGCGCCTCGGCGCTCACTTCCTCGCCCGTGGCGGCCTTCACCAGGGGCGGCCCGCCGAGGAAGATGGTGCCGGTGCCCTTGACGATCACGGTCTCGTCGCTCATAGCGGGCACGTAGGCGCCGCCCGCCGTGCAGGAACCCATGACCGCCGCGATCTGCGGGATGCCCAGCGCGCTCAGGCGCGCCTGGTTGTAGAAGATGCGGCCGAAGTGGTCGCGGTCGGGGAAGACCTCGGCTTGCAGCGGCAGAAACGCGCCGCCCGAGTCCACCAGGTAGAGACAGGGCAGGTGGTTCTCCTCGGCGACCTCTTGCGCGCGCAGGTGCTTCTTGACCGTCAGGGGGTAGTAGCTGCCGCCTTTCACCGTGGCGTCGTTGGCTACGATCAGGCACTCGCGCCCGCTGACGCGGCCGAGGCCGGTGACCAGCCCCGCGCCGGGGGCGTCGTTATTGTATAGGCCGTCGGCGGCCAGGGGGTTTAGCTCGAGGAAGGGCGCGCCGGGGTCGAGCAGCCGGTCTATACGGTCGCGGACGAAAAGCTTGCCCTGTTCGCGCTGGCGCTGCTGGTAACGTTCGCCCCCGCCTTGGCGGGCCTGCGCCAAACGCGCGCGCAGTTCAGCCGCCAGCGCCCGGTGATGGGCGGCGTTGGCCTGCGCGGCGTCGGCGCGCGCGTCGAGCGTCGTCTCAATTACGTCCATAGGCAGGGCGACACCAGCCGAAGGGCGTCATACTCAAAGTATAGCGCAATGAGGTAAACTGAGCCGATGCTAAAGACCATCGCGAAAAACGATCCTAGCTTGCTGGCCGCGGTCGCCCGCCTGCGGCGCGTGCAGCAGGTGTGGGGCCTCCTGCTCATCCTGTGGGGCGTCATCACCGCATATGCGGGCGGCAGCGCGCACCCGTTGGCGGGCCTGCCGTTCATTGCCATCGGGCTGCTGGCGCTGCTGTGGCGCGAGCCGGCGCTGCTGGCGGCGGTCGCCACGCTGATGGCCTTCGCCATCGTGCCGGGGCTGAACCCGCGCCTGACCGTACTCGGGCCAGACCCGGTGGTGATCTTCGGCCAGCTTAGTTGGCTCGAAACCGCCGCCATCGTGGTCGGCAAGCTGCTGATCGTGCTCACCGCCGCCAACCAGTTCTTCCTCTACCGCTTTCTCTATGGCACCGAGCGCGCCACCACCAGCCAGCCCGATCTCGCCATCATCCCGGCGATGGTGCCCAACCGCACCGACGGCCTGGCGCGCGCCGCGCGGCTGATGGGCATGACGGCGGCCGGCCTGGGCGCGCTGGCTGTTTTGCTCACTTTCGTGGACGCGACCGCATACCTGCCTAGCGTGCTGGCCGAGATGGCCGGCAGCCTGGGCGTGACGGCTCTGGGCCTCGGCCTGGGCGCGGCCTTCAGCCCCACCGACGAGCGCCCCGCCGCGCTGCTGGCCGCCATGACAGGCTTGCTCGGTTATGCGCTGTGCGCGGTGGCTTTGATCCGACTGGGGTAAAGGGACATGGCGATGGGGACTCGGCGGACTCAAGGGACTCAGGGACAGGCGAGGCGCCGACGCGCTTGGGCCAGCCGGCTGGGGACTGTGGCGTTGCTGCTGGCGACGGCCTGCACTCTGCCGCTGCCGCGCCTGGTGTTCGACACGCCCACGCCGGTCGCCACGGAGGGACCGCCCGCCACCCCCCTGCCCGCCGCCGCTATCACGTTCAACGTCCACGTCCCGGCCAACTCGCCGCCGGGCAGCGCGCCCGCCGTGGCTTTGCTGGATCAGGTCGGCGGCCGCCGCACGATGGTGGTGCTGACGGAGGCCGCCAACAACACCTGGACCGGCACGGCCAGCGCCACCGCCGGAGCGGTGCTGCGCTATCGGTATGTGCGACCTCTACCCAACTTTGTGGAGGAGCTGACACCCAACCGCGCGGCGGTTCCGTTCCGGCTGCTGGCAGTCGGCAGCGAGCCGCTAACGGTAGATGACACCGTGGCGGCCTGGACCGATACGCTCTACACGGGCGACACGGGCGGCGTGGAGGGCCGCGTGTGGAACGGCAACAGCGGGCGGGGCGTGCCTGGGGTGCTGGTGGCCGTCGGTGGGCAGGTGGTCGTCACCGGGCAAGACGGCAGTTTCCTCGTCTATGGCCTGCCGGTCGGCCAGCAGCGCGCCACGGCCCTAGCGCCGGATGGCAGCCTGCGCCCCGCGCAGCAGGCGGCGACCGTCAGCGCCAACCAGGTCGCGCCGCTCGATATCGTCAGCGCCGACCCCAACGCCGTCCACGTCACGTTTCTGGTACGCCCGCCCGCGGAGGCCGACGCAGGCGCGGTGCTGCGCATGGTCGGCGATATGTGGCAACTAGGCGACAACTTCTTCGAGGGGCCGGGCGGCTCGTCGGTCTCGGCTGTGCGCGCGCCGCTGCTCACCCCGCTGGCCGACGGCCGCTGGACCGTGCGCGTGCAGCTCTATACCGGCACGGTGCTGCGCTACAAGTACACCCTGGGCGACGGCGTGTGGAACGGCGAGCTGACCAGCGCGGGCCGGGCGCGCCTACGCGAGTACGTGGTGCCCGCCACCGACGCGCTGGTGGATGACACCATCAGCACCTGGAAGGACGGCAGCAACCCCAGCGTGACGTTTGAAGCCCTGACGCCCGCCGACACGCCGCCCAACGACGCCGTTACGCTCCAGTTCCGGCCGGGCAGCGCGTGGCACACGCCGCTGCCCATGTGGCGCATCGGCCCCAACGACTGGCGCTTCGTGCTCTACAACCCGACTGACTTCAGCGGCAGTGTGTATTACCGCTACTGCCGCAACGCCGCGTGCGGCACCGCCGACGACGCCGACACAGCCGGCGCGGGCGCGACCGGGCACTTCTTTACGGCGGCGCTGTTCGGGCAGAACTTGCGCGACCAGGTGAAGCGCTGGCAGTGGCTCGGCCCGGTCAGCGGAGGCTCGGCCGCGCTGCCGACTATCAACGCCCATGTGAACTTCGCGGCGGGCTTCGACCTGGCCGATGGCTGGGCGCCGGAGGCGCTGCCGCTATATGCACAGACCTTCGACGCCATGCGGGCCGCCGGCGCGGGCTGGGTGAGCTTCACGCGGCGGGCGGTTACGCGGCCCGGCGCCGGGGCCGCGCCCAGCTTTGGCGGCGACCCGGCCCTCGCACCGCTGCCGGTGGCGTGGAACGAAATCAGCAGCGTCGCCCATGCCGTCGGCCTGCGCGTCAGTCTGCACCCGACCACCTGCCACTACACGCCCTACGGCGTGTGCGACTATTGGACCGGCGCGCCCTATGGCGGCGCCTTCTGGGACCAGTGGTTCGCGAGCTACGAGCGTTACATCCTGTCGCAGGCCGTGTTGGCCCAGCAAAGCAGCACCGACCAGCTCGTCATCGGCGACTTTAAACTACGCCCGGCCCTGCCCGGCGAACCCGAGGCCCCGCCGGACGCCGAGCAGCGCTGGCGCAGCCTGATCGCCAAGGTGCGCAGTGTGTACGGCGGCGCGCTGGCGTTTGAGCTGCTCTTCAGCGACGCCGCGTGGCCCAGCCCGCCCGCCTTCCTCGACAGTGTGGATGTCATCCGCCTGTGGTGGTGGAGCCCGCTGGCGGCCAGCGGCACGGGCACGCCGGCCGACATGACCAGCGCGGCGGCCGCGCTGCTGGACACACAGGTGCAGCCGCTGCAGGCGCGTTTTGGCAAGCCGGTGGTGCTCAGCGCCGCCTACCTCTCGGCCGACAGCGCCGCCACGCAGTGCCTGCGCCGCGCCGACGGCAGCTGCTACAACGTGGAGGACTTCGAGCCGGGCGCGCCCGACACCAGCCCCTACGGCCTCGACCTACAAGAGCAGGCCGACGCCTACGATGCGCTGCTGCGGGCTGTAAACGACCGGCCGTGGGTGGGCGGGCTGTTCAGCTATGGCTACAACCCCATGGCGCTGCTGCGCGACAAGTCGCTCTCGGTGCGCGGCAAGCCGGCCGAGGTGCTGCTCTCGGCCTGGTGGCCCAAGCTGCAAGGACGTTAGATGCCCATTCCGGTCGAACGATTCTTTAGCATTCGAGTGGCCTATGGGCCGACGTTTGGTCCCGACGGCGCGCGGCTGGCCTTCGTTGCCACCATCAGCGGCGTGCCGCAAGCCTACGTGCTACCGGCCGGAGGCGGCTGGCCCGACCCGATCACCTTTGGCGCGGATCGCGTGGTCACGGTGAACTGGTCACCCGCCGGCGACGTGCTGGCCTTCGCGCGCGACACGGGCGGCAATGAGTGCACACAGCTCTACCTCGTCAACGCCGACGGCTCGGGCGAGCGCCAGATCACCGGCGACTTAGCCGCGATGCACCTGTTCGGAGCGTGGTCACCCGATGGGCAGACGATCTACTTCACGGCCAACCGGCGCGACCGGCGCTACTACGATGCCTATGCGCTCGACCTGACTACCGGCGCGGAGCGCTTGCTGTGGCAGAACGACCAGAGCGGCTACTTGCTGGCCACACAGGTGGCCCCCGGCAGCCACCCGCCGCGCCTGCTGCTCTCGCTGGCGCGCAGCAGCACCGACAACGACCTGTATGAGCTGGAAGTGACGGCCGAGCCGCGCACCCGCCACCTAACACCCCACGCGGGCGAGGCGCGCTACCTCAGCCCGGTCTACGCCGCCGATGGCCGGGGCGTGTTCGTCGCCACCGACCAGGGCCGTGACCTGGCGGCGGTGGCGCGGATTGACGCCACTACCCTGGAGCAAGCCGGCGTGGCCGAGCCGCCCGCCGAAGTAGAAGAATTGGCGGCCTCCGCCGATGGGCGCTGGCTGGCGTGGGCCGAAAACGTGGAGGGCCGCCACGCGCTGCGGGCGCTCGACCTGCACACGCGCAAAGTTCACACCGCCCCGCTGCCCCGCGGGGTCGTCGTGGCGCCGCCCGCTGATTTGGTGCTGGCCGGGATGACGTTTAGCCCGGCGGGGCCGGTGGCGGCTTTCGGCTTCTCCACGCCGACCCGCACGCCGGATGTGTGGACGTGGGACCTGGCGGCCAACACGGTCAGGCAGGTGACGCACAGCAGCCACGCCGGCATCCCGGCCGCGGCGCTCACCGAGCCGGAGTTGATCCGCTACCCCACGTTCGATGGGCGGAGAATCCCGGCCTGGTTCTACCGGGCGGGCGCGCCGGATAGGCGGAGGCCGGTGGTCGTGTTCGTCCACGGCGGGCCGGAGGGGCAGACGCAAGCGCTGCTGATCCCCGTCATCCAGTACCTGACGCACCGCGGCTACCATGTGCTCGCGCCCAACGTGCGCGGCTCCAGCGGCTACGGCAAGACCTATCTCAACCTAGACAACGTGGAGAAGCGGCTCGACGCAGTGGCCGACCTGGCGCACGCCGCGCAGTGGCTGCGCGCCCAACCGGAGGTGGACGGCCATCGCCTGGCCGTGTACGGCGGCAGTTACGGCGGCTTCATGGTGCTGGCGGCCATCACCCGCTACCCCGACCTGTGGGCGGCGGCGGTGGATATTGTCGGCATCGCCAATTTCGTGACGTTTCTGGAGAACACCGGCGCTTACCGCCGCGCCATCCGCGAAGCCGAGTACGGCAGCCTGGCGCGCGACCGCGACCTGCTGACCGAGATTTCGCCTATCCATCGGGCCGACGAGATTCGCGCGCCGCTGTTCGTCATCCACGGACGCAACGACCCGCGCGTGCCGCTGGCCGAAGCTGAGCAAATCGTGGCGGCGCTGCGGCGGTGGGGCGTGCCGGTGGAGCTGGCCGTTTACGACGACGAGGGGCACGGCCTGGTCAAGCTCAAGAACAAGCTCGACGCCTTCCCGCGCGTGGCGGCCTTCTTGGACGCGCACCTGATGGATGACTAGCCCTGGCGCCGCGGCGCCCACGAAGTTCCCCGTCCAATCTGGGTTGGCCCGCCTCGGTCAGCCAGTCTCAAAATAGCCTTGATTTTAGGTATCCCGTAGGGTATCATGACCCCCGCCATGAAGATTGCGGTGTCCATCCTGTCGGCCGATTTCACGCGGCTGGGGGCGCAAATCGCTGAGTGCGAAGCCGGTGGCGCCGACTGGATCCACATTGACGTGATGGATGGGCATTTCGTCCCGAATATCACGCTGGGGCCGGTGATTGTGGAGGCGGCGCGGCGCGCCACCCGGCTGCCGCTGGACGTGCATCTGATGATCGAAGCGCCCGAGCGTTACCTGGAAGCCTTTGCGGCGGCCGGCGCCGACCGGATGACCGTGCACCAGGAAACCTGCCCCCACTTGTATCAGACTGTGCAGCAGATCAAGGCCCTGGGCAAGCGCGCGGGCGTGGCGCTCAACCCCGGCACGCCCGCCGCCACTCTGAGCGAGGTGCTGACCGAGGTAGACATGGTGTTGGCGATGACGGTTGAACCGGGCTTTTCGGGCCAAAAGTTCATGCCGCACACGCTGCGCAAAGTGCGCCAGCTGCACGAACAAAAGGTCGCGCTGGGCGCGGCCTACGACATTCAGGTGGATGGCGGCATTGACCCGGCCACCGCGCCGCTAGCGGCCCAGGCAGGCGCTACGGTCATGGTGGCGGCAACGGCGATTTTTAAGAGCGGGGGAGTGATTGCGGAAGCGGTGCGGCGGCTGCGGCGCAGCGCCGAGGAGCACGACCGTGGGCCGGGGTGAGGCAGCGCGCGGCGCGGGCCGCCTCACCCTGGCCCACCGGCTAGGCGCTGACCTTGCCGAGGGTCTTAATGCACTTGGCGCACAGAGTCTTCTGCACGGTCCGCTTGGTCTGAGGATCGTACACCGCGGTCTTCTGCAGGTTGGGGCGGAAGAGGCGCGGGGTGCGGTTCTTGGCGTAAGAAACGTTGCGCCCGACCATCGGAACCTTGCCGCAATGAGCACATTTAGCCATGGAAGCGCTTCCTTTTACTAATCTGCCGCGCAAGGCGGGCCTGAGACAATGAAGGGCGAACCACGCCGTGGTTCGCCAAGGCGAGCATGTTACCATAACTCGCCGTTTCTGACAAACAGTTTGCCGGCCGGCCCGGCGGCGCGACTGGCCGCAGCCCGCCGTCGAACACCGGCAACGCAGCGATAGGACGCGCATGGCCCAAGAAATCAACCCACTGGGTAATATCGAGATCGCGCCGACCGCCATCGCCACCATCGCCAGCCAGGCGGTGCTGCAATCGTATGGCGTGGTGGGCATGGCCGCCAAAAACGTGGTAGACGGCCTGACCAACCGCCTGACGCGCGACCCACGCCACGGCATCGAGGTGCGCGTGGACGAGGGGACGATCACCATTGACGTCTACGTCATCGTTGAGTACGGCACGCGCGTCTCCTCGGTCGCCGCCAGCGTGGCGAATACCGTGCGCTTTCACGTCGAGAAGGCGCTGGGGGGGCCGATCGGCGACGTCAATGTCCATGTGCAGGGTCTGCGTGTCAGCAACCCCGACGCCTGACCGCGCCCCGACGTCCTCACGAGAACTCCCTGATGACCACACCTTCTGAACCAGATACGCTGCGCCCTGACCGGCAAATCTTGCTGGCGCGCGCGCTGCCGCACTGCGACGGCCTGGGCCTTAAGCACCTGACGCTGGCCGGCCTGACCTGGCTCGAAACCAATCACAAGGCCGTCAACGCCCTCAACGTCTTCCCCGTGCCCGATGGCGACACCGGCACGAATATGTTGATGACCATGCAGGCCGCCTACGCTGAGATTGCCAACAGCACCGAGGCCAACGTCAGCCGCGTGGCGCACGCCCTGGCCCACGGCGCGTTGATGGGCGCGCGCGGCAACTCGGGCGTCATCCTCTCGCAAATTTGGCGCGGCTTCGCGCGCGGCCTGGGCACGGGGGCCAGTTTTGACGCCACGGCCCTGGCGCTGGCCCTGGCTCAGGCCAGTGAGACCGCCTACCGCGGCGTGGGCAAACCAGTCGAAGGCACGATCCTGACCGTCATCAAAGACACCGCCGCCGCCGCCGAAACCGCCACGGCAGGGGGCGACCTGCGCCAGATGCTGACGCTGCTGGTCGAGGCCGCCTTCGCCTCAGTGGCGCGCACGCCGGAGCTAATGCCGCTGCTCAAGCAGGCGGGCGTGGTCGACTCGGGCGGCAAGGGCCTGGCCTTCATCATCGAAGGCATGCTGCGCTACCTGCGCGGCCAGCCGCTGGATGCTTCGGAAGCCGTCGAAGTGGTGCCGCTTGACCTGAGCGCCGTGGGAGCCGCCCTTGACGCCGCCGAGCCGGGGCAAGAGTGGGAAGTGGTCGTGGACTTCCGGCCGCGCAACGGCCTGCTGCACCTGCCAACGCTCTACAGCAAGCTGGAGGAGTTGGGCACGTCTATCCAGGTCGGCGAAGGCGACGGCCTGTGGCGCGCGCACATCCACCTGCTCAAGGTGCGCCGGCACATGCCCATCGAGTTGGCCGAGGAACTCGGCACCGTCGTCAAAGTCCACATGGAGAACCTGCTCGACCAGGTTAGCCCGGGCGCGAGCGGTGAGGCGCCGCTGGCGCTGCACCCGGCCGCGCCAGAAGAGATCGCCGTGGTGGCCGTCTCGCCTGGGCCGGGCCTGGCGCGCATCATGGCCTCGCTGGGCGTCGCGGGAATCGTGAACGGCGGGCAGAGCATGAACCCGTCCACCCAAGACATCTTGGAGGCCATTGGACAGGTGGCGGCCGGGCGCGTCATCGTGCTGCCCAATAACAAGAACATCATCCTGGCGGCGCAGCAGGCCGCCGAACTGTCGGTTAAAGAGGTGGTTGTGGTGCCAGCCACGACCGTGCCGCAGGGCCTGGCGGCGCTGCTGAATTTTCTGCCGTTTGGCCCGAAGGGCGAGCTTGCCAAAGTCCGGGCCGCCATGGAGCGCGACTTAGCCGGCGTGCAGAGCGGCGAGGTGACAACCGCCAGCCGCAGCGTGGAACTGGACGGCTTAGCCGTGGCGGAGGGCCAGATCATCGGCTTGCACAACGGCAAACTGGCGGCAGCCGGCGCGAGCGTGCCCCAGGTGACGTTGGCGCTGCTGGAGAAGATGGGCGGAGCCGCGCTCGGGGTGGCCACCCTCTACTATGGCGCTGAGATCACACCCGATGAAGCCGAGCGCCTGGGCGCTGAGGTGTTGGCGGCCCTGCCGAACTTGGGCAAGGCAGAAGGCTCAGAGACCGATAATCTGCAAGTGCTGCCGGGCGGGCAGCCGTACTATCACTACATCATTTCCGCCGAATAACCGCCCCGGCGGACGGCTATGAGAGCGCTGAGACCCTATGGCTAAGGTTCGTATTGTTACCGACAGCACGGCGCATTTCTTCGACCCGGAATTCCCGGCGCGCCACAACGTTACCGTCATCCCGCTGGGCATTCAGTTCGGCAGCGAGGCCTACCAGGACGGCGTGGACATGACCACCGATCGCTTCTTCGCGCGGGTGGACGCCGGCGGGCCGATTCCGGTCGCCCAAGCGCCTTCACCCAAGCGGTTCGCGGCGGTGTACGAGAGCATTTGCAGCGGGCACGAAGATGTGCTCTCGATCCACGTCTCTAGCAAGCTCAGCCGCACCATTGCCAATGCGCGCGCCGGCGCCGAAGAGGTGCTGGGGCGCTGCAAGATCACGATCATTGACTCGCTCACGACTTCCATCGGCCTAGGGTTGCTGGTGGAGGCGGCGGCGCTGGCCGCCGAGCGCGGCGCGTCGGAAGACGACATTGTGCGCATCGTGCGCGGCATGATCCCGCGGCTGTACGCCGTGTTCTTTATCGAGACCATGGAGTTCCTAGCCAAGGCCGAGCGCATCGGCAAGGCGCAGGCCGTGTTGGGGGCCATGCTGGGCATCAAGCCGTTCCTCACGCTCGAAGACGGCGACATCGTGCCGATGGAAAAGGTGCGCACGCGCCAGCAGGCCGTGGAGAAGCTGGTGGAGTTCGTGGTCGAGTTTGCCAACATCGAGCACCTGGCGATCTTGCAGAGCGCCTCTGCGCCCAGCGACGACTCGCGCCTGCTGCTGGAGCGCCTGGCCCTGGAGTTCCCAGGCCGCAGTTGGCCGGTGCTGGCCTATGGGCCGTCGCTGGCCACGTTCGTCGGGCCGCGCGCCATGGGGGTGGTGGTCTTCGAGGGCGAAGGCGAGCCGGAAGGCCCAGCCGCCTACGCCGGCCGCCCGCGCGACGAAGATGCGCGCCCGCCCCGGCGGGCCAAGGGCTAGCCGGGCCGCCCCCCGCGCCGATGCCCGCGCGCGTTCGCCTCGTCACCGACTCCAACTGTGACATCCCGCCCGACTTGGTGAGGCGCCACGCGCTGGTGGTCGTGCCGTCAATCCTGCACATTAGCCAGCGGGCTTATCGTGACGGCGTGGAGTTGAGCCGGGCGGAGTTCTACCAGCGGCTGCCAAGCTTGCGCCCGCCGCCCACCACCGCCGCGCCCTCGGCGGGCGAATTTGAGGCCGCCTATCGCGCCGCCGGCGATGGGCCTGTGGTTGGCATCTTCCTGGCGGCGGCCTTCAGCGGCCTGTGCGACATCGCTCGGCTGGGAGCCGAGGCGTTCGGCGAGCGGGTCAGCGTGGTGGACTCGGGCTCGGTATCGCTTGGCCTCGGGTTTCAAGTGTTGGCCGCGGCCGAAGCAGCCGAGCGCGGGGCCACTGTAACCGAAGTGCTGGCCGTGGTGCGCAGTGTGCAGCGGCGACTGCGCCTGATCGCCGCGCTGGACACAGTGGAGTATCTGCGGCGCGGCGGGCGGGCCGGCGCCATCACAGCCGGGCTAAGCCACTTGCTCCAGATCAAGCCGCTGCTGGAAGTCAGCCACAGCCAGGTTCAGTCAGTGGCGCGGGTGCGCACCCGCGCTAAGGCCCACGCCGCCCTGGTTGAGCGCGTAGCGGCCCTGGCCCCGCTGGAGCGGCTGGCGGTGCTGCACACCGCCGCCCCCGAAGATGCGCTGGCGCTGGCCGAGCGCCTGGCACCGCTGGTCCAGCGAGCGCCGTTGGTAGCCGAAGCGACCGCCGTCATCGGCGCGCATGTCGGCCCGGGCGCGTTAGCGGCGGCCGTGGTCAGCGCGGATGCCGCGCCTCTGACATAGGCTTTATCAGGGCAATTGCATCTTATTTCCGTTTACTGAGAGAGTGCCGAAAGTGGCTCAGAAATCGGCTGCCAGCGATCATTACCCGAGACGCTGCGCGTCACCGGCCACAAGGCTACGCCAGGATGACCGACCTGAGGCCGGGTTGCTCAGAAACTAAACGTGTGACACTGAGAATTGGCCGAGATTTCTCACCGGCTACAAGGGAAGGTGAGGCCCACCGACCTGAGGCCGGGTTGCTCAGAAACTAAACCCGGTACGATCAAAGGGTCAGCCTGATCCTGGGTTGAGATTCCTCACCCCCCACAATGCCGAAGGATGGCCGGCAAC
>JADZEK010000010.1 GCA_020850595.1 Anaerolineales bacterium
AAATAGCCCCGCCACGGGCGCGGGGCCATCGCCAACCCCAGGGGGCGCGCGTCGGGCAGCGCCCCCTTTCGTTACACCACCCGCGCCGCGCCGCCGGGCCGCGCCGTCCGCACCTCCAGCACGCCGGGCAGCGCCGCCAGCCGCCGCGTCACCTCCAGCGCGTCCGGCTCCTCGCACAGGCAATGCACGTTCGGCCCCGCGTCCACCGTGTAATAGACCGGCAGCCCTTCGGCCCGCCACGCCTGCACCGCGCGGATGACCCCCAGCGTGGCCGGAATCCAGTAGTACACCGGCGGGGTCGACGTCATCGCGATGGCGTGCAGCGTCACCGCGTCTTGCTCCATCGCCTGCCCCAACATCGCCAGGTTGCGCTCGGCAATCGCCTGACGGCACGCCGAAACCCGATCCAGCGCGCGCGCCACCCGCGCCCCGTGCAGCGGACTGGTCGGCGCCAGCTCGTGCCCGCGCTGTGAGCCGACGGCCTTCGCCTCGCGGCTGACGATGGCGACGCAGTCGCACAGCGCCCAGTGGTCGGGCGGTGCCACCGACTTCGCCACCGAGGTATCGTCGCCCGCGCCCGCCACCCATTCCACGAAGCCCGCGGGCACCGAGCGGCACGCCGAGCCGGAGCCGCGCCGCGCCAGCGCCGACAGTTCGGCCTCGCTCAGGTTCAGCCCCAGCGCCGCCGCCGCCGCCACCGTCAGCGCGGCAAAGGCCGCCGCCGACGATGCGATGCCCGCGCCCGAGGGTATGTTGGTGCGCGAGATCACCGTCGCTTTCCACGTGACGCCCGCCCGCGCCCGCACCCGTTCCAGCTGGGCCGACACCCGCGGCAGCGCCGCCGCCCCCAGGTCGCGGTCGCCGTTGATGACCATCTCGTCGGCCACGATGTTGCTGTCAAACGACACGGTCATCGCCGTCTGGAAGCTGTCCAGATTCATCGAGATGGACGGCGTGGCGGGCAGGTTCAGCGCGGGGTCGCGCTGGCCCCAATACTTGATGAAGGCAATGTTGGCATGGGCCACAGCCTTCGCCTGTTTGTGGGTCATACGCACTCTCCTTTCGGGGTGGGGGGATCGGCGGCCAGCCGCGCCGCCAGCACCGGCAGCAGCCAGCCTTCAAACCAGTTGAAATAGACGGCGGTGATCAGCGCGTTCAGCATCATGATCTGGAAGAAGTAACCCGAGAACGTGAGCAACAGGTAATCCAACGGCACATCACGCACCGCCAGCCGCACGAACAGCACCAGCGTGCCGAAGGCGACGATGGCGTCATACGTGCGCGCCCGCAGCCCGTCATACAGCGCGAAGGCGCGGGCCGGGCCCTCGATGATAATGTGCAGCCGCTGGAAGACAAACCACAACAGCACCAGCACCGGAATCACCAGCGACACGCTGCTGGCCAGCGCCATGCGCCGCTCCAGCGACGCGGTGTCGCTGAGGAACATCGGATTCAGCCCCACGTTGACGCCGAGGATGGCGCTGAGCAGCGCCTGCCAGCCCAGCGCGAAGCCGAACGCCCGCCACGGAAAGGCGGCGCGCGGCGCGTCCGGCTCCATCGCCAGCGCGCGCGTGTCCAGCACGTCGGGAATGCGGAACAGCCAACGCAGCGCATAGGCCCAGCCGAAGCCCCGCTTGTCGGCGGCCATCAGCGGCAGCGCCAGCGTCGGCGTGATGTCGGCCACGCCGTGCAACACATAGGGCATCAGCGCGCGCAGCGCCACCGACAACAGCCAGCACAAGCCGAAGGCCACCGTCGTCAGCATCCACAGCATGACGAAGAAGCCCACACTGCCCGCCCCCAACAGCACGGCGACCAGTTGCAGGTAGTCGCCCACCACCAGTTCGATGCCGCCGGGCGTCATGTCGACGCGCCATTCGCCCCGGGTGACCTGCGCCGCGACTAGGCCGAAGCGCGCCAGCCGCCCCGTTTCCAGCCCGCGCACAAGGCCCGTCAGCACCACCGCCAGCACCGCCCCCAGCGCGAGGCTGATGAGCAGGAAGGCACGCGTCAGCCGCCGCGCCGGAATCAGCCCGGTGCGCCGCCGCCGCGCATAGACGAAGATGCCGAACAGGCTGAAGTAGCCTTGCAGCGTGCCCAGCACGTTCGCCGTGAACTCGTCGCCGCGCAGCCCCGCTTCGTGCAGCGTGTCGGCGATCATGGGGGGGAACGACAGCAGGCTCAGCACCACGAAGGCGCGAAACAGGTTGCGCTCCCACGGTTCCAGCAGCGCAAACTGCCACACCCGCGCCAGCCACCGACGCACGCCCCCTCCTTCCTCGGCCCCCCGCGGGCTCCGGCCGCCGCGGGCCCGCTAGCCGTTGAACAGCGGCTCGGCGTAGCCCTGGGTGTCCGTCGCCAGCGCGAACAGGTCGCCCGCCTCGGGCTGCTCCTTGCGCTGCGCCTCACTCAGCCCCGTGCGCGCGCTGGTGATGTCCAGCACGTCCAGTCCCGCGCCGCCAAAGGCGACGCTGGTGACGTTGGCCACCGGCAGCCGGTACGCCGCCATCTCGCGCCCCTGCGGGTCGTAGCGCGCCACCTGCCAGCCGCCGAAGAACGCCACCCACACGCACCCGTCCCGGTCGACCGTCAGCCCGTCGGGGAAGCCCATCTCCACCGGATACTCGGCAAAGACGCGGCGGTTGCTCAGGTCGCCGCTATCGGTGTCATAGTCATAGACGAAGGTCTTCTGCGTCTGCGTGTCGGTGTAATAGAGCAAGCGGTTGTCGGGGCTCCAGCCGATGCCGTTCGAGACGGTCACCCCCGTCACCAGCGTCGTCACGCGACACTGGGTATCCATGCGGTAGAGCGCGCCGGTCGCGGCCATCGGCTTCTTCTCGTTCATCGTGCCCGCAAAGAAGAAGCGCCCCAGCCGGTCGACGGCGGCGTCGTTGAAGCGGT
>JADZEK010000011.1 GCA_020850595.1 Anaerolineales bacterium
ATCATATTTCCTTCTGTAGAACCGCTGGTCAATCGCCCGCTGCACGCGCGCCCGCAGCGGCCCAAACAGCGCCGCGATCAGCAGCGTCGAGAGCACAATCGCCGCCTGCGACCCGCCGCCGGTCAGCCCGCGCAAGGCGGTCTCGAAAAGCACTACACTCCCGAAATACAGCAGCGCCAGCAGGCCGCTCAGCACGCCGTAGATCAGCGTGCGGCGGATAATCAGGTCAATGTCCCACAGGCGATAGCGCAGGATCGCAATGGTGATCGCCAGCGGCACCAGCAGCCCAAACGCCAGGTCCAGGTCGCTCCAAAAGCCGTCGCCGCTCGTCAAGTCGCTGTCGCCCGTGAATGACGAATAGAGCAGGCTGCTGACCACAAATAGCCCCAGCGCCGCCACAAACCACTGAATTTGCTTGCGCTCCACCGGCCCCGACACGCGCAGGTAGCGGTACACCTGGCAGACGAGGACGAAAGCCAGCGCCAGCAAAATCACCGCCCCGGCCACGGGCAGCGCGCTTTCCGGCAGCACCAGCGCGTCGCCCAGTTGCTCGGCCGCCACCCCCACCACCTGAAATACCAGATGCGTCAGCAGAAAGCCCGTCATCGGCCAGCGGCTCCAGCGCGGCACGGCCCGCCCATCGGGGTACAGGTATAAGAACAGCAGATACAGCGGCCAGAACACGCCAAAGAACGAGAGCAAGTGGTAATTGACCTGCGAGATCTGCGCGATCGGCCACAACTGCCCACTGGGGAAGTAGATAAGCACCACCGCCACCAGCCAGCGGTACCAGTGGCCGCCCGCCTTCGCCAGCACCAGCGCCGCCGCCGCCCAGAACCCCGCCGCGATCAGCAGGTTGAGCGCCAGGAAGTACCCGGCATACGCCGCCGCGCTCATCCCGCGCACAGCCGCGTCGTGCGCCACCGTCTCGGGGCTGAGCGACACCTGCCCGCCCGTGACCACCACCGGCACCGCTCCCGTGCTGACGCGCCGATAGAACTCCGGCACGCCTGCCAGCAGCAGCACGTGCTGTACCACGTTTACAATCACCAGCACCGCGCACAAACGAATGCGCCAAACATCCAGACGGGTCGGGGTGAAGACCGGGGCGGGGGGCGCAGGCAGCGTGTTAGCCGTCATGGTGTCTCGGTCAGCCAATAGCCGCTTTCATTCGGCGCGTTGAGCGTGTGCCGGCCCCCGATGCTATGACATTATCGCCGCCGCGTCCAGCAAACGTTACGGCGAGCGTTACGGCGCATTCGGCGCCGGCCCTTGCCCGGCCGCCGGCTTTCGCGCCGCCTCCTCGCGGGCCGTTCGCAAGCCGAACACACCTTGTTCGGCCGAACCGTCGCCGCATCCCTTCCTCTCTGTTCGTGTTCATTCCTGACAAGAATCCCTCCGCCCCTAATAAACCCCCTGCCATTCTTGACAACGTCCTCGCTTTGTGCCACCCTCTCTCCATGCTCCCCGCCCTCGCCCGCCTCTACCCGCCCGACCGCCTGCTCGCTCAACCCGGCCAAGTGGTCGCCTACGAGTCCGACGGCCTCACCGCCTACCGCGCCCGCCCGGCCGCCGTCGTCATCCCCACCACCCAGGCCGAGCTGATCGAGACCGTGCGCCTGTGCCACGCCCACCACATGCCCTTCGTCGCGCGCGGCAGCGGCACCAGCCTCAGCGGCGGCTCGCTGCCCGTGCCAGACGGCCTCGTCATCGCCCTCAACCGCCTCAACCGGATCGTGCGCCTCGACCCCGAGCAGCGCCTGGCCGTCGTCGAGCCGGGCGTCATCAACCTGGAAGTCTCCAAGGCCGCCGCGCCTCACGGCCTGTATTACGCGCCCGACCCCTCCAGCCAGCAGGTCTGCACCCTGGGCGGCAACATCGCCTTCAACTCCGGCGGCGCGCACTGCCTCAAATACGGCATGACCAGCAACCACGTGCTCGGCCTCAAGGTCGTGCTGGCCAATGGCGAGGTGGTCAGCCTGGGCGGGGAGAGCCAGGAGAGCGTCGGCCCCGACCTGACCGGCCTGTTTGTCGGCTCGGAGGGTCTCTTCGGCATTGCCCTCGAAATCACCCTGCGCCTGCTCCCGCGCCCGGAAAAATACGAGACCGTCCTCGCCGCCTACGCCAGCCTCGAAGCCGCCGGCGACGCCGTCGCGCAGGTCATTGCCTCCGGCCTGCTGCCCGGCGCCATCGAGATCATGGATCAACTCGCCATCCAGGCCGCCGAGGCCGCCGTCCACCCGCACTACCCGGCCAACGCCGCCGCCGTCCTCATCGTCGAGCTGGACGGCGAAGCCCAGCAGGTCGCCGCCGAGTTCGAGCAGTTGCGCGCCCTCATCGCCGCCTCCGGCGCCACCGAGTTCGCCATCGCCCAAGACGCCGCCGACCGCGCCCGCATCTGGAAGGGCCGCAAGAGCGCCTTCTCCGCCGTGGGCCGCCTCAGCCCCGACTTCCTGGTGCAAGACGGCGTGGTGCCGCGCAGCAAGCTGGGCGCGGCCCTGGTGGCGATTGAGGCGCTGGGCGTCAAATACAACTTGCGCGTCGCCAACGTCTTCCACGCCGGCGACGGCAACCTGCACCCGCTCATCCTCTTCGACGGCCGCGAGCCGGGGGCGCTCCAGCGCGCCGAGGCCCTGGCCGGCGAGATTTCACACCTGTGTATCGGCCTGGGCGGCTCCATCACCGGCGAGCACGGCATCGGCATGGAGAAGCGCGACTACCTGCCCGTTCAGTTTGGCGCAGCCGATGTGGCCGTCATGCACCGCGTCCGCCGCGCCTGCGACCCGCTGGAGATCGCCAACCCCGGCAAGATGTTCCCCGGCGGCGACGCGCCCGCCCTCACCCACATCGGCCTGCACCCGTTGGAGCAGGCGGGTGTGCTCTCGCGCGAATAGGCGCGGCCCGCTATGTCACTGACCAGCATTGCCCAGGTGCAAGAGGCGGTGCGCGCCGCCCAGCGCGTCGTCGTGCGTGGGGCCGGCACCAAGCCCGCCCTGCTCCCCACCGTCCCCGACGCCACGATCATTGAAGTCTCCGGCCTCAGCGGCCTGCTCGAATACGAACCGGCCGAGTTCACCTTTACCGCGCTGGCCGGCACGCCGCTCGCCGTGGTGCAGGCCGCCCTGGACGAGCACGGCCAATACCTGCCCTTCGACCCGCTGCTGGTCGAGCGCGGGGCCACCCTGGGCGGCGCGCTCGCCTCCGGCCTTAGCGGCCCCGGCCGCTACCGCTTCGGCGGCCTGCGCGACTTCATCCTCGGCATCCGCTATGTGGATGGCGCGGGCGAGTTGGTGCGCGGAGGCGGCAAGGTCGTCAAGAACGCCGCCGGCTTTGACCTGCCCAAGCTCATGGTCGGCAGCCTCGGCCAGTTCGGCGTCCTCGTCGAGCTGACCTTCAAGGTCTTCCCGCGCCCGCGCGCTTACCTTACCCTGCGCGCCGACTATCCGTCATTGAAAGCCGCCCTGGCCGCCCTCCACCGCCTCTACAACGCGCCCCTCGACGTGGACGCGCTCGACCTCTGGCCCTCCGCTGACGGCGGCGCGAGCGTGCTGGCCCGCCTGGGCGGCGCCGCCTCGGCCCTGCCCAAGCGCGCCGAGCGCGTGCAGGCCGTCCTGCAAGCCGGCGCGGAAACGCCCGACGAGGCCCAGTTGTGGCGCGTCTTGCGCGAGCTTAGCTGGGTGCCGGTGGGGTGGGGGCTGGTCAAAGTCCCGCTCGCGCCCGGCCGCCTGGCCGCCCTGGCCGCCGCGCTGCCGTCCTACTCTCAGGCGCGTTACAGCGCCGGCGGCAACGTCGCCTGGGTGGTCCTGCCCAACCCGGCCGGCCTCGCCCCCACCCTCACTCGCCTCGACCTAGCCGGCCTGATTGTCCAGGGTCGTCCCGGTTCCAGCCCGCGCCTGGGCGTCCATCCTGGCGCCCCCTTTGAGCAGCGTCTCAAAACCGCCCTCGACCCGCTCGGAAAATTCCCAACCATCCCCGTCCTCGGCCAACCACGACTCGCGCCCTAACCGCTCCCGTCAGCCCTTCCCTTATCTCTCTCTCCGATGAAGCACACCATTGACCCTAGCCAGTTCGGCCCCGCCGGTCCCGCCATGGCTCACGCCATCGAGACCTGCGTTCACTGCGGTTTTTGCCTGCCCACCTGCCCCACCTATGTCGAGTTGGGCGAAGAGATGGACTCGCCGCGCGGCCGCATCACGCTCATGAAGACCGTGCTCGAGGGCGCGCTGCCGCTGGCCGAAGCGCTGCCCTATGTAGATCGCTGCCTCGGCTGCCTGGCCTGTGTCACCGCCTGCCCGTCCGGCGTGCCCTACGGCGAGTTACTCACCCCCTTCCGCGCCCTGGCCGAACAACAGCGCGCACGCCCACTGATGGAAAAGGCGGCGCGCACCCTCACCAAAGAGACTCTGCCGCACCCCGGCCGTTTCCGCCTCGCCGCCGCCGGCGGCAAGCTGGCTCAGCCCCTGCGCCCGCGCTTCCCGCGCGAGTTGGGCGCCATGCTCGACATGCTGCCGTCCAGCCTCCCGCCCGCCCAGCCGCTGCCCGCGCTCATCCCCGCCGAGGGCGCACACCGCGGCCGCGTGGCCCTGCTCTCCGGCTGCGTGCAGAGCGTGCTCGCGCCCAACATCAACTGGGCCACCGCCCGCGTCTTAGCGCGGCTCGGCATCGAGGTCGTCATCCCGCCCGCGCAAGGCTGCTGCGGCGCGCTGCTGGCCCACACCGGCCAGGCCGCCGCGGCCCGCGCACTGGCAAAGCGCAACCTCACCGTCTTCCCCGCAGACGTGGATGCCGTCGTCACCAACGCCGCCGGCTGCGGCTCCGGCATGCGCGAATATGGTTTGTGGTTTGCCGGCTGGCCGGAAGAAGCCGCGGCGCGGCAGCTCGCCGCCCGCGTGATGGACGTGACCGTCTACTTAGCCGCGCTCGATTTGCCGGAGCTGCCGCCCCTGCCGCAGCCCCTTAAGCTGGCCTACCACGATGCCTGCCACCTGGCCCACGCCCAGGGCGTCACGCTGCCCCCGCGCCAACTATTGAAGAAGATCCCCAACCTCACCCTGCTCGACGTGGCCGAGAGCGAACTGTGCTGCGGCTCCGCGGGCACCTACAACCTGGAGCAGCCCGACCTGGCAGCCCGCTTGGGCCGGCGCAAAGCTCAGCACCTCCTTGACACCGGCGCGCAGGCCATCGCCGCCGGCAACATCGGCTGCCTGGTGCAGATAGACACGCACCTCAAGCGCTTGGGCCACCCGCTGCCCATCTACCACACGCTCGAAATCCTGCATCAGGCCCTGGAGTCGCGCGCTGCTTAGCCGGCTGGAAACTCCACCGCCCCAGCCACTCTCACGGTCACGGCCCTTAACCCAACCCTGCGTGTCATTCGTGCTAATTCGTGGCCAAGGTTTTCAAGGCCCCGTGCCGACTCCCACGCCCCGCCAGTGCTCAATCACGCCCCAGTCGCTGAGCGGCCAATAGATCAGCAGCGCCCGCGCCACGATAGCGGCGCGGTGCACCGGCCCCCAGATATGCGAGTCCGACGAGTCGTTGCGGTTGTCGCCCAGCACGAAGAATTCATCCTCCGCCAGCGCCCACGCCCCGCTGTACTCCGGCGGCGCGAGCACATACGGCTCGGCCAGCGCCACTCCGTCAATCCGCACCACGCCGCCCTCCACCGCCACAAACTCGCCCGGCAGCCCGATCAGCCGCTTGAGGAACGCCTGCCCTGGCGCGGGCGGCGGCTGCACCACCACCACATCGCCTCGCCGCGGCGGCCCTAAGCGATACACCAGCCGGTCGGCCAGCACGAACTCGCCCGTGTGCAGGTTGGGTTGCATGCTCGGCCCGTCTACCCGGAAACGGCCCGTGCCCACCTCCAGCGCCCCGTAGATCAGCCCGGCGAAGATCAGCGGCTCGATCAGTTGCCACCACAGCGGCCGCCTACCGCGGCGCGGGGCGTTTGTGCCCTCGGCCAGCGGCCCGGCTGTTGCCGCCGCGCGCCGGTCGCCGATGAACACGCCCAGCGGCAGCGCTGCCAGTTCCGCCCAGCGCACTACGCCCGCCGCGTCAGCTCCCGCCACCGGGTACAGGTAATGGCCCGCGTAGCCCAGCAGCAGCAGCCCAAACACCAGCGCGCCGCCCCACGCCCGCTTGCCCGCCTCGCGCCCTGCCGCCGCCACCAGCACCACCAGCGTCGCCAGTGTCCACAGCGTTTCGCTGGGCCGGCCGTTATAGAACGTCGCGCCCGTCTGCACCGCCCCGGCCCACGCCGCCCAGGTGGCCGCCAGCCCCAACACCGTCACGGCGGCCAGCGCCAGCAGCGAGAGATCGGCGCGCGGGTTCGGCCTGGGCCGGGCTAACAGCCACGCCAGCGTTAGCACGCCCAGCAGCGCCAGCGCGCGCTCCAGCGGCGGGATGACGACCAATGCTTCGGGAGTGTTGGGGGGGATGAGCAGCACCGCTGCCAGCAGCAGGCTGCGCAGACCCAGCAGCGTATTGCCGGCCAGCACCACGCGCAGGTCGGCGCTCGAACGCGACTGCCACCAGCGACGCAGGGCCGTCGCGGTGGGCGCTTGCAGCACAGCCAGCAGGCCGAGGTGATAGACCCAGCTCCAGGGCGGAGCCAGCAATAGGGCCAGCAGGGTGCGCACGATCACGGCGAGGTAGCCGGCGCGCCGCCAGGGTGGGCCTTAGCCCTCGCTCAGGGCGTCGGCGATTTCGCGCAGGGTAAAGGCGCTTTCGGGCAGTTGCACGGGGTTTACCTGGGCCGCCAACAGCTCGCGCCCGGCGGCCATCTGCGCCGGATCGCGCGTGGCGATGAGCGCCAGCGCGTATTCCGCGGCGAAGCGCGCCCGGTCCACCAGGTTGGGATCACGCGAGCGGCTGGTCCAGGCGGCGCCCGCGTGTTCCACGGCCGCCGCCGCCTGGCCCGCCAGCCGCAGGGCGCGCGCCAGGCTGCGCTGGGCTTCGGCCCGCAGTTGCGGCGCGTTCTGCTCCCGAGCCGTATCGAGCGCCGCCAGCGCCGCGTGCTGCGCCCCCGGCCGGTCGCCCGCTTCGGCCAGACAGTCGGCGCGCTTCCACTGCACGTCGCCGAGTGCGGCCTTCAGCCCATAGCCTTGCGCCATGGTGGCCGCTTCGTCCAGCGTTTGCAGTGCAGCGTCGTGGTCGCCGGCCAGCGACTGCGCTTGCCCCAGGTTCGCCAGGCTCTGCACCAGCAGCGGGGCCGCATCCGCGTGGCGGGCGCGCTCGGTTGCCCGGCTCAGTTGTTGGATGGCCTCATTGAAGCGCCCCCGGTTGCGCTCCAGTTGGCCCAGGTTGTTGCGCGAGCCGGCCAGGCCCAGGCTGTCGCCCAGCGCCTCGCGCAGCCCCAGGCTCAGCGAGAAGTGACTGTACGCTGCTTCCACGTCGCGCTGCACGGCGGCCAGCACGCCCAGGTTGGCATAAGCCGCCGCCGCGCCGCCCCGGTTGCCGTAAGCCTGGTACAGCGCCAGCGCCTCGCGCACCAGTTGCGCCGCCGCCGCCACCTCGCCCGACCGGAAGGCCATGCCGCCCAGGAGGTTCAGCGTCTCCGCCGCCAGCTCGGGGTGCCGCCGACGGTCCACGCCGCGCAGCACCTGCTCGGCCTGCGCGCGGGCGCGCTGGCTCTCGCGCATGTCGAACAGAATCTGCGCCATGGTCAGCTCAACCGTCCACGCCTCGCGCTCGACCTCCAGCGTGGCGTTGGGCAGTGAGGGCCGCGGGTCGGGCGGCGGCGCCGCCCCCGACAGGGCGCCGGCCGGCAGGGGGTTAGTGGCCAGCACCTGGCGCGCCGCGTGCAGGTGGTCCAGCGCGCCATTAAACTCACCCAACTGCCGGCGCGCAACTGCCAGCCGCCGCAGCGCCCCGGCGTGCAGCTCAGCCGGCAGGTCAAAGACCGGCGTATCCACCAGCGGGCGCAGGTCGGCCGCCGCCGCGGTAGGGTCGCCCAGGCCCAGGTGCACATCGGCCAGCCCCAGCGCCAGGGTCGCGTTCAGCCGCGCTTGCGGCTGCGGTTGAACGGCCAGCAGCTCGCGCGCCTGCTGGAAGTAAGCCAGCGCCTCGCTCAGCGCGTAGCGCGTGGCCGCCGCCTGCCCGGCGCGCACCGCGTAGCCCAGCGCCCGCTCGCGCAGGCTGCTGTGCCCAAAGTGGTGGGCCAGCAGTTCCACGTTCTCGGCTTGCGCCTCCGGATACAACGACTCCAACGCCTCGCCCGCGCGTTGGTGCAGCACGCGCCGCTTGCTCGTCAGCAGCGTGGCGTAAATCGTCTCGCGCGTCAGCGTGTGCTTGAAGCGGTAGAGCAGCGGCTGCTCCGGGTCGGCCGGCAGCAGCCAGCCGCGCTCCACCAGTTCGCTCAGCCGCCGCGCCACCGCCGGCCCGCCCACGATGTGGCTCAGCACGGTGTGGTCAAAGCGCTCGCCCAGCACCGCCGCCGCTTGCAGCACGTGCAGCGTGTCGCTGGGCAGCAGGTCCAGCCGCCGCAGCAGCAGGTCGCGGAAGTTGTTGGGCATGCGGCGCAGGCCGCCCTCGGCCGGCGCGCCGCCGGGCGGGGTGGGCAGTTCGGCGCTGTGCTCCGCCGCGCTGTCGGCGTTGGGCGGCGCGATCTCGGCCGGGGCCAGATGCCAGGCGCCCGCCGCCTCCCACAGCCAGCCGCTTTCCACCACGAAGCGCACCGCCTCCTCCAGCGCCAGCGGGTGGCCGCTAAAAGGCTCCAGCAGCCGCCCCAAGCCGTCCGGCTGGGCCGGGTTGGCGAGCAGGGCGCTCACCAGCGCCCGGCTCTCGGCGGCGCTGAGCGTGTTGAAGGCAATCGAGATATAGCGGTCGGCCCCGAAGCGGGCGGCCTTGCTCACCAGCGCCCGGTGCGGGCCGGGCATCTCGGCGCGCGCCACCAGCATCAAGATGATCGGCGCTTCCTGCGTCAGCGGCAGCAGATAATCCACCAGGTCGAGCGAGCTGAGGTCGAGCCAATGAATATCCTCGATCACCAGCAGCACCGGCTTGTGCGCCGCGGCCTGCAGCAGCATGGCCCGCACCCGCGCAAAGATTTCCTGGCGCAGCGCTACCGGCGGCAGGTTACGCAGCAGGTGGCCGTCGGCCTCGTCCGGCGGGCGCAGGCCCAGCAGGCTCTGCAAGTGGTGCACCGCCGGCAGTTCCGGCAGCGCGCCTTGCTCCAGAATGCTCATCAGCGCCCAATAGCTCAGCCCGGCGCGGAACGACTCACACTTGCCTACCAGGCACCACACCTGATCGCGGGCATAGGCCAGCACCTGGTCGAGCAGGCGCGTCTTGCCCATGCCGGCTTCGGCTTCCAGGTAGACCACCGCGCCGCGCTGCTCGCGCCGCAAGCGGTCGAGCGCGCCCGTCAGCGTGGCCAGCTCGGCCGCGCGGCCGATCAGGTTCGGGCTGCTGCCCGGCACGGTCTGCGCCAGGCGCGTGCCCGAGCGCACTTGCCCCACCTGAAACACCGGCCCCGGCAGTTGCGCCTCTTCCACCGCGTCGCCGGTGATCGGTTGGAGCAGATAATGGCTCCGCACCACCTGCGTCAGCTCGCCCATCACGGCGAGGGCATTGGCCGGGGCCAGCAGCGCCGCCGTGGCCGCGTGCCGCCCAGGCAGCGAGGCATTGGCGAACACCGCCGCCTGCCGTCGCGCCTCGGCGCCCTCGCTGCTGTCCGGCCCGGCGGGCACACCGCCGGCGCCCGTCCAGCGGCCGTTCGCCAGCCCCAGCCGCAGCGCAATCTCCAGACCATGCCGGCGGCGGCTGGCGCGGTTGAGGCGGGCGCCCAGGTCCACCGCCTCGCGCGCCGCCTGCACGGCCTGCTGCGCCAGGCTGTCGCTCAACTCGAGCGTCGGCCCGCTGAACAAATAGGCCAGTCCCGTGCCGATGGGCGCCACCAGCCCGCCGCGCTCGCGCCCGTTCCTCTCCAGCGCCGCCGACAGCCGCGCGAACAGCCCCGCCAGCTCCTCGTGACGCGCATCGTCGCCCACCCCGGCCAGCTCCGGCAGTTCCAGGTGGATGTGAACCACCACGACGGCTTGTTCCACCGGAGCGCCGCCCGGCAGCTCGGCGCTCAGGCGCGCCAGCACACCCTCGGCCCGCGGCAGGTCGGCCTGCGCGTGCAGTTGCCGGAAGGTCTCCAGCGCCTCGCGCACCGGCGTCAACTGCCCGCCGGTCAACGGCTTGCCCACCACCGGCCCGCGCGCCAGCAGCAGCTCGGCCGCCTCCACCTGGCGGCGGGCCACCTCGTAGCGGTTGCCGAACTGCGCAAAGAGCGCTTGCGCCTGCTGGTTGGCCTCCAGCGCGCGATCCCAATCGTGCTCGGCGCGGCGCAGCGCCGCGCGCACGCGCAGCACTTCTGCGCGCGTTTCCAGGCTGCCGCTGGCGTCGGCCAGCAGCTCGGCCTGCTGCAGTTCCTCGCGCGCGCGGCTCAGGTCGTTATCAATCAGCCGCGCCTGGGCCAGCGAGGCCAGCGCCTGAGCGCGCAGTTCGTCGTTGTTGATCTTAGCGCCGGCTTCCAGGCTGCGCTCCAGGTCTGCGGCTGCCCAGGCCGCCACGCCCAGCCGCAGCCACACCTGCCCGCGTGTCATATGGCGCGTGGCTAGCGCCGGCCACTGCTCCTGCCCGCGCAGCGCCGCCAGCGACTGATTGAGGCTGTGCAGCGCTTCCTCAAAGCGGCCCTCGTCCATCAGCAGGCCGCCCAGTGTGCTCCAGGTGCCGCCCAGGCCGTCATAATCGCCGATCTCCTGCTGCACGAAGATCGCCTGCCGCAAGTAGGCTTCGGCCTGGGCCCACTGGCCCAGCTTGTAATACAGGCCGCCCAGGTTGCTCTGGCTGCGCGCCGAGGCCCACACATCGCCCAACTGCTCGCGCAGCGCCAGCGCCCGCAGCGCGCTCGCCACCGACTCGCTCAACTGCCCAGCCCAATAGTCGCACCCGGCCAGCAGGTTGTGGGCGTTGCCGGCCGCTTCTAGGTCGGCCTCGGCCTGCGCCAGTTGCAGCGCGTTCACGGCCCGCGTGCGCGCCTCGGCCAATTGGCCTTGGCCCAGCAGCACCGAGCCGATGGCGTGCTCAATACGCGCCAGCGTAGCCAGGCTGGCCCCGTTCGGCGTCCCGGCCGTCAGTTGCGCGGCGGCGGCCTCGTAGGCGGCGCGCGCTTCGGCGTGCTGCCCCTGGCGGCGGCGCGCCTCGCCCAGCAGGTAGAGCACATCCGCCAGGCGGTAGCCGGGGCGCGGCGGCTCCAGCGACAAGGTGCGCGCCCGCTCCAGCGTCTCGCGCGCCGGCTCAAGCTGCCCGGTGCGGGTGAGCAGTTCGGTCAGGCCCAGGGCCACGTCTACCGCCTCTTCTTGCCGGGCGCCGTGCTGCTGCAGCAGAGCCTCAATGCGGTGGTAGTAGCGAATAGCCTCTTCGTTGGCGAAGCGGTCGGCCGCGCGCCGCCCAGCCGCCAGCAGGAACCCAACGGCCTGCCGGCTCTGGCCGCGCTCCAGGTGGTCGCCCACCCGCGCCGCTGCGTCAATGTTCAGGCGCTCGGTGATCTGCTGGATCACTTGCGCCGCGCGCAGGTGCAGCGCCCGCCGCTCCTTTTGCAGGATAGTCTGGTAGATGGCCTCCTGCATCAGCCAGTGGCGGAAGGCATACACCGGCAGCCCCGGCCCGGCCGCGCGCCGCAGAAAGTCGGCTTGCTCTAGCGTCTCTAGTTGCGTCCGCAGGTCGGCCTCGGGCAGCGTGGTGAGGCCCAGCAGCATCGGCAGTGAGAAGCCGTGGCCCAGCACGGCCGCCGCATCGAGCGTGTGTTTCAGCGGCGCCGGCAGCCGGTCATAGCGGCTGAGGATCAGCCCGTTGACGGTATCCGGCACCTGCGCCACCGCCTCGACCCACTGCGCCGCCACCTCGAAACCCTGCGGCCCCGGCCGGATAACAGCCTGGTCGAGCAGCATGCGCACCATTTCTTCCATGAGCAGCGGGTTGCCGTTGGTGCGCTCGGCCACGTGGTGCGGCAGGGCGGGCGGCGCGGCCACATCGTCGAGCAGGTGGGCCACCAACTCATCGCTCTCGGTGGGCGTCAGCGGATGCAGGTGCAGGGTCAGGAACGCCTCGGGCATGGCCCCCAGCGGGGCGGGCGCGGGCGGGGCGGGCGGCGGGCTGATTTCCGCGCTGCCTTCCGGCACAGCCGGCGGCGGCGGCGTGCTCGGCTCGGCGAACGGCGCCGGAATATGCGCGTGCGCGCCCGGTCGGTTGAGCGCGATGAAGGCCAGCGGCGTTTCGTGCACCAAATCGGCGGCGTGGGCCAGCGCCGCCAGCGACGACGGGTCGGCCCATTGCAGGTCGTCTATGACGATGACCAAGGCCCGCCGCCGCGCCAGCCAGGCCAGCAGCCGCCGCACCGCCGCGTAAATGCGCCGCTGATCTTGCTGCGGGTTGCCGATCAACCCTTCGCGGTTATTTTGCCCGCTGACCAGCCCGTGCAGCACCGGCCCAATGTCGGCGGCCAGCGTGCTCGAGGCCGCGAGCCGCTCCTCCAGCCGCTGCCGCCGCACCGCGCTGCTGTCGTCCGGGCCGATGCCGGCCAGGTTTTCAATCAGCCGCGCCAGCAGGCCATAGCTGGCCGCCTCGTGCGGCGACCCGGCCGCGCGCATCATGGTGAAATGGTCGCTCAGCGGCGCCAGCACCTCGTCAATCAGGCGCGTCTTGCCAATGCCCGGCTCGCCCTGAATCAGCGCCACCAGCCCGCGCCGCTCCACCTTCACCTTTTGCAGCGCGGCCACCAGCGCGGAGGCCTCCGCCGCGCGCCCGATCAGCGGCGTGGCGCGCCCGGTCAGGCCGCGCATGGGCTGCGGCGCGCGCCGCGGGCCGCTGAGCTCATAGCACAGCACCGGCGCTTCCAACCCCTTCAGCGTCAGGTTGACCGGCTCTTTGAACTCAAACTGCCCGCGCGTCTGGCGGTAGACGCTCTCGCTGACCAGCACCGTGCCGGGGCGCGCCGCCTGCTGCAAGCGGTGCGCCAGGTTCACCGCGTGACCGAACACGCTGGTGTCGGTCGCGGCGCCCGTGTTGAGCGCGCCGCTGATGACCGGGCCTAAGTTGATGCCGATGCGCAGTTGCGCATCCCAATTGAGCTGCGCCCGCGCCTCCGAGCGCAGGCTGCGCATGGCTTCCTGCATGTCGAGCGCGGTGAGCAAGGCGCGGGCCGGGTCGTTCTCATGGGCTTCGGGCAGGCCAAAGGTCGCCAGAAAGCCGTCGCCCACGTAGCGATCGAGGTGGCCGCCGTGCCGCTTGACCGGCTGGGCCAGGCGTTCGAGGGTATGCCGAATGGCGAGGAAAATGTCTTCGGGGTCAGACCGCGCCGCCGCCGGGGTGAAGTTGCTTAGGTCGGCGAAGACGATGGTAACGAGCCGCCGGGCGCTGCGGCCCAAGTCGCCGGCGGGGTCAGTGTCGCCGCCGGGCAACTGGCCGGGCGGGGCTTCGGGTAACTCCGGGCGGGCCGGTTCTAGCGGCGCGCCGCATAGGCCGCAGAAACGGTAAGGGGCCGGCGCTTCGGCGCCGCACGAGGGGCAAATTCTGCTCATGAAGGCGTTCGCACCACACAGCCAGATCTGCCGGAGGTGGGCCGTAAGGCCCGGTACCCCACGCGCCGGCCGTTCCCCGACGAACGCGGCCGGTGGTCTGCGCCTTCGCCGCGAGGTCCACACGCTCAGACTCGCTATCGCGGCTTAATAAAGTCGTCCCCCAGCCGTGCCGCCCCTGGGGCCCCGGCCAGCGCAGGACGCCATTTTATCCCGGTTAGCTCACCCTGCCAATCGGCCGGGCGGCCGGCGAGATGTCACTCAGTCGCCGGATGTCGGCGGTCCTTCTCTGCACAAGCTCCCCTCAATCACCAGGGGTGAGTCTAGTGCTGCCATTCCAGGGGGGCGGCCAGCAGGGGGGCGAACTTGGCGGCGGCCAGGGCGAGGGCCAGGATAAAGCCCATGGCGACGCTCAGGCGGGCGCTCCAGACGAAGCCGGTGTTGTCGTTGCTGGTCTGCTCGTTGCGCTCATCGGTGGTGTTC
>JADZEK010000012.1 GCA_020850595.1 Anaerolineales bacterium
AATTGAGCCGGTGTTTCAAAGCACATGGTCAGATCTTTGGAAAATGAAAACCCGCGAGACCGCGGGTTTTCTCGGTGTTTTCCTATGGGCCGCCGGCGACTTGAACGCCGAACCAAATGCTTAAAAGACTGCGGCGGCTGTGTTCAAGGTGTCCACACTTTCCAAACATGCCATTTCGTCGAGGGATTTGGGCCAGTAGTGTCCAGCGAGTTCACTTTGTCCTGGCAATATTACAGCGTAAGGTCTACTTTTGGTCTACGCTTGTCGTCGATGCGGGCTAATACGCTGGCAGATTGGATTGCCAGCGCTCGTAACCCGGCCTCCTAGCCCCAAGGCCGGCGCCTGCATCATCCAACAAGTGCCTGCACACAAAGCGGGGAGGAGCCCTAGGTCTGACGACGTACAGCCTGCTGGGGTATTGACAAACTGCCATGCGTTCTGGTGGCTGCCTGGGACGCGATTGCCCCTGGCTCTGATCTGCTTAGGAGCGTCTGGCACAGGTGGGCTATAATGACGACGAATCCCGCGCTCAGAGCGTCCAGCATGGGCCAAAAATCGGGACCGCGGCCCTCAGCTGGCTCAGAATCGACATGTTTGCCGACTAAATGGCGCTGCCAATTCTGGTCACAAAGCTGCAGGTACCGCCCCACCACGAGGTGGTGGTGCCGCGGTCGCGCCTCGTGGAACGGCTCAACGCAGGCCTGAAGCGGCGTCTGACGCTGATCACGGCCCCGGCGGGTTTTGGCAAGACCACACTGTTGGCGGAATGGGCCGCCCAATCTCCGGCGCCCGTGGCCTGGCTGTCACTGGACGAGACCGATAACGATCGCCTCATCTTCTGGCGCTACGTGGTGGCCGCCATACAAACGGCGTGCGAGGGCCTGGGCGCCTCGGTCGCAGCACCCCTGCTGTCGGCCTCCACCGCGCCGCTGGAAGCGATCCTGGTGCAGTTCATCAACGCTATCGCTGAGCGGCCCGGCGACCTGTACCTGGTACTCGACGACTATCACACCATTCGACTGCCCGAGATTCACAACAGCCTCGTGTATTTTCTCGAGCACCTGCCCGGCAATACGCACGTCCTGATTGCCAGCCGGACCGATCCGCACTTGCCCCTGGCACGGCTGCGCGGTCGTTCCCAGCTCAACGAGTTGTACCTGACCGACCTGCAGTTCACCGCCGAGGAAGCGGCGAGTTTTCTAAACGCTTGCATGGCACTCAACCTGCCGGGCGCTGAGGTCCAGGCCCTGGAAGGCGTCACAGAAGGCTGGGCCACCGGCTTGCAGTTGGCGGCGCTGACGCTGCGATCGGTGGGCAGCGCCACTAATGTGTTGGAGGCTCTTAGCCGTGACCGGCGCTACATCTTCGACTATCTGGCCAGCGAAGTGCTTGATCGCGAACCCGAGCACGTGCAGCGGTTCCTGGTGGAGACGGCCGTGCTCGACCGGTTGTCGCATGATCTGTGCAACGCGGTCACGCTCCGCAACGACAGTCGTGACATGTTCGCCTACCTCGAGCGGGCACACTTATTCTTCCTGCCCATTGACCAGACGCGCCGCTGGTATCGCTTTCACACCTTGTTGGCCGACCTGCTGCAGCGCCGGCTGAATGAGAGGCCGGCTTCGGAGCGGGCGGAACTGCACTTGCGTGCCAGTCACTGGTTTGAAAGCCAAAACATGGTCGGCGAGGCCTTCCGGCACGCCCTGGCCGCCAGCGACCATGACCAAGCCGCCGCGCTGCTGGAGAGTGACAGCGAAGCCATGCTCAGCCAGGGCGAGATGGTGCTGATGGAGCAGCGCATTCGAGCTCTGCCCGAGGTCGTGGTGCTGGCGCGGCCGCGGCTGTGCCTGGCCCTGGCGCAGGTGCTCGTGGCGGCCACGCGCCTGACCGATATTGAGCGCTATCTGGACTCGGCCGAGGCCGTGTTGGTGGCGGGCGAGCGCTGCGGAGCGGACGTGCCTGGCGTGCCGCTGGCTGGCATCCCTGGCGCGCTGTGCGAAGTGCTGTACATGCGGGCAATGCTCGCGGCGACCCAGAGCGACGCGGACAAAACCATCCAGCTTTCCGAGCAGGCATTGGCCCAACTGCCGGCGACCGACGTGCGCTGGCGCGCACCGATCACCCTGGGCCTGGGCCTGGCTCGGCGCTTGACCGGGAACACTCGGGTGGCTGCGTCTATGCTGGGCGAAGCCATTGAGCTGAGCCTGGCGTCGCAGAACCCGGCCGTAATTGGTGTGACGTTCTACGCCTTGTCCGACATGCAAATCGAGATGGGCCTGTTGCGCCAGGCCGAGCAGACGCTACGCCGCGGGCTGGCTCAAGAGGCGCAGATGAGCCGGGGTCAAACCCTGCCCTTCCGGGGACTCTTGTATGCGGAGCTTGGCTATCTGCTGTACGAGCGGAACGACTTGGCCCAGGCGTCGCGCTACTTATCGACCAGCATGCAGTTGACGCAGCCGTGGTCTATGGACGTGGCGCTGCTGCAGATTGTGCCCAAGCTGGCGCGCCTGATGCGCATGCAGGGGCGCCTGGCCGAGGCAGCCGAGATGTTGGCGCTGGCCGGCAAGGCTGTCAAGACGTTCGATGCGTTCAACGCCGATGTCTACAACGTGGTGCTGTGGCAAGTTGAGCGCGCCCAATTGTGGTTAGATCAGAACGACCTGGATGCCGTGGCACGCTGGGTGGTCGAACGCGGTTTGGCGGCCGAGCAACCCCTCGTGTACCCACAGGCCAACTTCCTGCGTGTGCTGGCTAGGCTGTGGCTGGCCGAAAAACGTTGGCCCGAAGCCCTGGTGCTGCTGACGCGGTTGGCCGACTTTGAGCGCGTTCACAGCCGCATGCGCAACGCCTACAAGCTCGAGGTGCTGCGAGCTGTGGCTCAGCTACGCCTGGGCCACCTGTCCCAGGCCGCGCGCACCCTGGTGCAGGTGCTGGCCGCGGCGCAGCCCGAGGGGTTTGTGCGCCTATTCATTGACGAAGGCGAGCCGGTGGCGGAGCTCCTGCGTCTGGCCGTGCGCCAGGGGCATCAAGCTGACTATGCTCGCCAGCTGCTAGCAGCCGCCGAGCAGGCCTGGTCCGCCCAGCCAGCCGTAGAGTTGAGCGAGCGCGAGCGCGAAGTGCTGAGGCTGTTGGCTTGCGGCGCCTCTAATCGCGAAATTGCTCGCCGCCTCGTTATTGAGGTCGGGACGGTCAAGCGGCACGTCCACAACATCTACGGCAAGCTGGCCGTCGCCTCCCGCGAACAGGCCGTCGAGCGCGCCCAGTCTCTCGGCCTGCTGGCCTAACGACCTCCCGGCACCCTCACCCTCCAGAATCAACCTCCCTGTTGTACCCCGGATACATCCGGCAGACCCACCCTCAACCCTTATCCTGTAGCAAGTCTAGGTCGCCATCCCCTCGCAACACGTATGCTCGGGGCGCGGCCAACCCGTCTGCCAACCGTCTTGCTGCGTCCAAGGAGCGAGGAGTCCAATGTCGAAATCACCGCCCGTCTATCGTTGGCTCGCCTGGCTGGCCTGCTGCGCGCTGGTGGCTGCCTGTGCCCTGCAGGCTACGCCCACCACCGCGCCAACCAATCCACCGGCGGCCACCGTCCCGGCCGCGACGGTGGCCGCCACCACGGCGCCCACGGTCGCCCCCACCAACCCGCCGCCCACCGAAGCTTCGGCCGAGCCAGTGACGCTGACGTTCTGGGCCTTTACGAACGAGAACTACAACGCCGCATTGCAAACCCAGATTGACGAGTTCATGGCGGCCAATCCCAACATCACTGTTGAATTTGAGACTTTCCCCTTTGCCGATTACTTCCAGGCCATTACGGTGGCGGCAGCGGGCGGCGACCTGCCGGACGTCATGATGGTGGACCAGCCGTGGTCGTCCATCCTGGCCGAACAGGGTCTGGCCACGCCACTGGATAGCTACATCAGCCCCGAGAGCCTGGCCGATATTGTGCCCTACGGCGTGCACGGCGCCACGTACCAGGGGCAGTTGTGGAGCCTTCCGTGGGAAGAGTCGGCTGCGGCCATTTGGTACAACAAGGCGGCCTTTGAGGCGGCGGGTGTGCCGCTGCCGTCCGAGGCGACCGACGATCCCTGGACCTACTCAGAGTTCATGGAAGCAGCCCGCGCTCTGGCGCAGGACACGGATAGCGACGGCCAGATTGACAAGTTCGCCTTCAGCGACTGCTTCCTTGGGCACAGCGAAGTCAACTCAGTGGCGCCGTATGTGTGGGGTCTGGGCGGCGAGTTCGTCAGCCCGGACGGCGCCACCACCGAAGGCTACGTCAACAGCCCGGCGGCCGTGGAGGCTTTTGAAGACTACCTGGGCCTGTTCGAGGTGTCGCCTTCGCAGCCGCTGCCTAATATCGTCGAAGCCTTCGCCACCGGGCAACTTGCCATGCTGACTTGCATTTCCCGCTTCCACGCCGTCATCGCCGGCCTGGGCGTTGACTATGGCGTCACGCCCCTACCGTATCCTGATGGCGGGCAGCCAGCGGCGCTATGTGGCGCCTGGAACCTGGCCATGTCGTCCACAACAGCCAATCCCGACGCAGCCTGGGCGCTGCTGGACGCGCTGACGAACGAGGCCGGCGCCGAGCGCGCCTTCCAGTTGTTTCCTGGCCTGCCGGCCCGGCAGTCGGTGCTGGATAACAACCCCGAGCTGTTCGAGTACCCACTGGGCATCTTCACCGACGTCAACGTCAAATACTGCCACCCGCGCCCGCAAACGCCCGTCTGGCCGACCATCCACGCCGAAGTCCAGACGGCGCTCAACGACCTGAAGACCGGCGGCGACGTGCAGGCGCGCCTGGACGAGCTGGCGCTGACGCTCGACGCTGCCCTGGAGAGCTACAAGTAACATGTCGTTCCTGCTGCGTTTCCGGCGAGAGGCCCGCGTGAGCGGACCTCTCGCCCAGCAGTTGGCGGCTGGCATCCGCGCGCCCGACTACTCGGTGGCGCGCCGGCGCGAGGCCCTGGCCGGGTGGCTGATGGCCGGCCCGGCCATCGGGCTGATCCTGGCTTTTACGGCCGCGCCCCTGGCCTTTGCTGCCTACATGAGCCTGCGCGACGTGAATGTGCTCCGGCTGCCGGGTGAGTTCGTTGGGCTGGAGAACTTTTTCCGTCTGCCGAGTGACCGGCTGTTTGTGCGCTCGGTGTTCAACTCGCTCTATTACGCGGCGCTGTTGGTACCCGCCAACACGATGCTGGGTCTGGGGCTGGCGGTGCTGCTCAACCGGCCGCTGCCCGGTCTGCGCGTGCTGCGCACGGTCTTTCTGCTGCCCATCATGGTCTCGGGCGTGGTGGCCGCCACGGTGTGGAGGCTGCTGCTCAACACGGATGCCGGCGTGGTCAATGCGGCCCTGTCGGCGCTCGGCCTGGCGCGCCAGCCCTTGCTGCAGAGCCCGGCCCAGGCCCTGCCGCTGCTGGCTGTGATGACGACGTGGATGACGGTAGGCGGCTCGATCATCATCTTCCTGGCGGGCCTGCAGAGCATTCCGCAGGAGCTGTACGACGCCGCCGCGGTGGACGGCGCCACCGGCGCGCGCGCCTTTTTCAGCATCACGCTGCCGCTGCTGCAGCGCACCACGGCCTTCGTCATCATTCTGACCACCATCGTTGCCCTCCGGCTGTTCGATGTGGTCTACATCATGACCCAGGGCGGCCCGCAGCGGGCCACCTCGGTGCTGGCCTACTACTCCTACCAGTTGGTGTTCCTGCACCAGCGCCTGGGCTACGGCTCGGCGCTGGGGATTGCCCTGCTGCTCATCATCCTGGTTATCACGCTGGTCCAACTGCGCCTGGCGCGTGGCGGGGCCGACTACTGAGCTGCCATGCGGACCGCACCTCGCTGGATCCCCAACCTGCTGATCTATGGCGTGCTGCTGGCCGCCGCGCTGCTGTTCCTCTTTCCTTATTGGTGGATGCTCATCTCATCCGTGCGCGATCAGGATCAGATCTTCAACTCCACACGCCAGTTGGGCTGGAGCACCATTTGGCCGGAGTCCATCAGCCTGCACAACTATGCGCGCCTGCTTACCGAGAAAGACTTTGGGCGGAGCATGCTGGTCAGCCTGCTGAACGCCGGCCTAGTCACTGCTGGCGCGCTGGCGATCTGCACCATGGCCGGTTACGCCTTCGCGCGCCTGCGCTTCCCCGGCAGCCGGCTGGCCTTCCTGCTGGCGCTGGCTACATTCATGCTGCCGGTGGAGGCCACCGTCATCCCGCTGTTCATCGAAATCCGGCTGTTGGGCTGGCTGAACACGCTGCAGGCGCTGGTGGTGCCCTTTCTGGCCACCGGCTTCGGCATCTTCCTGTTCCGCCAGTTCATCGCCGACCTGCCGGTCGCGTTGGACGAGGCCGCCATGATCGACGGCTGCTCGTGGTTCGGCGTCTACCGCCGCATCATCCTGCCGCAGTTGGGGCCGGCCGTGGTTACTATGGCGATTCTAACCTTCAGCATCACGTGGAACAGCTTCTTCTGGCCGCTGATTGCCACGCGCGGCGAAGAATGGCGCGTGGCGCAATTGACCCTGGCCCACATGGCCAGCGACATCTTCGAGGCCGGGAGCTTTGGCTGGGGCGGCATCCTGGCCGCCTGCACGCTGCTGGTGCTGCCGCTCATGATCGCCTTCATCTTCCTCCAGCGCTACTACGTTCGGGGCGTGGCGCTGTCGGGGTTCAAATAGGCCCCGCGGAGATCCGCGATGCACGAGGCGCTGCGCGACGAAGTCTGCCGCATGAACATCGAAATCGCCCGCCTGGGCCTGGCGGCCTGGACGAGCGGCAATGTCAGCGGGCGCGACCCGGCCTCAGGGTTGGTGGTCATTAAGCCCTCGGGCGTGTTGTATGCCGACCTGCGGCCCGACACCCTGGTGGTGGTGGACTTGGAGGGCCGCGTGGTGCAGGGCGATCTGCGGCCCTCGGTGGATACGGCCACGCACCTGGCCATCTACCGCAGCCGCCCCGATGTTGGAGGCGTGGCGCACACGCACTCGCCCTATGCCACTAGCTTTGCCGCGCTCGGACAGAGCATCCCGGCTTGCCTGACCACGCTCGCCATGGAATTCGGCGGTGACGTCCCCGTTGGCGCCTACGTGCCCATTGGGGGCGAAGCCATCGGCCGCGAAGTGCTGCGCGTGGCCGGCCGCAGCCCGGCCGTGCTGATGCGCGTCCACGGGGTCTTCACCTGTGGCGCCACCGCCACTGCCGCCCTCAAGGCCGCGGCCATGCTGGAGGAGGCGGCCCTGACCGTCCACCTGGCGCTGCTGCGTGGGCAGCCGGAGACCCTGCCGCCGGAGGAAGTGGAACGCTGCTACCGCTACTATCACGAGTCCTATGGGCAGCAGACGCCCGCCAGTCTGCCGGAGGTTTGATATGGCTGGTCCAGTGGCCGTTGTGCGCCCGCTCACGCCCGAGGCGTTCGCCCCCTATGGCAGCGTGATCCAGGTTCCGCCCGAACACCAGGCCGGCGGTTGGGACGAGCTGCCGTTTCCCATCCGGCTGGCGGCCGAGGCCGGCTTTGCCAAAGTGGAAGGGGAACTGCAGTTCCTGGCTGTCACGCTGGCAGAGCGGGCGCTGGAGGTGGGCTACATAGAGCGCCACCTGGCTACAGCAGAAATCGTCATTCCGCTTGGCCAGCCGCTGTGGCTGCCAGTGGCCGCGCCTACCGAGGCGGCCGCGCCGGACCCCGCCGCCGTGTGCGTCTTCGCGCTGCAACCCACCCAGGCCGTCATCCTGCTGCCGGGCACATGGCATTTCGCGCCCTTTGTGACGCGCCCGGGCGCGGTGGCCTCGCTGCTGGCCATCTATCGGCGGGGGACGATGGAGAGCGACATGCAGCTCATACCGCTGCAGCCGCCGGTGCCGGTGGCGGCCGGCACATGACCACGACCGGAGCACCACTAGAGAGGCCAACATGAAACATGTCCCGATTGCCTGGCGGCCGGCGACCCGGCCACTGACCTACGAGCTGACTGCCACCTACTTCACGTACGACGTGAGCCAGGGGCGAGTAATCCGGCGCGATGAGGTATACGGGCGGTTTCGGCGCCTGCCCCACGAGAGCGCAAAGTCCGCCGACCTCTTCGAGTGGGCAGAGGCCCGGCTGGCCTCGGCTGACACCCGCGACGCGCCGCTCAGCGGCTGGCGCGATCTGCCTTATGCACGGGGTTTTCGTTACGTGTTCGACTTTGAGGCGGCCTTTGAGACGTTCCCGATTGATGTGAGCGGGTTGTCGCGCGATCCCGACAGCTGGTTCTTCTACGTCCATCTGCTCGATGCTCACAACCAGTTCGACATCCTACGCACGCGTCGCTACGGCTTGGCGCACAGCCTGCGCGCGCCAGGCGATAGTGTGGTGCGCGAGAGTTCCGAGCACTTCGAGCTGGAAGATTGGGCGCCGTTCGTGCGCGCCCAGTTCGACCGCGCCTCGCGACACAACCTCACAACCTGGGTAGGGACCGGCCGCTGGGCGGGGCAAGATGCCAACGTCGTCTACTATCGCTGTGATGACGTACCCATGCAGATCGAGATGCTGCTCGCCGAAATGAAAATGAGCGGCATGACCAATTACCACGGGCATCTGTACACGACCCCGGATGGCGCCGAGTTGCTGGGTGGTGACCTGTTCGAGTACCTGCCTACAACGCTCAGTTACCAACATCGAGAGGTACACCTGCGGCAGGTGGCCGAATAGCACACCGGCAGGCCGAAACAAGCTCATGCGCTCTGACCACTTCCGCAATCCTCCCAACGAATACCGCACAGTGCCCTTTTGGGGCTGGAACGATGACATTCAGCCAGACGAGGTGGCGCGTCAGGTGCAGGCCTTTGCCGAGGGCGGCTTTGGCGGCTTCTTCATACACGCCCGCGATGGGCTGCTGACGCCTTACCTGAGCGAGGTCTGGATGGACCGGGTGCGACTGGCCGCAGCCGAAAGCCGCCGCCACGGCATTAGGTGCTGGATCTACGACGAGCATCCCTTTCCGGCCGGGCACGCTGGCGGCATGGTGCCCGTGGCCGACGAGCGCTTCCGCAACCGCGTACTCGTCTGCAAGCTGGACAACCGTCCGCTGGCCTGGCCGGGGCTGGTGCGCGCCTATGCTGCCACCGAAAGCCAGGGCGATATCAGCGCGCTGCAGCCCCTTGATGACCCGGCCGCCTATCATGGGTCGGCCAATCTGTTTTTCTACTTTTTTGAGCAGGTGGCGCCGCTGGGCGACGTCTCGTGCCGGGGCTTCTCCTATATCGATGCGCTGAACCCGGAGGCGGTGCGTGCGTTCCTGGACTACACCCACGCCGCTTACCAGCGCGCCCTAGGCGCCGAGTTGGGCGACACGGTGCCGGGCTTTTACTCCGACGTCCCGGTGCTCGCCTGGTTCTACTCTGCGCCCAAGGGTGCGCTACCCTGGACGCCGGCGCTGCCGGGGCGCTTTCTGGCGCGCAAAGGTTACGACCTGTGTGATTGCCTGCCCTCGCTGCTGTTCGACGTGGGCGACTTTCACCGCGTGCGCCACGACTTCTGGGAAGTGGTGACCGGCCTGTTCGTCGAGAGCTACTCGCAGCAGGTCTACGAGTGGTGCACCCAGCACGGCACGCTCTTCACGGGCCACTTTTGGGGCGAGGAGATGCTGCAGTGGCAGCCGTGCTGGACGGGCGCGGTGATGCCCCACTTCGAGTTCATGCACTGGCCGGGCTGCGATCATATCGGCCGCCGGCAAGATGACCCGCTAGGGATCAAGCAAGTTGACAGTGTGGTGTGCCAGTTGGGCAAGGCGCGCCTGCAAACCGAAACCTACGCCATGAGCGGCCATGGGCTGTCGTTTGAGGACCGCAAGTGGATTGGCGATTGGGAGTACGCGCTGGGCACCAACTTCCTGGTGCACTACATCCCGGCTTATTCCCTGCGCGGCCACCGCAAGCGCGACGAGCCGCCGAGTCTGTTTATCCAGCAGCCCTACTGGCCTTACACGCGCATGGTCGAGGATTACTACGCGCGCCTGAGCTATGCCTTATCGCAGGGGCAGCGCGTCACCGACATCCTGCTCCTGCAGCCCATGAGCACCATCTGGAGCGTCTACCGGCCCACCGGCGCCGACCCGGGCGCGATGCGCCCCTCGCCCGACCCGTTCACGGGCGCCAACTTCGAAGCTGTCCAGTACGGCGAGTGGTTCCAGGAGCTGACGGAGGGCCTGCTGGCCAGCCACCGCGACCATCACTACGGCGACGAGACGCTGCTGGCCCGGCACGCGCGCGTGGAGAGCGGCAAGTTTGTGGTTGGACGGATGGCCTACCGCGTGGTGATTGTGCCACCCAGCCTGACGTGGCAGCCCGCCACCCTAGCGCTGCTCAGCGACTTCGTCGAGCAAGGTGGAAAGGTGCTCGCCATTCGGCCGCTGCCAACGCACATCGGCGGCGTGTCCCAGGCCGGGGCCGTGCTGCCGGCCGGGGTGGCAGCACTCGACAACCGCCTCGACCAAGTCCTGGCAGCCCTGGACCAGTGCCTGCCGGCGGATATCCAGATCGACGCGCCCGGCATCGTGGGCCAGCACCGCCGCGATGGCGACCAGGACATCTACTTCTTTGCTAACACCAGCCGCACCGAAACGCGGCAGGTGACCGCCCGGCTGCAAGGGGAGGGCACATATGCGCTGTGGGATGCGCACACCGGGGCGGCGCGGCCCGTGGCCAGCCGGGCGGCGCCCAGCGGCAGCGAGGTTGTGCTGGAGCTGCCCCCGGTCGGCTCGCGCCTATTGGTGCGCGTGCCGGGACCGCCCGCGGATGTGCCGGCCCCGCCGGTGCGCACGCTCGCCGCCGAAGTGGCGGCCGCGGCCAACTGGTCGCTGAAGCGCCTGCACCCCAACGCCCTGATGCTCGACTACTGCGAATACTGCCTGGCGGGGGGGCGCTGGAGCGAGCGCGTGCCGGTGTTCCGCGCCCAAGACATGATCCGCGCTGCCGGGTTTGGGGTGCCTTTCAGCGTGCGCTATCGCTTCCAGGCGGCGGCACTGCCCGCCGGACCCGCGTGGGCGATGGTCGAAAACCCGGAGTGGTTCACCATCACCCTAAATGGCCAGCCCGTGGGCGGCGCCGCCGAAGCAGGGTTTTGGGATTGGAGCTTCGAGCTGGTAGACATCACCGGCCGCCTGCGGCCGGGCGAGAACTGCCTGGAGCTGGCCGGATGCCTGCGGCTCGATCAGGAGTACGTGAACGGCTACAACTGGTACGGCGAGTCGTTCCGTTTCCCGGCGCCGGTCGAGGCCTGCGCCATTGTGGGCAGCTTCGCGGTGCAGCCTGGCGCGGCCGGCTTCGCGCTGCACGCCGAGCCGTCTACAACGAGCGCCGCCGACCTTACGCGGGAGGGCTATCCCTTTTATGCTGGACAGGTGCTGCTGGCGCAGGACATCGACCTGCCGGACGGCTGGCAGCAGGCAATCTTGGACCTTAAGGGCCTGGAGACCACCGTGGCCGAGGTGAGCCTCAACGGCCGCACGGCGGGAACGCTGGCCTGGCCGCCGCACCACCTGGATGTGACGGCGCTGGCCGCCCCCGGCCGCAACCGGCTTGAGATCAAGCTGGTCAATAGCCTGCACAACCTGCTGGGCCCCTGGCACAACCCGGTGGGCGAAGTGCCCGCGCCCATCCACTGGCACGCGTGGCGCAACGCCGAGAGCTGGACCGACGATTACTACTTCAAGCCCTTTGGCCTGAGCGGGGCCGCGTTCAGGCTGTACCGCTGACAAAACGGAGGATGGACATGACCATGCAATACCGCACGTTAGGGCCATCGGGACCGGCCGCTTCTGTCATTGCCGCTGGCACCTGGGCCATTGGCGGCTCGTGGGCGCACGGGTGGGGTCCGTCGGATGACGGCGAGTCGCTCAAGACTCTGCAGCGCGCACTGGACTGCGGCATCAACTTGATCGACACGGCCAACGTCTACGGGCTGGGCCACTCGGAGGAGTTGATCAGCCAGGCCATCCAGGGGCGCCGCGACAAAGTCTATCTGGCCACCAAGGTGGGCGCCACGCTCGATGCCGCCGGCGAGGTGATCTGGAACAGCACGCCGGCGCACATCTTCCAGGAAGTGGAGGGCAGCCTGCGCCGCCTGGGCACCGACTACCTTGACCTGTATCAGATCCACTGGCCCGATGCCACTACCCCACTGGCCGACACCCTGGGCGCCTTCATGCGCCTGGTCGAACAGGGCAAAATCCGGCACATCGGCGTATGCAACTTCAGCCTGGCGCAACTGCAGGAAACCGTGCGCCACGCGCCCATCGCCACGCACCAGCTCCGCTACAACCTGCTAGAGCGCGATGTGGAAACAGACATCTTGCCATTCTGCCGCAAACACCAGATTGGCGTGCTGCCCTATGGCCCGCTGGGGCACGGCCTGCTGGCCGGGCGCTTCCAACGCGGCGATACGGTCGGCGCCGAAGACTGGCGCTCGCGCTACACCCTCTTTCAGGCCGGCACGTTCGAGAAGGTGCTCGACCTAGTGGAACAGCTCGCGGCGTTGGCGCGCCGCTACGAGCGGCCCGTGTGCCAACTGGCGATCAATTGGCTTATCAGCCAGCCCGGCATCACCAGCGTGCTCACCGGCGCCCGCCGCCCCGCGCAAGTGGAAGAGAACGTGGGCGCCCTGGATTGGACCCTGACCCCTGAAGACCAGGCCGAGATCGACCGCCTGGTGGCAGCGGCCGACCTGGGGCTGCGCCTGCTGCCGCCGGATGAGTACCTGGAGCAGACCAGGCAGCGCGGGCAGTCTTGATGAACGCAATTCTAATTGACACGGATGTTGGCACCGACGTTGACGACGCGCTGGCCCTGGCACTGGCGGCCTGTTGGGCGGCTGTAGATCTGCGTGCCGTAACGACGGTCACCACCAATCCCCGGCTGCGGGCGCGCCTGGCCCGCAAGCTGATGCTGCTGGCCGGCCGGCCGGATGTGGCCGTAGCGGCCGGGTGTGGGCCTACCCTGCTGCGGACGAAGCCAGGCCTGAGCCTGGGTCACGAAGGTCAGGGCATACTGGAAAACTCAGAAGACGGGCAGGACTTCCACCCCGAGCATGCCGTGGACCTGATCGTCGACACGCTGCGAAATTCGCCCACCAAGCCTACGCTGGTGTGCATGGGGCCACTGACCAACGTTGCCCTGGCCATCATAAAAGAGCCCTTTATCGTCGAGCGGCTGGAACGGGTCATACTGGTCGGCGGCTGCCTTTCGGCCGAGCGCATGGGAGGCGGCGAGTTCGACATCCCCGAACAGGTAGCTCACATGCTGGAACATAACCTTAACTCGGACGGCGAGGCGGCACAGGTGGTCTGGGAGGCCGGCTTGCCCTTGCTGTTGGTGCCGACCGACCTGACCTATCGATTATGGTTCGATGAGGCAGAGGTGGCGCTGATCGGCAGCGGGAGCAGCCCGCTGCGACAGGCGCTGCACGCTGCCTGCGAGATCTGGCTGCCCATTTTTCGTGGGTTGACCGGCGGGATCGGTCTGCCAGAGACATTCGCGCGTGCTTACCTGCATGACCCGTTCGCAGTCGCGCTGGCGGGTAATCCCGCGCTCGCCCAGACGCGGCCCGCTCAGGTGATGCTGCAGTCTTTGGATGGCCAGTTGCGTACCAGGGAGATTGCGGGCGGCCCGCCAAACATGGAGATCGTCACGGCGTTGGATGCGCCGATGGCCAAAGATCTGATACTGCGCTGCCTCACCGGCACGTGTGATGCAGCAGATGAGGGTATGGGCTGATCCAATGAAGACCTTCTCGGACAGTGAAGCGGATCTGGCAGAGCTGGCGGGCCGCACTATTGGCATTGTCGGCTACGGCAACCAGGGCCGCGCGCAGGCCCAAAACATGCGCGACAGTGGCCTGAGCGTGCTGGTGGGCAGCCCGCGCGACGCCAGCTACGAGCGTGCCCGGCAGGACAGCTTTGAGGTCGTCGACATCGCCGGCGTGGCGCGCCGCGCCGACGTGATCTGCCTGCTGATCCCCGACGAAGTGCAGCGCACGGTCTACACCGAGGCGCTCGCGTCCGAGCTGCGGCCAGGGCAGATGCTCAGCTTCGCCCACGGCTACAACATCCGCTTTCGGCATATTGTGCCGCCGCCCACCGTGGACGTGGGCATGGTGGCCCCGCGCATGATCGGCACCGGGGTGCGCAGCAGCTTCCTAGCGGGCAAGTGGGTGCCGGCCACTGTGGCAGTCTGGCAGGATGCCACTGGCCGCGCCCTGGCTCGAACGCTGGCGCTGGCCAAAGCCATCGGCGCCACGGTCCAGCCGGTGCTGGAAACGACGTTTGCGGCCGAGGCGGAGATTGATCTGTTCATGGAACAGGCGGTGTGGGCCTCCGTAGTGCAGGTCTTTCGGACGGCCTTTGAGGTGCTTACCCAGGCGGGCTATGCGCCTGAGGAAGCGCTGCTGGAAATGTACGTTTCAGGCGAGGCCGCCGAGGTCTTCGCGCAGATGCGCCAGATGGGCTTCTTCAAGCAGATGGCGCTGCACTCACGCACCAGTCAATACGGGCAGTTGACGCGCAGCCGCTCGGTGCTGCCCGGCGACCTGACGCAGTCCTTCGCGCATGTGCTCGAAGCGATCCGCGACGGCAGTTTTGACCAGGAGTGGTCGGAGGAGGCGCGGCGCGGCTATCCGCTGTTCGATGACCTGCGGCGAAATGCCGAGGCGCACCCAATGAATACCGTCGAAAGCCAGCTCGCGCTTTTGATCGGTTCGCAGCCCACTGCAATTGAGACGTGAAATGGACCAGCTAGAATTTCTCAACCCGTCCCCACAGCACCGCGTAACCCCATTCTGGGGCTGGAATGACCAGCTTCGCGAAGCGGAGGTCGCTCGACAGATCGGGGAGATCGGGCGCGGCGGCTGGGGCGGGTTCTTCATCCATGCACGCGACGGCCTGGTCACGCCGTTTCTGGGTAACCAATGGATGCGCTGCGTCAGGGCGGCCGCCGAAGAAGCCGGCCAGCGTAGACTGCGGACATGGATCTACGACGAGCACTTCGCCCCGAGCGGTTTTGCCGGCGGGCGGGTGCCGGCGCGCGGACCTGCCTACCGCATGAAGGCCCTGGTGTGCCGGCAGTACAACCAACCCATGCATCTGGCGGAAGAAGTCAAGTGCTTCGCGGCGGAGACGGTCGACGGCCGGCCCGCGCGCTTGGCGGACATCACTGGCCAGGCCGATTACTCTGGCTCAGCCGACAGCTTCCTCAACCTGTACGAATGGACCGAGCCGCTGGGCGACCCGGAGTGGTATTACGGCTTCTGCTACGTAGACACCCTGGCGCCCCACGTGGCCGAGGCATTTCTGGATGAAGTGTACGACGGGCACCGAAGGGCGCTGGGCGAAGCCTTTGAGCAGGTGCAGGGCTTCTTCATGGACATGGCCTCGTTCACCATGCACCTGTCGCGCATCCCCAAGCCGTCCGTTCCCTGGACGCCGGACTTGCCGCAGTATTTCCAGCAGCGCAATGGATACGACCTGCTGGCGCGCCTGCCCGCGCTGTTCTACGACCTGGACGACTGCCACGCCGTGCGAGTGGACTACTGGGAAACCATCGCCGAAATGTTCCGCGAGCGGTTCATCCGCCGGCTATATCGCTGGTGCGATGAGCAGGGCGTGCAGTTCAGCGGCCACCTGTGGGGCGAAGAAATGCTGCACTGGCAGGTGCAGTGGTCGGGCGCCACCATGGCGGCGCTGGAACACTTTCATGTGCCGGTCGTCGATCACATCCTGGGCAACATTGACGACCCGCAGGGCCTCAAGCAGGGCGACTCGGTCGCCAGCCAGCTTGGCCGTCCGCAGATGGGTGTCGAGGCCTACGCGTTGAGCGGGCCCGGGTTTACGTTTGAAGACCGCAAGTGGATCGGCGATTGGTGCTACGTGCTGGGCGCCAACTTCCTGATCCCCTACATCCCCGCCTACTCATTGCGCGGCCTGCGCAAGCACGATGAGCCGCCGTCGCTGTTCTTCCAGCAGCCGTGGTGGCCGCACAACCGCCTGGTGGACGACTACTTTGGGCGCCTGAGCTATGCCCTGTCGCAGGGCGAGCGCGTGGTCGATATCCTGGTGCTGCAGCCGCTGGCGAGCGTGGCCGCGCTCCACCGAGCCGGGCCGGGCGCGGCCGGCGGCATTCGCAACCCCTTCGACAAGTTCGAAGGCACCACGCCGGAAGCGCTGACCCTCAGCCAGGCCTTTTCGGACCTCACCGCTGCGCTGCTGAACAGCCATCGCGACTTCCACTACGGCGACGAAACCCTGCTGGCCGCCCACGCCGCCGTCGAAGGAGGCCGGCTGCGAATTGGCCGGCAGTCCTATTCCGTGATCATCGTCCCTGGCAGCCTCACCTGGCGCCAAGGCACGCTGGACCTGCTGCAGGCCTTCGCAGCCGCCGGGGGCCACGTACTGGCGATGGAACCCCTGCCCACGGAAATTGGTGGCCGGCCGGCCGGCGCCGTGCTGCCGGCCTCCGCGCGTGTCGTGCCCGGCGAGCCCGGCGCACTCCTGGCGGCGCTGGACCAAACCCTGCCACCCGAGGTGGTGCTCGAGCCGCCGGCCGTCTGGTACCTGCACCGCCGCACTGAGACCGAGGATATCTACTTCTTCGCAAACACCAGCCGGACGGACACCTATCGCGTCGAGGTCGCCCTGCGGGCGCAGGGCGCAGTGGAGGCCTGGGACGCGCTCAGCGGCGCGATCACGCCGCTGGGTAGTGCCGCCGAGGCCGGCTTCACGCGCGTTACGCTGACGTTCCCACCGGTTGGCTCGCAACTGCTCGTGGTGCGTGCCGGCGCCCCACCGCACCCCCAACCGGGCGCCAGCCGGATTGAAGGGCGCCTGCCGCTCAAGCCTGAATGGTCGCTGACGCGGATAGATCCCAATGTCCTGGTGCTCGATTACTGCGAACTGAAATTGGACCACAGCGCCTGGGCTGACCCAGCGCCGGTCTTCCGCCACAGCCGGCAGGCACAGGCCGCGGGCGTGGGCGTGCCCTTCACGGCGCGCTTCACCTTCGAGGTGGTGGACGTGCCGGCCGGCCCGCTCTACCTGGTGCTGGAAGACCCGGAGCGCTTCCAAATGCACATCAATGGCCAGGCGCTGCCCTATGCCGACGCCGGCTGGTGGGTGGACCCGAGCTTCCGCAAGGTGGACATCGCCGGACTGGTTGCCGCGGGCCGCAACACCATCACCCTCAGCGCCCGCACGCGCCCCAAGCGCCGCTTCAGCGTGCACGAAGCCGAGTTCGAGCCCATCTACCTGATCGGCGACTTCCAACTTGCGCCCTCGCGGGCGCTGGCGGCCGAGGCGAGTGGGACGCGCGCCGGCAACCTGGCGGAGCAGGGCTATCCGTTCTATGTGGGCCGGATGCGGCTGGCTCAAGATATCCAATTGGACACGCTGCCGAAGCGGGCCTTTGTTTGCCTGCCAGGTCTAAAGGCCGTTGTCGCTGAAGTGCGCGCCAACGGGCAGACAGCGGGGCGGACAGGCTGGCCGCCGTATGCCGTCGAGGTGACTGGCTGTCTGCAGCTTGGGAAAAACCAGGTTGAGGTGGAAATCGCCAACAGCCTCTACAACCTGATTGGGCCGCACCACAGTCCGCACGGCGTGGCGCGCGGCTTTGTCTTCCACATGCACTTTGATGACAGCCTCGGCTGGACCGACGACTACCACCTTGAGCCATTCGGTGTGCTCGGGGGTGAGCTCATTTGGGGAGACGGCCAGCACTTGCTGGACGTCATTGCACAAGGAGATAGCACGATGGCCGAGATCAGGACCGCTGAGGAGTACGTGCAGGCCATGCCGGCCAGCTTCCGAGCCGAGCGCGCGCAGAACGATCAGGCCGTAATACAGATCAGCCTGTCGGGCGAGGGCGGCGGTGATTGGTACGTGACTATCGATCACGGTCACTGCCAGGTGACGTCCGGGGTGAGTGAAAAGCCGAGCGTCACCATGCGCATGGCGGCCAACGATTACGTGGCGATGGCGTCGGGCCAGTTGAGCGGATTGCAGGCTGTGATGGGTGGGAAGCTCAAGACTTCAGGAAATCCGGCCGTGCTGATGAAGATGCAATCTTGGTTTGCCAACGCCTGACGCAGGGAGCGCAGCACAGCCTATGACGGACTCGTCCTTCTTGCTGACGCTGGACGCAGGCACGGGCAGCGGGCGCGCCGTGCTGTTCGACCGCGATGGCCGCCAGGTGGCGGTCGTCCAGCACGAATGGTCCCCGCGCGAGCAGCCCGACATTCCCGGCTCGCAGGTTTTCGATACCGATCAGGCGTGGGCGATTTTCACGCAGGCCATCCGCGCCGTCATCGCGCGGGCCGGCATCCGGCCCGCCCAGGTTGCGGGCGTGACGGCCACCAGTATGCGCGAGGGGTTCGTGCTGTACGACCGCGCCGGTGCCGAGCGGTGGGCGTGCTTCAACGGCGATGCGCGCGCCGCCCAGGTGGTCACCGAACTGCAGGCGCGCGGCCTGGGCGAAGGCATGTACCGGCGCGGCGGCGACTGGTTCGGCATGGCCGCCGCCCCCCGGCTATTGTGGATCAAGGCCCATGAACCCGAGTTGTATGCGCGCGCGGCGCGCCTGACGATGCTGGGCGACTGGGTCCTCTGGCGCCTGAGTGGCGAGTATGCGACGGACCAGTCCCTGGGCTCGAGCTCGGCGTTGTTCGACCTGGAGGCGCGCACCTGGTGCGAGGAGACGATTGTCGAGTTTGACTTGCCCCGAGACATTTACCCGCCCGTGCTGGAATCAGGCACGGTGCTGGGCCGCGTGACAGCCGCCGCGGCGGCCGAAACCGGCCTGGCCGAGGGCACTCCGGTGGTGATCAGCGGCGCCGATACCCAGTTAGCCCTCGCTGGCGTGGGGGCGGTGACGCCGGGCGCCTACACCATTGTTGGCGGCTCGTTCTGGCAGACCACCCTGGTCACCGCCCGCCCGCTTATTGACCCGGAAATCCGCCTGCGCACGCTGTGCCACGTGCTGCCCGGCCAGTGGATGACGGAGGGCATCGGATTTCTGCACGGCTTTGCCACCCGCTGGCTGCGCGATGGCTTTGGCCGCTGGGAGCGGGAGCAGGCGGCGGCCCGCGGCGTGGATGCCTACGTGGTGCTGGAAGAGTTAGCCAGCACGGTGCCCCCTGGCGCGCACGGCCTGGTGCCGATTTTCTCGGACCTGATGAACGCCCGCCGCTGGAAGCAGGCGGCGCCCTCGTTCTTGCAGATTGACATCCTCTCGCCCCAGACGTGCGGCCTCAAGGAGTTCTTTCGCGCCCTGGAAGAAAACGCCGCCTATGTGGCCTATGGCCACTCTCAGCGCCTGGCCGCGCTCGGCGGCCAGGAGGCGCGCCAGTTGACGTTTTGCGGCGGCTCGAGTAAGGGCTTCTTATGGCCGCAGATTGTGGCGGATGTGCTCGGCCGGCCGATACACGTGCCGGTTGTCAAGGAAGCCACTGCCCTGGGGGCAGCCATGTGCGTGGCCGTAGGGCTGGGCCAGTTTGCCGACGTCACCGCGGCGGCCCAGCAGTGGGTGAGCGTCGAGCGCACCTGCCAGCCGGATGCCCAGGCCCATGCCGCCTATCGGCCGTATTACGAACGCTGGCGGCGCCTGTACCCGCGCCTGCTAGCCCTGGTGGACGAAGGACTGCTGGCGCCTCTGTGGTCGGCGCCCGGCGCCTGATCCCCTCACCCACACACGCAAGGAGTCCTTGCCTATGGTTGATCGCGCAGCCGCGCAGCCGGAGGCCGCCGACCGTCTGCTGGCGGCGCTGCCGGCAGACATGCGGCACGAAATGCTTGACCGGATGCTGCTGATCCGCGCCTTTGAGGAGCGGGCCGAGGCGCTGTATGCCCTGGGCCAGGTGCACGGCACAATGCACCTATCCATCGGGCAGGAGGCCGCGGCCGTCGGCGCCTCGTTCGCGCTGCGCCGCGGGCACGATTACCTGCTGAACCATCACCGCGGCCATGGGCACGTGCTGGCCTGGGGCAGCGAGGTCGAGCGCATGATGGCGGAGTTCCTGGGCAGGGAGACGGGCTACTGCCGCGGCCGGGGCGGTTCCATGCACATTGCCAACGTGGCCGCCAACAACCTGGGGGCGAATGGCATTGTGGCCGGCGGCCTGCCTATTGCGGCCGGGGTGGGGCTCAGTATCACGCTTCGCCGCACGGACCAGGTGGTGCTCGTCATCTTTGGCGATGGCGCTATGAACGAGGGCGCCTTCCACGAATCCATGAACTTGGCCGCCATCTGGGACTTGCCCGTGATCTACCTGTGCGAAAACAACCAGTATGCTATGTCTATGGCCGTCGAACGCGCCTTTCGTGTCGAGCCGCTTAGCCTACGGGCCGCGGCCTATGGCATGCCGGGCGAGACAGTGGACGGCAATGACGTGCTGGCCGTGTATGACGCCGTCGGCCGGGCCGCAGCGCGGGCGCGCGTGGGGCAGGGTCCCAGCCTGGTCGAGGCCGTCACCTACCGCTGGCGCGGCCACTCCAAGAGCGACCGGCAGGCCTACCGCACGCGTGATGAGGTTAAGGTCTGGCAGGGCCGCGACCCGATTCCGCTGTTTGCCGCGCGCCTGGGCGAGAGCGCCGAAGCCCTGGCGCAGCGCCGGGCCGCGGCCGAAGCGCGGATCGACGTGGCCGTGGCGTTTGCCGAGGCCAGCCCGGAGCCCGAGGTCAGCCGCATCCTGGAGGGCGTGTATGCGTGAGTTGACGTACGCCGAAGCCCTGCGGGAGGGGCTGCGCCAGGCCATGGCCGCCGACGAGCGCGTGTTCCTGCTGGGCGAAGACATTGGCGCCTACGGCGGCGCCTTCGGCGTCACCGCCGGGCTGCTGGAGGAGTTCGGCGCCGAGCGCGTGCGTGATACGCCGATATCAGAAGCGGCCATTGCCGGGGCGTGCATCGGCGCCGCGCTCACCGGCATGCGCCCGGTGGGCGAAATCCAGTTCATGGACTTCGTCACGCTGTCGATGGAGCAGTTGGTGCTGCAGGCGGCCAAAATCCGGTTCATGTTCGGCGGCAGCGCCAGCGTGCCCATGGTGCTGCGCATGCCGGGCGGGGCGGGCACCGGCGCGGCGGCGCAGCACTCCGAAAGCCTGGAGAACTGGTTTGTGCACGTGCCCGGCCTGAAAGTCGTCATGCCCAGCACGCCCTACGACGCCAAGGGGCTGCTGCTGGCGGCTATTGACGACGGCAATCCCGTGATCTTTATCGAGCACAAGCTGCTGTACAAGACGCGCGGGGTGGTGCCCGAGGCACCCTATCGCGTGCCGCTGGGCCAATGCCAGGTGGTGCGCGATGGCTGCCATGTGACGGTGGTGGCCACCTCGGCCATGGTGGCGCGAGCGTTGGAGGCAGCTGCCAAGCTGGCCGAGGAAGGCATCGAGTTGGAGGTGATCGACCCGCGCACTCTTAGCCCGCTGGACGAGGCGCCCATCGTGGCCTCCGTGAAGAAAACTGGGCGCGCGCTCATCGTGCACGAAGCCGTGCGCACCGGGGGCTACGGCGGTGAGATCGCCGCCCGCATCGTTGACAGCGAGGCCTTTGACTTCCTGGAGGCTCCTGTGCGCCGCCTGGCCGGTCTGGATATGCCGGTGCCGTACAACCGGACGCTGGAGTATCACATGGTACCGCAGGTCGAAACCATCGCCGCCGAGGCGCGCCGCCTGGCGCGGCTCGAGTACTAGGAGCCGGGCGTGGCCACAGCCGTCATCATGCCGAAATTCGGTTTCACGCAAGAAACGGCCGAGCTGGTGCGCTGGCTCAAGCAGGCGGGCGAGGCCGTGGAGCAGGGCGACCCGATTGCCGAAGTAACGACCGACAAGGTCAACATGGAAGTCGAGGCGCCCGCGACCGGCGTGCTGACCGGGCTGCGCGTGCGTGAAGGCGAAACCGTCCCAGTGACCACCGTGATCGCTTACATTGGCGCGCCTGGCGAGGCGCCGCCGGCGGCGCCGGTGGCAGCGGCCGCCACGCGCGCCGCGGAACCGGCGCTAACCCAGCGGCCGGTCGAAGCCCCGACCGGCGAGCGCCCATTGGTGACGCCGGTGGCCGCGCGCGTGGCGGCCGACCGCGGTGTCGACGTGTCGCAGTTGGCCGGCACGGGGCCAGGCGGGCGCGTTACCCGCCGCGATGTGGAGGCAGGCCAAGCCGCCGGCAAATTGCGGGCCAGCCCGGCAGCCCGGCGCGCGGCGCGCGAAGCTGGCCTACCCCTAGCCGGTATCTCCGGCAGCGGTCCTCGCTATCGCATCCAGGCGGTGGATGTGCAAAGGGCGCTGGCGCCGACGGCGCGCGCGGATGCGCCGCCTGGCCGCGTGATCGCGCTGGCCGGCATGCGGCGCACCATCGCAGCACGCATGCAGCGCAGTGCACAGGAGGCCCCGCACATCACCTTTGACGCCGACCTGGACGCCACGGAAGCTGAGGCGCTGCGACAGCGGGCCAACGCGGGCGCGGCCGGCGCTGAGGCGCGCGTGAGTCTGACCGCTATCCTGGTGAGGGTGATGGCCTGGGCCCTACAGCGCCATCCGATGCTCAACAGCCGGCTCGAGGGCGAGCACATCTATCTGTTGCCCGAGACCAACATTGGCGTGGCGGTGGCGCTGGAGGAGGGGCTCATTGTCCCCGTCGTCAGGCAGGCCGGCCGCAAAGGACTGCGCGAGATTGCGGCCGAGATTGCCACGCTGGCTGAGAGCGCCCGGGCGGGCAAGCTGCGGCCGGAAGACGTTGCCGACGGCACGTTTACGATCTCAAACCTGGGCATGTATGGCGTGGACCGCTTCACGGCCATCATCAACCCCCCGCAATCGGCCATCCTGGCCGTGGGGCGCGTCGTGCGGCGCCAGGTGCTCGACGAGGCCGATCAGCCCGTGATCCGCTCACTGGTGACGATCACGCTGTCGGCGGACCATCGCGTGGTGGATGGGGCTGTAGCCGCGCGCTTCCTGTCCGACCTGCGTGCCGGCTTCGAGCACCCCGATCTGCTGCTGGTATAGCGCGCGGCTGACGCGATGCTTTGCGGAGCCGAGCAACCACATGCCTGAGGCCGACTACGCCGTGCTGACCGAGCAGAGCCTAGCGCGCTACATTGCGCAGCGTCCGGCGCTGAGCGCCCGGCTGGGGCTCGCCAGCGACCTGGAGATCACCGAGGTTGGCGACGGCAATTTGAACCTGGTGTTCATTGTGCGATCGGCTAGTCAGCCTGAGCGGGCCGCCGTCGTAAAGCAGGCGCTACCGTACCTGCGAGTGGCTGGCGAGTCCTGGCCGCTGACGCGCGACCGCGTGCGTTTCGAGGCCCAATCGCTGCGAGAGTACAATCGCCTGGTGCCCGGCTTAGCGCCTGAGGTCTACGATTTTGACCCCGCCCAATCCGTGCTGGCGATGGAATACCTAGGCCGGCACGTCATCCTGCGCCGGCCGCTGGCCGCGCGGACGCCGCTGCCCTCCTTTGCGGACCACATCTCCACCTTCCTGGCGCGCACGCTGTTCTACACCTCCGACCTGTACCTGACCGGGCCGGAGAAGAACGCCCTGCAGGCCCGGTTCATTAACGCGGAGCTGTGCCAGCTGCAGGAGGCCTTTGTCTATAGCCACCCGTTTGAGGCCGCGCCGGAAAACCGCTGGAACCCGCTGCTGGCGGCTGAGGTGGAGATGGTGCGAAGGGATGCGCAGCTCAAGCGCGAAGTCGCCGAGCTGAAGGCCGGCTACCTGACGCACGCGCAGGCGCTGCTGCACGGCGACCTGCACACTGGCAGCGTGATGGTGACCGCGGACGAGACGCGCGTAATTGACTCCGAGTTTGCCTTCTACGGCCCGATGGGCTACGACGTTGGCAACGTGCTCGCGCACTTGGTGCTGAACTGCCTAGCCCATCAGGTCCACACTCCCGAGGCGGCTGAGCGGCGTACCTACCAGTGCTACCTGCTCGATGTGGTCAGGGAAGTGTGGATCGGGTTTGCGGGCAAGTTCGAAGCCTTGTGGGCGACGAACCGTTGCGGCAGTTTGGGTGGCGCCAGCTACTTTGACTTTCTTGGCGGCGAGGCCGCCTTCGCGCAGTTCCAGGCCGACTACCTCCGCGCGGTGATGCGCGACACGATTGGTCACGCCGGGTGCGAGATCCTCCGCCGGCTGATGGGCATCGTCAGCGTTTGGGAGTTGACCTCGATAACCGACGATGCCCTGCGCGCGACCGCCGAGCGGCTAGCGCTTGAGGTTGGCCGCCAGTGGATTCTGCAGCGAGGCCAATTTGCCCGGATTGAAGACGCGCTGGCCGTCGTGCACTCCTGCCTGGACGATAACTTGTAGTTGACATGCCAAACATGCAGAGTTCTGCTGCGGTCTTGGCGGCCGGGTCGGCCGGCCGCTGTATGCTAGCCAGGCTGAAGTAGCGGCGCTCGATGGCCCACACGTCGGCAACCTCCTGTAGGACGGCGCCCACCGGGCAAATGACAGCCGCGTCGTTGGGTTTGTCCGCCTGCGGAATGTGCGGCAGCAGATTGCGCATGAAATGCACCCGGCAGAGCTGCCAGACCGCCCCGGCCAGCTTTTGGGCGATGGCGGCTTTGTGCCCTTGTATGATGGCACCGCCCCAGGCCGCCGCGGGGATGAAGCCGGTTCGTGCCTGGAACGCCAAGCTCGACACGAAGAGAGTGCTCGCCCCGCGGTGCGACTTGTTCACGCCATGCCGGACAATCTCGTGAGCCGCCGACCCGGCGCAGCTCGAATGGTCAAGGATAGTACGGTGAACAGGCAGGCCGTGGCCCCGCCCCGCCCCGCACGTGTCCCTACGGAGGATCCCATGGACATGCTACCGCTCGGCATCGACATCGCCAAGAACAGCTACGACGTGGCGCTGCTGGTGCATGGCCGCACCCACACCACCCAGTTCGCCAACACGCCCAACCAGTTTGCGCAACTGACGGCCTGGCTCCACCAGCGCCACGGTGCCGGCCCGGTGCACGCCTGTCTGGAAGCCGCCGGCCGCTATGGTGATGCGCTGGCGGCCTTTCTGCACGCCCAGGGTCACACCGTCAGCCGGATCAACCCAGCGCGGGCGCGGGTCTATGCCCGCAGCAAGCTCACCCGCAACAAGACCGATCGGGTGGATGCGGCGCTGCTGGCCGATTTCTGCCGCCGTCAGCAGCCGCGCCCCTGGCCCCGCCGGCGCCCGAACGGGCTGAATTGCAGGCCCTGGTGCGGCATTTGGAAGCGCTCAAGCAGATGCGCACCCAGGAACTCAACCGCCAGAAGGCCGCCCCGCCGGCCACGGCTGTGCAGCAATGGCTGGCGGCCCATCTGACGTTCCTCGACACGCAGATCGCGGCGTGTCAGGCCCAGATCCAAGCGCTCATCGCCGCCCATCCGACCTTGGACCAGCAGCAGGCGTTACTGGTCTCCATCCCCGGCATCGGCGCCATGACCGCCGCCCGCTTGTTGGCTCTAGACCTGCTCCCTTCACCTCGACCCAGGCCGTGGCCGCCTATGCCGGCCTCAATCCTAGCTAACACACATCCGGCACCTCCATCCACTGGCCAACGCATTTGAATATGGTCGGCAACGCCGACCTGCGCAAAGCGCTATACTGACCCGCCGTGAGTGCCATCCGTCTAAACCCGCTCATCGCCGCCCTGGCCGAGCGCCTCACTGACCGCGGCAAAGTCAAAACGGTCATCGTCGGCGCTTCTATGCGCAAGCTCTTGTGCCTGGCCTACGGGGTGCTCAAGTCCGGCCGCGCCTTCGACCCCGATTTCGTGCGTTCGTCGCAAGCGGACGCTTGACTTCCAACACAATCTCTTCGTGGGCGCCACTAATGACAGGAGTTCAGGAAACCCGAAGA
>JADZEK010000013.1 GCA_020850595.1 Anaerolineales bacterium
CTCGTTGGATCAAAGCGCGGTTATACTTAGCCCAGTTGCGGACGCGGTAAGTCGGTTTTCTTTTGGCCACACCTCAAGATTACCCGATTTCCCCGGCCGCAACTTTCCATTTGTGTAACAAAGCCATGTGGAGTTGAAACAAGATCGCGCGCCCGGTCGGCCGCTGGCCCCGGCGGTAGTCAAGCTCATCCACGACCACGGCCTGGCGCGGCGCGTGATCGTGTCGTCGTTCCAGTTCAGCAACCTCCGGCAGGTGCGGGCGCTCGACCCCGCGCTGCCCATCGGGCTGCTCTACACCGTGGCGGCGGGGGGCGCTCAACTGGTCCGCTGGCTCACCGCCGCCCTGCGCCCCGAAGCTCATCACCCCGGCTGCTATACCCTGCGGCCGGAAGACATCGCCTGGTTCCACGCCCACGCCTTCCGCGTGAATACCTGGACCGTCAACGACGCGGCCGACCTGCGCCGTCTGGCCGCCGCCGGCGTGGACGCCCTCATCACCAACCACCCGGCGCTGGCTGTGGCCGAGCGCGCCGCCCTCTCCGCCGCCTGACCGCCTGGCCTCTCCTTCGCCGAAAACCTAGTTGGCCGGCTGCCACGCCGCCGATAGTTGCGCGCCGGCGGCGGCCAGAAGTTGCTGCACCGCCGCGTCGAGCTGCGGGTCGCGCCCGGCCGTATGATCGTCCTCCGTCAGCGGCACGGTCACATCCGGCGTAATGCCCTGCTCATGAATACTGCGGCCGTCCGGCGTGTACCAGCGGGCGATGGTCACGCGCACCGCGCCGTTGTCGCCGCGCAGTTGGTGCCAGTTCTGCACCGAACCCTTGCCAAACGAAGTCTCGCCTACCAGCGTGCCGCGCGCCTGGTCCTGAATGGCTCCCGCCACAATCTCCGCCGCCGAAGCTGAGCCTTGGTTAATCAGCACCACCAGCGGAATAGCAGTCGCCAAGCCGCTGCCCTGAGCGTCATACTCGATCTGGCGGCCGTCGCCGAACTGTTCCTTCATCACCAGCGTGCCGCGCGGCAGAAATTGGCTGGACACCTCAATCGCCGTATCCAGTAAACCGCCGGGGTTGCCGCGCAGGTCCAGCACCAATCCCGCCGGGTCCGCGTCCAGCAGAGACCGCAGTGTGTCCTTCAGTTCCTGCGCCGTGTGTTCGCCAAAGTCATTGATCTTCACGTAGGCGATGTTGCCCTCCAGCAGCTTGCCTTCCACCGAGGCCACCGTGATCCGCGCCCGTACCACGTCGAAGCTCAAAGCCTCGCTCGCGCCCGCGTCGCCGGCCCGCTGAATGTCCAGGCGGACGGTGCTGCCCGCCGGGCCGCGCACCAGGCGCACCGCTTCCAACTCCGTCAGCCCGGTCACGTCAGTGCCGTCTACCGCCACAATCATGTCGCCGGGCAGCAGGCCCGCCGCTTCGGCCGGCGAGCCGGGGAAGGGCGAAACGATGCGCAGGCCGACGCCTTCCACGCCTTCGACGTACGCCCCAATGCCCTCGAACTGCCCGCTCTGGTCGGCGCTGATGAGCATGTATTCGTCCGGCGGGATGTAGCTGGTGTGCTGATCGCCCAGCGCGTTCAGCATCCCCGCGATAGCGCCCTGCATCAGCTTCACATCATCCAGCGGCTGGTCCACGTACTCGTCGTGCGCGAAGTTCCAGGCCTCCCAAAAGGGCGCAAAGAGCGCGCGCAGTTCGGCGGGCGTGCCGCCGCTCGCGCCGTCGCTCGCCGGCCCGTCGAGTCCGCTGGCCGGGTTGGCCGTGTAGTGCCCGACGATAAAGCCGCCCACGAAGATGACCATGCCCGTCAGGGCCACCAGCATCAGCGTCAGCGACGTGCGCACAAAGCCATTCATACCCGCACTCCCGTTCACAAGTCCACGCTCGGCAATGGGGCTATCTTAAGCCCGATTGGTAAGTGGCGCATGAGAGGCCTTAACGCGCGACGCCGGGCTGGCCGGCCCGGCGTCGTGAGCGATATAGAGGTTGGGTCGGGCTGCTAGTTGACCGTCAGCGTGCCGATCATGCCGGCTTCCTTGTGGCCCGGCACATCGCAGTAGAATGTGTAGGTGCCGGGGGTGGTCGGCGTAAAAGTGTGCGCCTCCGACTTGGCGCCGCCCGCCACTGGGCCGACGTGCAGATTGAAGTCGTCAATGACGAAGTTGTGCTCAAGCACCCCCTTGTTGTCGAGGATGATGGTGACCGGCTCGCCCGCCTTGACCGTCAGCGCGGCCGGGTCATACTTGAAGGTATCCATTGCGCCCACGGTAAAGTCGGCCCCGGCCGGCGTGGCGGCTGCCCCGCCGCTGCACCCGCTAATGGTCAGGGCCACGCCCAGCGCCACAATGGTCAGGCCAAAAGACAGCTTGCTTTTCACGTTCAACTCTCCTTCTTTGCATACAAAGCGTATATACAAAATCCAAATGAGAATAATAGCACAATCCGGCCGGTTTGCCGTCGCCAGCCCAACACAAAAAAAGCGGCGGAACGCTCCACGCAATGAGCGTTCCGCCGCCGCGCAGGTGCGGGTGTGGCAAGCCCCCGCTCGACCGACAGACCCCTCAGTGCTTGAAAGCCTTGTGCCCGGCGTAGACCGCGCGCGGCCCCAGCTCCGCCTCGATGCGTAGGAGTTGGTTGTACTTCTCCACGCGTTCGCTGCGGGCGGGCGCGCCCGTCTTGATCTGGCCCGTGTTCAGGCCCACGACCAGGTCCGCGATGAAGGTGTCGCCCGTCTCGCCCGAACGGTGCGACACAACGGCGGTCCAGCCCGCCCGGTGCGCCAGCCGGATCGCCTGGATCGTCTCGGTCAGCGTGCCAATCTGGTTGAGCTTAATCAGCACCGAGTTGCCCACGCCCAAGTCAATACCCTTCTGGATGCGCTGGACGTTGGTGACGAACAGGTCATCACCGACGAGCTGCGTGTTATCGCCCAGGCGCTGGGTGATGGCCTTCCACCCGTCCCAGTCGTCCTCGGCCAGTCCGTCCTCAACCGACACCAGCGGGTAGCGCTCGCGCCACCCGGCATATAGGTCCACCATGGCCGCCGAAGTCACCGTGCCCTCCGCGCCCAGCTTGTAGCGGCCGTCCTCATAGAACTCGCTGGCCGCCGGGTCGAGCGCGATGGCGATATCCTGCCCCGGCCGGTAGCCGGCCTTCTCGATGGCGTTGACGAGCATCTTGAGCAGGTCTTCCAGCACAGTAACGGTCGGCGCGAAGCCGCCTTCGTCGCCGACGGTGGTGACCAGGTTCTTCGACTTCAGGATGGCCTTGAGCGCGGCGTAGGTCTCCGCGCCCCAGCGCAGCGCCTCCCGAAAGGTCGGCGCGCCGACGGGCATCAGCATGAATTCCTGCATCGGCACGGTGGTCCAGCCGGTATGCGCCCCCCCATTGAGCACGTTAAGCATGGGCACCGGCAATGTCACGGCCGCCTCGCCGCCCAGCGAGCGGTAGAGCGGCTGCCCGCTGGCGGCGGCGTGAGCGCGCGCCACCGCTAGCGAGACCCCCAGGATGGCGTTGGCGCCCAGGCTGCTCTTGTTGGGCGTGCCGTCCAGCGCGATCATGGCCCCATCAATGGCGGCCTGGTCGGCGGCGTCCTGGCCGTGGAGCAGGGCGCTGATCTTCGCATTGATGTTGCCGACGGCCGTCAGCACGCCCTTGCCGCCGTAGCGCTGCTTGTCGCCGTCGCGCAGCTCAAGCGCCTCGTGCGCGCCGGTCGAGGCGCCCGAAGGCACGGCCGCGCGGCCGAATGCGCCACCCTCCAGCGTGACCTCCGCCTCCACGGTGGGATTGCCACGCGAGTCGAGGATCTCGCGGGCGCGGATCGAAGCGATGGTGGTTTTCATGGCTCTCCTTAGCCGCCCGGCCGGGCGCCGGGGCCGGTTGGCGTGGGCAGCCGCAGGGCGCGCAGCTGAAGCCAGGCCTGCTCGGCATGGCGAGCTTCTTCTAGCGTGGGCGCGTCGGCCGCGTAACGGGCCAGCATATACGTGTGCGTCAGCGTCGCGATGGCGGCTTGGCCTTCGGGCACAATGCCCGCCAGCGCCTCGCCATAGACATGCGGCGTTTGGCCGGCGAGGCGCGGCAGCCGCAACGCGGAGGCCCATTCTAACATGGCCTGATAGCTGCGGCGCACGATCAGGCGGGCATCATCAGGGGCGCCGCCCAGGGCCAGGTAGGGCGGCTGGGCGGGCGCGGGCGACCGGCGGCGTTGCCACACCCGCTGCAGTTGCGCCCACAGCAGTTGGTGCGAGAAGATGCTGTCGCGCTGCTCGTCGGCGCTGCTAACGGGCAGCCCGGCGAAGCGCCGCAGCAGCAGGGCTGACACCAGGCCCGCGGCCACCGCCAGCAGCGCTGTCAGGCCCCAGCGACTGCCGGCCTGCACCAGCGGCGACTGCACCAGTTCGGCGAAGCCCTCGGGCGTGAGCAGACGTGGCAGGGGCAGCGCGAGCAGGCGCAGCAGCAGCCCGAACAGGCCGCGGGCCAGCCCGAGCACCCGCCGGAACCCCTCGGCCAGATCGGCCAGGAAGTTCGTCAGAAACGGGAACAGCGGCCGCAGGAGGCGCTCGGCCAGCAGGGCGATCGGCGCAATCACAAGGCCAAAGCCATAGGCCAGCGCCGCGCTAACGCGCCCCAGCCCGGCCTCGAAGGCGGCCAGCGCGGCCGGGTCGAGCACGCGCATCAGGCCCAGCCCGGCGGCCAGGATCGCCGCGATGGACCCCGCCGCGGTCAGCAGCCAGAAGCGGTTGAGGCGCAGGGTTGCGACGGTGACCGTGCGGCTTTCGAGCCGTAGCCGTCGCAAGCTGCTGAGCGCCAGCGCCGCCAGCCCCAACGCGAAGTAGGCGAACACGGCCGGGAACAGCGCGGCGCTTGCCAGGCTCGGGAACAAGCTGTTGGCGGCCAGGAGCGCGGCGAACCCGGCCACACCGTCCCAAAAGACGCGGCTGATTGTGTCATAGCCGAGTGGCGCGCGGCCGACTTGCAGCCCGCGCCACCACGCCAGCAGCCCGGCGGCGAGCGGCGGCCCAGCTGGGGTCGCCAGGCTCAGCAGCGCTGGCCCGGCCCGAAACAGGTCGGGCGTCAGGTACGGCCGCGCCGCCAGCCTGGTCAGGCCCACCGCGGCGGCGATGCCGGCCAGTCCCACTACCCAACGCGCCGCCCCGGCAGGCCGCCCAGCGCCGCGGAGCAGCCCATGGGTCAGGGCAGTGGCGGCCAGCACCTCCAGAGCGAGCGCGGCCCACAGCCAGCCGGGGGCCGCTAGCGGCGGACGAGCCAGCGCCCACGCCCAGTGCAGCCACGGCGCGAGCGCCAGGCCGGTTAGGGCGGCGGCCAGTGCGAACAGGCTGAACACACCTCGGTTCATTGCTGGTGGTGGTGCGCGGCCATGTTCAGAAACAAGAAGTCCGTTGCAGGCGTGTGCTGCGCATAGCCACGGCGGCAGAGCGTGTGCCCGCGCCGGGCACGAGGAGCCACGGCGAGGCTATGCGAATTTGGCGGGTCGGAGCGCGTAAGCCTCAGCATCGCGTGACGAGAATCGGGGCGGCTGGCCGGTATTCGCGCAAGTCAGCGCAGGCGCGCCCTACTGCCGGCCCACCACTCGGGCGGCGGCGACGGTTTGCACGCGGCTTAGCGCGCTCTGCGCGGCGTGCGCCTCCGCCAGCGACGGGGCCTCATCTGCGTAACGCGCCAGAACGTAAGTGTGCGTGAGGGCGTCAATGGCGTCAGTCGCCTGGGGCAGCGCCTCGGCCAACGCGGAGGCGTAGGCCGCGGGTGTTTGGCCGGCAGTTCGGCGCGGCAGGCTGGAAGCGGGCGCCCACTCCAACAGCGTTTGGTAGGTGCGGCGCACCATCAGGCGTGGGTCATCCCGTGGGCCGGCGAGGGCCAGGTAGCCGGAGGCGGCGGCCGGCCCAGCGCGCGGCCGGAACAGTAGCGCCCGCAGTTGGGCCAGCAGCAAGTCACGGGTCGCGATGCTGTCGCGCTCTTCATCCAGGTTCCTGCGCCCGCCGCGGTTGAAGCGCTGCAGCGCAAACCAAAACACCAGCCCGATCACCATGACCACCACCAGCAGCGACAGCCCTTGCCGCGCCACGTTCAGCATCGGGTGTTGCTCGAGGAACGACAGCGTTTGCTGCCCCGTCTCCTCCAGCGTGGGCAGTGGCGAGAACACAAACGCGCTGTCGAGCCGGCCGGTCAGCGCCCGGATGACGGGCGTGATCAGCCAGGCCGTGAAGAAGACCATCGTGCCGATGACGGCCACGAAGGCGATGGTGACGGCATTGGCGACGGCGGTGAGAATGCCCGCCACTTGCTCGAACAGGTCGGGCGAAATCAGCAAGCCGGTGAGCAAGCCGATGGCGAGGATGCCGCCAATGACGACCGCGACCGTGCCGAGCCAGTAGCGGTTGTGGGCGGGCCAGTGGCCCATCACCTCCGACTGCCACCGGCGCGCATTCTCCACGCTGACCAGGGCCAACGCGCTCAGGCCCGTGGCGAAAAAGACCAGGACGGTGACCAGCCCCTCCTCGGCGGTGATAAGCGGGCGGACTTGGTTGACGGCGTAAATCAACGCCAGGGCGGCCGTGCCCCGGTAGAAGTCGCGCTCGAGCTGCTCCTGCGGCACGCTGGAGCGGCCCAGCACGATGCCCTGCCACCACATATAGGCGCAGGCCGCCACGCCCAGAAACACCGGCGAGATATAGTCGCCCCAATCCACCAGCCGCCGCCAAAACTCGCTGGGCGAGTCGAAGCCGTAGGTGAGCCACGCTAGACTCAGCACGGCCCCGATGCCGCCTCCGGCGACGACCAGGCGCCGCCAGCGCCCCTCCACCTGCGCCGGCGCCCAGCGCGTGAGCCACATGGCCGCCAGCAGCAGCAAGCCCAACGCCCAGGGAGCCAGCGGCGGCGCGCTGTACGCGGGCGGCACAGCGCGCACCGACCACACGACGCACAGCGACACCCAGGCGCTGGTCAGCACCGCCGCGGCCGGCGGCAGCATGAGGTCCTCAACCCAATTCCAGCGCTTCAAGCTCGGTCCAGTCTTGGGTGACGACATACACGGGGATGGCAGCGGGCAAGCTGGTCGCCGGCACACGGCCGGGCGCGGCGATGAGCACCAGCGTCGCCGGGTGGCCGGCGTCGTGCAGAGCCAGCAGCGCCGATTGAATGGCCTCAGTGGCGAGCGCCGACACGGCCACCACACTCGCGCCGAACGGCAGCGTGGTCGCCTCCAGGCGCAAGAGCTGATCGAACGGCATGAGCGTGAAGTGGGTCAGCTGCGCCAGGGTTTCCAGGATGCGCGTCAGTTGGGTCGCATGGCGGGTGGCCGGCAGCCGCACGCGGTGGCTGGCGTCGCGCGCGCTGTTGTTGGTGAACAGGCCGACCGGCTGGCAGCGGTCGAGCGCGGCGTTAGCGAGCGAGGCGGCCGCCATCAGCACCGTCTCAAAGTGAGCGCCAAGTACGCCCTCGTAGGCGTGCTCCAGCGTCTGGCCGTTCACGCACACGATCAGGTGCTGGCTGGCCCCCGGTTCGAACACCTTGGTCTGCAAGCGGCCCTGGTGGGCGGTGCTCTTCCAGTGGATATGACGGATGCTGTCGCCGGGGCTGTAGTCGCGCACGCCGGCCAGGCGCAGCGGGTCTTCGACAATCCGGCGGGTGGCCGCCTCCTCGCCGGCCGGGCGCGCCAGCCGCAGCCGCAGTTCCTCCACGGTCACCAGGCGCGGGTAGACCAGCAGCGTGTGCGTCTCGGTCTGCTCGCGCAAACGCGTTTGAAACCCAAAAATGTCGCCCGAGGCCAGCCGGGCCGGCCCGAACTCGTAGGCGCCGCGCCGCTGGGCGGTCAGCCGATAGCGCCGGCGCACGCGCTCATACCAGCGCAGGCTGAGCAAGTTAGTGAGCGTGCGGCGGTGATCTTTGCTGGCGCTGGAAAGCTCCGTGCGCTCGACCGCAAAGTCTTCGGGGAACTCGTCCTCGACCTTCAGCCAGGCCAGCGGCAGAGGCTTGGCGTTGACAATCTCCACCCACAGCTGCACCTGCTCCCCGCAAAACAGCCGGTCGGCCTCGAACTGGCGGCGGTAGCTCACGCCCGCCAGGCAATAGCGCCCCCACAGCGCGGAAGCCGCCGCGACCAGCAGCAACAGCACATCCAACAGAAGCAGCAGCGGGCTGCGCAGCAGGAGGCTGACGATCAACAGGGCGCCGATCAGCAGCCGGCTGAGGCGGCTTGTCATGTCAGGCCGACCAGCTCTCCTCGACCGGCACCGGCACGCGGCTGACCACTTCCTTGAGAATGTCAGCCACGGCCTTGCCGCGCAGCCGCGACTGGCCGGACGGCATCAGCCGGTGCGCCAGCACGGGCGTGAGCAGGGTCTGTATGTCGTCGGGGTTGACAAAGTTGCGCCCGCGGATGGCGGCCAGCGCCTGGGCGCAGCGGTACAGGGCGAGTGCGCCGCGCGGGCTGGCCCCCAGGGCCACGGCGGCGTTTTCGCGGGTGGCGCGCACCAGGGCGAGGACATAAGTCTCCAGCACGTCGCTGACGTGGACGCTGCGGATGACGGCGTTCAGCGCCACGATCTGTTCGCCCGAGGCCGCCGGCTCTAGCTCGGCCAGCGGATCGGCCGTGCGGAAGCGCCGCAGGATAGCGCGCTCGTCCTCGCTGTCGGGGTAGCCCAATGATAGGCGCAGCAAGAAGCGATCAAGCTGCGCTTCGGGCAGCGGAAACGTGCCCTCCAGTTCGATCGGGTTCTGCGTGGCGATGACCAGGAACGGCCGCGGGAGCGGGCGGCTGACGCCGTCCACCGTCACCTGGCGCTCCTCCATCGCTTCGAGCAGCGCCGACTGCGTGCGCGGTCCGGCGCGATTGATCTCATCCGCCAGTACGATTTGGGCCATGATCGGCCCCGGCCGGAACTCAAAGTCGCCGGACTTCTGGTTGAAGACGTTGACGCCGGTGATGTCGGAAGGCAGCAGGTCGGGCGTAAATTGCAGGCGCTGGAAGGAGCAGCCCAGCGAGCGGGCCAGCGCCTTGGCCAGCGTCGTTTTCCCCAGGCCGGGCACATCTTCGAGCAGCACGTGGCCGTGGCTGAGCAGCGCCACCACCAGCAGCTCGATGGCCGACTCCTTCCCGACCATGACGCGCCCAATGTTATCTTGGAGGGCGCGCGCGCTAACCTGGACAGACTGCACGTTCAGCATTCAGACTCCCGGTGCGCCGCGCCGTCTGCCGCGGCGCGCTAACGAAGATCGTGCAGACTGCCGGTGCTGCGCGTGGGCTGACCGGGTTCTGGGCGTGTCGTGGGGCTGGGGGCCTTGCGCACCTTGGTCATGTCGGCCTTGGCCGTGATGGCGCGCGCCAGGTTCACCTGGTCGAAGATTGCGCCGGTGACATCCGCTCCCGATAGGTCGGCTCCGTCGAGCCGGGCGGCCGTGAAGTCCGTATTCACCAGGCGCGCGCCCGACAGGTCCGCGCCGGTCAGATCGGCCTCCTGCAGTTGCGCCCCGCTCAGGTTGGCGCGATTGAGGTCCACGCGGGCCATCTGGGCGCTGCGGGCGCGCACCCGGCTCAGGTTGGCCTCGAAAAAGTTGGACAAAGCCAGGTTGGCGCCAAATAGGTTTGCGCCGGAGAGGTCGGCCTTGCTGAAATCGGCGCGGCTGGCGTTGGCGTTGTTCAGATTGGCGGCGGTTAGCGCGGCGACGCTGAAGCTGGCGCGCGTCAAGTTCGCTTCGGTGAGGTCCGCTTCGCTCAGGTCAGCCTTGCCCAGGTCGGCGCGGGTCAGATCGGCGCGGACCATGCTGGCCGCGATCAGGATGGCGCGGCTGCACAGCGCCTCGAAGAAGTTGGCGCCCGATAGGTTAGCCCGGGTCAGGTTGGTTTTGATCAAGGTCGCGCGGCTCAGGTCGGTGCGAGCCAGGTTCGCCCAGCTTAGGTCGGCCCCGCTCAGGTCGGCCAGCCACAAGTTGGCGTCGCTGAGGTCAATCTTAACTAACCATAACGGGCGCGGCCGGTTCAAAAGATCGTAAATCTGGTAGGCGGTCAGCTGGGTCATGCGTGCTGCCTCCCCGTCGCCAGGGCCGCCGGCAGCAAGGCATACCACTCCGTGGCGCGCACCAGGTCGTCGAGCGGAACCTGGTCGCGCAGGCTGTGGGCCGTCGTTTCCACCCCGGCGGCGAAGATAAGGGTCGGGATGTGCGCCTTGCCCATCCAGTAGATGGCGTTGGTGGAGAAATTGAGCTTGCCGGTCTTGGCGGGGTGCCGCCAGAGCGTTTCGCTGGCGGCCAGGCCGGCCTGCACCAGCCGGTGGTCCTCCGGCAACGCCCAGGCCGGGAAGTACTTTTCCACTGGGTAGACGAAACCTGTGTAGCTGGGCGTGGCGTATTGCATGATCTCTACGCGCACGGCGTGTTGTTCGTCGTGTGGGATCAGGGCCTCCACCTGCGCCAATGCCTCTTCCTTCGTCTCTCCAAACGTCAGCCGGCGGTCAATAAAGACGGTGGCCTCGTCGGGGACGGCGTTGAGCGATGGTGAGCGGCTCTGGATGATGCTGGCCGTAATGCGGCCCTGGCCCAGGAACGGGTCAATGTGCAGTTGGTCGTTCAGGTCGCGCACGCCCTGCAAGACGGGGATGAGCTTGTAGATGGCGTTTTCGCCGAGTTGGTTGGAAGCCGCGTGCGCCGAGCGCCCCTTGGCCACGACCTTCAGTTCCACGCGGCCCTTGTGCCCCCGGTAGACGTTCATTTCCGTTGGCTCGCCGACCACCACGAAGTCCGGCTTGATCTTCTCGACCTCGACCAACACCTGGCAGCACAGGCCGTCACAGTCCTCTTCCATGTTGCCGAAATAATAGAGCGTGTAGCCATCGAGCAGGCCCAGGTCGCGGGCCAGCGCCATGCCATAGATCATGCCCGGGGTTGACTGCTTCTCGTCGCCTGCCCCGCGCGCGAACAGGATGCCGTTCTCCACCTTGCCGATAAACGGGTCCCACTCCCAGTCGTTGCGGTCGCCTACGTCCACGGTGTCCAGGTGCGAGTCGTACAGCAGCTTGGTCGGGCCCGAACCAATGCGGCCAATCACGTTGCCCATCTGATCAAAGCGGGCCTCCGCGAAGCCCAGGCGCTCCATTTCCTCGATCACGCGCCGGCCGACGGCCCCGATGTCGCCCATGATGCTGGGGATGGCGACTAGGTCGCGCATGAACTGCACGATGGCGGGCCGCTGAGCGGCCACGCGCGCCTGGATTTCGGCGGCCAGTTCGGGGGTGGAGGCGGCTGGCATGGGCACCTCTATTCTGATTCCGCCGTGGGCACGCCAATCACGTTATAGCCCGCGTCAACGTAATGCACCTCGCCCGTGACGCCGTTGGCCAGGGGCGAGCACAGGTAGAGCGCCGAGTTGCCCACGTCCTCAATGCTGACGTGCCGGCGCAGCGGGGCCATGTCCTTGAACCCGGTATACATTGCCTTAAAGCCGGCCACGCCCGCGGCCGAGAGCGTGCGAATCGGCCCGGCGGAGATGGCGTTGACGCGGATGTGCTTCTCGTGCGCGCCGAGGTCCACCGCCAGGTAGCGCACGCTGGCCTCCAGCGCGGCCTTGGCCACGCCCATCACGTTGTAGTGCGTCACGGCCCGCACGGCGCCCAGGTAGCTCAGCGTCAGCATGGCCCCATCTGGGCGCATCTGCGGCAGGGCGGCGCGCGCCAACGCGGTAAAAGAGTACACGCTGATGTCCATGGCCGTGTGGAAACCCGCGCGCGAGGTGTTCAGGTACGCGCCCGACAACTCCTCTCGGCCCGCAAAGGCCACAGCATGGATCAGAATATCAATCGCGCCCAGCGCGGCCTGCGCCTTCTCCATCACGGCGGCGATGTCTTCGTCTTTGCTCACATCGCACGGCTCGACAAAGGTCGCGTTAACCGAGGCCGCCAGCGGCTTGACGCGCTTGGCCAGGGCTTCGCCCGCGTAGCTGAAGCCCAGGTTGGCGCCTTCGCGCGCAAACGCCTGGGCGATGCCCCAGGCGATGCTGTGGTCGTTCGCGACGCCGAAGATCAGGGCCGTTTTGCCGGTCAGAAGTCCCATGCTTGCCTCCGCGAATGCGGCCTCACCCGGATGGTGAAGCCAAGATGTGAGTGACAAACCCCGCCGTTGCCCGGAAGTTCCACGGCTCGCTGAGCCACGGCTCGGGCACGCTGCGCCCTAAGCCAACCCGCGGCCCAACGCGGACCTGCGCGGCCGGAACCGCCGCCGCGCGCTCGATGAACAGCGGTGTCTCGGGGGCGCATAGGTCTTGCCCGTTTAGCGCCCGGTCTATGCCCAGGGCCTGGGCCAGCTTGGCGGGGCCGTCGGTCAGGTGGGCCAGTTCGGCCGCGCCGGCCCGCCCACGCCGCTGCCGCACCACTGCCTCGCCCTCGGTGACGATCAGTCCCCGAATGAGCACCGCCGCGGGCCTGTCCTTCGGCTCGGTGATAACGTTGAGCATCCAGTGTAGGCCGTAATTGAAGTACACATAGGCCACCCCGGGCGGGCCATACATGACGGCGGTGCGCGGCGTGCGCCCCGCGCGCGCGTGACACGCCAGGTCGCTGGGGCCGGTGTAGGCCTCCGTTTCGGTGATGATGCCCGCCAGCCGCCGGCCGTCCACCAGGCGCACCAGCCGCTGCCCCAGTAGTTCGCGCGCGACCGTGACCGTGGGGCGCGCAAAGAAACGGCGAGGCAGGCGCGACATGTGGCCATTGTAAGCGAGGCGGGGCGGCGGCGCAAAGCCGGAGGCCTGTGCTTGGGGCCGGGCCATCAACCGCCGCCAGGGTCGTGCCGTCGCGGGCCGTCAGGGCGCCGGCGGGCGAGTGCTGCGTTGGCGCACGGCTTCGTAGACCAGCAGGGCGGCGGCGGCGGAGACGTTGAGGGAGTTGACCTGACCGACCATCGGAATGCGGACAGCCAGGTCGGCCTGGCCCAGCCAGGCGGCCGTCAAGCCGGTGTCTTCCGCGCCAACGGCGATAGCGACCGGGCCGCTCAGGTCTGCCGCAGTGTAATCGCGCGCGGCGGCGGGTGTGGCGGCGACGATGGCGATGCCGTGGGCGCGCAGCCAGGTCAGAGTGTCAGCCGTGGAGGCCGCGACCACCGGGACGGTGAACAGCGTACCCCGGCTAGAGCGGACGACATTAGGGTTGTGGGCGTCGGTGGCGGGGTCGCAGACGATGACGGCGGTTACGCCCGCAGCATCCGCCGTCCGCAGCAGCGCGCCGAGATTGCCGGGCTTTTCGACCGCCTCAACCGCCAGCAGCAGGGGCCGGTCACCCAGCCTTAGGCCGTCCAGGGTGTGGCCAACAACGGGCGCCACGGCCAGCCAGCCATCCGGGTTGTCGCGGTAAGCCATTTTCTCGAAGACCGGCGGCGCAACTTCCACGATTTCGGCCCCGAGCGCCGCCACGCGGGTCAGCAGCTCAGCATCGGCTGCGCGCGTGAAAGCCGGACAGTGAAACAGCGTCAGCGGGCGCACCCCGCCGGCCAGGGCCAGGCGCAGTTCGTCGTGCCCCTCCACCAGCATCTGCCCCTCGCGGTCGCGATGGCGCCGGTCGCGCAGGCGCACGACGGCCTTGACCCGCGGGTTCTGGAGGCTGGTGATTGGCCCGGTCATGGCCGCATTATGCCACAGCGCGGCGGCTGCTTCGGGAGGCGCGCTCGCCAACTGTCAACCCGCGCGCCGGAAGCGTTCGGTCGCTGGCTGTTCTCGGCCCTAGCGCGTTTGGCCGGTGGCGAAAGCTTCGGCCATCCCATCGAAGACGGCCTGCCAATAAGCGCGGGCGGTGACCCACTTGTCGGCGGCGAAGCGCGCGGCCCAGTCGAGCAGTTCCGGCTCGCGCAGGCCGTCGCGCACCCACTTGGCGTGGAACTCGGCGATGATGTCCACCACGCGCTCGCTCTCCCACGGCGCCGAAGCGGCCGATTGGTGATCATGAATTGCTTTGGCCAGCCGGAAATTATCGCCCCAGTAGTCCACGTTCGGCAGATCAAAGTGCGTCACGATGATGTCGTCAATGATGTCTTCTACCCATTTGCGGTGGAAGCGGCACGCCCCGCTGTTCTCGGAGTAAAGCTCGAACACGAAACGCTCCACGTTTTTGCGGCCCAGCGCGGCAGGCGGCAGGTATTTATTCTCGTAATACGAGAAGTACTTGCCCATGATCGGCATGGGCGAGAACATGCCCGGCGTCCAGTATTGATTGGGCACCATGCAGCCCTCCGCTCCGTGGGCGGTGAAGACAGCCCGCTGCAAGCTCTGAATGCCGTAGCGCGCGTCGAGGGCTTTGGCGGCGGCGCGCAGCCCGCGGCGGAAGACCGCGCCCTCCGGGCTGAAGACGATCATCCGTAGCACCGCCTGGGCGTACTCCGCGTTGTGGGCCGAGTCGGCCACGCGGTCGAACTGATCGGGGCGTGAGGCAAACGTGAAGCGCGGCCCCGCGGCGGGCAGCCCGAAATCGGCCGCGGGCAGCAGACCGTCGGCCGCTAGTTCCATGATCCAGGCGACCGTGCCTCCGGCCTGGATGGCGTCCAGGCCCAGCGTGTCGGCGTACTTATTCAGGCGCTCCGCGGCGCGCTGATCGAACACGCCGCAGTTGGGGCCGAGGGCGGCGTACGGCTCGTAGTCCTTCTTGTGCTCGCCGGAATACTTCTTGCAGGCCACGGCGCACGGCTCGCCGCAGTGGTCGAAGTTGCGCGGGACGATGATTTCTTCGTTGAACTGCTTAAGGTAGTGGCCCGCGATGAGGTGGTCGTGCTGCTCCAGCCGCTCAGCGTCTGCGTGCCTGACGGACTGATAGTTGAAGCTGAACAGCCGGTCATCGGCCTGATGCATGTTGACCCCAAATGTGCCGCCGGTGTTAAACTCTGGCACGTAGCGGTACTTCTGGCTCAGGGCCAGGTCGGCGGCAATGGCGCGCTGGCCGAAGCGCTGCAGGAAATACTCGTCCAGCTCCCGCGCGGCCTTAAGCCCCGGGTCTTGCCAATCGCCGCCGAACACAATTGCCGCCACGCCGTGGTGCTGAAGCAGCCGCGACCCCAGCCCGCCGCGGCCCGCCCAGTCATCTATCACGCTCAGGTCGCCGCGCTTCACCTGGTTAGAGCCAATCGCGCCTTCCTTGGTGTGGCGCGCCGCCGGGCCGGTCGCCAGGATGCGGAACCAATCCCCGTCGTACTCACCGCGGTAGCGGTCGAAACAATACCGTTGCAGGCCGTAAAAGCCCTCCCACGTCCGGCCGCCCTGCGCGGCGTAGCCCTGCCAATACGTTTCCGGCTCCATCGCGTCGAGGCGCACGCTGTACTCGCCGTCTTTCAGCCGAATCAGCAGCACCGAGTCCACCTCGGCCCGGCCGCGCAGCCAGACGTAGTTGGCGCCGACGCGGTTGAACACGTACATCGCGCCGCCCAGCGCCGAAACGTAGAAGCCCTCCCACTGGTCAGAGTAAGCGCCAAAGATCATCCGGCGTGTGCCGGGCAGGGGCGAACCCGCCAGCAGCCCGCCGCCGAACGTCAATGAGTGCGGGTCCTTCTGGTAGCGGTCCCAGGCATATTGGACCGGGCCGATCAGCTTCTGGTCCGTTGGGCAAGCCAGGCCCCAGCGGCCCGTGCTCAGATCAACGTTGAGTTCGTACAAAACGGAACGATGCGTCATGGCCGGCCATTATGCCACAGCCCCCGCCGCGCTGAACAACGCCGCCGAACGGCGCGCATCCGGGACGAATGTCACGTTCGCCGCGGGCGGCTTTCCACTACAATGACGTTGACAGGCGCGCCCGGCCGTCCGCCGGCGCGGCGCCTTCACCTTCGGCAAGCGCACACCCCAAGGAGGTCGTCATGACTGACCAAGGTGGCAAGCAGCTTACCGTTGCTACCCCGCTTGACCGCGTGTGGGCCGCCCTGACTGGCCCGGCCGCTCCTGGGGCCTGGGTGGGCGGCGCCGGCGGCGTGGCCTTCGACCGGCGCGTCGGCGGCGCGTACCAGGTCTTCGGCGGCGCGCCGGCCGGCGTCCTACGGTCGCTGCGCTACCCAGCCGAGTTGGAATATGCCTGGCGGCCGGACGAGTGGGAGCCGGAGCGGCCCGACTCGGTCGTGCGCTGGGCCTGCGCGCCTGACGGCGACCGCCCGACGGTGTGCCCGGCCCAGCTCGGCTATCCGAACGAGGCCGAGCGCGACCGCTACGCCGACGACTGGGACCGCTACTGGCTGGAACCGCTGCAGGTTTGGCTAGAGGCCGAAGTAGTCGAAGAGGCGTAGGCGCGGCGGGGGCGCGAACTCAGGCGCATAAGTTTGGGGCCATCAGCCCGGCGCTCACGGCGGCGTTCATGCGGTCGGCGTAGGCCGGTGGGCGGCCCACTCGTCTTCGAGCATGCTCATGGTGATCACACTCCGCCATGCGTCGCCGACGCGGCGGGCGTCGCGCCGGCGGCCTTCGGTCACAAAGCCCACACGCTCATAGCAGGCCAGGGCCGCCGTGTTGAAATCGAAGACGTTGAGGTCAATGCGGTGCAGCCCCAGCTGGTCAAAGCCTACCGCCAGCGCGGCCGTGACCATCCGCCGGCCGATGCCCCGGCCGCGGGCCTCGGGCGCCACCAACACTCGCGCCAGGGTGGCCGAACGCTGCCGGCGGTCTACCTGGCTGAGTTCGATGTGGCCCACCGGTCGGTCGTCCAGCCGGGCCGTATAAATATAGCGCGTGGGAGGGTCGCCGCTGGCCAGCAGGCGATAGCGGTCGAGTTGAGCGGCATCGAGCGGATAGGTGAAGATAGGGCCGGCCCACTGCATCAGGAACTCGGGCGACTCAGCCCAGCCGATCAGGCGCGCATAGTCGGCGCGCTCAAATGGGTGCAGCGTCAGGGGCATGCTCAACCGCCCAGGCGGTTGATGCCGTCAAAGGCCGCCACCTTGTAGCACTCGGCCAGGGTGGGGTAGTTGAAGACCGTCTGCACGAAATAGTCCACCTTGCCGCCGAACGACAATACCGCCTGGCCGATGTGCACAAGCTCGCTCGCCCCCTCGCCGATGATGTGAACGCCCAACAGGTCGCGCTTATGCATGTGAAAGATCAGCTTCAGCAGGCCGGAGCTGTCGCCGATGATCTGGCCGCGGGCGATCTCCTTGTAGTTGGCCTTGCCCACCTCGTAGGGCACCTCCATCTCCGTCAGCTCCTCTTCCGAGTAGCCGACCATCGAGATTTCGGGGATAGTGTAGATGCCATACGGGAACAGGCCCGGCACGCTGCGCGTCTCCACACCGAAGGCGTGACAGGCCGCCAGCCGCCCTTGTTCCATGGAAGTCGAGGCCAGGCTGGGGAAGCCGATCACATCACCCACCGCGTAGATGTGCGGCACATTGGTCTGGTAGTCGTCGTTCACGTTCAGCCGTCCCCGCGCGTCGCAGGCGATCCCCGCGGCAGCCAGGTTCAGGCGGTCGGTGGCGCCGGTGCGGCCGATGCTGTGCAGCGCCTTCTCAGTGATGAAACTCTTGCCGCTGTCCAGGTGAATGCGCACCTGCGGGCCGTGCTCGGTGTCTATCGCCTCCATGCCGCTCACCGTTTCGGCCAGGCGCAGCGTGACCCGATTCTGCCGCAGGTGGTAGGCCAGCGCGTCCACAATCTCGGCATCCACGAAGGGCAGCAGCCGCGGGCGCGTATCCACCAGCGTCACCCGCACGCCCAGCGCGGCGAACAGGCTGGCATACTCGCAGCCAATGACGCCCGCGCCGACGATGGTCAGTGACCGCGGCAGTTGGTCGAGGTGCAAGATGTCGTCGCTGATAAAGATGCGCCGGCCGTCGAAGGGGATATGCGCGTCCTGCGTGGCGTAAGTGCCGACGGCGATGATGATGTTGGCGGCCGTGACATCGCGGTAGCCGTGGTCGTCCAGGCTGCTCAGCCGCACCGTATGGGCGTCCACGAAGGCCCCCGTGGCCGCCAGCATCTCCACCCGGTTCCGGGACAATTGGTGGCGCGTAATGTCAATTTCATGGCGGATAACCTGATCGGTGCGGAAGAGCAGGTCTTGCAGGGTGATGTTCTGCTTAACCGTGTAGGCTGCTCCGTAAAAGCCGCGCTCCCGGTAGCCGGAGAGGTGCAGCACCGCCTCGCGCAGAGTCTTGCTGGGGATCGTGCCGGTGTTGATGCACACGCCGCCCACGACGGCGCGCCGCTCGACCAGCCCCACGCGCTTGTCGAGTTTGGCCGCCTGGATCGCCGCGCGCTGACCGGCCGGGCCGGAACCAATCACCAGCAAATCGTAATCGTAGTCGGGCACAGGGCCTCCTGACAGCGCCGCGATTGTAGTCCGGCTTGCGGGGGGCGGCAAGCCGCGCCTCCCCCTGGGCCGCCGCCGCGCCGGTGGAATGTGGGAAAATGACGTCTTGGCTGAGCCTGGCGGCTGGCGCTGGGCGACGTGCGAGGTGTGGCTGAACATGCCTGACGGGGTGTTGTCCGCGCCGCCCGAGCGGCAAGCGCGGCTGCTGGCGCTGTACTTGCCGCAGTTCCATCCGATCCCAGAAAACGATCAATGGTGGGGCCAGGGCTATACCGAGTGGGTGGCTGTCCAGCGTGCCCGGCCGTTGTTTCGCGGCCACGCGCAGCCCAACGCGCCCGGCGAGTTGGGCTACTATGACCTGCGCTCGCCCGCGACGCGTCAGGCGCAGGCCGATCTGGCCCAGCGCTATGGCATTGAAGGCTTCCTGTATTGGCATTATTGGTTCGCCGGGCGGCGTGTCCTGGAGCAGCCGTTCGACGCCGTTCTGCGTTCGGGCGAGCCGAAGTTCCCCTTTGCCCTGGCCTGGGCCAATCACACCTGGAACAGCGTGTTCTGGTTCGGGGTGCGCGGCATGCGTCTGCTGGAACAGACCTACCCCGGCCTCGACGACCACCGGGCGCACTTTGCCGTCCTGCTCCAGGCCTTCCGCGACGAACGCTACCTCACCGTAGATGGCAAACCCCTGTTCTACATCTACGACCCCTTCAAGCTCCCCGACATGCCGCGTGTGACCGATCTGTGGCGCGAGTTGGCGCACGCGGCCGGCCTGAAAGGGCTGTTCATCGTTGGCCGCGGGATTGACCCGGCCCGCGTGGTCGCCTTTGGCTGCGACGCGGCCAACTACGACTTCGTGCACCGTATCCGCGAACTCAAGCCCAAGCTGCCGCTGCTCGGCCGGTGGGCCTACCGCCATCGCGTGCGCAGCCTCCTGCGCCGGCCGATCCTGTACGACTACGCCGAGGTTATGCCCTACCTGCTCAAGCCGGGGCGCGCGCTAGACCATGAGTATCCGAGCGCCGTGCCCAATTGGGACAGCACGCCGCGCGCCAAGTATTCGGGCATGGTCTACCTGAACGCGACGCCTGAGCTTTATCAAGAGCACCTGCGGCAGTCAGCCGCCACGGTGGCCCATCGCCCGCTGGAGCACCGCCTGGTCTTCGTGAAAAGTTGGAATGAATGGGGCGAAGGCAATTACCTGGAGCCTGACCAGCGGCACGGCCGCGCCTACTTGGAGGCGACCCGGGCCGTCGTCTACGGTCCGTCCATCAGCCCGCTGCCCTAGTTTTGGTACAATGGTCGGCGGGCCGGTGGCGGAATGGCAGACGCCGGGGACTTAAAATCCCCTGCTCGCAAGAGCGTGAGGGTTCGACCCCCTCCCGGCCTACCTGGAAAAGCCGAGGGCAGTATCCATAGCCGCCTGGTCAATAGACCGGGCGGTACCCATTTCTATTGCGGGAGGGTCGCGACCGCGCCGACCTTGCGATAGACCCCACCGATCCTAGCGGTGCCCGCCCGACACCAACTTGTCGTGCTGAAGACCCGGCGGGCCTGCGGACCGTGCGGCCTCGGAATCCAAGTGCTATTGGGGATTGCGCGTGTCTCCCGCCATCGGCGGCACCAGGTTGTCCACTATGAGACGATGTATGTCGTCATCCGTCAGCCGTTCACCGACTTTGATCCATATCAGCGGAAGCCCAATCTCTTGACAGACTTGTCGCTTGAAATCGTCACTGCTGCGTCTGTCAAACCGAGTGTGGGTTGCGTCATTCAATTCCACCGCCAGCAACGGCTCAAGCGACTTGCGCTAGCACAACACAAAATCAAAGTGTTTGCACATGATCTGGTTGTTGTGATACTTGCGATCCGCGGGCAGATTTTGTAGCCGCATGACATCGCCCAAGCGAACCATGGGAAACACTTGGTAATCGCTCCCGGTCACCTTCTGTAATGTCTCAAAGAGAACCGCCTCGGTATTCGTAAGGAGGCTGCGTCGTTTAGCATATCTTGGTCTTTCAGCAGTCTGAAGGTCGAATGTCGGTTCAGCGACTACCTGTTCGCCATCGGGCGGAATCGTGTCCTCTGGTGCTTCCGACAGCGACTTGCCTTCGAGCCAGGCCCCAATCGCACAATCATGGAGCTGATCCAACGCCAAAAACGATTGAATATGCTCATGATTCCCTCCGTGTGCAGAGGCTGACGATCGAGACCCGGCGTATCCCAGTGGTAGCCGCCGTCCGGCGAGCGAGTGGCCGGGCCGACGGAGGCTAGGTGCGGGCGGTGTAGTCGCCGCGCACCACCCACTTGTAGGTCGTCAACTCGGGCAAGCCCATCGGGCCGCGCGCGTGCAGGCGCTGAGTGCTCACCGCCACCTCCGCGCCCAGGCCCAACTGCGCGCCGTCAGTGAAGCGCGTGCTGGCGTTCACGTACACCGCCGCTGAGTCCACCTCGGCCACAAAACGCTCGGCGTGCTCTGGCGTCTCGGTCAAGATGCCGTCCGAATGGGCCGTGGTGTGCGCCGCGATATGGGCGATGGCCTCGTCCAGGCCGTCCACCACCTTCAGGCCCAAAATCAGCGCCATCCACTCCGTGTCGAAGTCCTCCGGCCCGGCGGGCTGCACGCTCGGGCCGGCCGCCGCGCCCAGCGCCGCCAGCGCGCGCGGTTCGGCCCGGAACGTGACCCCCTGCGCCCCCAGGTCAGACACAACCCGCCTCAGGAACTGCGCGGCGACTGCCTGATGGACGAGCACGGTGTCGAGCGCGTTGCACACCGACGGCCGCTGCACCTTAGCGTTGCGGATCACCGGCAGGGCGCGGGCCAGGTCGGCGCTCGCATCCACATACAGGTGGCAGATGCCCATGCCGCCGGTGATGACCGGGATCGTGGCGTTCTCCCGGCAGAAGGTGTGCAGCGCCGCTCCCCCGCGCGGAATGATCATGTCAACGTAGTGGTGCAGGCGCAGCAGTTCGGTCACGTAGCGGCGATCGGCGTCGTCAATGAACTGCACCGCCGCGCCCGGCAGCCCCGCCGCCTGGAGCGCCGCCTGCACCAACGCCACCAGCGCCCGGTTAGAAGCCAGCGTCTCCTTGCCGCCGCGCAGAACGGCGGCATTGCCCGTGCGGATCGCCAGCCCGGCCACATCAATCGTCACATTGGGGCGCGATTCGTAGATGACGCCCAGCACGCCGATCGGCACGCGCTGGCGCTGAACGCGCAGGCCGTTGGGCAGCGTGCGGGCGTCGAACACCTCGCCCACCGGGTCGGGCAGGCCGACGATGGCGCGCAGGTCCGCCGCCATGCCGGTCAGGCGCGCCGGCGTTAGCGTCAGCCGGTCAATCAGCGCTTCCGTCAGGCCGTTGGCGTGGGCGGCGGCCACGTCGGCGGCATTGGCGGCCAGCACAGCGGCCTGCTCGCTGAGTAGCGCGGCCGCCAGAGTCTCCAGCGCGGCGCAGCGGTCGGCGTTATCAGCGCGGGCCAGCCCGCGGGCGGCGGCGCGGGCGGCTTGCCCCATGGCGGTCAGATCAGTCGTCATGCTGCCTCGTGTGAGCCTTCCCGGCCGCCCTCGCGCCGCACGAGCTGATTGCGGTGAATCACCTCGTCGCCGTACGAGAAGCCCAGGACGCTCGCGATCGCTGTCGAGCGCTGCCCCTTCAAGCGGCTCACGTCAGCGGCGTCATAATTCACCAGCCCGCGGGCCAACTCATGCCCGGCCGCATCCAGCACCGCCACCGGGTCGCCGCGCTCAAACGGGCCGGTGACGGCTGTGATGCCCACCGGCAGCAAGCTGCGCCCCCCGCGCAGTGCCTCCGCCGCGCCCGCGTCCACCACCACGTGCGCGTGGCCGTCCCAGCCCGCCCAGATGAAGCGCTGGCGGCTGTCGAGCGCGGTGGTCAGGGCGCTGAAGCGCGTGCCGATGGCCTCACCCGCACAGGCGCGCGTGATGACGTTCGGCTCGCGGCCGTGGGCAATGATGGTCGTCGCGCCGCCCCGCCGCGCCAGGTCCGCTGCCTGCAGCTTGGTGACCATCCCGCCGACGCCCAACCCCGTATCCGACATGCCCGCGGCGGCCCACAGCGCCGGCGGGATCTCAGGTTCGTTCACCTCGCCGACGAGTTGCGCCGCGGCGTCTTTGCGCGGGTCGCCCGTAAACAGCCCCGGCTGATCGGTCAGCAGCAGCAGCAGGTCGGCGTCTACCAGCCCGGCGACCATGGCCGAAAGGTTGTCGTTGTCGCCCACGCGAATCTCCTCGGTGGCGGTGGTGTCGTTTTCGTTAACGATCGGCACCACGCCCTGCTCCAGGATGGCCGTCATCGTCATGCGGGCGTTCAGGTAGCTGCGGCGGCGCGAAAAGTCGCCGCGCGTCAGCAGCACCTGAGCCACGGTCTGGCCGTACAGGCCGAAGAGCTGTTCGTAGAGCGCCATCAGGCGCGGCTGGCCGACGGCGGCCAGCATCTGCCGGGGCACGATGGTCGGGCCGGGCATGGCCGGCAGCTGCATACGCTCGCGCCCGGCCGCGATGGCGCCCGACGAACACAGCACCACCTGTGCGCCCGCGCTAATCAGCTGCGCCATCTGGCGCACCAGTTCCACGATGACGGCCGGCGCCAGCCGGGGCGTGCCGGCCGTGAGGGTGCTGGTGCCGAGCTTGACGACGACGCGCTGATAATGGCGAGCTTGCATGGGTCTCGATAAGCACGCCGCCCGGTGAGCCGGGCGGGCGGGTAGGGCGACTGGCAGCCTGCATTATACCGGCTGCAGCCGGCCCCGTTGAGAGCGGGCCTACGGCGGCGGCGCGCTCGCCGGGCGCTTGAAGAAGAAAAAGGTGCCTGTTTCGCCCGCGACCGTCACCATCTCCCAGCCTTCCGCGCCCAGCCGGTCCATCAGGCGAAAGGCGGCCTGCCAATCGTTATCGCCCTTGATTGCCTTGTCGCGCTTTATGCGCTGAGGTGGGCCGCCCAGCGGGCAGCGGTACACCCAGCCGCGCCCGCCAGCGCCAACCGAACAATACTCCCACTGTTGCGGCATGGTGGTGGCTCCTAAGTCTCCGGCTCGATGGAGAAGGTCAGCGGGTAACCGGCTCCGCGCGCGTGGCTGTGCGCCAACCCGACCCGGTACTTGGCTTCCTCGAAGGGCAGGGTCATGACATAGGCCGCGCCGGTGTAATGGGCCCGCAGCATGACGGCGCTGGCCAGGCCGTTCGACAGGTGGAACACGACGCGCAGCACGACCAGCACGAAATCCATCGGCGTCACGTCGTCGTTGTGGATGAAGATCCTATACGGCGGCTCAAACTCCGTCTCGGCCACCGGCAGTTCATCCAGGCGAACGCCGCGCTCAACTTCAATTTCGGGCGGGGCCGGGGCGGCAGGCGCTTCGGACATGAAGGAAAGAGTAACCACGAAGGGCGGGCGGCGTCAAGCCTCCCCCTCCAGCCACTCCTGCCGCTCCACCAGCGCCGCCAAAGCTTCCAGCGCGGGGCCGTAAAGCTGGTCGTGCTCCACGTGTGGGGCGACGGCGCGGATGGCGGCCAGCGCCTGCCGCGTGCCCGCGCCCAGCCGCGCGCCCGGGCTGGCCGCCAGGCGCAGGTCCACCGCTTGCGCCGCGCTAAACAGCTCAATCGCCACGATGTGCCGCACGTTCTCGACGACCTGGCGCAGGTGGCGGCCCGCGTTCGCGGCGTTGGCGTTGTGGTCTTCCTGGTTGGCGGAGGTCGGCAGCGAGCCGAGCGAATCGGGCGTGGCCAGCGTGCGGTTCTCCAGCGCCAGCGCCGCGGCCGTGTAGTGCGCCATCATCAAGCCAGAGTTCAGGCCGGCCTCCGCCGCGTGGCTCACCAACATCGGCGGCAGCCCGTCGTTCAGCTTCTCGTCAATCAGCCGCGCCACGCGCCGCTCCGCGATCGCCCCCACCTCCGCCAGCGCGATGGCGGCATAGTCCAGCGCCAGGCCGACCGCCTCGCCGTGAAAGTTGCCGCCCGAGACCGCCTGGCCGTCGAACAATAGCGGATTGTCAGTGGCGGCGTTGATCTCGCGCGTCAGCACCTGCGCCACGTGGTCGAGCGTGTCGCGCGCCGGGCCTAACACCTGCGGGGCGCAGCGCAGCGAGTAGGCGTCCTGCACCCGCCCGGCCGCGTCCATCAGCGTGCTGCCCGCCAGCAGGCGGCGCACCTCGGCCGCCACGGCCTGCTGGCCCGGATGCCCCCGCGCCGCGTGCAGCCGCTCGTCGAAGGCGGCCGACGCGCCCCTCAGCGCTTCCAGGCACAGCGCCAGCCCCACCGTCGAGGCCGCCAGCGCGCGCCGCCCGGCGACAACGGCCAGCACCCCCAGCGCCGCGCTGAACGTCGCCCCGTTATTAAGGGCCAACGCCTCCTTCGGCCCCAACACCAGCCGCGGGATACCCGCCGCCCCCATGCCCGCCGCGCCGCTCAGGATTTGGCCCTGGTACCACACCTGCCCGCTGTCGGCCTCGTCTCCCGGCGCGGCCGGATCGGCCGAGAGCACCAACGCCAGGTGCGACAGCGGCGCCAGGTCGCCCGACGAGCCGAGCGAGCCTTGCGACGGGATGACCGGCGTGACACCCGCATTCAGCAGCGCCAGCAGCGTCTCGACCAGCTCTGGCCGCGCCCCGCTGTGCCCCAGCGCCAGCGTGTTGGCGCGAATGAGCATGGCCGCGCGCACCACCTCCGGCGCGAACGGCTCGCCCACGCCCACCGCATGGCTGAGAATCAGGTTGCGTTGCAAGCGCTCGGTGTCGGCGCGCGAGATGTGCCGATCGGCGAAGACGCCAAAGCCCGTGTTTAGCCCATACACCGGCTCCCCGCGCGCCACCAGCGCCTCGACCCAGGCATGACTCTCCGCCATGCGGGCGCGGGCCTCGGGCGCCAGCGCCACGCTTGCCGCCGGGTCGTGGGCGACGCGGACGACGGCGGCGAGCGTGAGCGTGTGGCCGTCCAGGAGCAGGCTGGGCATGCGCATAGTGTAGCGCAGAGAAAAGAGAAAGAGAAAACGGCGCGCCGGCAGGCCGGGCGGGGTGCGCCGCCGCAAGTTTGACGCTGGTTGGCTTTGGCCTACACTATGGCGCACTTTCTCCAGCAGAACGGAGCGCCGGGCCATGACCAATCTATCGTCGGCGGACGAACGCGGGCTGCACGGGCTGAGCCTGGACACCCAAGTGCGACAAGCGTTCTTCGCCATGCCGCCCGACGTGCTCACCGCGCTCGACCAGCGCATGACCGCCGGCGCCTTTGCCCGCAACCTTGTCTACCTGCGCGACGGCCAGACCGAGGCCATTCGCATCCTCCTGCGCCCCACCGCCGTCCTGCCCGACCAACTGGCCTACCTGCACTACGCCTCGCTCACCCTCATCAACGCCCTCAAGCGCCTGCCCGACATGTACATTCAAGACTTCGCCGTGCGCGGCGTCGTGCCGCTGACGCCCCCGGAGGAGAAGTGGCTGTGGGACTGCTGGGGGCCGAGCCAGCGCGAAGCCAACCCGGTCTTCGGCCGGTTGGATGCCGTCATTGACTTCACCAGCCCCATGTGGAAAGATTCGCTGCATTATATGGAGCCTAACCTTTCCGGCGTCGGCGGCATCTACATCATCCCGGCCGCCGAGCAGTTGCTCGCCGAAGTCGTCATGCCCGTCGTCCACGAGTTCGCCCCGCGCCTCGACCTGGAGCCGGGACAAGACCTGCGCCAGATGTTCATGCAAGAACTCGACGACCATTTGGAGGCCATTGGGCGGCGCGGGCGCACCCTCTGCTTCATCGAGCCGAAGTACTCCGCCGACGGGCCGGACGAGCAGGCCGTGCTGGCGGCCTACTTCCGCGACCGCTATGGCCTGAGCGTGCTGCACGCCGACCCCAGCGAGTTGGAGCTGCGCGCCGGCGAGGTCTGCTACCAGGGCCAAGTGATAGACATCGGCTACCGCGACTATGAGGTGCGCGACCTCATCTACCTGGAAGCCGAAGAAGGCCTCGACCTCCAGCCGCTGCGCGCGCTCTTCAAGACCAACCGCATCGTGTCCTCCGCCGCCGGCGAATTCGACCACAAAAGCTGCTGGGAAATCCTGACCGACCCCCAGTTCACGAACAAGTACTTCACCGCCGATGAGCGCGCCGTGTTTCGCCGCCACGTCCTCTGGACCCGCGTGCTCAGCGACCGGCGCACCACGCTCCCCAGCGGCGACATCGGTGATCTGCTGGCCTTTGCCCGGCACGAACAAGAAACCCTGGTGATTAAGCCCAACCGTTCCTATGGCGGCGACGGTATCCTCATCGGCCCGTCCACGCCCGCGGCCGAATGGGAGGCGGCGCTGCAAACCGCCGCCGCCGCCGGCCCCGAGGACGACCACTGGGTCGTGCAGCAGCTCGCCCGTATTCCTGTCAGCGAGTTCCCGGTGATTGACCCCGCCGGCGGCGTCTGCATCGAGCCGTTCTACACCGTCATGGGGCTGGCCCCGACCAAGTACGGCCTGGGTATCCTCGGCCGGGCCTCCCAGAAACAGGTGGTCAACGTGGCCCAGCGCGGCGGGCTGTGCAGCGTGCTCATCGGCAAGCCCGGCGCGCGGCTCGTCGGGCCGGGCGAGCCGGCCAAACTCGCGTAAGGTAGAATGTTCGCGCAGCCGTCGTGCCCACGCCGGATGCTCGTGCGCCATGCCAACCCTCAATCCACCGTCACTGCATCTCCATCGCGGCCTGCTCGGAGAGGCGCCGGCGCAGCGCCTGCTCCAAGCTGTGCTCCAGGTCGCCGCCCGCCGCTCGCCCGGGGCCGAGGTCGAAGCCGGCCTCACCACCAGCGCCGAGGCGCTCACGCGCTTCGCGCACTCGGCCATACACCAAAACGTCGCGGAGTATGACGCCGAGCTCGATGTGCGTGTGGCCGTGGGCGGCCGGGCGGGCTGGTGCGTGGGCAGCGCCTCCACCAATGACCTCTCCCCCCTCGGGCTGGAGCGCGTGGTAGACCTGGCGGCGGCTGAGGCGCGGCACGGCCCGGCGCGCGCCGACTGGCCGGGCTTGCCCGCGCCCGCCCAGCGGCCCGCCGCTTCGCCCGCCCCCCTCGCCTTCGACACCGCCGCTGCCGCCGCCGCGCCGGGTTGGCGCGCGGGGCTGGTGGGCGAGTTGTGCGCTCAGGCGCGCGGCGCCGGGCTGCTGGCCTCGGGCGCGCTGGCTACCGCCGCCGGTGAGACGGCCCTGCTCAACAGCCACGGCCTGTGGGCGTATGCGCCCGCCACCAGCGTAGACCTGACCTTCGTGCTCGAGTCCTCCGCGGAAGGCGCCTCGGCCTACGCGCATACGGCCGGCTGGCGGCTAGATCAGCTTGACGCCGCTGCCCTGACCGCCGACGCCATTCGGCGTGCCCAGGCGGGCCGCCAACCGCGTCGCGTGCGCGCCCGCGAATACCCGGTGGTGTTGGCCCCCTACGCCGTCGTGCCGCTGCTCGATGCGCTGGCCGAAGCAGGCATGGGCGCCCTGGCCGTCCAAGAAGCGCGCAGTTGGATGAACGGCCGCCTGGGTCGCCCCAGCCTCGCCCCGGCGCTCACCATCACCGACGACGCCTTTGACCCGCAGGGCCGCCCGCAGGCCTTCGATTGCGAAGGCGTGCCCAAGCAGCGCGTCCCCATCGTCGTCAACGGCATGCCGACCTCGCCCGTCTACGATCGGGCCACCGCCGCGCGCGAGGCAGGCCGCACCTCTACGGGCCACGCCCAGCCCTACGACGCCGAAGACTGGGACGGCCCGCTGCCCGAGAACCTCTCGCTGGCCGCGGGCGAAGCCGACGAGGCCGACCTCCTGGCCGCCGTGGGGCGCGGGCTGTACATCACCCGCGTCTGGTACGTGAACATGGTCAGCCCGCACGATTGCGCCGTGACCGGCACCACCCGCGACGGCGTCTGGTGGATTGAAGGCGGCGAGCTGGCTTACCCCGTGAACAACCTGCGCTTCGACCAGAGCCTGGTGGAGGCGTTGGCCCGTGTGCGCGGTGTGGGGCGCCAGCGCCGCACCGTGGCCGGCTATTTCGGAGGCGTGGCCCGCGTGCCCGCGCTCGCCCTGGAAAGCTTTCGCTTCATCGAACCCTAGGAGGCTCCCCGCTGATGATGACCGCGCTCCCGATTGACGCCGACCGCCTGCAGAGCTTTTTGGTGGGCCTGCTCAACACGCCCAGCCCCACCGGCCATACCGACGCCGCCCTGGCTTATGTGGAACGCGCGCTGGCCGACCTGCCCGTCACCGTCCGGCGCACGCGCAAGGGCGCGCTCGTGGCCGAGTGGCCCGGCCGGGCTGCCACTGCGCCGCGCGCGCTGACGGCCCACGTGGACACCCTCGGCGCGCTGGTCAAGGAAATCAAGGCCAACGGCCGGTTGCGGCTGACCAAGCTGGGCGGTTACGCCTGGAACACAGTAGAGGGTGAGGGCTGCACCGTCTTCACCGCCGCCGGACGCGCGGTGCGCGGCGCGCTGCTCATCAACAAGACCTCCAGCCATGTCCACGGGCCGGAGACGGCCGACGCCAAGCGCAGCGACGAAAACATGGAAGTGCGCCTCGACGAGCGCGCCTCCAACCGCGCCGCGACGCAGGCCTTGGGCATTCAGGTGGGCGACCACGTGGCCTTCGACCCGCGCGTCGAGACCGGGCCGGCCGGCTTCATCCGCTCGCGACACCTGGACGACAAAGCCGGCGTGGCGGCCGTCTTTGGCGCGGCCTGGGCGCTGTTAGCGACCGGCCAGTTACCCGCCCAGCGCACCACCCTCCACTTCAGCCACTACGAGGAAGTCGGCCACGGCGCGGCGGCCGGCTTTCCGCCCGACCTGGCCGAGTTGGTGGCCGTAGACATGGCCGCCATCGGCGCGGGCCAGGAGTCCGACGAATTCAACACCACCATCTGCGTCAAAGACAGCGGCGGCCCCTACGACCTCGCCCTGCGCCGCCGCCTGGTCGCGCTGGCCGAAGCCGCCGGCATCCCCTACAAGCTCGATATCTACCCCTACTACGGCTCGGATGGCGAAGCCTATTGGCGCGCGGGCGGCGATGTGCGCGTGGCCCTCGTCGGCCCCGGCGTAGAGGCTTCGCATAACTACGAGCGCACGCACCGCGAGGCGCTCGTGCACACCGCCGAACTGCTCGCCGAATACCTCCGGCAGGACGCATGACACTGCGCATCTTCCCCCATACCCCCGATGTCTGGACGATCGCCCCCGACGGCCGGCTCGACCTGGCCGCCTCCCGCGCCATTGAGGACGCCTTGGGCGACCTGTGCGACGCCGGCCACGCCCGCGTGGTGATTGACATGACCAACGTCGTCTACGTGGCCTCCGCTGGGCTGCGGGCGCTGCTGGTCGGGCTGCGGCGCGCCCGCCAGTCAGCCGGCGATGTGCGCCTGGCGGCCCTCAACGACCGCGTCCGCGAAGTCTTCGAGATGTCCGGCTTCGATCAAGTCTTCAGCATCTACCCTGACACCGCGGCGGCGAGCGCCAGCTTCGCGGCCGGCCCAGGATAATCTCGCGGCGTGCAACCGGCAGTCTATTGGCTGATCCTCTTCCTCGCGCTGGCCGGGCTGGCGGCGCTCCTCCTTCGCCGCTGGCAGTCGCGCCGTGCGCTGGTGCGGCGGCTGGGCGAACTGAGCGCGCTGGCCGAGATTGGGCGGGCGCTTTCCAGCGCGCCGCTCGACCTGCCGCGTCTGGCGGAAGCCGTGCGCGTACAGGCCGCGCAGATCGTCCCGGCCGAAAGCTTTCAACTCGGCCTGTTTGAGGACGATCGCTACCGCCTGCTACTGTGGATCGTCAACGGCGAGCGCCGGCCGCCGGCCCAGTTCCGTCTCACCTCCGCCGGCCTGGGCATCTTGGGCTGGGTGCGCGACAACCGGCAAAGCCTGCTGGTGCGCGATTTCGAGCGCGAGGCGCACACCCTGCCTGCCCAGCCCAGTTACTCCGCGCCGCAGCCGCCGCGCTCAGCCGTGTTCGTGCCCCTCCTGGCGGGCGGGCATGCGCTGGGCGCCTTGGCGCTGCAATGTCCGCAGCCCAACGCCTTCACCGAAGCACATGTGCGCCTGCTGAACATCGTGGCCAACCACGCCGCCGCCGCCGTAGAACACGCCCGGTTGTACGAGCAGAGCCAGCGCCGGGCCACCCAACTAGAACTGGTGGCCAGTGTGGCCCAGCGCGTCAATGTCCTCCAGCCCCTGCCGCAGCTCACCCGGCAAGTCGTTGAACTGGTGGCCGAGGCCTTCACCGGCCTGGTCGTGAGCTTCTACGAAGCCGAAGGTGAAACCCTGCGGTTGCGGGCCACCGCCCCTAGCGGCGCCCGCCTGCCGGCCCCCTCCGGGGCCGCGCCGCCCACGCCGCCCGTCTTGCCGGGGGTGGTCGCGCTGGGCGAAGGTCTGGTCGGCCGGGCCGCCCAGACTTGCCAGGCCCTCAGCCACAATGAACTGCCCGAGCTTGTGGAAGCCCCCGGCGTGGGGTTGCGGCCCGGCCGGGCCGAGCTGGCCGTGCCGGTGGAAATTGACGCGCGTGTGCTCGGCGTGCTGCACGCCTACCACGACGGCGGCGCGCTGATTGACGACAGCGCGCCGGCCGTCTTCCAGTCGCTGGCGGCGCAGATGGCGCTCGCCATCCTCGAAGCCCAGGTCTACGCCGCCGAGCAGCGCCGCGCCGACCAGTTCGCTGCCCTCGCGCAGGCCTCGCGCACCGTCACCTCGTCGCTCGAGCTGGATGACATGCTCGACGAAGTGCTCGACGTGGTGGATGACCGCTTCGGCTACAAGGCGGCGCGCATCTTTCTGCTCCACGATGACCGGCTGGTCTTTCAAGCCGGCATTGGCGTGGGCACGGTCGGGCACACCATTGAGGGGCTGGCCTACGACCTGGACGGCCCCGGCCTGATTGCCCTGGCGGGCCGCACCCGGCAGCTGCTGCGCGTGGACGACGTCAGCGCGCACCCCGCCTACCTGCCCGGCCCCGGCCTGGCGGCCACCTCCTCCGAATTGGCCGCCCCGTTAGTCATGGGCGCGCGCTTGCTGGGCGTCTTCGACGTGCAGAGCGACCGCCTGGGCGCGTTTAGCGAGGAAGACGCGCGCACCGTGCAAGCCCTGGCCGACACGCTGGCCGTGGCCGTGCGCAACGCCCGCCTGTTTGAGTTCGAGCGTCGCCGCCGCCACCTGGCCGAGATCATGCGCGAAGTCTCAGCCGCCCTGACCGCCACCCTGCAGCTCGACAGCGTGCTGGAGCTGATCCTCGACGGCCTGGCGCTGGTCGTGCCCTACGACGCGGCCAGCATCCTGCTGGCCAATGACGCCGGCCAGATGGTGCTGCGCGCCACTCGCGGCGCGCCCGGGGCCGAAGAAGCCCTCGGCCGGCCGCTGGCCGTCCGCACCTTCCAGCCCGGCGAAACTGTGCCGGCCGCGCTGCCATTCCACGAAGTGGACTTGGACCACGCCTACCACCACCTCCTGGCGCTGCCCGAGCCGCACGCCTGCCTGGGCGCTCCCCTGGCGCCCGGCGGCGCGCACGCCGGCTACCTGGTGGTGGATTGCGCCGGCCAAAAGCGCTTTCAGCCCGGCGAAGTGGACTTGGTCGCCGCGTTCGCCTCGCAGGCGGCCGTCGCCATTGAAAACGCCCGCCTGTACACTGCCCAACGCGAGCAAGCCTGGATCAGCACCGCCCTGCTGCAAGTGGCCGACGCCACCGCCCGCACCACCGAGCTAGATGACGTGCTGGCGACGGTGTCGCGCCTGACGCCGCTCCTGGTCGGCGTAGACCGCTGTGCCATTCTCATGGCCGCCGGCGAACGTTGGCGCCTGGCCGCCTACGCCGCCGGCGACGACGCCGCCAATGCTGCCGAGACCCTGGCGGGCGTGCGCACCCGCTTCCCAGATGGGCTAGCGGCTGACGGCTGGGCGCGCTTCGACGACCTGCTCGCCCGGCGCGAACCAGTCGTGCTTGAGCCGGAAGACGACCTCCCCCTCGGCCTGCGCGAGCTGTTCATCGGTGTGGTGATCTTGCTGCCGCTCTTGGCCAAGGGCCGCGTGGAAGGCGTCATGGTTGTCGGGCAGGTGCCCGGCGAAACGCCCTTCACCGCCCACCGCGTGCGGCTGTTGGGCGGCATTGCCAACCAGGCCGCGCTGGCCATTGAGAGCGCCCTGCTGTTGGCGGCCCAGCAGGAAGAAGCCTGGGTGACCACCGCGCTGCTGCAAGTCGCCGAGTCGGTCGCCGGCCAGCCGTTAGAGCAGGGGTTGGAAACCGCCAGCCGCCTGACGCCGATCTTGGTCGGCATTGACAAGCTCGCCGTCTATCAGTACGACGCCCCCGCCGGGGCCTTTCGCTTACGGCAGGTGGCCGGGCTGGAACGCCCGGCCGACAGCGCTGCCGCGGCGCTCAACATCAGCCTGGGCGACCTGGGACTGCTGGCCGATGACCCCCTCTTCGCCAGTGAAGTGCCCTGGCGTCTGCGCGTGCCGCCGCAGTTGCTGGCCTGGTTTGGCGCGCCAGACTGTTTTGTCTGGCCGCTGCGCGCCAACGGCGAGGTGCTCGGCGCGCTGGTGGTCGAGGCCAATGAACTGATGGGCCGCCGCCTGACGATCATGAACGGCATCGCCTACCAGCTCGCCATGGCCATGGAAAACGCCCGCCTGGCGCGCGAAGTGGCCCAGCAGGAACGGCTGGAACGCGAGTTGGAGGTCGGCCGCGACATCCAGGCCAGTTTCCTGCCGCAGACCTACCCCCAGGCCGACGGCTGGCAAATCACGGCCTTCTGGCATTCCGCCCGGCAGGTCGGCGGCGATTTCTACGACTTCATCGCCCTCGCCCCCGGCGAGAACGGGCCGCGCTGGGGCATCGTCATCGCCGACGTGGCCGACAAAGGCGTGCCCGCCGCCCTGTTCATGGCCCTCAGCCGCACGCTGCTGCGCACCGTCGCCATCAACCGCATCTGGCCCGCCGAGACCCTCGGCCGCGTCAACGAACTGATCCTCTCCGACTCGCGCTCAGAGCAATTTGTCACCGTCTTCTACGGCGTTTGGGAACCGGGCACGGGCCGCCTCACCTATGCCGTGGGCGGGCACAACCCGCCCGTATGGGCGCGGGCCGATGGGCTCGTGCAGGCCCTGCCCGGCCGCGGCATTGCGCTGGGCGTGCTCGACGGCGCGCGCTACACCGCGCAGCAGGTGGTGCTCGCGCCCGGCGAGGCCTTGTTGCTCTACACCGACGGCCTGACCGACGCCGTAAACCACCTCAATGAAGAGTTCGGCGTCGAGCGCGTGTTCGCCGTCATGCGCGCCGCGCCCGCGGCCTCCGCCGAGGTCATCCTGGGCACGCTGGCCGCCGCCGTGCAGGGGCACGTGGGCGCGCGCGAGCCGTTCGACGACATGACGATGGTCGTCCTCAAACGCGCCCATTGATGCGCCGCCCGGGCCCGCTGCCGCTCGCGCCGCTCGGATGTGGAGCCGATTGGACTATTGGGGGAGTGGCCGCGTCGGGCGGGCGATGGTAGGATGGCCGTGCGCCGCCCCCGCCGCCTTGGCCGGGCGCGTCGCAGCGGAGGCGCAATGCGCAAACCGAAACCCTCGGTGTGGGTCTGGCTTGGGTTGGCGTTGCTGCTGGGCCTGGCGGGCGCGTTTGGCCTGCTGCGCGCGGCCGAGGCCGGCGGCAACAGCCTGGGCGCCGACTGGGTCGAGTACGCCACCGGCCTCGATCAGCCGGTGGACATCGCCTTCACGGGCATCGCCACCGACACGCGCCTGTTCGTCGTCGAGCGCGCCGGCGTCATCCGCATCGTGCTCACCAACGGCACGGTGTTGCCCACGGCGTTCCTCGACATCAGTACCATCGTGAACTCCGAAGCCTACACCGAAATGGGCCTCCTGGGCCTGGCCTTCGACCCAGACTACGCCACGAATGGCCGCTTCTACCTGCAGTACTCCGACTTCGCCAACGACGGCGGCCCGTCCAATAACGGCAACATTGTGCTGGCGCGCTACCAGGTCAGCGCCGACCCCAACGTGGCGCTGACCACCGGCGTCAAGCTGCTGACCATCTCGCACCCGTCGAACGAGAACCACAATGGCGGCGACCTGAGCTTCGGGCCGGATGGCTTCCTCTACATGGCCCCCGGCGACGGCGCGGTCAGCGCCAATGCCCAATCGCTGACCAACTTGCTCGGCAAGGTGCTGCGCCTCAACGTCAGTGACGTGGCGACCTACACCGTCCCGGTCGGCAATCCCTTCACCCAAACCGTCGGCGCGCAGCCCGAAATCTGGGCCTACGGCTTGCGCAATCCCTGGCGCTTCAGCTTCGACCAGGCTACCGGCGACCTGTATGTGGCCGATGTGGGCCAGCAGGACTGGGAAGAGGTGAACCGCGTGTCGTCCGCTAGTGACGGCGGCGAGAACTATGGCTGGCGCTGCTACGAGGGCACGCACACCTACAACACCACGGGCTGCCCGCCCGCCAACACGCTCACCATGCCCATCTTCGAGTACCCGCACGACCCGCACGTTTCCGTCACCGGCGGCTTCGTCTATCGCGGGGCGGCGCACCCGTCGCTGGTCGGCTACTACTTCCTGGCTGACTTTGGCAGCAGCTACTTTTGGGCCATCAACACCGGCAGCAACGCCGCCGTGCCGCTCGGCCCAATGTTGGCCGAGAATGCCAACCCCAGCACATTCGGTCAAGACCCGGCCGGCGAAATCTACGTGGGCGACTTCAACTTTGGCGTGATCTACAAGCTCACTGGCCCGCCGCCCCTGCCGCCGGTCGCCTATCTGCCGCTGGCGCTGCGCTAGCGGGCGGGGGGGCGCTGCCGTGGCCGGGCCGCTTAACCCGGTGGCGCGGCTACGGCCGGATCATAAGCGGCAGCCAGATGCCGTTGGGGGCAATCGGAAACACCACCGCTTCCGCCGTGTCCGACCCGAGGGGGTTGCTCACCGTCAGGCGGACCGTCAGCGGACCATGCCGCCAGTAGTTGTGTTGTGGTGACGGCCATGTGCTGGTAATGCCGTCGCCAAACTCCCACACATAAGCCATCGGGCTAGTGCCCGTGCTGGCCGTGGTGAACGTGAACGCGTGGCTGGCCGGCGTGGTCGTCTGCGTCGTGAATGCCGCCTGAGGCGGTTGCCCCACGAACACCGTGTGCGCCACCGACCCGACCCGCCAGGCGTCGCTCACGGTCAGCGTGACCGTGTACAAGCCGTCAGAGGCATACACGTATTCTGGGGTGAGGCCCGCGCCCACCCCCACACCGTCGCCAAAATCCCAGGTGTAAGATATCGGCCCCGCGCCGGTCAACGGCGCGCTGCTAAAGAGTATCGGGTTCCCCGAGAGCACCGGGCTGTTGCTCGCAAAGGCAGGCGCCAGCGTCGGAACGAAAAGCGGCCCCGTCCGGCAGGGGTAAGTCTCCGGGTTCGCGCCACCCGCCACCGTCCAGCAGTACGGCGCGCTGGCCGTCGCCTCCGTTTGGGGCTGTGGCACGTACCACACCACCACATCCTGAGCCGCCAGCGCCTCGCCGGTGATGTAAGCGTCCGGCCCTTGCTGGGAGTCGTCCTGGCAGCAGGTGCCAATCGAGCCTAGGTCGGTGTCTCCCTCGCTGCTATGGTGCGCTACAGCATACAAGTAGGCGTTGTCGCCTCGGCCGCCATCCTCAAATTGGCCCTGGCCCGGAACGATGTAATACGCCGGCCCGGCCTCGTCGCTTACCCGCCACCTGGCGCCCGCGCTATCATACGGCTCCAATTGCGAACGAGCGCTCTCGGTTTCCAGCGGCTGCCAGGTCCAGCCGTCCCATTCCTGCACGCTGTCGCCGCCTGCGCCCGCGATGCCAAAGTCCAGGCGCAGCAGCGGGCGGTAGGTGCTGTCGGTGCTGCATCCCTTGCCGTATGCCGCCGCGACGGCCCGGAAGCTGCCGTCAGCGAAGAACTGATAGTGCTGGCCGTAGCGATAGTTGCAGTACGCCCCCCAGTTGCCCATCCGGAAATCTTGAACCACTTCGAACCCGGGCGCCCCCGCCGTGGAGGTAACCGGCAGCACGGCCGTGCCGCCGTACGGGTAGATGGTATAGCCCCCGCCGCCGCCTCCGCACCCGGTGGAGTCGTTGAAGCCCGTCAGGCCGTAGTCCACATGCCACTCGGCTAGCTTGGCGCTGGTTAGCACCGCCACCCCGTAATGACTGACGTTCGCCACCGCAAACCCATCGGAAGCCGTCGTCAGATATTCCACATGCCAGCCATATTGCTCCACCGTGCCGCCGGCGGGGCACACGCCGGCGGCCTCGGCCTCAACTGCGGCCGCCGCCCCCAGCTCGCTGTCGTTGTTGGGCGTGCTGGTGCGCACCACGCCCGCCAGCGTCTCGGTCGTCATATCCACCACCGCCCAGATCAGGCTGTTGGCGGCGGGCAGCGTCATCGCCACGCACAGGTGGGCCGGCTCGCACCGCCCGCCGCTCATGGGCGTCAGCGCGGCGCGGTCGGGCACATACCCGGCCTCGGCGATCAGCTCCGGGCTGTTGCGGGCAATCTCGGCTGCGCGGTCGGCCACCCGCTGGTTAAACCCTGGCTGCACCCCCGGCTGTACCAGCACGGCGCGGACCTGTTCGGTGTCTAGGTCTACCAGGCCCAGCACGGCCGTGTTGGTGTCAAAGAGGTAAATCTCCACCTGGCGGCAGTCGGCCGCCGCGCAGGCCGCCGCCTCGGCCGGGAACTGCCCGCCCATCGCGCGCACGCCAAACACCTCGGCCCGGTGACCGGCCAGCGCGGCCATCACCCGCGGGTCGGCCAGCGCCAGGTCTTGAGCGCGCTGCTGCTCCGGCGTGTTCGCGCCCGCCAGCGGGCTGGCCGCCTGCTTGCCGCGCGCTACTGGCGTCGGCGCGAGCAACAGCCAGAGCGTCAGCGGAGCCAGCAGCAGCAGCCCCGCTGCGAGCCGGCGGCGAGCGGCGCGAGCGGCGGGAGGCATTATTCCACTTTGGTCAGCCGGCTGATGATTTCGTAGAAGACGAAGAAATTCGGCACCTGCGGCACCGACACCGCCGCCCAGTTGAACCAGCCCTTGCCCTCTTTCTTGATCGAGATGTTGCCTTTCTCGATCTTGACGCTGGGGATCTGCGACCAGGGCAGTTCTTTCTTGCCAGAATAGAGATTGGCCTTATCAAGCGCCAGCGGCCCGAAGTTCAGCCTTTGGCCGTTCTGCAGCGCCTGCCAGTAGCGTGGGAGGAGCGCCCCCACCACGCCCTGTTGAATGGCGCGGCCCAGCTCCTCCACGTTCTTGCCCAGGCTGTCGTTAAAGACCAGCTTCTCTCCCGCGTTAGTCTGCACCGTGTAGACGTGCGTCGTGCCGGTGTACACGCCGTTCGTGTAGTGCTTGGTCACCGCCTGCCACACCGCGGCCACGTCGGCCCAGGCCGCTTGCTGAATCCCCTTGCGCGTGTTCAGCGCCACGCCCTGCTCATACAGCGCGGCGGCCAGCGTCCAGCTGCGCCAGGCCGAAAATAGGATGCCCGCCCCCAGGAGAAAAGCGATAACGGCCATCACCAGCCAGGGGATCACCGCCTCGGCGACCTTTACCATGCCGCGCTCCTGGTAAGTGACATAGCCCATGAAGACGCCGAAGAGCGTCAGCGCCGGTCCGCCTGCCACCAAGCCCAACCCGACGATCACGCTCACCCAGCGCCCTCGTCCGCGCGGCACGTATTCAGCCTTGAGTTGGCCGAGACCAATGACGGATTGAAACGGTGAAGACGTGGATGTTTGCATGGCTCGCTCAGCGACAAGGTTGGTTGGGCCAATCGGGCGGCGCTGCCTACTTATACTATGTCCCGTCCGCGCCCGCAATCCGTCCCTGCGCCTACCCGCGGCGCCACCGCTCCGGCAGAATGCCGCGCAGCAGCGCCAGCTCGCCCGGCCCGAAGGGCCGTAGCGCGGCCAACGCCCCCGCGTAGACGACCAGCCCGGCCAACAGCGCCAGCCCCGGCTGCACCGGCCACACCAGCAGCGTTACGGCCCCCATTCCCGCCGCCGCCAGCCACAGCCGCCCCAACACGCTCAGCCACGCCACCGGCCCAGCGCTGCGCCGGAAGTAGCGGTAGAACAATAGCCCCTCGATAACCTCCGAGGCGATGGTCACCGCGGCGGCGGCGGCGAAGCCATAGCGGGGCAGCAGCGCCAGGTTGAACGCCACGTTGAAGACCAGTGACACCGCGAAGGCCCGCGTCAGAGCGCGCTGCTGGCCGAGCGCGATGAGCACATAGTTCGTGATGCTGTTCACCCACCCGAACGGGATAGACCACACCAGGATCGCCAACGCCAGCGCCCCTTGCGGCAAATACTCCGCCCCGCCCAGCAGCCCCACCAGCGGCGTCGCCAGCGCTGCGGTGACCACCGCCACCGGCAGCGCTACCATGACCAGCAGCTTCACGGCCAGCAGATAGCTGCGCCGCAGCGCCCCCGGATCGTTGGCGGCCTGGCGCGATAACACCGGGAACAACGCGAATGTGAACAAAGACGGAATAGTGTTGAAAGCGTCAATGTACTTGTAGCCGGTGCTGTACCAGCCCACCTCCGTTGGCCCGCGCACCGGCTCCAGCAGGGTCACATCCACCTTAAAAAACAAGGTCGCCAGCAGGTTGTTGAGCATCAGCGGGAAGCTCTCGCGCAGGGCGTGGCGTTGAAAACCCGCGTCGAGCTGCGCCGGGCGGCGCGCCTCCGCGAGCAGCCGCCACGCCAGCGTGCCCAGGATGCTCAGCGTCAGCACGTTCACCGCCACGCTCACGCCCGCCAGCCCCACAAAGCCCAGGCCTGCCACCAGCGCCACCGTGCCCAGGCTCACGCGCGCCAGCGTCGCCACCGTCGCCACGGCCGCCGGGTACTCGGCCCGCTCGAAGGCGCGGAACAGCCCGGCCAGCCCGGTGGCGAGCGTCGCCGGGGCTTGCGCCAGCACCAGCAGCGCAATGGCCCACAGCGTGTCGTTCGTCAGCCGGTCGGGGTGAAGCGCGCCCAGGCCGAACGGCAGCGCGAACGAAGGCAGCCTTTGCCGCGCCAGCAGGAACAGCCCCAGCGCCGGGATCGCCGCCAGCCCCAGCAGCAAGCGCAGCACTGTCGTGTTGAGCAAATACCGACTGGCGTGAGCGCGGTCGCGGGCCACGTCGCGCATCAGCAGCGTGTCGAGGCCGTAGTTGGTCACAATCTCGAACCAGCCGAACACGACGACCGCGAAGTAATACTTGCCCGCGTCCTCCGGTTCGAGCACACGCAGCATGAACGCGGCGAACACCAGGTCAATCAGCCGGTTGCCCAGGTTGAGCGCGATCGGCGCGAGCGAGTTCTTCGCCACGCGCCGCGCCGTCGAGTCCACCGCCGCCTCGCGGTAGAAATAGCGCCAGGTAAACACCCCTAGCATGAAGACCAGCGTGACCAAGGCGATGAACGACGTCACCCCGCCCAATTTCACCGAGTCCGGGCTGTATTTGAAGCGCACCGTCCAGTCGCCGGGCGGCAGTTGCACTCCGCGGAAGTTGCCGTTGACCAGCGTAATGCTTAGCGGGCGCTCGGCTTCCTCGCCCGCGCCGGTCGGGCGGACATACGCCTTCCAGCCGGGAAAGTACGAATCAGCCAGCACCAGCCATGCCGCCTCGTCCACCGCCGCCGTGACGAGTACCTCGTTGGGCGCGTAGACGATATCCTCCACCGGCGCGGGCCACGCCGGGGCGGGGGGCACGGGGCCAGCCTCGGCCCCCGGCTGCTCCAGGATGACGTAAGCGCGTGGGTCAATGCCCTGCATGGCCGCGCCGAAGTCGGGCACGGTTAGCGTCTGCGCCGCGGGCAGCGTGTAGGCCCGCGCCAGCGCGTGCTCATTGCGGTAAATGCGCACCTCGCCGTCGTACACCAGCGTGTACTGCGGGTCGTCAATCACGTCCTGCGTCAAGACATACCGCACGTTCAGCATATCGAGCAGCGGCGAGTGCAGCGCTCCCGGCTCGCTCAGCGGCGCGATGCGGTTAAAATCCAGCTCATACTGGTTCTGGATCAGCTGCATGTAGCGCTTATATTGCTGCGTGAAAATCGAGTCGTAGCCGCGCACGTCGTACAGGTCGAAATACCACCCGGCGTTGGCGTTAAACGGCTTGGGCTGCGTCTCCCCCGCCGGCGCGGGCGGGTCATACGTGGTGTAGCGCCACAGGCCCGGGTCGGCCTCCCTAAGGAAGCTGACCGACGGCGGTGTGTAGGTCAGGATGTCCGGGTTAGCGGCCGGGTTGAAACCCCACCCGGCGGCGGCCAGGTCCACCACCAGCAGCGCCACGGCCGCGTAGGCCCACACTGGCTGCCCGCGCCACTTCCGCGCCCACCGGCTCAGGCGTACCACCAGCCCCGTGCCCATCGCCAGTCCGGCGAACTGCGCCAGCCAGCGCGCCTCGTAGGAGAAGAACATGCGGCCGTCCGCGAAGGCTCGGCTTGCCAGGGCCAGGTCCTGCACCAGCCGCTTGGTCAGCGCGTCCAATCCCAGCGCGTCGTAGCCCAGCCGCGCCACGGCCAGCGCCGCCAGCGTGGCCGCGCCGCCCCACACCAGCAGGCCCGCCAGTCCCATTGCCGGCGTCGGATCGGCCCACAGCCACAGGGGCCGCAGCCAGGCCGGCCCGCGCCCCGGCGAGCGTCGCTCGGCCTCGACCCACAGCCTTTCTAGTCCAAACGCCGTCAGCACCGCCACGCACAGTGATAGCGGCCACACCCACCGGAATGGCGAGTGCAGTTGGTTGATCCCCGGCAGCCAAAAGATCAGCGCGTACAGCCGCGTCGGGAAGATAAAGCCCAGCGCCAGCAGCGCCAGCAGCGTGAAGAACGCCACCGTGCCCAGCCCCGTGCTGCTCCCCTCCCCAGCGCCAGACTCTCCCGGCCTCCGAGTCCCCGGAGCCACGCGCCTCCCCCTCCAACTGCCCACGACCTCCTTCAGCCCGCCCCACACCGCCACCGCGCTCAGCACCAGCGGCAGCAGCCCTACGTACGCCCCGCCCTCCACGAAGTTCTTGATACCCCAATCAATCGTGTCGGTGCGCTGGCCCAGCGCGTTCTGGGTCACGGCCACCCATCCGCCGCTGAATAGGTCGAAATAGCCGTGGTGCGCCGGGTTGCCGAAGAAGTTGGGCACCAGGAAGTGAACCACCCGCCGCCAGGGGAACGACCAGCCGACGATCTGATCGAACGTCGCCGAGCCGCTGCGGAAGTTGTGCTGCACCAGTTCGATCAACGGGATGAACTGGATAGCGCCCAACGCCAGGCCCACGCCCACCATCGCCAGCAGCGCCGCCCCCCGTGTCATCAGCCGCTGCGCGCCTGCGCCGCGCTCCCCCTCCCGCCCGCGCAGCAGCGGCAGCGTCAGCCCGCCCAGCCGCCACCCTGCGTACAGCCCCGCGATCAGCAGCGTGTAGTAAAGAATCTCGACATGCCCGGCCAGCACCTGCATGCCCAGCGCCCCCGCGCCGAGCGCCAGCCACGGCACGGTGGCCGGCCGCCCGCCCAGCGCCCGCTGCTGGCGCACAATCAGGTCTACTGCCAGCAGCACCAGCGGCAGCCAGGCCGCCGCCGCCGTGATCATCGGGAAGACGACGCTGACCACCATGAACAGGCTCAACTCATACACGATCGCGCCCACCAGCGCAGCCCAGCGCCGCCGCCCCAGCGCCCGGATAAAAAGGTAGGCGAATAGCCCAGCCAGGAAGAACTGCGACACCGTGAACACGCCGTAGGCGCGCGGCAGCGGGATGAGGTAATAAATGACCGAGAACGGGTATAGCGCCGAGTGCTGGCCGCCGGCCAGGAACGGCAGCCCGGCGAACTGGTAGGGGTTCCACAGCGGCAGTTCGCCGGCCTGGAGCGACTCGAGGATGAATTTCTTCCAGGGGTAGTTTTCGAGCACCAGGTCGTCCAGCAGCTTGTTGTGCGGGACGATGGGCGCGGCCGCGCCGAACTCGGCGGCGGCGCTGCGCCACGGCTCGATCGCCAGCAGGTTGTCGGCCGGGAGCAGGGTGCGCCCGCCCAGCGTGACCGGCGCGAACAACGTCAGCGGCAACAGCAGCAGCCCTAGCGCCACGAGCAAGTCGGGCGCCAGGCGGCGGACCAGCGGGCGCATGGCGCTCAGGCCGTCACCGGCTGCGCGGCGCGGCGCTGCGCGGGCGTCAGCCGGCCGTGGCGCACGGCCACCTCCCACACCCGCCAGGCCGCCTCCAGCTTCACCGGAATGGTCATCTTCGACCGCCCGATGCGCCGGTCTTCAAAGTAAATCGGCTGCTCCAACACGCGGTATCCCAGGCGCTGGGCCACATAGGCCATCTCCACCTGGAAGACGTAGCCGTTGGAGTGGATGCGGTCCAGGCCGATGCCCTCCAGCGTGGCCCGCCGCCAGACCTTAAAGCCCGCTGTAGCGTCTTCGGCGCGGATGCCGAGGATGGCGCGCGCATAGCGGTTCGCCCACAGCGAGAGCGCCACGCGGCCCTTCTCCCAGCGCTCGTCCAACTTGCCGTCGGCCACGTAGCGCGACCCGACGACCACATCGTACTCCGCCAGCTTTTCGATGAAAGGCGGCAGGTAGCTGGGCGAGTGCGAGAAATCACAGTCCATTTGCACGACCACGTCGGCGCCCTCGGCCAGCGCCCGCCGAAACCCGGCCACGTAAGCCGTGCCTAGCCCGCCCTTGCCCGTGCGGTGAATCACGCCTAACCGGTCGGGGTAAGCGCCGGCCAGCCGGTCGGCCACAGCCCCCGTTCCGTCGGGCGAGGCATCATCCACCACCAATACGCGCAGGCCCGGCAGCGGCAAGGCCCACAGCGCCTCAGCCATGTCCGCCAGGTTGTCGGCTTCGTTAAACGTGGGTAAGACGACGATGATTTCCACCAGGCTCGCTGTCAGCAGCAAAAAACGCGGGGGAGGAGGCCCCCCGGCCCGGCGGTCAGGCGCTGCCCCGCGCCGCGCTGGGGGTGTCGGCGGGCGCCTAGGCGACCGGCTGCTTTTGTACGATCAGCACGCAGGCCTCGTCTCCGCAGCCCACGCACTTAGACTCTTGTACGCGAAATTCGTGCCCGCCCGACAGCCAGCGCAGGCCCTCGGCCAGCAGCCCCGCCCCGGCATGGCACATGGGCTTGTCGCTCTTGCGGCCCCAGCACACCGGGCAGGGCTTCATGGTGTAGTAGAACTCGGTCGGCGTCTCGCTTACCGTGCTCTTCTGGTCGCTCACCTGGCTGAAGATCTTCGCCATGGCCGGAATGCCGATTTTCAGCTTCGTGCCCAGCGGCAGCACCTTGAAGGCCAAGTCGCCCGCGCCCGCCAGCGCCCCAAAGTGGCGCAGGCCCTGCGCGAACGAAGCCCGGCCCGCCCGCAGCGCCAGGCCGCGCCCGCCGCGCGCCCCGTACATCTCCTCCAGTGCGCCGTTTAGGGCCGAGTAATCTGCGAAGTCAAACTCGCGATTCAGGTTGTTCGGGGGGTAGTTGTCCAGCAGGTGCGGCAGCCCCGCCAGGTTCAGAATGGCGTTCAGGCCGTTCTTGCCCATCACCTCTTCCATGGCCTGCAAGTAGATGCGGGCGATGTTATTCGGGTAGAACAGGCCGCTCTTCGCGATGGGCTCCACGTTCGCTCCTGCGCCCCAGCGCCCTAAACCAGTTTCGCCAGGTCGTCTACAGCGCGGCGCATGTCCAGCAGCACCAGGCCCATCTTGGCGCCCTCGCGGGCCAGCACCGTCAGCACCGCCTCGCTGCCCAGGCTTTGCAGAATCACAAAGCCCTTTTCCCCTTTGATCTGCACCTCGCTCAAGCCGCCGCGCCCCAGTTCCGAAGCGATGCGCTCGCCTAGCGACAGCATGGCCGCCGACATGGCCGAAACGCGGTCCTCCTCCACCTCGCGCGGCAGGGCCGTGGCGATGGGCAGCCCGTCCACGCTGACGATGGCCGACGCTTCGATATCCGGGCTGCTCACCTGCATGTCGCGCAGGCGGTCCACCATGAGTTCGGTGCGAGTTTTGGCCAAGGTAGCTCTCCCTGTGCGCCGGGCGCGGTACTGCTCATTTGGGGGCGGAACGCGGCCAATTTAGCACAGGCATATGGGGCTGTCAAGCACAGCCCATCCGGCCCAGCCGCCCAGGTTTGACTCTAACGAACCCCAAACTATCCTCGCGTAGCCTGTCGGCTGGCTGACATCTCCTCGCTCCGGTGCGCTCTCCCGCCCCAGGGCTGGTATAATCGCGCCACGCTACGCCCTGAGAGGTATTCTGATGGAGTTTTTGGACCCCCGGCACCTGATCGAGACCTTTGGCTACATCGGCCTGTTTGTGATTGTCTTCGCCGAGTCGGGCCTATTCTTCGGCTTCTTCCTGCCCGGCGACAGCCTGCTGCTCACAGCCGGGCTGTTCGCCTCCAACGGCGTGCTCGATGAGCGTCTCTTGCTGCCCATTGTCTTCGTCGCCGCCGTGCTGGGCGACAACGTGGGCTATTGGTTCGGCCGCAAGACCGGGCCGCCGCTCTTCAAACGTGAGAAGTCGCTGCTCTTTCGCCCCAAAAACCTGGAGGCCGCCCGCAACTTCTACGAGAAGCACGGCGGCAAGACCATCATCCTGGCCCGCTTCATGCCCTTCATTCGCACCTTCGCCCCCATCGTGGCGGGTGCGGTAGACATGAACTACCGCAGTTTCATGCTCTACAACCTCGCTGGCGCGTTCCTGTGGGGCATCGGCGTCACCATGGCCGGCTTTCTGCTGGGCCGCATGTTCGCCCCCGAAGTCCTCGACCGCTACTTCCTGATCATCGTCGTGGTGGTGGTGCTCCTCTCCGTGCTGCCCACGGCCCTGCACCTCTGGAAGGAAAACGGCCCCAGCCTCCTGGCCCGCCTGCGCGGCCGGCCCGCCCCCGCCGACGACTAAGCCTCCCCCTCCGTCGCTCTATTAACAGCCGGGCTGGCAGATCGCCGGCCCGGTTTGCCCCAACGCGCAGTCTGCTCGTCGGCTATTGTTCGTCAATCACCACGCTGTTAATCACATCCCCCTTTTCCAGCGGGTTGGCGTTGGGGTCGCGCAGCGTCAGCTTCTCCACCACTTCCATGCCCGCTACCACTTGCCCAAAGATCGTGTAGCCGCCGTCCAGCCCCGGCTGCGGCCCGTAGGAGATGAAGAACTGGCTGCCGTTCCGGTCCGCGCCGCTGTTCGCCATGGCGACCACGCCCGCCTTGTCGAACTTCAGCCCGGCGCTGGTCTCGTTCGGGATGAAGTAGCCCGGCCCGCCGCCGCCCGTGCCGGTCGGGTCGCCTGCCTGGGCCACAAACCCCGACAACACTCGGTGAAAGGTGACGCCATCGTAATAACCCTGGCGGGCCAGGAAGACGAAATTGTTGACCGTGATCGGCGCGGCCTGCGCCAGCAACTGCATGACGATGTCGCCCTTGTCGAGCTTGAGCGTGGCAACATACTGCCTGCTGGTGTCAATCAGCATGACCGGCGGCTCGTCCCATTGCAGCGCGCCCGGCGCCTTGGCCTTCGGCATGAAGATGTTGATCAGCAGCAGCAGGGCGGCGATGACCAGCGCGCCGCCGATGACGTAAACGACCAGGTTCTGAGTGCCGCGCGCGGCGCGGGCTGCCCTTCGTTTGCTCATTGTTCCTCGATGGTGACGCGGGTAATGACATCGCCGGGGGGCGCGTCGGCCTCGGCGTTGGGGTCGCGCGGCGTCAGCGCCTCCACCACCTCCAGCCCTGCGATGACCTTGCCAAACAACGGATAGCGCCCATTGTATTCGGGCAGCGCCGTCAGACTAATGAAGAACTGGCTGCCGTTGGTGTCCGGCCCGGTGTTGCTCATGCCCACCCAGCCGGCCGCGTCGTAGCGCAGTTCCGGTACGAACTCATCGGGGATCACATAGCCGGGGCCGCCGTAGCCCGTGCCGCTCGGGTCGCCGGTTTGCGCCGCGAAGCCCGTAATCACACGGTGAAACGTCACGCCGTCGTACCAGCCCGCCCGCGCCAGGAAGACGAAGTTGTTGACCGTCAGCGGCGTCTGCTCCGCGAATAGCTGGATGACGATCTCGCCCTTGGCCGTGTGCAGCGTCGCGGTGTAGGTCTTAAACGGGTCAATCACGTCCGGCGGCGGGGCCGTGTATTGCCGCGCCTTAAGCCTCTCCAGCCGGATGAGCGTGGACAGGCCGAAGTGGCTCGTCAGCCCTTCATCGGGGAACAGCCCGCCGTTCCACAATAGAAAGGGCGCGCCTGGCAGCGGGATGTCGCGGGCCGTCTCATACGCGGCCTGCACCCGGGCAGCGGTGGCCGGGTCGTCCAGGTCGGCCTCGAATTGCCCCGCGTCCAACTCCAACTCGGCGGCGTAGCTCACCAGCGCCGCCCGAAAGCCTTCCACCGTCAGCGTGCTCCACTCGGTCTGGCGTTCAAACAACTGGTCGTGCATCTCCCAAAATGCGCCCTGTGCGCCCGCGGCCTCGGCCGCGGCGGCGGCCAGCCGGGCCTTGGGGTGCTGCGGCAGCGGGTAGTGCCGGAACACCAACCGCAGGTCGGCCGGGAACTCCGCCCGCAGTTGGCGCAGCAGCCCTGCCACGGCCGCGCAATACTCACACTCGAAATCGCTGTACTCGATGACCGTCACCGCCGCGTCAGCCGGGCCGACCTGCCAGTCGGCGTCCGACACCGGCGCGAACAGCGATGGTTGCGCCGTGCCCTCCGGCGTGGCGAACAGGCGGTCCAGCGTTGGGGTGACGGGCGGCTTGGTCGGGTAAGCGGTCGGAATGGGGTTGGAGAGCGTGGGCGGGGCCGCGGTGGGCGGAGTCACGGGCGGCAGCGTGGCGGTGGGCGTGGCGGCCGGGCCGCAGGCTGCCAGCGCCGCGCACACCCACACCCACACCGCGAATCCCTGCCGCCACAGCGCCCGTCGCATGGGCGGCATTCTACCATGCTGGTCCGGCGTGTTTGCCCAGCGCGGCCCCCGTTAGCCGCCGGTCTGCGCCAGGAACGCCGTCACCCGCGCCAGCACCGCCTCGATGCCCAGTGGGTCGGTGTCCACGTACAAATCGGCGTGCGCCCGTGCGTGGGCCAGACGGCGGTGCTGCTCTTCCAGGTCGGCCGGCTGCCAGTTCATCCAGCGCCGTTGCAGCGCCACCGCGTGCGACACATCCAGGTAAACCAACACATCGGCGTGGCCGATCTGCTGCCACATGCGCGGGGCGAAGGAATGTTCTTGAGCAATCGGCCGAGCGTTGAAACCCTGCGCCTGCAGCCGGCGCGCCAGCGTCGTCTTACCCGCGCAGCACGGCCCCACGATGCCAATCGTGGGGCCGGCCGGCGGGCGCGCGTCGGGAACTGGGCTGTCAGGCTCAGGCGGCATCGGCGTGGTCACCTCAGCGGTTGACGCGGTTGACCTTGTGCAGCGTCCCGGCGTCGGCGAAGACCGTGATCTCGTCGCCGGTCTGCAATTCGATCCCATCCGCCGGGTGCAGCTCCACCTTGTGCCCCCGGCGCAGCAGCACAATGCTCAGATCGTACACCTGTTCAATATCGCCCACCGCGCGCCCGGCCAGCAGCGAGGTAGCGTTGACCGTAAAGTGGCTCATGCTCAGCACCCGCCCATGCACCTGCACCGGCGCGCCCACGTCCAGGTCGGCGGCGGCCGCGGCGAACGCCGGGGCCGCCAGGGCCGAGGCGCTGTAGGCCGCGGTGATCCCGAACGCCTGGCGCACCTCGCGCGCGAAGTCGTCGTCGAACAGCCGCACAATGGTGCGGATGTCGGGGTTCACCGCCCGCGCATGGATGGCAATTTGCAGATTGAGCGTGTCGTCGCTCGTCACGATCACCACCGTGTGCGCCCGGTCCACGCCCGCCTGCCGCAGCACCTCGTACTTGTTCGCGTCGCCGCGGATCACTGGCACGTCCCAGCCTTGCACCTGCGTCAGCAGGCTGGCCTCCGGGTCTAGCTCAATGGTCACAAACTCCTCGCCCAGTTCGTGTAGCGCCCGCGCCGTGCGAAAGCCCAGGTGGCCCAGCCCCACAATGACGATGTGATTGTGATAAGTCTGCGCCAGCGCCACTTGCCATGCCTCCCCGCGCGCCCGCCGGTTGAACAGCAGCACGCCAAAGTCCGCGATGCCCTGGCTCAAAATCGCCAGCCCGAGCAGCGGCATGAAAAAGTAGAACGCCGTCAGGTACCACGCGCCCGGCAGGTTCTCGCCCGCCTGGAGGAACATCATCAGCAGGACGTGATACCAACCCTCCACCAGGGTGGCCGGGTGCTCGGCCTGCGCCACGCCGCCGAGCAGATAGTACAGCGCGCCGCCCCCCAGCACGGCCGCGCCAAACGCCACCAGCGACGGGCCGAACTGTCGCAGCAGCACGCGGGTGTCCCGCAGCCACAAGCGCACGGCTCGCAGCCAGGCCGGGCGCGGCAGTCGCAGCTCGGAGCCACGGCGGCGGCGCAGCACCTTCACAGCGGCATCCTCAACACCAACCGTCGCGCCGGGTACACCGCCGCCGGCGCCGGCCGCACCGCCACCACCAAGATGCTAATGTCGTCGGCCGGGCGCTGCTCGTCGGCCGCCATGGCCTGCGCCAGCAGTTCATCGGCCCAGCTCTGCGCGCTCTCCAGCCCGCGCGCCGCCAGCTTCTCGATCTCCGCCCGCGCGTCCAGCGGCGCGCCGCGCCGAGCGCCCGCCGTGGGCAGCCCGTCAGTGAACACCACCAACGCCATGTTGGGCATCAGCGGCAGTTCCTCGATCAGCGGCTTCGTGTGGCGATAGATCCCGATCGGGCGGCTGGCGCCCTCCCCGGCCGTCACCGCGTCCGGTGTTACCAGATACGTCGGATTGGGGTTGTTGCGCGAGAGCACCACCGTTTTTGACACCATGTCGAACGAGACGATGTTGAGCGTCGCCTGCACCTTGCCGCCGTGCAGCGCGAACAGGTGGTCATGCGCCGCGCGGGCCGTGGCCCCATCGCGCACGCCCTCCGCTAACAGGCCGATGGCCTTGCGCGCCACCAGGTTCGACACGGCCTTGGCGCCCTTGCCCGAGTGCTGGCCGTCCACCAGCACCAGCGACAGCCCCCCGGTGGGCCGCTCGATCATTTCCAATGTGTCGCCCGACTCGCGGCTGGCCCACTTCACCACTTTGGAGACAGCGATTTGCAGTTCCATGCGATCACGCGCCCAGTCCGGCGTTTTGCCCGGCCGCGGCCTTTTCAGCGATGATGACGGTGACGATGCTGCGCGCCTGCCGCACCGCCTCGGCCCGCGCGCGAAAGCCGGCCGCCGCATACCGGCCCACCAGCGGCGTACACCAATCGCTCGCGCTCTGGCCCGTCACCCTGAACAGCCACGCCGCCCACCGGTCGCCCCACGTTCCGCCCGTAATCTGCGCGGCCGGCACACACACCAACGCGCCGCCCGGCGTCAGTACTCGGTAAAACTCCGCGATGGCGGCCGGGTCGGCCACGTACTCCGTCGGGAAGGTCGCGGCCAGCGCCTGAAAGCTGCCCGCCGCGAAAGGCAGCGCTTCCACCTGCGCCCTCAGCAGCGGCACGCGCAGACCCGGCCCGCCCAGCGCGCGGCGCAGCTTGCCGCCCGCGATGCGGCTCATGGCCGGCGAGGCGTCCAGGCCTACCGGGCTGAAACCCAGGCCCACCAGGTCCAGCAGCAGGTCGCCCGTGCCGTGGGCCACTTCCAGCACCCGCCGCCCGCGCAAGTAGGGCAGGGCGGCGCGCTGCCAGCTTCGCCACTGGCCCATCGAGACGATCCAACTGACCCAATCATACGTCCAGGCGAACTGATGATACAGCCGGTTCAGCGCCCACCGCACAAAGCGTCGCCAGACCACGCCCTGGCCGGTCAGCGCGCGAGCGCCCAAATTGCCGGCAGCGCCAGGCCGCGCGCCGGCACGGCCGGCCCGCCAATGGCGATCAGCGCCAGCCGCAGGCGGTTGTCGTCGCCCTCCGGGCTGACCTCGTTTGGGACCGCCGCATACGGAGCCATGGCCGCGGTAGGCGTGAAAGCCGGCTCGTGCCTCACCACGCTGGGGCTTGCCGGTGGTCCGGCCTCCGCCACGTCGGGCACGCCGCTGTGGTCTGTGTCGAGCCGGTCCCACAGTTGCTCCAGCTTGGCGCGCATCTCCGGCGGCAGTTCGCCCGAACCAGGCACAACCTGCCCGTTCACCATCCCGACCGAACTGCTCGTCCCCTGCGGCGCCTCGCCCGTAGACCTGACCATCCCTTCGAACATATCCGGCCTGCCGTCCCTATTCTGGTCGCCCAGCATGCCCATCACCTGTTCGCAGGCGCCGCGCGCGTCTGGCGGCAAATCGTCTGCGCGGTTGTAGCTCACCCCGTTGAGATTAACCCCCAGCGCTCCTTGGCCCCCTCCCGCCGCGATTATACCGCCGCCCGCCTACCCCCCCCCGCCGCACCGCCTCCGCCTACAGCAGCGAGCCGCGCAGGACCACCGACGCCACCGAAAAATAGATGATCAGGCCTGTCACATCCACCAGCGTCGCCACGAACGGCGCCGAAGACGTGGCCGGGTCCAGCCCCACCCGGCGCAGCAAGATCGGCAGCATCGAGCCGGTCAGCGTCCCCCACAACACAATGCCCACCAGCGACAGCGCTACAGTCGCGGCAATGAAAGGCCAGTACGGCCCGTATGTGCCGAAGGCAGATTGCCACAGTGCAATGCGCGCGAAACCAATGCTGCCCAGAATGGCGCCCAGCGTCAGCCCCGACAGCACCTCGCGCCGCATCACGCGCCACCAATCGCGCAGCCGCACCTCCCCCAACGCCATGGCGCGGATGACCAGCGTGGCGGCTTGCGAGCCGCTGTTGCCGCCGCTGGAAATAATCAGCGGCACGAACAGCGCCAGCACGACGGCCCGCTTTATCTCCTGCTCAAAAAAGCCCATGGCCGTGGCCGTCAGCATCTCGCTCAGAAACAGCACCACCAGCCAGCCGGCGCGCTTATGCACCATGCGCCAAAACGAGATCAGCATATACGGCTCGTCCAGCGCCTCCGAACCGCCGATCTTCTGCAGGTCTTCGGTCGCTTCCTCCGAGATTACATCCACGATGTTGTCGTAGTTGATCACGCCCGCCAGCCGTCCGGCGCCGTCCACCACCGGCAGTGCCAGCAAGTCATAGCGCGCCATCACGCGCGCCACTTCCTCCTGGTCGGTCCCCACTGGCAAGCTGATCACCTCCCGATTCATGATGCTCTCGATCAAGGCCTCCGGCCGCGAAGTGATGATGTCGCGCAGGCCCACGATGCCGATCAGCACGCCCTGGCGGTCAACCACGTACAGGTAATACGGCGTGGCCGTGTCACGGTTGAGTCCGCGCAGGAAGTCAATGGCGCTCTGCGTCGTCATATGTGGCCGCAGCGCGAAGAACTCCGACGTCATCAGGCCGCCGGCCGTGTCGTCGGGGTGGCCCAGCAGCGGGATCACCTCATCGCGCTCTTCCATCTGCGCCAGAGCGTCGGCCGCCTGCGCGGGCGGCAGGTCGCCCAGCAGGTCGGCGGCCTCATCCGGCTCCATCTCGTCCAGCACGTCGGCCAGTTGGGCTGTCGGCAGTTGCGCTGCGGCATCGGCCGCCTCCTCGTCCTCCAGTTCGGTCAGGAGGCCGGCGGCCGTTTCGCTGTCCAGTTGTGGGAGTAGCTCGACTTGATCGTCGGCCGGTAGATCGGCGAAGGCTTCGGCCTGGTCAGCGGGGTGTAGCGTGGTCAGGGCGGCGATGGCGTTGGAGACGTTGCCGGTTTCCAGGGCGGTGCGCACCCGCTCCAGCACGCCGTCAATTTCTTTCTGTTCCATCGGCACCTCCACAAACAGAACGCGCCCCGCCGCCGGAAAGGCGAGCAGGGCGCGTCAGGAGGTACACGCTTGGCGCGGCTCAGTCTCTCGGCGGGCGGAGCAGGCGTTTAGAGTCAGGGTCTAGGTCGGCGTTCACAGTGCTTTCGTTAGGCATAGTGGGGACATTCTACGCCCGTGCCGGGCGGCGTGTCAATCACTTTCTTCCGTCGGGCGCGCCTCGGCCCAGCGGCACTCTTAAGTTCCTCAACTCCTGAGCCGGGGCCTCCGGCTCAGGGTATCGGCGGCCGTCCGTCCGGGCGGCCCAGCAGTTCAGCCAGCCGGTCGCGGCCCGGATCATCCACCAGCGCCAGAATCTCGTCGCCCGCTTCCAGCACCGTAGCCCCGCGCGGCAGCAGCACCTCGCCATGCCGCAGAATGCCCGACAGCACCGTGTGTTCCGTCAGCGGCAGGTCTTTGATCTGCATGCCCACCGCCTTGGCCTCCGGGTGAATCTTCTCCTCCACCAGCGAGTAGCTGCCTCGGCGCAGCTTCAGCAGCGTCATCATGTCGCCCAGCGACATCTCCTCTTCGATCAGCTTGGCCATCACGTCGGCTTGGTTCAGCGCCACATCCACCCCGAAGTCCGGCGTGAACAACCAGGCGTTGCGCGGGTTGTTCACCCGTCCAATGATGCGCCGCACTGCATAATGAAAGCGCCCCAGCGAGGCGATGACCAGGTTGTCCTCATCGTTGGCCGTCACAGCGGCCAGCACATTCGCCCGTTCGATACCGGCTTCGGCCAGTGTCTGCGGGTCGGTCGGGTCGCCCTCAAACACCGCTTCGGTCGGCAGTTCGCGGTGCAAAATAGACAGCGTCGTTGCGCGGTTCTCAATCAGCCGCACCTCATGGCCCTGGCCGAGCAGCAGGCTCGCCAGGTGCGAGCCTGTCCGGCCGCCGCCCGCGATAATCACAAACATGGCTGGTTAGTCCTTTCCGGGGAGGCGCAGAAGTTGGCGCAGGCTGGCAGCCCCGGCGGCCGTGGCGCTCACATACAAGTAGTCTCGGGTTTGCAGGGCGGTCTCCAGCGCCGGCAGCAGGGCGCGCCCGCCGCGAGCCAGCGCCACCGGCAGCGCCTCGCCCGTGGGCAGCACGTCGCCCAGGCGGCGGCCGTCCCACGGGGCCGGCACGGCGATCTCATACACCTGCACCTCGCCGTTGCCGGCCGCCACCACGCTTTGCAGGCCGGGGTGCAGCAGCAGTTGCTCGATGCGGCGCGCGCCCCACGACGACGAGGCGATGGTTTGCAGCCCCAGCCGCTCGTAGATCGGGCCGCGCATCGGGTCATAGATGCGCGCCACCACGTGCGCCACCTTGTAGATATCGCGCGCGATGCGGGCCGTGATGATGTTGGCGCTGTCCGACGATGTGACCGCCGCCAACCCGTGCGCGTTTTCGATGCCGGCCCGCTTCAGGGCCTCCTGGTCCAGCGCGTCGCCCTGCACCATGCGCCCGCGAAAGCTCGACCCCAGCCGGTCGAAGGCCTTGGGGTTCGAGTCCATCACGGCCACCGGGTAGCTCTGCGCGGCCACCGACTGCGCCAGTTCCATGCCGACGCGCCCGCAGCCGACGATGATGATCGGATTCTTGCGTGTTTGTGTGCCCATGCCCATGTCCTTGAAGTGGCTCAATCTTTCAGCCGGTACGGCACGTCGGTGACGACAAAGCCGCGCCGGAACACCAGCGCCAGTCGCACCAACAACGCCGTTTGGTTGTGCAATATCTGATGCCACCAGCGCGACGCCAAAAACTGCGGCATCACCACCGTGATGATGTCGTTGCGCTGGCAGGCCTCAATCCGGTCCAGGTAGGCGATTAGCGGCTCCGAAACCGAGCGATACTCCGATTTCAGCACCTCCAGCCGCATCCCATCACCCCAGCGCTCCCACTTGGCCCGGATGCGCTCCGTCTCGGCGGGGTCCGTCTCCACGTACACCGCCGTCACATCGTCCGAAAGCGTGCGGGCGTAGTTGAGCGCGTGCAGCACGCCGCGATGGACGCCCGCGATCGGCACAATCACCCGGTGATGGTGGATGCGCGGCGGCGCGCCGTAATCCTCCAGCGAGAGTTGCGCGGCCGTGCGCACGTAGTGGCGGTGGATCTGGTAGAACATGCCTACGATCAAGGGGATGAGCACCACCACGATCCAGCCGCCGTGCGTGAAGCGCGTCAGCACGATCACGCCCAGCACCACCAGTGTCACCACCGCCCCCAGCCCGTTGATGAACGCCAACACATGCCAGTGCGGCCCGCGCAGCCGGAACCAGCGCACCACCATGCCCGCCTGCGACAGCGTGAAGCACAAAAATACGCCGATGGCATACAGCGGCAGCAGCGCGTGCGTGTCGCCCCGGAAAGCCACCAGCAGCAGCGCCGCCAGCCCGCCCAGCAGCATAATCCCGTTCGAGAACACCAGCCGGTCGCCCAGGTTGCCCAGCGGCCGCGGCAGGTAGCCGTCGCGGGCGATAAACGAACTCAGTCGCGGGAAGTCCGCGAAGGCGGTGTTAGCCGCCAACAGCAAAATAAACGCCGTGGCGACCTGCACCACCACATACGGCAGCCCGCGCCCGAAGATCCCCGCCGCCATTTGCGACAGCACCGTCTCGCCCTCGCGCGGCACAATCTGCAAATGGCTGGCCAGCACCGAGATCCCGATGAACATGGTCCCCAGGATCAAGATCATAGCGATCAGCGTCCGCCCGGCGTTGACCGATTCCGGCTTGCGAAAGGCCGGCACCCCGTCAGCGATGGCCTCGATGCCCGTCAGCGCCGTGCAGCCCGCCGAGAACGCCCGCAAAACAAAAAACAGCGTAATGGCCTGATCGGCCCGCAGCGCTTCCTCCGGCAGAGGCAGCGGGTGCAGGGTGCCGGTCACGTAGCGCAACAGCCCAAATGCTAGCATGCTGAAGATGCTGATCACGAAGATATACGTCGGCACCGCAAACACGCTGGCCGACTCGCGCACGCCGCGCAGGTTGATGATGGTGATGATCGCCACGGCCGCCACCGCCAGGGGCACCCGGTAAGGCAGCAGGAACGGCAGCCACGAAAACAACGCCGCCACGCCCGCCGCGATGCTCACCGCCACCGTCAACAAGTAGTCTATCAGCAGCGCCGCTCCGGCCACCAGCGAAGGCAGCGTGCCCAGGTTGTCTTTCGAGACGATGTAAGTGCCCCCGCCGTGCGGGTAGCTGCGGATGATCTGGTAGTACGAAGCCCCCACGATGACCAGCAGCGCGGCGATTGCCACTGCCACTTCCACCGAGATTTCCAGCGCGCCGGCCCCCGCCAGCACCAGCACGAGCAGAATTTCCTCGGTCGCGTAGGCGTTCGACGAGAGCGCATCCGAAGCAAACACCGCCAGCGCCTTAACTTTCGTCAGACGCTGGTGGTGGGCTTCCGATGTGGCCAGCGGGTTGCCAATGAGGAGACGTCGTAAGTTGAGCGCGGCCATGCCGTCCTGATTTCTAATGATGCGAGCGCGGATGCCGACCTGCAAGGGGTGATTGTAGCGTACTCAAACCACTCGTCAAGACTCCCCGGCGACATTTTCCTGACAACTGCGCGCGGCGCCGCGCGCTGCGCTTGGCCCGCATGGTACAATGCCCTCGCAACCCTGCCGCCGCCTGTTCCAGCGGCCCTGGCCTGGAGAGTACCGGTGAAAAAGACGCTTAATCAAACGTTGGTTTACCTGCTGGCCGGCCTGTTAGTGTTGGCCGACCAGTACACCAAGCATGTCGTCCGCACCCACATCCCCCTGAACCAAAGCTGGAACCCCTGGCCCGCGCTCGCGCCCTATGTCCGTATCCTGCACATCCAGAACACCGGCGCGGCGTTTGGCATGTTCAAGGACGGCAACCTGCTCTTCACCGTCATCGCCATCATCGTCTCACTCGTCATCATCGTCTACACCCAGCGCCTGGCGCCCGGCCAGTGGCTCATGCGTCTGGCGCTCGGCCTGCAGCTGGGCGGCGCCCTGGGCAACTTGGTAGATCGGCTCACCTTTGGCACCGTCACCGACTTCATCAGCGTCGGCAACTTCGCTATCTTCAACGTCGCCGATGCCAGCATCAGCACCGGCGTAGCCTTCCTGGCCCTGCTCATGATCTTTGAGGCGCGCCAAGACCGCGGTGCGGCCGGCAGTGGCAGCACGCTCCCCGGCGTGGACGCGCCCGAAGTGCCCTCCGGTGGCTGAGCGGCTTGTCACCATTGGCTTGGCCGAAGCCACCCGGCCCCAGCGCCTGGACCGCCTGATCGCCGCCGAGCTGCCCGAACTTTCGCGCACCCACGTCCAGCGGCTGATCGCGGATGGCTTCGTCCAGGTAAACCTGGCCGTCATCACCAAGCCCGCCCTGCGCCTCGCCGGCCCGGCCCAGGTGCACGTGCGCATCCCGCCCGCCGCGCCCAGCCGCTATCAGCCCGAACACATCCCGCTCACTATCGTCTACGAGAACGCCGACCTGTTGGTGATTGACAAGCCCGCCGGCATGGTCGTGCACCCCGCGGCCGGCCACACCGCCGGCACGCTCGTCAACGCCGTGCTCGCCCACGACCCCGGCCTGGAAGGCGTCGGCGACGAGCAGCGCCCCGGCATTGTCCACCGGCTTGATAAAGACACTTCCGGCCTCATCATCGTCGCCAAGACCGACGCCGCCCATCGTGAGCTTCAGCGCCAGTTCAAGGAGCGCTTAGTAGTCAAGACCTATGTGGCCTTGCTCGACGGCCACCCGCCGACCGACACCGGCCGGATCGAGGCCCCCATCGGCCGCGACCCGCGCAACCGCAAGCTGATGGCGATTGTGCCGGCCCAGCACGGGCGCGCCGCCGTCACCGAGTACCGCGTCACCGAACTCTATCACCATCACACGCTGGTAGACGCCCACCCGCTCACCGGCCGCACCCATCAGTTACGTCTGCACTTTGCCTACCTCCAGTGCCCCATCGCGGGCGATACCGTCTATGGCCGGCGCGCGTCCACCCTGCCGCTCAGCCGCCACTTCTTGCACGCCGCCCGGCTCAGCTTCACACTGCCCGGCAGCGGCGAGCGCCTGAACCTCGAGGCCCCGCTGCCGCCCGACCTGCGCCGCGCGCTGCAATCGCTGGCCGAGCGCTAACGGCCGGTCTGGGTGCATAATGCAGACGCGAGCGCGCCGCCCATGCCCCTGACCCCGCCGCCCAGTGCCCCGTCCGCCGCTCCGGCCAGTGGCCGCGCCCGAGCCTGGGCCGCGTCGGCGCTGTGGGCCGGGCTGGCCTGGCTGCTGCTCGCGGCGCTGCCGGTGCCGGGGACGAGCTTGCTGGGCGTGCCGGTGTCGCTCTATGCGCTGATCGCGGGCTGGGTCAGCGCGCGCGAGGGGCGCGCCGCGGGCGACCTGGTGGCCGTGCGCCGGGCGCGCTGGGGCATGGCGCTGGGCTGCGCGGGCTACGTGTGGCTCGGCGCGTTCTTCACGCTTGCCGGCGCGGCCGTCGTCGCCGGGCTGCTGGCGGCCATGCAGGCCGCGGGGAACAAGGGACCATGAGCTTCGAGAACGGATTGATTGATCTGCGCAGTGATACGGTCACCCACCCGACCCCGGCCATGCGCCAGGCCATGGCGACGGCCGACGTCGGTGACGATGTGTTCAATGATGACCCGACCGTCCACCAGTTGGAGGCGCTCGCCGCGGCCCTTACCGGCCACACCGCGGCTATGTTCGTCGCCTCCGGCACCATGGGCAACCTGATCGCGCTGCTCACCCACGGCGCCCGCGGCCAGGAAGTCATCGTCGGCAGCCAGTCGCACATTTACCTCAACGAAGGTGGCGGGATGGCGGCGCTGGCAGGCTTGCAGGCTTATCCCCTGCCTAATCAGCCCGATGGCACGCTGCGGCTCGAAGACATCGAGGCCGCCATTCGCACCGAAGACGTCCACCACCCCCGCACCCGCCTGGTGTGCCTGGAGAACACGCAAAACATCTGCGGCGGCGTGCCGCTCAGCGTCACCTACACCCGCCGCGTGGCCGATCTGGCGCACAGCCGCGGCCTCCAGGTGCACCTGGACGGCGCGCGGCTGTTCAACGCGGCCGTGGCCCAGGGCGTAAGCGCCGCCGATCTGGCCGAGCCGGCCGACACCGTCATGTTCTGCCTCTCCAAGGGCCTCAGCGCCCCGGTCGGCTCGCTGCTGTGCGGCTCCAAAGACTTCATCGCCGAGGCGCGCCGCAACCGTAAGCTGGTCGGCGGCGGCCTGCGTCAGGCCGGCGTGCTCGCCGCCGCGGGCCTCATCGCCCTCGACAGCATGATCGAGCGCCTGGAAGACGACCACGCCAACGCGCGCGCGTTGGCGGCCGGACTGCGGAGCGTGCCTGGCCTCGCCCTGCGGACGCCCAACCCAGCCACCAACATGGTCTACTTCGACCTGACCCCCCCCGCCCGCTTGCAGTCCGACCAACTGGTGGACCACCTGCGTCGCCGCGGCATCGTGCTCGATGGCGACGGCGGCTCGCATTTCCGGCTTGTGACGCACTATTGGGTCAGCGCCGCCGACATTGAGAAGACGGTCGCTGCCTTCCGCGACGTGCTCGGCCCGGCCTAGCCGGAGGCCATCTCTGCCTCCTTGGCCGCGTCGTCCCGGTCGTGGCGGCCTGGCGCCTGGGCCGGTCGCAACAACGGCGCGCCATCGCGCGCGCGGCCTCCGTTCAACGCTGCGTCTGTGATAAATTGCGCATGGCTATTGACGCGGCCCAGGCCCTATGGTATAGTCTCGCCGCGTCTGGACCCGTGGTGTAGCGGCCGAACATGCGGCCCTGTCAAGGCCGAGATCGCGGGTTCGAATCCCGTCGGGTCCGCTCTGCAAGCTGCACAACGCAATGGTGAGCGCCCCGCGCGCGACTGCCGGAGCGACAGACACCTCCTCCGCCATCAGCGGATGGGGTGTTTTTGTTTGTGTGTCCGCCCTGGTCATCGCCCCTCATCCCTGCTAGACTCCCTCCTGCCGGCGGCCCACGCCGTGCCCTGCCGCCGTGCTTTCAGGGGAGCCTGATGCCGACCACCGCCAGCCCATGCCCGCTACCCACCCGCCGCCTGTCCGGCCTGGCCCTGGCCGCTGCCCTCGGCGCTGCCCTCGGCGCTGCCCTCACCCTCGGCCTATTCGCGGGCTTGCCTGCTGCCTACGCCCGGCCGCTGGCCGACCCCGCGCCCGTCACCAGCACCGCCGACAGCGGCCCCGGCTCACTGCGCGAGGCCCTCACGCTCGCCGTGGACGGCGACACCATTTCCTTCAGCCTCCCGCCCGACAGCACCATCGTCGTCTCCAGCGACCTGACCGTCAGCGTGGCCCTTACCATTGACGGCTCCACCGCGGCCAACCTCACCCTCAGCGGCGGCGGCGCTACCCGCGTCTTCAGCGCCACCGCGCCCCTCCACCTCATCGGCCTCAACGTCACCGCCGGCGTGGCTGCCGACATGGGCGGGGGGCTATACTCCACCTGCGCCGTCTCTCTCACCAGCGTCACCTTCTATTCCAACACCGCCGGCGGGCGCGGCGGCGGCCTGTACACCGCCGGCGTCCTCAGCGCCACCGCCTCCAACTTCCTCACCAACACGGCTATCGGCGGGCGCGGCGGCGGCGTCTATGCCGAAGCCGGCCTCAGCTTCCTCGGCGGCCTCGTTCAGAACAACCTAAGCAGCGGCGTGTATAGCGCCGGCGGTCTTGGAACCGACGGCATGGCCGTCCTCACCGGCGCCCACGTCATCAGCAACACCGCCGGCGATGCGGGCGGCGGCCTGCGGGCCGGTGCCGGCGCTCAGCTCACCAACGTAGTCTTCCGTGACAACTCGGCCGGCGCGCTGGGTGGCGGTGCGTTTGTCAACGGGGCCGCCACGCTCTCCGGCGTCACGCTTGAGCGCAACCAGGCCGGAACCGATGGCGGTGGCTTCTATGCGCTGGGCAGCGCGGCCGCGGTGTTCGGCGGCGAGGTCATCCGCAACACGGCCGGCGGCTTCGGGGGCGGCTTGTTCGCTGGCACTGGGCTGACCTTGTCCGGCACACACTTCCTCACCAACAGCGCCGGGGCCGACGGCGGCGGCGCGTTCGTCGTCGGCGGCGGCCTGTTTGCCGAAAGCGGCCTGTTCCGCGGCAACCAGGCCGCTAACGGCGGCGGCCTGGCGGTCCTCACCGGCGCCTACCTCACCGCCACCCAGTTCTTCAGCAACAGCGCCCTCGGCGATGGCGGCGCCCTGCAACTCGCCGGCGGCGATGGCCTGCTCGTTAACCTCCTCCTCGCCCGCAACACAGCTGGCGGCCTGGGGGCGGGCCTCAACCTGGCCGGCGGCGGCGATGTCATCGTCCTGCACGTCACTCTCGCCGACAGCGCCAACCCCGGCGCGGCTATCGTCGTGCAGGCCGGCTCCGTCTCCCTCACCAACACGCTTCTCGCAGGCCATGCCACCGGCCTGAACCTGCTTGGCGGCGCGGCAGCCGAAGACTACACGCTCTTCTACAGCACCACCGTCACCGCCACCGCCGGCGTCGCCTCCGGCGTCCACAGCCTCGTCGGCGATCCCCGCTTCATCAACGCCGCCGCCGATGATTATCGCCTGGGGCTCGCCAGCGCGGGCGTCAATGCCGGCCTTGACATCGGCGTGCTGCTAGATTTTGAAGGCCAGCCGCGCCCCTTCGGCCCCGCCCCCGACATCGGCGCGGACGAGGCGCAGGTCTCCCGGCGCTTCCTGCCGCTACTGGTGCGCTAGGCGGCTCGGCCGCCTCGGTTACAATCGCCTCCGCGCTGACGCGCCCACCTCAGGACCAGGCATGCCCACCGACCTACGCTCGGCGTTCTACCGCAGCCCGCTGTATCCCCCTTACTTCCGCGCCGTGCGCGCCCTGCAGCGCGGCCGCCAGTGGCTCATCGAGCGCGCCAGCGGCCGCCCGCCGCTGCCCGCGCCGCGCCTCATGTCCTTCGTCACCGGCACCACCGACTTCAACTGGTTCCTGCTTTCCGGGCGTCAGGGCGCCCTGAGCATCGAAGCCATCCTCCAGAAGAATAAGCTGGCCCTCCCGCGCTTCAGCGCCGTGCTCGACTTCGGCTGCGGCATCGGCCGCGTCATCCGCCACTTCAACCGCCTGCGCGGCCCGCGCCTCTTCGGCTGCGACTACAACCCCGAGTTGATCGAGTGGTGCCGGCGCAACCTCCGGTTCGCCCAATTCGACCTCAACCCGCTCGACGGCCCCCTCGCTTACGCCGACGGTCAGTTCGACTTCATTTACGCCCTGTCCGTGTTCACACACCTCACCGGGCCGCAGCAAGATGCCTGGCTGCGTGAGCTGGCTCGCGTGCTGCGCCCCGGCGGCTGCCTGCTCTTCTCCGTCCATGGCGCCTATTACCTGCGCGACTTGAACCAGGCCCAGCAGGCCGCTTTTCAGGCCGGCGAGCGCCTCGTCTTCGGCGGCGACCAGGCCGGCACCAACGTCTGCACCACCTACCACTCGCCCGCGGCCGTGCGCCGCCACCTCGCCCCCGGCTGGGACGTGCTAGACTTCGTGCCCGAGGGCGCCCTGGGCAACCCCCGGCAAGACTACTGGCTCTTCCGCAAGCGCGGCCTGTCCGCCCCGCCTGCGTGAAGTCCGCGCCCCGCCTGTCCTGCCGCGTGCCCCTCGCCTTCACGCACCTCCACACCCACTCCTACTTCTCCCTACTCGAGGCCGTCCCCTCGCCCGCCGAGTTGGCCGCCGCCGCCGCCCGTGCCGACCAGTCGGCCGTTGCCCTCACCGACACCCACGGCCTCACCGGCGCCATCGAGTTCTACGACGCTTGCGTCGCCCAGGGCGTGCGCCCGCTCCTCGGCGTGGAACTGGCCGTTTGCCCGCCGCCTGGCGCCTTCGACCCGCGCCCCGGCCGGCTAGTACTGCTGGCCCGCGACCTGGCGGGCTGGGCCGGCCTATGCCGCCTGAGCAGCCTCGCGCAGACCACCCCCCACCGCGACCCTGCCCAGGGCGTGTCGTTTGCGGCCCTTGCCCGCGAAGCCCCGAGCCTGATCTGCCTCACCGGCGGCCACGCCGGGCGCGCGCACCAGTTCGTCGCCGCCGGCGATGCCCCCGCTGCCCGCCGCTGGCTTGGCCTGCTGCGCGAGCTATTCGGCGATGCCATCTACGCCGAGATTGCGCCCGCCTGGCCGGCCTCCGTCCAATCTGCCGCCGGCCTCGACGAGGCGCTCTCAGTTGCTGCCCGCGCCGCCCGTGTGCCCGTCGTCGCCACCGCCAACGTCCACATACTCACGCCCGACCAGGCGCCCCTCCAGCGCACTCTCACCGCCATGCGCGTGCTCACCCCGCTCGACCGGCTTCCGCGCGAGGCCGCTGCGCCGCCCGGCGCGCACTTCGCCTCCGCTCGCGAGATGCTCCTGCGTCACGCCGCCCATCCACAAGCCGTGGGCCGCTCCGCCGAAGTAGCCGACCGCTGCCGCCTCACGCTGCCCCTCGGCGTGCCCCACTATCCTGAGATCCCGCTGCCGCCCGGCCAGACCGCGCTGGGCGAGCTGCGCCGCCAGGCCCAGGCTGGGGCCATGCGCCACTATGGCGCGCTGACGCCTGAGATCACGGCCCGCCTCGACCACGAGCTTACCGTCATCGGCGATCGGGGCTACGCGCCGCTCTTCCTCATCATGGCCGAAATCCTGGCCCATGCGCGTCAGACTGGTGTGCCCACCTCCTCGCGTGGCTCAGCCGCCTCGTCGCTGGTCGCCCACTGCCTCGACATCACCTCCCCCGACCCGCTGCGCCTCAACCTCTACTTCGAGCGCTTCCTCAACCCGGCCCGCGCCACGCCCCCCGACGTGGACACCGACCTGTGCTCCGTCCGCCGTGACGGCGTCATCCAGCATGTCTTCGACCACTACGGTACAGAGCGCGTCGCCATGGTCGCCACCATCCAGCGCTTCCGCGAACGCTCGGCCTTGCGCGAGGTCGCCAAGGCTCACGCCTTCCCCCCGGAAGAGATCAAGTCCCTGGCCGATGCTCTGCCGCAGCGCTGGTGGGCGCCGGCTCCGCCAGAGTCGCCCGCGCCCGCCCCCGGCGACGACCCGCTGTTGACCGGCCCCTTTGGCGCGCTGGCCCGCGGCCATCCCGACAACCGCCACCGCGCCGTTTTTCAGCAGGCCGCTGCCGTGCTCGGCCTGCCGCGCCACCTCAGCGTCCACCCCGGCGGCGTCGTCATCAGCCCCGGCCCGCTCACCGACCTGGTGCCGCGCCACCTCGCCGGCAAGGGCGTCGAGATCACCCAATTCGACCTCGCCTCGGTCGCCCGCCTGGGCCTCGTCAAGATAGACCTGCTCGGCATCCGCGGCCTCACCGTCCTCGGCGATGTGGCCCCGCTCGTGCTTGCCGCCGGACAACTCGTCCCGCCCGGCTCCCTGCCCCTCGCCGCCCTGGAAGCCATCCCCGGCGATGACCCCGCCACCCGCGAGACCGTGCGCCTCGGCCGCACCATCGGCTGCTTCCAGATCGAAAGCCCGGGTATGCGCGCCACGCTCAAGGAGGTCGGCGCGCAAAGCGTGGATGACCTGATGGTGGCGCTGGCCCTCTATCGCCCCGGCCCGCTCACCGGCGGCCTCAAAGATGCCTTCGTGCGCCGCCACCTCGGCCAGGAGCCGACCACCCATCTGCACCCGGCCCTTCAGCCGCTGCTCGACGACACGCACGGCGTCATCCTCTACCAGGAACAAGTCCTCCGCATTGCCCACGACCTGGCCGGCATGTCCCTCGCCGAAGCCGACTTGCTGCGCCGCGCCATGAGCCACTTCGACCCCGGCAAGCAGATGCAGACGCTCAAGGAGCGCTTCATCGCCGGCGCGGCCGAGCGCAGCCGTGTGCCCGCCGACGTGGCCGAGCGCGTCTGGGAGCTGATGGCGGCCTTCGCCGGTTATGGCTTCCCCAAGGCCCACGCCGCCAGCTATGCCCAGGTGGCCTGGCGCGCCGCCTGGTGCAAAGCCCACTTCCCCGCGCCGTTCATGGCCGCTGTGCTGGCTAACTGGGGCGGCTACTATGCCCAGCGCGTCTACCTCAACGAGGCCCGCCGCCTCGGGTTGGCCGTCTACCCGCCGCACGTCAACTCCGCCCAGCCCGAGTTCAGCGTTGTCCCCGCCACCGACGGCCCACGTCTCTACATGGGCCTCAACCAGGTGCGCGACCTCACCCAGCGCACCACCGCCCGCCTCCTGGCCGAACGCCCCTTCCACTCGCTGGCCGACTTCCTCGCCCGCGCCGATCCGCGCCCGCAGGAGGCCGAGAACCTCGTACGGGTGGGGGCGCTGCGCGGCTTCGGGACGATCCCCGCCCTCCTGCGTGACCTGCGCTCCGGCGTGGCTAAGCCCGGCCAGCTCGCCCTCTTTGGCCTCGCCCCAGCCGTCCAGGAACCCGAATGGTCGCTGGCTGAGCGGGTTGCCGCCCAGGAAGACCTGCTCGGCGCCGCCGTAGACGCGAACCCGCTGGAGCTTTACGCCGACCGCATCGCCAAATCTGGCGCGCTGACCACTGTGGCCGCCGCCGCCCAACTGGGCCGCCGCGTGCGCGTAGCCGGTCTGCGCCAGACCTGGCATCGGACCCCCACCGCCCGCGGCGACTCCATCTACTTCATGACGCTCGAAGACCTGGAAGGCATGTTGGATGTCGTAATCTTCGGCGACGTGTTCCGTAAATATCGCCGGGCCTTCGACCTCGGCAGCCCCTTCGTCCTCGAAGGCACCCTCGAGCTAGACCCCGGTCGTGGCGAGCCGGCCATCCGCGCCGAACGCGTCTGGTCGCTCCTGCCAGCCGCCTGAGTCCGCCATATTGAACGTTACCTCGGCCGTCGAGTATTAACGGCAGCGGGCCGACTACTTTGGTCACGCCTGCCCTGGGATGATTGTCCGAATGCGCCGCGCTGCGCCTGAGCCGCCCTCCTCATATTCGCTGTCATTTCGAAGGGCGCATGGCGCGGTGCGCCAGCTCGCCAGCCCCCCAGTGACGAAACACTCGGCGGACCATGTCATTCCGAAGCCCCCTTCCGGTTGCCGGCCATCCTTCGGCATTGTGGGGGGGTGAGGAATCTCAACCCAGGATCAGGCTGACCCCTTTATCGTACCGGGTTTAGTTTCTGAGCAACCGGCCTCAGGCCCGTAGTCCCAACGCGGCCCTTGGGCCGGTGAGAAATCTCGCTCTGAGACGAGTGGGCCGGTAGGCCCGAATATCGCCCTTGCGCACCCGCCCAATGCCCGCTATCGTTACCCTGCCGAGCCCGTCGCCTAGCCGCCTGGCCGGTTCCGCCCAACCTCAGCGGCCCCGGCGCCGCCCCAATCTGACCATGCCCACCCTTCCCAACTTCAAGCTCGAACGCTACTTCGCCCAATACGAATTCAAAGTCCGCTACCTCCTTAGCGCCTCCGACTGCGAGGCCGTCAGCGTCGCCGACCTCCTTGCCCTCGCCGACGCCGACAGCCGCGCCCGCTGGCAGCGCCTCAGCCTCGGCTACACCGAGAGCCAGGGCGACCCCGCCCTGCGCGCCGCCATCGCCGCCACCTACACCGCCGTCCAACCCGCTGACGTCGTCGTGCTCGTGCCCGAAGAAGGCATCTACCTCGCCATGCGCACCTTGCTAGAGCCGGGCCAACACGTTATCGCCATCGCCCCCGCCTACCAATCCCTCTCCGAAATCGCCTCTGCCATCGGTTGCGCCGTCTCGCCCTGGCCCGTCACCCTCACCCCGTCCGGCTGGGCGCTCGACCTCGACCAGCTTGAAGCCCTCGTCCGGCCCGAGACGCGCGTCCTCGTTATCAACTTCCCGCACAACCCCACCGGCCTGCTGCCCAGCCGCGCCTTCCTCGACGCCCTGCTCGCCTTCGCCCGCCGCCACGACCTCATCGTCTTCTCCGATGAGATGTACCGCGGCCTGGAGCTTGACCCCGCCGCGCGCCTGCCCGCCATGGCAGACCTCTACGACCGCGCCGTGTCCCTCTCTGGCCTCTCCAAGAGCTACGCCGCGCCCGGTCTGCGCCTCGGCTGGCTCGCCACGCGCCTGCCCGGCCTCGTGGACCGCCTCGTCGCCTACAAGGACTACACCACCATCTGCCACAGCGCCCCCAGTGAAGTCCTCGGCCTCATCGCCCTGCGCGCGGGCCAACACCTGCTCGACCGCAACCTGGCCCTCATTCGCGCCAACGCCGCCCTCGCCGCCGCGTTCTTCGCCCAGCACCCCGCGCTCTTCCGCTGGCTGCCCCCACAGGCCGGCTCCATTGCCTTCCCCCAATACCTCGGCCCCGAGCCTGTGGACGCCTTCTGCCAGTCCGTCCTGGACGCCGAAGGCCTCCTGATCGTCCCCGGCCGCCTGTTCAACACCGCCGGCCCGCACTTCCGCGTCGGCCTCGGCCGCGCCAACTTCCCCCAGGCGCTCGAGCATCTCGACGCCTACCTCGCCCGACGCTAGCGTGCCCATCCTCCCTCCGCTCACCTACACCCTGTGCTTTCTCACGCGCGCCGACGACGTGCTGTTATTACACCGCCGCCACCCGCCGAACCGCGGCCTCTGGAACGGCGTCGGTGGCCGGCTGGAGCCGGGCGAAGCGCCGCTGGCCGGCGTCCTGCGTGAAGTGCGCGAGGAAACCGGCTACGTCCTCCCTTTCGCCCGCTTTCGCGGCGTCCTCACCTGGGAAGGCTACGAAGTCCCACCCGGCGGCCTATACCTCTTCACCGCCGAAGCCCCCGCCTCCCCTGGCGACCCGCGCCCCTGCGACGAAGGCGACCTCGCCTGGCATCCGCGCGCCTGGGTTCTCACCGCCCCCGAGGTCGTCAGCAACCTCCACCGCTTCGGCGCCGCCGTCCTTGGAACTGAAAAACCGGCCTGGCACCATTGTCGGTATCAGGCCGGTCAACTCACTACCCACGAGCAGCGCCCGCTGCCCAGTGACTTGCTCGCGCGACTTGGCTAGTCGCCCAATTCACACCACAACACATTTCACCGACCTGGCCTCATCTCAAAGGCACCCCTTCCCTTTCCGAGAAGGGGCCGGGGGTCAGGTCTCACCTCTCCCTAGTTCGCGCTCGGTCCTGGCCCCACTGCCGGCAGCTCCGGCCGCGCTTCGGGTCGCACCTCTGGCGCCCGCATCCCCTCCACCGGCGTCGCGCAGTACGGGCACAGATTCCACGGCAGGTCCATCAGCTTACCGCAGCGCGCGCAGTTCTTCTTAAGCCGCGTGTAGCAGTTAGGGCAGACAATCCAATCTTCCTGCGCGTGCCGCCCACAGCCGGGGCACACCCGCTTGTCCTCGATCTCCTGCAGCAGCGCCTCTTCCTCCAAGCTCTGCTCATACGTCTCCGCCAGCGTCTTCGGCGGCCGCAAGATCAGGTAGATCACCAACCCGGGCAGCGTCAAAATACCCACCACCAGCGCCGCCAGAATATGCGCGAAAATATCGCGGCTGCGCGAGCGCATATCGCGGAATGTCCAGATCACCAGGCTCAGCCACAGCGCGCTTAGAAACGCGCCGAAAAAGGCGGCCAGGATCAAGATAAAATCCGTCAGCGATTCCAGGTTGACCGTCATGGTGGGCGGATTATAAACCACAAACCCCGCCCCAGCCGCGCCCCCCCCCATTGCCTCTTGCCTATGTCACCCCCCGCCTACTGGCACCATTCGTGCACATTCGTCACCAATTCGTGCTCTTTCGTGGCAAAAGTCCTCTTTTGCAATCCTCGCCCCTGGTATACACTCGCCCCCCATGGATGACCCCGAGCCTGAAACCAGCCTCGCCCCGCGCATCACCGACCTGCCGGCCGTTGACCGCCCGCGCGAGCGCCTCGCCCGCGAAGGCGCCACCGCCCTCAGCAGCGCCGAACTCCTGGCCATCCTCCTTCGCGTCGGCATCGCAGGCGAGAACGCCGTGCGCCTGGCCGACCGGCTGCTCGCCCAACTCGGCGGCCTGCCCGGCCTGCACCGCACCTCCTACACCGACCTGTGCCGCGTCAAGGGTATCGGCCCGGCCAAGGCCGCCCAACTCATGGCCGGCATTGAGCTTGGCCGCCGCATCATCAGCAGCACGGCCGTGGAGCGCGTCACCATCAGCTCACCCGCCGACGCCGCCAACCTGCTCATGTACCAGTTAGCCGCGCTCGATCAGGAGTACCTCTACGTCATCTTGCTCGACACCCGCAACCGTGTGCTCGGCCTCCCGCTGGAGGTCTACCACGGCTCGCTCAACACCTCGCTCATTCGCATCGGCGAGGTCTTTCGCGAGGCCGTGCGTGTCAACGCCGCCGCCGTCATCGTCGCCCATAACCACCCCAGCGGTGACCCCTCGCCCAGCCCGGAAGACATCGCCGTCACCCGCGCCATCGTCGAGGCCGGCAAGCTGCTCGACATTGAAGTCCTCGACCACCTCGTCATCGGCCGTTACCGCTTCGTCTCGCTCAAGGAGCGCGGCCTGGGCTTCAGCGGGAGCAAAACATGAGCCTCGGCGGCCCGCCCGAACAACAGTTGATCCTGCTCCCCGCCGCCAACGCCGCCGAAGCCTCGGCCTGGGGCGCGGCCGTCATGGAGTACGCTGCCGCCTTCCCGGTCGTGCAGTTCGCCCGCGACCCGGCCACCGTAGATTGGCTCAGCTACCAGCACGTCACCCTCGTGCGCCCCGCCTCCTGGCCCGAAGACTTGGCGCTCACCATTCGCCAGGCCAACCCCGCAATCGCCATTGACCGCATCCCGGTGGACACCCCCGAGGCCTTGCAGATCATCCTCAATGTGCGCGTCTACTACGGCTGGCGCTACGGCCCCCAGACCGAGTTTGATTGGGCCAGGCTCTGGCCGCACGGTCAAGCCCTCATCGGCCTGCACGGTCGCAGCAACGGCGAGTTACAGGCCGCCGACTACGGCATCGTCCGCACGGCCCGCGTCGAAGCCGTCAAACTTACCTCGCACGCCACCCCCGCCACCGTCAAAGCCCTGCGCGCCGTCAACCCCAACCTCTTCATCCTGGTCCGGCCGCTCGTAGCCTTCAACACCGACGGCGTGCCGCGCCGGGTCAGCCCGCAAGAGTTCTTCGACTGGACCATCCTCGACCTCGACCGGCTGCTGGCCTACGACCCTAGCATTCGCTACATCGAAATCCACAACGAACCGAACCTCACGCTGGAGGGCCTCAGCGCCAGTTGGAACAGCGGCTACGAGTTCGGCGTCTGGTTCCTGGACGTGCTCGGCCGCTACCGCCGCCGCTACCCCGGCCTCCAGTTCGGCTTCCCCGGCCTCTCGCCCGGGCCGACCAGCCCCGGCCAGGGGCGCGTCGCCGCCAAAACCTTTCTGGCCGAGTCCGCCTTCGCCGCCCAGCAAGCCGATTGGGTCGGCCTGCACGCCTATTGGGTCAACGAGAAAGAGCTTTCCGACGGCTCCGTCGGCCTGAGCTTCACCGAGTACCGCCGCCTGTTCCCGGAGAAGCTGCTCTTCATCACCGAGTTCGGCAATCCCAACCAGGCCAAGGCCGTCGTCGCCGACCAATATGCGCGGTACTACGGCCTGCTGCGCCGTGTGCCGGGGCTGGGCGCTGCCTTCGCTTATGTCGTCTCCACCTCCGACCCGGTCGAGTCGCCGCGCTGGGCCTGGCGCGACGAAGCCGGGCGCGATGTCGGCATCGCCGCCGAAATCGGCCGTCGCCGCTACATCTTTGACGACGCGCCCAACAGCCCCTGACATGCCCGACTACCAGATCATGCTCATCCCCAGCGCCGACCGCTGGGCCTGGGTCGAAGCCGCCAAGCCCTACATCGGGCGCTTCCATGTGCACCTCACCAGCGACCCCGACGAAGCGGCGCGCTACATGACGCCGCTGCAAACCATCACCCTCGCCGCCGGTCCCGCCGGCTACCCGGCGCATGGCGACATTCAGACCTGGTTCCGCGCCAACTACCCGCGTCTTCGGCTGGATGTCATCCCCGCCGCCACGCCCGCCGACCTGGGCGCGGCCCTGCAAGCCCGCCTCACCGCCAACGCCCGTTATCTGGGGCAGGTCGGCGGCTTTCGCCTGCGCTGGCCGACGGATTTCGCCCGCATCAACCAGGGCTTTGGCGAGAACCCAGAGTTGTATCGGCGTTGGGGCTTGCCCGGCCACGAGGGCCTCGATATCTTCGCCCCGCGTGACTCCCCTGTCTACGCCTGCGCCGATGGCGCCGTGTCGCGTGTAGACGCCTATAACGGCGACCCGAGCGCCATGCCCTATGGCAATAGCGTCCGGATCAAGCATGCCGGCGGCTACGAGACGGTCTACGCCCATTTGCGCGTCACCCTGGTCCGTGTCGGCCAGGTCGTCACCGGCGGGGCCGTTATTGGCCAGGCCGACTCCACCGGCAACTCCTCCGGCGACCACTTACACCTCACCCTCAAACAAGCTGGCGCCACCGCCGCTGGGCTGACCGCCTATCCCCGCGACATACTTGACCCGACCCCCTATCTCGATTGGCCTGGCGCCGGCGGCGAGGCGCCTTCCGCCCGGAGCTACCCGTGGCCCCCGGCCATGTGCCTGGTCGGATTGCACGGTCGGGCCGATGGCCCGCTGCAAGACCCTGACTACGCCGCTATCAACGCCGCCCGCATCGAAGCCGTCAAGCTGCTCACCACGGCCCAGCCCGCCAACGTGGATCGGCTGCGCGCCGACAATCCGCGCGTCTTTATTCTCATGCGCTTGTTTGCCTCTTTCGATGGGCGCGTCGTCCGGTCAGATGAGTTTGCCAATTGGATGCAGAGCGAGATGGCCCCATTCTATGACCGGGGCCTGCGCTACTTCGAAATCCACAACGAGCCCAACCTGCGTCCTGAGGGTTGGACCCAGAGCTGGGCCGATGGTGCCGCGTTCGGCGCCTGGTTCCTCGATGTGCGCCACCGCCTCAAGCAGGTCTACCCCGAGGCGCTGTTCGGCTATCCCGGCCTGTCGCCCGGCGACGCCATCCCCGGCCTGCGCGCCAACGCCCTCGACTTCCTGGCCGCCTCCGATGCCGCCGCGCGCGCCGCCGATTGGGTCGGGTTGCACTGCTACTGGGTTTCGGAGCAAGAGTTGAACTCGGCCTCCGGCGGCCTGGGTTATGTGGAGTATCGTCGGCGCTTCCCCGACAAGCTGATCTTCATCACCGAGTTTAGCAACGCGACCCAGCACACCGACAAGGACACCAAGGCCAAGCAGTACACGCGCTACTACCAGCATCTGCGCTCCATCCCTGGCCTCGGCGCCGCCTTCGCCTTCGTGGTGTCCTCCTCCTCCGGCTTCGACTCGGAGACCTGGCGGCTGGAGAACGGTCAGCCGACGGCCATCCCCGGCCTGGTTGCCGCCCGGCAAGACGTGGTCAGCCCGCCGCCGCCCCCGCCGCCCGGTTAAAGCCGCAGCGGGCCGCGCCTGTGCGCGCGACCCGCTGCTCTCTGCTCCGGCTTGAGCCGCCTGGCTACTCGTTTGCCAGCAGTTGCACGTCGGCGGCCATGCTCGTGAACGTATGCCCCTCCGCGTAAATGGTGATGGATTGGATCTGCGCCGCGGGCGTCCCTTGCGCCGCGAAGATGTCGAGCAGGTTCTCGGACGAAAACGGCTGCCACTGGGCTTGCGGCCATTGCTCGTGCGGAAACCGCGGCGAGCACGGCACGCAATACGGATAGCCGAAGTTGGGGTCATACAGGTAGTAGAACCCCTTTAGCCACTCGCGCTGCCCGCCCCCCACATCCACGTAGTTGATCTTGACCATCAGCGGGCACTCGGTGCCCTGCGCCCCGCATGTCTTCACATCCTGCGTCACCAGGATGATATCCAGGTTCAGGCGCAGCGAGGTGTAGCCCTGCACGTCGCGATTGAGTTCCTGCGTCACGCTCACCCGGCCCCAGTCGTTGCCGGTCCGCGCCAGCCGCACCACGCGCCGCCCGCCGATCAGCGGGAAGTCAACCTGGCCGGGCTGCTCGCTGGCGACGGCCGGCGCCGCCAGCAGCACCTGCCAGGTCCCGTCGTCCGGCAGCACGAAGTCGCCGTTGCGCACGAGGTTTTGCTCGGCGGCCAGCGGCCCATTCGGCGCCGCGCCCGGGGCTACTTCGGCGCGCTGATCCTTGCCCAGTGCCACCGTCTGGCCCTCGGCCGTGACCAGCGCTACGCCCTCCCGCACGGTGATCATCGATTCGGTGAAGGTCGCCTCGACAGTGGCATTGCTGCCCGGCTGATCCAGCACCGTCACCGCGCCCGGGTCGGAGATGATCTCGACCCGCACCGGCCGATCAACATCCACGCCCACGGTGGCGCGCACCCGGCCGCTGGCGACATGGATCACGATCGTGTGCGGATGGACGCCGGTCGCAAAGCGCGGGCTGCTGGCTTCGGTGATCTCAACGCTGGTGTTGCCGAAGATGCGCAGCGTGGCTAGCACGTTCTGCCCATCGGGCGCGGTGAAGGTGACACTCGCCTGGGCGTTTGCCACCGTGGAGACGGACGAGCCGACCGGGAAGCTGGTGAGGTTGACTTCCGGCGCGTCGCGATTGGGCCGGCGGACCAGCACGGTGCCCGTCGAGATGATGCCCAACATCTGCGGCTGATCCGCGTTGCGCAGCCACCAGCGGCCGCCAAAGATGATGCCGCCCGCGCTGAGCATGAAGACCGTGAACGCACTCAGCAGCACAGTCCAGGCTGTGCGTTCCGGGTTGTTGAACTGCGTTGAGCTTACCACCGCACCTCAAAGGCGGTCAGCGCGCCGGTGGCGGGCTGCCAGTCCAGCGCCACCTCGCGCACGGCCGCAGCCGGCGGCCCCATGTGCAGAAAAGCCGCCAGCTCATCGAGCGCGGGCCGCGCCCCCTCCGCCACGACCTCCACACTGCCGTCGGGCCGATTGCAGACCCAGCCCGTGAGATGCAGCCGCGCCGCTGCCCGCTGCGTCGCGCTGCGAAAGTTGACGCCCTGTACCCGCCCCCGTATGCTGGCGTGTAGCTGTTGACGGTCGCTAACCATGCTGTGGCGCGCCGCGTCGGCGCTGTTGCGGCGCTGGCGCGATTATATCACGTGGGTTTCGCGCGCTGCCGGCCTGCCATTAGCGCCCATAGCGCGCCAAATGGTGACAGCACCACCAGGGCCGACAGCACCAGCCACGGCCCCAGGCTCGCCCGGCCAGGCGCCTCGGTCGCGGCGTAGATGGCGTCGCGCAGCCAGGCGGCCTCGAGTTCGTCCAAATGCAGGCCCAGCCCGGTGTTGAGACCAGTATCGCATGCCGCGCCGCGGGCATAGGCCTGCAGCAGCGCGTAGATGCCCTCCGAGCCGAAGCGGGCGCGCAAGTAGCGCACCACCGACTCGCTCTGGGCATAAGCCAAGGCCGCCGCGTCGCTCTCCGTGGGGAAGATCCCGCACAGGCTTGCCAGCGGCAGGAAGGCGTGGGCGTCGCGGGCAGCGGCCAGCCGCGCGGCATAGGCGCTATCGCGTTCACCCTGGTTCATCACCGCCAGCCCTTCGTTTAGCCAGACAGGCACCTCGCCGAAATGATCGCCGGTCGCTTTGTACACCAGCACGTGGGTCATCTCATGCGGGATCTCGCGCTCGAGGGTAACCGCCGAGCGCAGGTCATCGGCGGCCACCACCAGAATAATGCCCAGCGCTGGGTCAGCGTGGCCATTGGCCCATGGCTGGCCCACGCGCTGCAGCGACGCCTTGATGTCGGCGGCGGACGCGTAGATATAGATGTCCTGGTGCTCAGGCAGCGGCGCGCGAAGATCTTGGTTGATGCGGGCCAGGGAACCGGCGGCGACCTCCAGCGCCGCCTGGCCAAACTCGGCCGAGCCGCTGTACCAGTGAACTTTCAGGTTGCCGCTGCCGGCGCTCCGCCACCCGAAACGGTTGTCATTGTAGTCGAACGTGCCGGCCGGCGAGATGGCCTCCGGTTTGCCCTCGCTGACTGCCACCCACCAAAAAGTCTGTGTGGAGAAGGGCGCGAGTGACTGTTGGCCGAGGTCTAGCGTCAGGCGGGCGGTCGTCGGCTCGCCCGGCTCGAAGGGCACGTCCATCCATACCTGCTGGGCGCCATCCGGCGCGGCCAGGTGCAAATCTACCTGCCTGATGGGCGTCGCGCCCTCAATCTCGACGGTGAAGGTGATGGCCTGCCCGAATTCATATTCGGGCGCCGGCGTGAACACGAACGTCGGGCCGTCTTGGGCGGCCGCCGGCGCAGCGCGCCAGACGGCCCAACTCGCCGCCAGCGCCACACCAGCGATGCCAAGCAACCGGCGAAGAGCGCGCGTCGCGAGCGGCATGGTCAGCGTTGCAGATACGCGATGAGCGGCGTCAACGTGAGCGGGCTAAGCAGAGTAGTCACCAAGACCGCCGCGCCGGCCAACGCCGGGTCAAGGTCGTACTCAGTGGAGAGGATGGTAACGATCACGGCGGTGGGCATAGCCGACTCCAGGATCACCGCCTGCCGCGTGGGGCCGGCCAGGCCGAGTGCGCCGGCCAGCAGCGTGGCCACCAGCGGGGAGAACAGCAGTTGCAGGAGCGCGGCCACCCCCACCAGCGCTAACCGCGATCGGGGCCACGACTTGACTTGGGCGATCTGCATGCCCAGCAGACTGAGCATGACGGGGATGGCGCCCTGGCTCAGCAGGGTGGTCGCCCGCGTAACCGGCTCAGGGATGGGCCAGCGCGTAATCTCAAAGATGATGGCGACGACCAGGGCGTAGGTCGTGGGGAGAGTCAGGCCGTGGCGCAATACGTCGCGCCAGGGGCGTCGGCCTGCCGAGGCGACAGCGACGCCGACGGTATAAACCGCGACGCTGCTAAATGCAAAGAAGACGGCCGCCGGCGCCAGCACCACTTCGCCGAACGCAAACCGCGTGACGGCCAATCCGAAATTACCGGCGTTGCCAAAGGCCGATACCGTCGCCAGGGCCGCGATTGTCGGGGCGGCCAGCTGGGCAGCCCGGCCGATGGCAAAAGCGGTCAGGATCACGGTAACAATGGTGCCCCAGGCTACCAGGGCAACCTGGGCCAACTCTGGGCCGGCCAGGTTCGACTGGCTGAGGGAGATGAAGACCAGGCAGGGGCTGAAGAGGTAGAACGTCAGTCGGGAGATGCTGCGCACATCCGGCTGCAGCCGCCGGCCAAGCACATACCCCGCGCCGGCGGCCAGCAGCGTCGGCACGAGGTTGCTGTAGAAGATGCCCCAATACAGAGCAAGGGTCGCGGCCACCGGCGCGGGCGCCTATGCTTCGGCGTCCTCGTCGTCGTCCAGTCCGTCGTCGAAGTCAAGGTCATCCAGGTCAAGGTCATCCAGGTCGTCGGCCTCATCGTCTTCGTCGTCTTCGTCGTCATCGAAGCGCATCAGCCCGGACAGAAAGGCCTCATCGTCGGCCGCGGCGACCTCACCCTCCGCGGCCGCCAATGCCCGCACTTCATCACTGAAGGCCAGGTTATCAATGGCCTCATCAATAAAATCTCGCTCGTCTTCGTCGGTGACGCGGCGGCGCAACTGCTTGAGCGTCTTGCGGGCCAGTTCGCCGCCGATCTGGCCGAGGCTCCAAATAGCGGCTTCGCGCACCTGCGTGTCCGGGTCGCTGACCAGCCGCGCTAGGTTGGGGCCGGCGTCGCGCAGTTCCAATTCGCCGGCGGCCCGCACCGCTTCGTAGCGCATCTCGGGTTCAGGGCTATTCAGCTCAGCCAGGACGCGCGGGCCCCACTTCGCCTCGGCGGTGCGGCCCATGGCAAAGACGGCGCTGACACGCAGGCGGGGTTCGCTCGAGGCGTAGGCCGCCTCGATCAGCGGCGCAACCTCCGGCCGCGAGGCATAGGCGACGGCCTCTAGCGCGCGGCGGCGAACTTCGAGCGCGTCGGCGCCGCCGACGACGTTTAGCAGCGCCTCCTCCACGCGACGCGCCTGAGCGGTGGGCAACTCTTCCACCTCGCCCAGATAGACAAAACGGCCGAGGCCGCTCCCGGCGGCGGCGCGCACCTGCACATCGGGGTCATGGGCCAGGAACTGCAACAGCGGCGCGATGAGAGTCGCGTCCTCGGTCTCCCACAGCGCGCGGATGGCGGTCGCTCGCACCTCGGCGTCCTCATCTTCCAACGCTAGGCGAAAGATGGATTCGAACGTGACCTCAAAATTGGCTTCGCCGATTTCGTTCAGGTCAGCCAGGATGTTCCGGCGGCGCTCCACCGGCAGTTCCGCCCAGGCGCCTTCCAGCGCTTCCAGGTCCGCACCGGCTAGGTCGGAGAGCTGATACAGGCTGCTCATCGAAACCGGGTGCTCGGCATCGCGCAGCCGTGCGAGCACCCGGCTGAACTCAGGGGTGGCGGGCATAGCGGCCTCCTAGCGCGGAATGATGGGGTTGAAGATGTCTTGATAGGTGATGAAGACCATCAGGACCAGCAGCATGACCATGCCGACCAGATGCACCATGCCTTCGCGGGCGGGGTCGAGCCGCCGCCCGCGGATGGCCTCAATGAGCACGAAGACGATCCGGCCGCCATCCAGGGCGGGCAGCGGCAGCAGGTTGGTCGTCGCCAGCGCGACGCTCACCAGGCCGATGAGTTGCAGGATGGGAAACCATTGGTTGATCTCCGCCGCGGTGACGACCGCCTCGCGCGTCAGGTCGTTCAGCCCGACAACGCCGATGGGCCGCACGACCTCCAGCGGCACCTCCTGGCGCAGCACGCGGCCGGGCAGCTCGATGAGCACCTGGAACTGATAGATGATTTCTTGACCAGCGCGGACGAAAGACTGCGGCCAGGTATAGTTCGTGACAAGGTCGGGGCGCATTTCAATGCCCATGGGGCCTTCGCCTTCCGGCCAGGTTTGGCGCGGGGTCACGGTTAGCGTCTGGGCCAGGTCGCCACGCTGAATCTCGATGCTGACCGGCTGGCCCAAGTGACGGTAGGTGATGTCGCTCAGCTGGCTGGTGTAGTGAATGTCTACCCCGTCGGCCTGGAGGATGATGTCTTCAGCCTGGAGACCGGCCAGGTCGGAAGGGGTTCCCGGGACGACCGAGTTGATCACCACGCGATCGGGCCATCCCACGCGGAAACCGATGACGAAAATGATGAAAGCGAAAATCAGGTTAAAGGTTGAGCCGGCCGCCAGCACAGCGATGCGCACGCGCTTGGGGGCTGACGCCAGCCCGCCCGATACGCCGGGATCGTCTTCGCCGGCCGGGCGCACGAAGCCGCCGATGGGAATGGCGTTGAGCGAATAGATGGTGCGCGGGCCGCCCAGTTCGGCGCGTGACGGCGCTTTGGTTCCGAAGACCCAGCGCCACTTGCCGTTTGCGCCGCGCACCAGGCCGATCAGCCGTGGCGGAAAGCCAAAGCCGAACTCCTCGACGTGGATGCCCAGGCGCTTGGCCACCAGGAAGTGGCCGAGCTCGTGGACGAAGACCAGGCCGCTGAGCAAGAGGACGAAGACCACCACACTACCGATGCCGGATAAAGCCGCCATGCGCGCCTCACAATCGCCCCAAGCCTAACCCACCGAAATTATACAATCTGGCCGGGGGCCGAACAAGTAAGAATCCGCTAAATAACAGGCCAAACCACGCCGCCTAGCCGAGCAGGCGGGCTGGGCCACCGGGGCGCGCCACCAGAAGCCGGTTGGCATCCAAGTTTTCGCGCAGCCGGCGCTCAACCTCGGCCGCATGTTCGCCTGGGCACAGGCAGTGGACGTTAGGCCCGGCATCTATGCTGTAGCAGACCGGCAGGCCTTCAGCGCGCCACCGCCGCACCGCCTTGATGATGGCCAGGGTGATCGGCTCCCAGTAGAACAGCGGCGGCGCGGAGGTCATCATCACTGCGTGCATGATGTTCGAGTCTGCCTCTACCACTTCAGCGAAGTGGTCGAAGTCGCGGGCCAGCAGCGCGGCGCGGCAGCGCTCCAGCCGGTCGGGCACACTGCCCACGCGGGCGGCTTGGAGCGGACTGGTGCCCGCCAGCGCGTGGCCGCCGGTGCTGCCCACGATCTTGTGCTTCTGACTGATGACGGCAATCACGTCTACGAGGTCCCAATAGCCGGGTGGCGCGATGGAGACGCCAAATGAGCTATCTGGCTGGCCCGGCTGTCCCGGCCCCCATTCCACAAAGCCGCCCGGCACGCTGCGCGCGGCCGAACCGGAGCCGCGCCGCGCCAGGGCCGATAACTCCGCCTCGGTTAGCTTCAGCCCGGCCGCGGCGGCCCCGGCAACAGACAGCGCCGCGAAGGCCGATGCAGAGGAGGCAATACCGGCCCCGGCCGGAAAGTTGTTTTTGGACTCAACGCGCGCAAAGGCCCTCAGGCCCGCGCGCTCGCGGATGAGGTCGAGGTTGCCCACCACACGGTCGTAGGGCGTGCCGGACTGCGCCGCGCCGCCGATGAACACCTCGTCCGCCGCGAGGTTGTCCACAAACGTGACGGTCGTTTCCGTCTCCACACCCGCCAGGTTCATGGAGAGCGAGGCGTTGGCGGGCAGGCGCAACGCCTCGTCGGTGTTGCCCCAGTACTTAATGAAGGCGATGTTGGCGCAGCTGACAGCCGTGGCGGCGTGAGCGGGCATGCGGCGGTGACCAATCCTTAGCAGACGCGAATACTCACCATAGTCTACCACGGCGGTCGCCCGGCCTACGGGGCGTATCAGAGTTCCCGGTCCCGCGGCACATCCCTCGGTCCGGTGGGCCGTCGCCGACAGCATAGGCCGAGTGCCCTACAACCTACCAGGGGCGTAGCGCAAGCCGCGCGCGCTTTGCTCGGCCGACGCCCCGGGCCGGCTGTCAACTGAGTTTAGCTTCTGAGCAACCCGGCCTCCGCTCGGTCATCCTGGCGTAGCCTCGTGGCCGGTGACGCGCAGCGTCCCGGGTAATGCTAGCTGGCGGCCAAGTTCTAAGCCACTTTCGGCACCCTCTCAGTGAACGGAATTAAGATGCAAGTGCCCCGACCCCACAACGCGAGCCACGCTCTGGAGCGTGCCCTTGCCGGGAGCAAACCTCGGGCGCAGGTGCGGCCGGGCAGGTGGCGTCACCTCCAGCCCGACCCAGCGCCGAGCATAACGCCGGCGGTGCGGGCGTCAGCAACTGCCGTCACATGCCAGTGACGAATGGCCGGCGGTGGGCAAGCCCAGGGTCGTGCGCAGCGGAGGACGAAAGTCAGGCAGGGGGTTCGTCGGCAATGGCGACAGCGCCCCAGAGAGGCGCGTAGTCGCCGAGGCCCGCCGGCACTACCTCGTAGCTGACTTCGGGCATTGCCGCGGCGCGGGCCGTGGCCCGCAAAAGGTCCCAATAACGTTCGCCGGATTTGGTGACGCCACCGCCCAGGACGAAACGCTCTGGGTTGATGAGATTGGCGACGGAACCGATGGCCTGACCGAGCGCGCGGGCGCTGACGGCCAGGGACTCCCAGGCCAGCTCGTCGCCTTGCGCGGCGGCCTCCGCCACCACTTTGCCGTCCACGGCGTTCAGGTCGTCGTCCACCAACCGCCGTAAAATCGCGCCGCGTTCGGGCTGAACGGCCAGCCATTCGCGAGCGCGCCGCCCGATGTATGGGCCCGACGCCAACCGCTCGACGCAGCCGTGACTGCCGCACACGCACAGCGGGCCGAGCGGGTCTACCATGATGTGGCCGAACTCGCCGGCCATGCTGTCGCGGCCGCGCCACGAGCGGTTGTTGAGGATCCAGCCGCCGCCGACCCCGGTGCTGACGGTGATGTACAGCAGGCTGGCGCAGCCGCGGCCTGCGCCGAAGCGGTGCTCGCCGACGGCGGCGACGTTGGCGTCGTTATCCACGTTCGTCGGCGCGCCGAACTCGGCCGTGATGATCTGGCGCAGCGGACGGTTCTCCCAACCCGGGATGTGATGAGAGAGCTTAACGGTGCCGGTGTCGTAGTCCACGGGGCCGCCGAAGCTCACGCCCACCGCCGCGGGCTGCGCGCCGCCCAGCAGTTCGTGGCCCAAGCCCAGCATGGTGCGGAGGTCATAGTCGCCGTCGGCGTTGGCCGGCGAAATCACCTGGCGGCGAGCGCGGAACTCAGTCTCGCCCCGGCCGATCAGCCCCGCCGTGTGCTTGGTGCCGCCGAAGTCAAGGGCCAGGATCAGCTCCGTCATGGCGTCTCAAACCACACTTTGAATGTCTTGATCTCAAAGGGGCGGATGGGGAAAGTCAGGGCCGAACCGGAGAAGCTGACCGGGCGCTCGTCTTCCTCGACCAGGTTGCATTCCACCGCGTTGCGAATGGTGCGCGCAAATTTCAGGCGCGCGCCCGTGCGGCGCATTTGGTGGCACTCATAGACCCGGAAGACCAGCGCCTGGCCCGCCTCGGCTTCTTTGACCGTCTCGATGATGACGTGGTCGGCGTCGGTGGCCGCCAGGCTGAACGTGGACGGCAGCGCGCCCTGCGGTTGGGGGGCCAGCGCGACGGCCGAAAGCGGTACATTGAGGGCATACGCCTCTCGCACGACGCCGCCCACTCGCCAGTCGCCGGCGTGCGGCAGCAGGCTGTAGGTGAAGCTGTGGCGGCCCTCGTCGGCCAGCGGGTCGGGGTCTATGGCCGAACGCAGAAGCGTCAGGCGCAGAACGTTGTCCTTAATGTCGTGGCCGTACTTGCAGTCGTTGAGCAGGGCCACGCCGTAATTGCCCTCCGAGAGGTCCACCCACTTATGGCCGATAGTCTCGAAGCGCGCCCAATCCCAACTGGTGTTCCAGTGCGTGGGGCGTTCCACCGAGCCGAACTGGATGTCGTAGGTGGCCCGGGTGGCGCGGATGTTGACCGGAAAGGCGACTTTGAGCAGCGTTTGCCGGGCGTGCCAATCCACCTCGGTGCGGAAGTCAATGCGCGGCGTGTGGGCGTAGAGGCTGAGCCGTTGGGTGATGGTGGAGGTGTGAAAGCGCCAGACGAGCCGCAGCGTGCCGCGCACCGGGCCGGTCTCCTCGACCACCACCTCCACCAGGTCGGTCACCTCGCGGCACTTCTCCTGATAGTACAGGTCAATATCCCACGCATCGAACTGCATGGGCTTGTCCTCGAAAGTCTGCAGAACGTTAGCGCGCGCGCCGAGGGCCAGCACCTCGCGGTCGGCGCGCTTGTCAAAGAGCGACGTGATCTGACCCTGCGCGTTGACGCTCACCGTGTAGTAGTCGTTTTCGAGGCGCTCAGCCGTCACGCTCAGCGAGTTAGTGGTCGCCCCGCCGTCTTGCAGCGGCGCGACCTTGTAGCCCAGGGCGGGCACGTCAGTCACCTCGGCCAGCGCCTCGGCCGAGCCATCGGCCGCCGTGATCGCTTGCACCGCGCCGCCCAGCGATTTTCCAGCGAGCGCCTCGGCCGGCAGACTGATCACGCCGCCGCGCGCCCAGCCGAGCGGGTTGAAGACGGCCACGCTGAAGACAGGCGCGGCCAACTGAGCCGTGAGTGCGGCGCGGGCCGCCTCCACCACACCGGCGCCCACGCGGGCAATCTCGGCATAGTCGGCGCGGCTGTCCACGTAGACCGGCGGGATAGATGAGCCGGGCAGGATGTCGTGAAATTGGTTGAAGAGCAGCTTTTCCCATCCGGCGCGCAAGCCGGCGTGCGGGTAGGGCGCGCCGGTGGTCAGCGCGGCCAGAGCCGCCAGCCACTCAGCCGTGTGATACAAGATCTCCGCCTGGCGGTTGGCCCGCTTATTGAAGGCCTGCGAGGTATAAGTGCCGCGGTGGAACTCCAGATACAGTTCACCGTCCCAGGTCGGCAGCTGCGCGCCGGCCACACGTTCGGCCAGGCGGGCGAAGTAGCCCTCCGACGGGCCTTGCGCGACGGCCGGCATCCCGGGCAGGTTCGCTAGGGCGCGGGCGGTCTCGAGCATCTCCATGGTCGGCCCGCCGCCGCCGTCGCCCCAGCCGAACAGGTGCAGCAACTCGTCGTTGACGTCCTTCTGGCGATAACTGTCCCACAGCCCGGCGACGTCATACGGCTGCATATGGCCGTTGTAGGTGTAAAAGCGTTCGTGGCTGTCGGGGGTCGTGACGAAATGCGTGAGGACTTCGGTGCCGTCGAGTCCCCGCCAGTTGAAAGTATCGTGCGGGAAGCGGTTAATCTGGCTCCAACTGATCTTGGTCGTCAGAAAATACTGCACGCCGCTGCCCTTGATGATCTGCGGCAGCGCCGCGCTGTAGCCGAACACATCCGGCAGCCACAGAATCGTGGTCTCGCGGCCGAACTCCTCGCGGATGAAGCGCTTACCAAACAGGAACTGGCGCACCAGCGATTCGCCGTTGGGCACGTTGGTGTCGCTCTCGACCCACATGCCGCCGGTGATCTCCCAATCGCCCGCGGCGATGCGTTCCCGAATGCGGGCATACAGCTCCGGCGCGTCCTCGCGCACCGCCTGGTACAGGTGCGGCGAGGAGTGCATGAAGCGGTATTCGGGATACTGGCGCATGAGGTGCAAGACGGTGGCAAAGGTGCGCTGGGCTTTGTCGCGCGTGCTGGTCCAGCGCCACAGCCAGGCCAGGTCAATGTGGGCATGGCCAATGGCCGTGACACGCGGCTTGATCTCACTCTGCGCCTGCCAGGCCTGCACACAGGCGGCCAGGTAGGCGTGGGCCTCGGAGACCGAGGCATAAAAGGCCGCCGAACGGCGCTCGGTGAAATCCAGCTTGAGGAAGGCGGCCTGCAGGGCATTCAGGAGCAGTTCGCGGCGCAGATCGTTGGGGCTGAGGACGCCCAGCGTCTGGTGGAGGGTGTTGGCCAGGTGGTAGAAGGCTTCCGTGGCCTCGTCCACCAGCTCCAGTTGGGCCACCTGGAAAGTGCGGCGAGCGGGCGGGTGCCACGAGCCGCTCCAGGCGCGCACGGCCAACGACAGGGTCGGGCGCTCCTTTAACTCGGGCGGCAGCCAGACCGTTTCGTGCCAGACATCCAGACCCTGCAGGGGAGCGCCGTCCACATACAACATAGCTTCGGCCGTCGATTCGCCGCCGTCAGCGGGGCCGGGCACGAAGCGGAGTTGCACTTTCCCGCCGCGCCAGGCTTCCGGCACGCTGACCGAGGTGCGGAACCAGGCAATCTGGTCTTGGCCGCCCCACTGGCCGCCGAGCGGAAACTCCTGCCAACCCGAGTCATCCAAGGCGGGCGCAGCGCCGTCCGGCGCCTCTCCGGCATGGTATTTGAGCGGCCGGAGCGGCTGCACGGCACGGATGCCGGCCGCCTTCAGCTCCGGCAATTGTCTGGCAATCTTTTCAACCGTGTAGAACTTCATGGGGGAAATAGGGCCTCTTCCAGCATGGCGCATAGCGCGTGGTAAATTGCCAGGTGGCGCTCTTGAATATCAGCGGTGCGGTCGGCGGGCACGCACAGGGGCAGTTCAACCAGCGGGGCCAGTTGGCCGCCCGCGCGCCCCGTGAAGCCGATCGTGCGCAGGCCGCGCACCCGGGCCACGCGCACGGCCTGCAGCACATCGGCGGCGTTGCCAGACGTGCTGATGGCCAGCAGTACGTCGCCGGGCCGGCCATAGCCATAGACCTGCTGCGCGAAGATCATGTCGCCCGCGATGTCGTTGACGATGGCCGTCAGCAGCCCCGTGTGGCTGACCAGCGAGATGGCGGGCAGGCCGCCCTGCAAGTGGTCGGCCAGATATGCCCCGGTGTCGCCGTAGGCCTCGGTCAGGCTGTGGCGGAGATCGGCGGCGATAGGGCGGCCTGACAGGTAGCCCTTCATTAGCTCGCCGACCACGTGCTCGGCGTCGGCGGCGCTCCCGCCGTTGCCGCAGATCAGCACCTGGCCGCCGGCCTGATAACAGGCGACGAGTGTGGCGTGGGCGCGCTCCAGGTTGGGCGCCAGCGCATCCAGGGCGGGAAACTTGACTAAGAGCGCGGCGAGGCTGGGGTGCATGGCTGCTCGGGCGCGGCTAGGCGCCAAACTCAATCAGGTTGTTCTCGACGGCGGGGTGGGCTAGGCTGGCGGGGACCCGGAAGGTCTTGATCTCGGCCGGCCCGAACTCGCTGCGGATGGCGCGCCGCCACGCGTTGAGGTGCAGCGCGGCCTCCACTGGCTCGCCTGCCAGGTTGACGGCCCGGACGATCAGGTCGCCCGTGCTGTCTTCGGCCGGCTTGAGGGCCGTGAGCGTGACGCCTTCGCCCTCGGCCTCCACCTCCACAAACGAAGCGCGCAGTGGCAGCGGGCCTGCGTGGAACGTGGCGGGCACGACCAGCGGCGGTGCGTTCAGCTCGGCCGCGGTCGCCACGGTGCCCGCCGTCCGCCAACCGGCTGTGTGCGGCAGCAGGCTATAGCGAAACGACTGCCGGCCCTGGTCCATGAAATGCTGATCCGGGTCCGTCTCCGGCGGCAGGGGCGTGAGGTTGGCGAAGACCGGGCTGCGCAGGACGGTCAGGCCAAGCTCGGCGCCCTGGGCGGAATAAGCGTACTTGGCGTCGTTTGCCAGGCTGAGGCCCCACTCCGCGGCGCCGGCCGGCCCGCTGACGTCCACCCAGGTTTGGCCGGGCGCTTCCTGGCCGGTGGCGGGGCGCGTCACGGTGCCGTAGGGCGCCTCGGACGTGACGGCCGGGTCGTCCACGTTGACGGGAAAGCGCAGCTTGAGCGCTGCAAACTGCTCATGCCAGTCCACGGTGACGGCGACCTCCACGCGCGCGAGCTCGCGGTAGAGCGTGAACGTCTGCGTCAGCCGCGAACGGCCGTAGGTGGTTTCGACGCGCACTGCGGCGCGCACCGGGCCGTTCTCGACCAGCCGGTAGCTGGGGGCGGCAAACACCCCGGCCGTTTGATCCAAATGCAACTCCGCCAGGCCCCAAGTGCTGGTGCGATCAGTGACCACCTCGGCGCGGGCCGCCGGGCCGCTGAAGGCATCCCGCGACCGGCGCTGGTCGTAGAGCCGGGCGATAGCGCCGGTGGCAGGTTCGAACTCCAGCCGCAGACTGTCGTTGGCCAGCACGGTGGCGCTTGCGGCCAACGGCGGCCGGGCAGTTGGCACGGGCTGTCCGGCCGGGCGCGGCGCGAGGCGATAAACCGCATAGCCTAGTGGCGGTAGGTCGGCCAGGAAGACGACGCGCCAGCGCAGCGCGGAAGCCGACTCGGCGGCGATAAGCTGGTGCGGCGCTACCACGCCCTCCGCATCCAAGATCACCTGATCGCCCACCGGCACATCAAACTCCACCTCGACCGGTGCGCGGCTGGCCCAGGCCTGGTGGTTGAAAACCACGAACGGGCGTGTGGCTTCATCCGCCTCGAGATGCAGACTCCAGGACAGCGCCTCTGTCGCCTCGGCCAGTGCGCGCCCGGCGATGGCGAGCGCCTCGCCATAGGTGTCGCGGGCGTCCGCGTAGGCCGAGGAGATACTGGTGCCGGCCAGGATGTCATGAAACTGATTGAACAGCACCAACTGCCAGGCGCGAGCCAGCTCGGCCGCCGGATATGGGCGGTCGAGTACGCGGGCGGCGATGGTTGCCCACTTTTCGGCCGTCAACAGGCGCTGCTCGGCCTGCCGGTTCCACTGCTTGACGCCGGAATGCGCGGAATAGCAGCCGCCATAAGTGCGCTGTATTTCGGCGGCGTGAGTGGGCAGCGGCATGTTGAGCGCGCGCATGGCGTCGAAGTACCGGTCGGGCGTGCTGAAGATCAACTCCGGCAGCGCGGGGTCGGCTTGCAGACGCTCCATCGTCTCGATATTGGCGCGGGTCGGGCCGCCGCCATGATTGCCGACGCCGAAGAAACACATCAGCGCCGCGACGGGCGGCCTCAGGTCGGCGGCCGAGCGCTGCACATGCGCTTCCAAGTTGCGCGAGGCGTTATACCCGTAGATCAGCCGCTGAGCGAGCACGCGTGAGCCGTCCGCGGCCTGCCACCAGAACAGCCGCCCAGGCAGGTCGAGGTCGGTGAGCGCCGGCCGGGCGAAGACGTAGTTCTCCAGGCCGCTCTTGGCAAGCAGTTGCGGCAGCACGGCGTTGTGGCCGAAGGCGTCCACGCTGTAACCGGTGCGGGCCGTGACGCCGAACTTATCCAGAAAGTAGCGCTGGGCGTATAGCGCCTGGCGGACGAACGCTTCGCCCCCGGGCAGGTTGCAGTCCGGCTGGATCCACCAGCCGCCGACAATCTCCCAGCGGCCCTCACTGACACGCTGCTTGATCTCGGCGAACATGGCGGGGTCACTGCGCTCAACCCACTGGTAAAACTGGGCTGAACTGGAGACGAACACAAAATCCGGATATTCGTTCAGCCGATCCAGCGCGGAGCGAAACGTGGCGTGGACTTCGTGGTGGCCCTCCGGCCAGCGCCAAAGCCACACCGGGTCAATGTGGGCGTTGCCAATCAGGTAGAGCTGGGTGGTTTTCACAGTGATGGTGGACAAGCCATGAGGCCGAGTGCGGGCCGAACCCCTACTCGGCTCATTCTACTGCGGCTGAGGGCAAACGAAAAACGACTTATACGGTAACCGCGGCCGGTGTCTGGGCTTCGCCGCCGCGCTGGCCCTGCGCGTAGTAGGGCAGTGGTTCTGTTAGCACGCGGTAATAGACGGTGGCGATGCCGCCCATGACACAGGCGTCGGTGCCGTGCGCGGCCACGACGATCTCAGCCGCCTCGGCCGCCCAGCGCATGGCGCGCCGGCGCACCTCCTCGCGCAGGGTCGGCAGCACAAACTCGTGCGCCAGGCTCAGCCCTCCGCCAAACACCACCCGCTCGGGGTTCAGCGCATTAATCAGCCCGGCCAGGCCGATGCCCAGGTAGACGCCGGTTTCGGCCAGGGCCGCGCGAGCCACGCCGTCACCGCGGCGGGCGGCATCCACGATCATCGGTATGGTGAGTTGCTGTAGGTCGTGGCCGGTGGCGGCCAGCAGGCGTGTGGGGCGGCCGCTGAGGATGGCCTCCTCGACGCGGCGCAGCAGCGCCCATTTGCTGACATAGGTTTCCCAGCAGCCTCGGCTGCCGCAGTTGCAGGGCGGGCCGTCGGGGTCAATCGTCATGTGCCCGACCTCACCGGCCAGCCCGCCCGTGCCGGAGAAGATGCGCCGATTGATGACCAGCCCGGCCCCGACGCCCACGTTGCAACTTAGGTGCAGCACCAGGTCGCTGCCGCGCGCTGCGCCGAAGTAGCTCTCGCCGAGCGCCGCCATGTTGGCTTCGTTGTCAATGTAGATGGGAAATGCGAACTGAGCTTGCAGCCAATCGCGCAGCGGCACATCGGTCCAGCCCAGGTTGGGGCTGAACAGCAGCGTGCCGTTGTCCACGTTCACCAGACCCGGCAGGCCCAGCCCCAGGCCCAAGATGGTCTGGTGGCGGGCGCGCGTTTCCGCCCAGGCCTGGTTGACGGCGGCGACCAGGCGGTGGAGCACTGCCGTCTGTGCGCGCGTAGTGAGCGCCTCGTCGCGGCGCCAGATGACCTGGGCGGCAAAGTTCGTCAGGATGACCGAGATGAAGTCAACGCCGATCTCTGCGCCGATCAGGTAGCCGACGTTGGGATTCAGTTCCAGCGGCACGGAAGGCCGCCCTTTATTGCCCAGGTCCGGCCCCAGTTCGCGTACATAGCGCGCCTCAATCAACTCCCGCACCAGGCTTGAGACGGCGGCTTTTGTCAGCCCGGTCATGAGGGCCAGGTCGGCGCGCGACAACGGCGCTTCCCGGCGCAGGCATTCGAGCAGCAGCGCCAGGTTCATTTCGCGCATGAGGGTGTGGTCAGCGCTGCGTATTCTGTGCATCGGTCCCCCGCTGATGAACGCGGCCGCCTTAGTTGATTTACTTAACTAATTTAGTGGCCGCATCGTAGCATGGCCGCCGCTGCGAGTCAACGCACCCGCTCACCCGGCGGCAGCCCATGCCCCGTGGCAACACCGGTCTTACTCAATGTGGAATGCAGCCCACTTTTGGGCTAGTGTATAATTCCTCCACCATCCGTTCTCGCCTGCCACCAACCTTAGCAAGGAGGCCTCCATGCAATTGCGCCGCCTACTAACCCTGGCACTGTTCTTTGCCCTGGGCCTGAGCGCTTGCGACGCGCCGACCGATGCCCCGCCGCCGGCAACCGCTGTGCCCACCCGTGCCTCGTCCGCGGCGACCGCCACCACCTCCGCTCCAACTCGCACGACGGCCGCCTCCGCCACCCCGCCGCCTACCGCCACCACCCTCCCCACCGACACGCCCGAACCAACCGCCGCCCCCTCAGCCACGCCTGATGTGCTGCCCCGCGATGCCGTCCGGATCGAGTTTGAGGCCGCCGATGGCACAACGCTTGTGGGCTATTACTTCCCCGCCGCCCTTGCCAACGCGCCCCTCGTGGTGTTGATGGAAATGGTTGGAGATGATCAGCAGCGCTGGGTAACGGTTGGGCTTGTGTCGTGGCTGCAAAACCGGGGTCTGCCGGGAACCGCGCAGGAATTCGTGGGGCTGTTTCCCGCCATGCCGGAAGGCCGCTCTTACGCCGTATTTACCTTCGACTTTCGGCAACACGGTGAGAGCGCCAACGGGCCAGTACCCGACTTCGGCGTGTTTCTCGATGACGCCCGTGCCGCCATCGAGGTCGCGCGCAGCCAGCCTGACGTGGACCCTGACCGCGTGGGCCTGGTCGGTTCCAGCATTGGCGGTGACGCAGCGGTGGACACCTGCGCCGATGGCTGCGTGGCGGCCCTGTCATTGTCGCCCGGCAGCTATTTGAACATGGTCTATAGCACCACCGTCGAGGCGCTCGACCAGGCCGGCATTCCGGCCTGGTGCCTGGCCGCCACTGGCGATCGCGAGGCCGACCCAACCTGCGCCTCAGCCTCCGGCGACCACTACCGCCACGTGCCCTTCGAGGGCAACGACCACGGCACAGACCTGATCCGCATCGGCCAAACGCCCGATATTGGCCCGATCTTCCTCGAATGGCTGGACACTTGGAGCGCTCCGTAACCGGCTAACATTCGCCGCCAGGAACCAGCGTCTGCCCCTCTGCCTGATGCGTTCTGGCCTCCGGAGGTACGCCTCTCCGCAGGCCGTGTGCCCGTTGGCCTCAACGCGCAAGTGAAGTAGACTACGCGCCTTGGCGTCAGCGAGCGCGCCGGCCGGGTTCGGCCGGCCTCAGGAGGATGGCAGCATGGAGCGTGTGGTGATCACCGGCATGGGCGTCGCCAGCCCCTTGGGGTGCACGGTGCAGACTTTTTGGGAGGGGCTGCTCGCCGGAAGGTCGGGCGTCGTGCCCGTGACCGAAGCCGAGTTTGGCGCGCTGCGCACCCGCATTGGCGCTCGTCTGGCGGGCTACGACGAGCGCCAATACTTCGATGCCAAGGAAGCGCGCCGCATGAGCCGATCGAGCCAAATGGCCGTGGCGGCGACCACCCAGGCCGTGGCGCAGGCCGGCCTGACGCCGCAGCAGATTGACTACCAGGAAGTGGGCGTGATCATCGCCAGCTCTATCGGCGGCTTCGCGGCTAGCGATGGGTTCTTCAAGGCCTTCTATGTCAAAGGCACAAGCAACCCGTTGATCATTCCGATCTCGATGAACTCCGCGCCGTCGTCCAACGTGTCCATCCGGTTCGGCTTTCAGGGGCCGATGCTGACGGTAGACGCGGCGTGCGCCTCCTCCGCCCATGCCATTGGCTACTGCTACAACCTCATCCGCGCCGGCCAACTCGACATGGCGGTCACGGGCGGATCGGATTGCCCGTTCGCGCCGGGCGTCGTGGCCGCCTGGTGCGCGCTGCGGGCCTTGTCGGAACGTAATGACGAGCCGGAAACCGCCTGCCGCCCGTTCAGCGCCGACCGCGACGGCCTGGTGCTGGGCGAAGGCGCGGCGATCTTCGTCATGGAGTCCGAAACTTCCGCCCAGCGGCGCGGTCAGCCCATCCTGGCCGAAGTCCTTGGCTATGCCGCGGCCAGCGACAGCTATCACCTGACGCAGCCGGTGCCCGACGGCCCAGCCCGCGCCATGCGCCGGGCGTTGACGAACGCCGGCGTAACGCCCGAACAGATTGACTGGATCAACGCGCACGGCACAGCGACCATCTGGAACGACAAGACCGAAACCGCGGCGATCAAAATGGTGGCGGGCGACCACGCCTACCAAGTGCCGGTGGTGAGCCTCAAGGCCGGCCTGGGCCATGCTATCGCGGCCAGCGCCGCCCTGCAAACGGCCGCGGCCATCCTCTCGATCCGTGACCAGACCGTGCCGCCGACCAGCAACTACCGGGTGCGCGACCCCGAGTGCGACCTGGACTACGTGACCGAAGGCCCGCGGCGCCAGGCCATTTCGCGCGTGCTGGGCAACTCGTTTGCCTTTGGCGGCAGCAATGCCGCGCTGGTCATCGCGCGCTACGAACCCCGTGAGGGCTAGGCGCAGCCTGCCGGCCGGCCCCACCTGGCAGGGCGCTCTGGCGGCGGGCCTGCTAGCGCTGGCCTTCTACGCCTACACGCTCCAGCCGTCACTGGCCTGGGGCGACGGCACGCGCCTCCAGCGCGAGGCCGTCACCGGCCAGTCGTTCATCCTGGCCGAGATGGTGCCGCTCGCCATCGCCCCCGACCCTCTGCCGTTCAACCGATTGGGCGTAGCCGCCTGGGACCATCCGTTGTACGTGATGGTCACCCACACGCTCGTGCGCTTGCTGCCGGCCCTGGACCGGCTGTGGCTGGTCAACTTCTTCTCGGCGCTGTGTGGGGCCGGGGCGGTGGGGCTGGTGTACGCCCTGGTCGCCGAGGAGACCGGCCGCCCGGCCGCGGCAGCCATCGCCGCGGCGAGCCTGGCGGTGGCGCACACCTTTTGGTTTCACGCCGTGACACCCGAGGTGTACACGTTATGGGCGCTGCTGCTGCTGCTGGCGCTGGCGGCCTGGCAGCGTTTTGAGGCCACCGGCCGCGCGGGTTGGCTGGTGGCGGCCGGGCTGGCCTGGGGGCTAGGCGCGGCCAATCACTTGTTGGCCTTGCTGGCCGTATCGGCGTTGGGGCTGTATGCGGCCCTCACTTACCTGGCGCCGCCCGCGCCACGCGCTCAGCCGGATGGGCGGGCGCTGGCCCGTCAGTTGGGCTTCGTCAGCGTGGGATTTGGCCTCGGCTTCCTGCCCTACGTGATTCAATTCGTGCGGCTGCTGCGGCTGCTGCCGCTGAGTCAGGTATTGGGGCCGGTGGTGGGCACGACGTTCCTGGCGAATTTGTTGGCCCTGACGCCGGCCAAATTCGTCGCCAGCCTGGCAGTCGGGGCAGTGCTGCACCTGGCGCAGTTTGGTCCGCTGGGGCTGGCCCTGGGCTGGCTGGGCTTGGGGCTGCGCCGACGCCTGGCCCGCAAAGCGCTGGCCGGGTACTCCGTGTACGGCCTATTTGCCTTGCTCTATCACGTCTCAGACCAATTTGCGTTCTACCTGACGGCCTACGTGTTCCTGGCGCTGGCGTTGGGGCTAATGACGGATGCATGCCTGGCGCGGCTGACAGCCAGCGGGCGCGCCGCGGCGCTGGCGGTGTTGGCGGCCGGCATCGTGGCCCTGCCGTGGCTGTACGCGGCGGCTCCCAGTTGGGCGCGGGCGGCGGGCTATGGTGATGAGTTGTTGGCCATTCCGCAGATCGGCACGGGCGTCCGCGACGGGCTGACCTACTACGTGAACCCGAATAAACGCGGCGACTACGGTGCGTGGGCGTTCGGGCAGGCCACGCTGGCGGCGCTGCCGCCCAACGCCCTGGTGCTGGCCGAGTGGTACACCGATACGGATGAGTATTTCGTGCTGCGCTATTTCACCGCCGTGGAGGCCCTCCGGCCCGATCTGACGCTGGAGGGCTGGCCGACCGAAGACCCGTTCTTGTTCGATAACGCGCTAGCCGTGGCGCGCGTTCGGGCTGCGACGGCCGCGCGCCCCGTGTACTTGGCCTCCCTCGCTGAGCGGTACTATGGCGTGGCGGCCCTGCAAGCCGACTATTGCTTGACGCCTGAGCACAGCCTATATCGGGTCTATCCACGCGGCCTGGAGCCGGCTGGCGCTAGGTGTCTCCCCTGATAGGCCACTCCCCACAATCAACTAGCGCGGCTTCGCGGCCGCGAACGGCTATGGCCGCGGCGTAGCCCGGAGGCATGGCGGGCTCGAGCAACTGCCAGGCCGCGGCCTCGGCCGGATCGTCCTGCACCCACAGCAGGCGCGGCTGGCCCGTCTCCAGCGTGACCTCGAACGCGTCGAGCGGCAAGGATAGTCCCAGGCCGCGTGCCTTGAGATAGGCTTCCTTGCGCGTCCAACACCGAAAGAAGGCGGCCGCCTGTTCTCCGGCGGGCAGGGCGGACAGCCGCTGCGCCTCGCCAGGGGCAAAGAAGCGCTCGGCGATGGCCGCGCGATCGGTGATTGGGCGGCAGGCCTCGACATCCACGCCGACGGGTACGGCGGCGGTGAGGGCGACCAGCGCCCATGCGCCCGAGTGCGCCAGGTTGAACTGCAGTACATCTGCCGGCGCGGCCAGGCCGGGCTTGCCAAAGTCGTTGGCCGCGAAGACCAACTCCGCCGGACGTCGCCCGACGTAGGCGCTGATGAGTTGTCGCAGTTGTCCGTGCGCGGCGACAAAGCGCCGGGCGTCGGCGGCAAAGTAGAAGTGGGCGGCGCGCTCGCGCTCGTCGGGCGCCAGGGCGGTCTCAGTTGCGGATTGCGCTCTGGCCGGCAGGTCGAGCCGCAGCCGCCACAGGTGCAGCTCGGTGGCGGCCAGTGGGCGGAGTGTGGCGGTGCTCACCGGCTATGCGGCGCGCACATCGGCCGGCAGCCCGGCGGCCCCTGGGCGGGGCAGGAAGCCCGTCTTGGTCAGGTGGTCGAGGTACATATCGAGCAGGGCCGGCTCCAGGGGAGGGCAGGCCACCCCAGACCCGGCCAGGCCCGCCAGCGTATTGGCGCAGTCGAAGCGCGGCATGAAAACCTGTTCCTGGGTCACATCCTCGATCAGGGGTAGGAACGGGCTGCCGATGTTGGCCGGGAACTGTGCGGCGAGCCGCAGCAGTTCGGCCTGCCAGGCGTCGAAGGCCACCACGCGCAGCGGATAGCCGCGGCCGCGCGCCCACTCGACGATCCGGGCAAAGGGGAGCGGGGCCGGATTGGACAGGTGAAAGATGCGGCCGAGGGAGGCGGGCTGCTGTGAGAGCGCGACAATCGCGCTACTCACGTAATCCACAGGCACCACATCGGCGCCCAGGTCAAGGTCGGGCACGCTGTTCAGCATGAGGCACAGGCGCAGCAGGCTGCCGATGAAATCTTCCGTGTTCCACGCTCCGGTGCGGCTGCTGCCCGAAATGGAGCCGGGTCTGTAGATGGCGATCGGCAAGCCGCGCTCGCCGGCGGCGCGCACCAGCGCCTCGCTGACCCACTTGCTCTGGGCATAGCCGCCATACGGCGCCCCAATGGCTTCCAGGTTGTCGGATTCGAGCAGGCGGCGCTGGCCGGGGTGCGTGGCGGTGTGGAAGACGGAGAGCGTCGAGACAAAGTGGACGGGCTTAGCGTGCCGGCGGAAGGCCAGCCGGAGCACCGTCTCGGTGCCGCCCACATTGGCGGGCTTGTGCGCCGCGTAGCCGTGGACGAAGTTGACCATCGCGCCGTTGTGATAGATCACCTCGATCTGCTCGGCCAGGTCGGCCCAGGCGTCGTCAGGTTGGCCCAGTTGCGGCTGTGACAGGTCGCCCAGCACCGGCACGATCCGGGTCGCCAGCGTCTCGTCCCACAGGTGATAGTTGCTGAGGTTCTTGCGCAGGCGTTCGCGCCCGGCCTCGCGGGAGGGCGCCCGCACAAGACAGTAAACCTGCGCGGCGGGCCAGGCCTGTAGCAGTTCGTGGAGTAGGAACGCCCCTACGAACCCGGTGGCGCCGGTGAGCAGGAGCTGAGTCGGTGCAGCCGCGTGCGCCGCCTCGCGCTGCGCCACCGTGAGGCTCGGATCGAGCACGGCCTCCGCTTTGAGGTCGGCGACGGTCAGCGCGCCGAACAAGCGGCTGCCGTGTCCGTTGTGACCGTTGCCCGCTGCCGCCGCGGAGCGGGCTTGCTCCACGGCCTGCGCCAGCCCGGCAACGGTAGGTGTCTCGAACACCGCGCGCAGCGGCAGGCGCACCGCCAGCACTTCGCGCACGCGCAGGATTAGGCGCGTGGCGAGCAGCGAGTGGCCGCCCAGGTCGAAAAAACTGTCGTGGATGCCGATGCGGGCGCGGGCGGCCTCCGGCGCGAGGCCCAGCACCTCGCCCCACAGCCTCACCAGGTCGGTTTCGAGCGCTGTGCGCGGCGCAACGTAGTCCTCGCTGCGGGCCGCCTCGCCGGTGGGCGCGGGCAGAGCCTTGCGGTCGAGCTTGCCGTTGGGCGTCAGTGGTAGGGCGTCGAGCCTGAGATATTCGGCCGGGAGCATGTAGTCGGGCAGGCGCTGGCGCAGAAAATCACGCAGGTCGGCGGCGGCCGGCAGCGTTTGGCCGGGCTGGATGACGATATAGCCGACCAGCCGCCGGGCCTCGGGCGTGGCGCCGACTGCCGCGACGGCCGCCTGAGCGATCGCCGGGTGATGGCCGAGGGCGGTTTCAATCTCACCCAACTCGATGCGGAAGCCGCGCAGTTTGACCTGCTGATCGCCGCGGCCCAAAAACTCCAGGTTGCCATCCGGCAGGAAGCGCGCCAGGTCGCCGGTGGCATACAAGCGGGCAGCCGGGTCGGCCTGGAACGGGTCGGCCACAAAGCGCTCGGCGGTAAGCTCAGGCCGCCCGAGGTAGCCCAGCGCGACGCCATGGCCGCCCAGATAAAGCTCGCCAACGACACCGGGGGGAACCGGTTGCCGGCGCTCATCCAGCACATAGGCTTGCGTATTCCAGATCGGGCGGCCGACCGGCACCGTGCCAGTCGGCGGATGCGCCCCGGCGCTGACGTGGTAGGCCGTGGACCAAATCGTCGTCTCGGTTGGCCCGTAGAGGTTCCACAACTCGCTCACGCGCGGCAGCAGCGCCTCGGCCAGCCCGCGCGGCATGGCCTCCCCGCCGCACAGCGCCTTGAGGGGCAGCGGCGCCTGCCAGCCCGCGGCCAGCATGAGCCGCCAGGTGGCGGGCGTGGCCTGCATGTGCGTGATCCCCTGGGTGCCCACCACGTCGAGCAAGCGCTCACCGTCGGAGGCCAACTCGCGTTCGGCGATGACAACTTGCGCCCCCACACTGAGCGGCAGGTACAACTCCAGCCCGGCGATATCGAACGAGAGCGTCGTAACTGCCAGCAGGCGGTCGCCCGCGGCCAGCCCTGGCGCCTCTTGCATGGATAAAAGGAAGTTGACGAGCGCGCGCTGCGGAATCTGCACACCCTTCGGACGGCCGGTCGAGCCGCTGGTGTAGATCACGTAGGCGCGCTCTTCCCCGCCCGGCGCCGTGGGCAAGTTGCCGCTGGGCAGCGTCGCGATCGCGGGCCACTCGGCGTCGAGGACGACGACGCGCCCAGCGAACTCAGGCAGGCCGCCCACCAGAGCGCCCTCGGTGATCAGTACCGGCGCGCCGGAGTCGCCGAGCATAAAGGCTACGCGCTCGGCAGGATACGTCGGATCTAGCGGCACATAGGCCGCCCCGGCCTTCTGCACGCCGAGCAGCGCCACGAGCATGTTGGGCGAGCGCTCCAGGCAAACACCCACCAGCGCGCCAGGGCCGACACCCTGCGCTTGCAGGTGGCGGGCCAACTGGTTGGCCCGCATGTTGAGGTCGGCGTATGTCATAGCGCCGACCGACGAGCCGGCCGCGCTGACCGCCGGCGAAGTGGGCCTGCGGGCCGCCTGCGCTTCAAACAGGCGCGGCAAGCTGATGAAGTCCGGCAGCGGGCGCGCCGTGTCGTTCCAGGCGCGGGTCACCAACTCAGCCTCGGCGGCGGTGAGCAGCGGCAGGGCGGCGATGGGCCGCGTCGGGTCGGCCGCAAGTCCGGCGAGCAGCGCGCCCAGATGAGCGAGCAGCCGGTCGGCCGTCGCGGCCTCGAAGAGGTCCGTGTTGTAGTTGAGTGAAGCGGCTAGCCCGCCGTCCACCTCGGCCATCATCAGCGTCAGGTCGAACTGCGCCGGCTGCTGCCGGAGGGCCAGCGACTCGAGCGTCAGGTCGCCCAGCGGCAACTGCGTCCCGGGCAGCCCCAGTGCCAGCGCGCCCAGGCCCTCCACCTCTGCGCTCTGTGGGCGCTGCAGGATGAACATGGTCTGGAAGATGGGTGGGCGGCTGGCGTCGCGCAGCAGGTGCAGCTTATCGGCCAGCCAGGCGGGCGGGTAATCGGCGTGCTCAAACGCGCCCAGCACGGTCTGGCGTACCTGCGCGAGCAGATCGCGGAAGGACTGTTGTCCGTCTACCTCGGCGCGGATTGCTACCGGGTTGATGAAGTAGCCGGCCAGCCCGGCCAGTTCGGGGCGGGCGCGCCCGGTGGTGACCGAGCCAACAACGAGGTCACTCTGTCCGGTGTAGCGGAAGAGCAGCGCCTCAAAGGCGGCCAGCAATGTCATGTACAGCGTGGCGCCGTTGGCCCTCGCGACGGCGCGCAGTTGCTCGGCGAGCGCCGGGCTGAAGCGCACGGTGCGGGTGTCGCCCCGGTAGCTGGGCGACGCGGGGCGCGGGCGGTCCGTGGGCAGGTCCAGCACCGGCAGTTCGCCCTGCAGTTGCCGTTGCCAGTAAGCCCAGAGCTTGTCGCCTTCGGGTCCGGCCAGGCGGCTATTCTGCCAGCGCACGAAGTCGGCATATTGGACGGGGAGCGGCGGCAAGCTGGCCGGCCGCCCGGCGTGTGCGGCCTGGTAAAGGTGCATCAACTCCGTCGCCAAGACCGTCATGGACCAGAAGTCGGTGATGAGATGATCAAGCGCCAGCAGGAGGACGTGCTCGTCCGCGGCGCGTTGATAGAGTTGGGCGCGAAACAATGGGCCGCGTTCGATCTCAAAGGGCGCGTGCGCGGCAGCGGTCAACCGCTCCTCGACCGCCGACTGCGGCCAACCCTGCGCGTCAATGATCTCTAGCGGCGCGGCCGGCCTCGCGGCCACCCGCTGCACCGGCGTCCCGTCACTCAGGTGGAAGGTGGTGCGCAGGGCGGCGTGGCGCGCCGCCAACTGGTCCAGGGCAGTGGCCAGGGCGGCCACGTCAAGCGGGCCGGTCAGGCGGGCCGCTCCGGCCACGTTGAATGCAACGCCCGGCGGCACGACCTGGTGCAGGAACCACATAGCCTGCTGATTGCTCGTCAGCGGCTGGTCGCCGCGCAGGTCGGCCAGCGCCTCGATGCGCACCGCCTGGGCGTCGCTGGCGGCCGCGCGCGCTTCGAGCGCACTGGTCAGCCCGGCGAGTGTTGGGCCTTGCAGCAACTCCACCAACGGAACTTCCAGGCCGAGCGTTTGCTCGATGCGGTTCTTCAGCTCTACGGCCATGAGCGAATCAAGGCCGCATTGGTTCAGGGGTTGGTGCCGGTCCAGTTGGGCCTCGCCCAGGCCCAGCACGCGGCTGACCTGCCGCGCCAGGAAGGTTGGGATGGCCACCGGAGCGGCGGCGGGCGGCAGGGCCGGCGCCGGTGCGCTCAACTCTAACTTGGCCCCGAGCGCCGCCAACTGCTCCGGCGCGGCCTGGGCGAGAACGGCAAGGGCCGCTCGCAGCGTGTCCTCAGCGGGCTGTGAGTCACTACCCGCCATGTCCCACGCCGGCGCGTGGCTATCGGCAGATGGGGCGGGCAGCCAATGGCGCTGGCGTTCGAAGGGATAGGTGGGTAGGGCCACCTTGTGGCGCGCGTAGCCCCGGTCATAGGCCGTCCAATCCAGCGGGCCGCCTAGCGCATACAGCTGCGCCACGGCGCTGTTGAGCACGACCCAATCGGGCTGTCCTGAACGGAGCGAGGGCAGCCAGGCTTGCCCGGCTTCCGGCAGTCCGCGCCGGGCCATACCCAGCAGCACCGGGTGCGGGCCGATCTCAACCAGGGTGTTGATGCCTAGCTCCTCCAGGCGCCCGAGGCCCGCGGCAAAGCGCACGGGCGCGCTGACATGCGCGCGCCAATAGGCGGCGTCGGGGGCCGCCGTTTGCTGTGCGCCCGTGACGTTGGAGATGAGCACAGGGCCGGTCGGCGCTTGCATGTGCGTCTCAGCGGCCAGCCGTTCAAACTCGGCCAGCATGGGGGCCATCAGCGGTGAGTGGAAAGCGTGCGATACCGCCAGGGCCTGGCACTTGATCCCTTGCGCTGTGAGCTGCGCCGTAATCGCCGCCACTGCCTCGCCCGCGCCCGAGATGACCGTGTTGTCAGGTCCGTTGAGGGCCGCGAGGCTTACCCGTTCGGCGTAGGGCGCAATGGCCGCCGCGACAACGGCCTCGCCCGCGAACACGGCCGCCATCGCTCCGCCGGCCGGCAGCGCCTGCATGAGCCGGCCGCGCGCGGCAATGAGGGCCAGGCCCGTTTCGACCTCGAATACGCCCGCCGCACAGGCCGCCGCGTATTCGCCGACGCTGTGACCGAGCACGGCCGCCGGCTCCACGCCCCAGCTCCGCCAGAGCGCGCCCAGGCCATACTCCAGCGCAAAGAGCGCCGGTTGAGTGAAAGCAGTCTGGTCCAGCCCCGGCGCATCGCCCCACATCACCGCCAGCAGCGGGCGCGGCAGGCCGCCGTTGACATCGAGCCAGGCGGCGCAGCGGTCGAGCGCGGCGCGATAGACCGGCTGAGTGTCGTACAGCGCCCGGCCCATGCCGGCGTACTGCGCGCCCTGACCGGTGAACAGGAAGGCAATGCGCGGCTTCGGGTGGCCGGCGGCCTGCCCGAACACCACCCCGGCCGGCTCCTGGCCCTGGGCGGCGGCCGCCAACTGGGCCTGGGCCTCGGCCGCGCCGCTTGCCCTCAGCGCCAGCCGGTAGGCGTGCTGGCTGCGGCCGGCGTTGGCCGTGTGCGCCACGTCAGCCAGCCGGAGCGCCGGGTGTGCCGCCAGGTGGGCGGCATAGCGGCCCGCCAGGGTGCGCAGGGCGGCTGGGCTGCGCGCCGACAGCGCCAGCACGTGCAGTGGACGCTCGCGCTCGCCCGTTATTACGCGTGCCGCCGGCGCCTCCGCCAGCACCACATGCGCGTTGGTGCCGCCGAAGCCAAACGAACTCACACCCGCCAGCCGTGGGGTCCCGCGGGCCGGCCAGGGGCGCGCCGCGGTGAGGATCTGGATCGGCGTGCCGGCCAGCGGCAGCACCGGGTTCACCGCTTCCAGGTGCAGATGGCGGGGCAGCCACTCGTGCTGAAGCGCGAGCACGACCTTAATGACCCCCGCGATGCCGGCCGCCGACTCGAGGTGGCCGATGTTGGTCTTCACCGAAGCCAGCCCCACCACATGTTCCGGTGATCGCGGCGCGCCCAGCACCGCGCCCAAGGCCTGCACCTCAATGGGGTCGCCCAGCGGCGTGCCCGTGCCATGCGCCTCTACATAGTCCAGGTCGCCGGCCGGCACTCCGGCCCGTTCCAAGGCCGCGCGGATGACGGCTTGCTGGGCGAGGCCGTTGGGCGCGGTCAGGCCGTTGCTCCGGCCATCTTGGTTGACGGCCGAGCCGCGCACGACCGCCAGAATTGGGTCGCCGTCGGCCTGGGCCTGTGCCAGGCGCTTGAGCACGACCACGCCGCAGCCCTCGCCGCGCACATAGCCGTCGGCCTTGGCGTCAAAGGTCTTGCAGCGCCCGTCAGCGGCCATCATGCGCGCCTGCGAAAACGTAATGGTCAATTCAGGAGCGAGGATGAGGTTCACGCCGCCCGCCAGCGCCACCTCGCTTTCGCCGCGCCGCAGACTCTCGCAGGCCAGATGCAGCGCCACGAGCGAGGAGGAGCAGGCCGTGTCAATGGCCAGGCTCGGCCCGCGCAGGTCGAGCGTGTAAGACAGGCGGTTGGCGGCGATGCTGTGCGCGTTGCCCGTGCCGGTGTAGGCGTCTATGCGGCCCGGATCACCGAACAGCAGGCGCGAATAGTCGTAGCTGCTGATGCCCATGAACACGCCCGTGTTGGTGCCTGCCAACTGGTCGGGCGGCAGGCCGGCGTTCTCCAGCGCCTCCCAGGCCACCTCCAGCAGCAAGCGCTGCTGCGGGTCCATGCGCGCGGCCTCGCGCGGAGAGATGCCAAAGAAGTGCGGGTCGAAATGCCCCACGTCGTCCAGGAAGCCGCCCCAGCGCGTGCTCATTTTGCCGCGTGTGCCGGGTTCCGGCGCGTATAACTCATCCACCGGCCAACGGTCCGTCGGCACGACAGAGATCGCGTCCACGCCATCGCGCAGCAGTTGCCAGAAAGCTTCGGCGTCGGGCGCGCCGGGGAAACGGCAGCCCAGGCCGATGATGGCAATTGGTTCGTCTGGGGTGGCCCGGCTGCTTTCAGAGGCGGCCGGCCCTTCCGGTTCGGGTTCGATGCCGGCCAGGTGCAGGGCCAGTAGCCGGATGGTCGGGTAGTCCCAGGCCAGCGTTGGGGGCACCGGTCGCTTGAGCCACACGGCCAATTCTCCGGCGACGCCGACGGCCTGAGCCGAGTCCAGCCCGTACTCCACAAACGGCCGCTCAACGGCAATCACGCCGGGGCGCATCTTCAGGCGCTTGGCAATGTGGTCAACCAGCCAGCTTTCAATGCCTGCGGCCTGGGCCAGGGCCTCGGGTGGGGCGCTGGGTGCAGTGGTTGCGAGCCTGCCGGCCGCCGCCGCGGCGGGCGCTGGCACGGCGCTAGCCACATCCTGATCGGCGCGCCATTCGGAAATGACCTCCAGGGTGCCGGCTAGGTACTGCTGCCTGCTGGCGTGCCGCTGGATTTTGCCGCTGGAGGTCTTGGCGATGCTGAGCGTCTTGATCAGCACCAGGGCGTGTAATTGCAGCTCATGATGCAGCGCCAGCGCGCGCCGGACGGCGGCGACAACTTCGCCAAGCACCGGGCGCTGATAGTGACGATCCACCTCGGCCACTATCACCAGGCGCTCTTCTCCCTCCGCCTCGACCGAAAAAGCCGCCAGGCTGTCGGCGCGGATCGCGGCGTGGCAGCGCTCGACGGTGTGCTCGATATCTTGCGGGTAATGGTTGCGCCCCCGAATGATGATCAGGTCTTTGGAGCGCCCCGTGACGTAAAGTTGCCCATCATGTACGAAGCCCAGGTCGCCCGTGCGCAAGAACGGCCCGTCGCCATTGGCCAACCGCGCGCCGAAAGACTCCGCCGTTTCGGCCGGGCGGCGCCAATAGCCGGCGGTGATGTTGCCGCCCGCCAGCCAAATCTCGCCCACTTCATCCTCGGGGCAGGCGCACTTGGCCTCGGCGTTGACGATCAGCAGGCGTTCATCGAGGATGGCCCGGCCACAACTGACCAACACTTGCTGGTCGGCTGTCCCGGAGGCCAGGTCCACCGGGCTGACGACGACCTGATTGTGTTCCAGCGGCTTGCGCGCCAGGGTCAGGGTCGTAATGCGGCCCGCGCCGTGCCCGCCCGCGGCCAGCAAAGTCGCCTCGGCCAGCCCGTAGCACGGGTAGAACGCTTCCGCTTTGAAGCCGCTGGGCGCAAAAGCCGCCGCGAACCGGTCCAGAGCCTCCGGCCGAATAGGCTCAGCCCCGCAGAAAGCCACCCGCCATTGGCTCAGGTCGAGCCGGGCGCGTTCCTCTGGCGTCACCTTGTCCACGCACAGCGCGTAGGCGAAGTTGGGCGCTCCGCTGATCGTGCCATGCCGGCTGCCATAATCCGTAATGGCCTGGAGCCAGCGGCCCGGCTGCTGCAAGAACGATGCGGGCGACATGAGCGTGGAGGGGCCGCCCAGGTACAGCGGCTCCAGGATGCCCCCGATGAGGCCCATGTCGTGATAACTCGGCAGCCAGAACACCCCGCACTGGCCCGCGTTCATCTGGAAGCCGGTGTGAATCATGGTCAAGTTGGCCATCAAGTTGCCGTGCGAGACCATGACGCCCTTGGGGGTCGAGGTGGAGCCGGAGGTGTACTGTAGGAAGGCGAGCGTCTCAGGCGTGATCGCCGGCGGGCGCCAGGCCGCCTCGCTGCCTGCCGTCAGGCGGGCCGTGTCGAGCCAGCGCAGGACGGCCAGGTCGGGCAGATGTGAGAAGCGGCGCTCGAGGCTGCTGAGAATACTGGTGGTGCTGAGCGCCACGGTAGCCTGGGCGTCGGCCACGATGCCCTGTAGGCGCGGCATCGGCCGGTTGAGGCGCGGCGGATAGGCGGGCACCGCCACTACGCCCGCATACAGGCAGCCAAAATAAGCGGCGATATACTCCAGGCCGGGCGGATAAAGTAGCAGCGCCCGCGCGCCGATGGGCGCCTGGGCTTGCAGCCAGGCCGCAATGGCGCGGGCGCGCCGGTCGAGTTCGCCATACGTCAATGAGTCCGCCGCGGCGCTTGGGTCATCCGCCAGAAAGCGGTAGGCCGTCCGGTCAGGTTGTTCTCCGGCGCGTAAGCGGAGCAAATCCACCAGGGTAGGGGGCGGAAACGGCGCGAACTCACCAGGCATGCAGGACACTCCCAACTACCAGCCACGGGGCGGCCCCTGCGGCGCGGCGCAGGGCCATTGCATCTAAACTGCGCTTGGGACCGATTAGCCCCATTTTGCCTGTCATTCCGAAGAGCGCATGGCGGCAGGCCGCCAGCCCCCCAGTGGCGAAACACTCAGCGGACCATGTCATTCCGAAGCCCCCCTCCGGTTGCCGGCCATCCTTCGGCATTGTGGGGGGTGAGGAATCTCAACCCAGGATCAGGCTGACCCTTTGATCGTACCAGGTTTAGTTTCTGAGCAACC
>JADZEK010000014.1 GCA_020850595.1 Anaerolineales bacterium
CTCCTTGTGGGAGACAGCATGCAGCCATGAGCGGCTGAGCGCCGCAACCGTATTTTTCGTGTTCGCGATGTCGTGAGCCTTTTCCGAGCTATTCATGTTCGCGATGTCGTGAGCCCTGACAACTAAGAACTTCTGCTACTCGGGATCCAAGTGGGGCATCACCAACATTAGCGTGACTACCGGTATCTCCAACGTCGATCCGCTGTTCTACTATCAGGGTATCGTCAACAGTTGGGATCAGTGGGCCTCCGATGGAGCGTTTCACACATCGTTCCGGCAGGGCCGGTTCGATAACTGTCTCCCGGTCTGGGGCTGCATTCGTGCAGACTACCCATCCGTTACCATCTCCGCAATTTACACGGGAGGCAATATTGTCTCTACCGGCTGGTAGAATAAACGCCGGATCGAGACCCATTATCCGGTGGGATAGTAGAACACGCCCGCCAAGCTAGAGAGGGGATCAGCCTAGCTCTTTCCGAGCCGGGCACAACTAAAGAGTCCGGGTACAACAGCTAACAACTAAGGCGCAGGTAGACATTGTCTTCCTACGCCCTACGATTAGGCCAACGCTGCAATGTGACCTTAATATCACCCATAGGTACATTTCTAGGCTTGTAGGTGTCGAACTAATCGAGCAAAGGGGAGTGTTATGCGATCATTCACCGTGCGACTGGTTGTCTGTTTAGCTTTGACATTGGTTATCGCGATGACGATAGCATTGTCAAATGGGCTTGATCCATTCTTGGCCTTCAAGAATAGCATAGGGGTCTCGATCGTTGCTGGACTCACATTTGCTATTGTGTCAATGGGTGGTGCATTGGCCGAACACAGGGGATACTCTTCATGGCTTGGTTTATTGGCGACGCTTACGCTGACCGTCTTTGGGCTGTTGCTCTTGTTGCTACTCCCAAACAGAGGCTCCAAAAGATACTAAACAGCCCCAATCGGTGGTTCTACACGGCATAGTGATGAATTGACTGCCCGTCATCATTATCGGCGGCCGACTGCCCTCTGCCTACTGCCCGACGACGGTGACGTTCCAGACCGGGACTTCGGCGGGGAGGGACTGCACGGCGGTGATCTGAACGCCGCTGAAGAGGTCGTTGAGGCCGCCCGCGAGCGACTGGAAGGGGGTCGTGGGGATGGCGACCCAGCCGAACGGCAACTTGCCCAGGTCGAGGGCCTGGACGGCGGCGGCGCTGAGGCGCAGCGGCGCGCCGGGGGTGTCTTGCCAGTCGAACGTGGCGGCGAAATTCAGGTTGCCCAGGCCGCCGGCGCGCCCCCCGACGACCACCTGGTCCTCGCCCAGGAGCCGCACCTTGCCTTCGGTGATGTCGAGCGGCAGCGCGGGCGCGATGGTCTGCGCGAAGTAGGCGCTGATCTGCGGCTCGGTGAACTGCACGGTCGCCGCCTCGCCCGGCGGAAGGTCTTGCAGGGTGGCGAGCATGTCGGCGAACTGCGCGGCCAGGCCCGCGCTGAGGGAGGTGTCGGGCTTGTTCAGGGCGGCGATGGCCGCGCCGCCAAGCACCGCGCCGCCGGAGAAGAAGCAGGCGGCGGTGACGAAGACCATCACGCCGACCGTGACCAGCAGGCGCTGCACGGCGGCGTAGCCGAAACCAACGTTGGTGGTGGTGTTCGTGACCACGTCGCGGCCCACGATGTCGCGGCCCGCGGTGTTGGTTTCGTTCCGGTCGCCGGCGATCACGTCGCCGCCGACGCGGCCGCTCACCGCCACGGCCGGGCGCGGCGGTTCAGGCGGCGGCGTGAGCGGCGCGACGGGGCGGGCCGAGGGCTGCGTGCTGGGCGGGTCGGATGCGCGGGTCGGGGGCGGCAGCCGCGACGGCCCGGTAGGAGGCGGCTCGGGCCGGGTGTGCGGTTGGGTCGCCGGCTGCGGCGGATCGCCTTCGGGCGGGGGGGCCGCGGGCGGGGTCATCTCAGGCCAGGTCGGCGGCCCCAAACGAGAGCGGCAGCAGCGCGGCGACCGTGGTGCGGGCGCAAATCTGGCCCGCGCCATCGGTGATAAGCACCTGGGCGTGCAGGCCGAACTCGGAGAGCACCTGGCGGCAAGACCCGCAGGGCGCGCCGCCGCCCTCAGTCGCCACGGCAATGGCCACAAACTCACGCTCGCCCTCCGAGACGGCCTTAACGGCGGCGGTGCGCTCGGCGCAGATCGAGTCGCCATAGGCGGCGTTCTCGACGTTCACGCCGTCGTAGATTTTGCCGGAGGCGGTGAGCAGCGCCGCGCCGACGTGGTAGCCCGAATAGGGCGCGTAGGCCCACTGGCGGGCCTGGGCCGCGCGCTGGGTCAATTCGGCTTCCTGGGCGGGCGAGAGCGGCGCGGGTTCAGTCGGCATCGGTGGGTTCTCCAGAGGCGGGGTGGCCGTTGGCCTGCCCGTTGCCGTTGCGGCGCGGCTCCGGCGCGGCGGGCGGGGCCGCGGGCCGGCGCAGGGCGCGCACCTTGCGGATGCGGCGGCCGGTGACGCTGAGCACCTCAAACTCCACTGCGTCGGTGCTAACCTTCTCGCCGGGGGTAGGCACGTGCCCAAGCTGGCCGTAGATAAAGCCGCCGAGCGAGTCGCTCTCGCCGCTAGGCAGCGCCAGCGTCAGCCGGTCGTTGACCTCATCCAGGTCAATGCGCGCGTCGAAAACGTACTCGGCCTCGCTCACCCGCTCAAACAGCGATTCCTCGTTCACGTCGTACTCGTCGCGGATTTCGCCGACGATCTCTTCCACAATGTCTTCGAGCGTGACAATGCCGGCCGTGCCGCCGTACTCATCCACCACCACGGCCAGGTGAATGCGCTTGGCCTGCAATTCGGCCAGCAGTTCGTCCACCTTCTTGGTCTCAGGCACAAAATAGGCCGGGCGTAACAAGGCGCGCAGGCTGCCGGCCTGATCGTTGTCGCGCCAGGCGCGCAGCAGGTCTTTGGCGTAGAGCAGGCCGACGATGTTGTCTATGTTGTCCTGATAGACGGGGATGCGGCTGTGCCCGGCGGTGAGGGCGGCCTCCACCGCGGCGGGCAGCGGCGAGGTCACGTCGAGGGCGAGCATATCGGTGCGCGGGACCATGATCTCGCGCGCCAGGGTGTCGCCGATGGCGAAGATGGAGTAGATCATCTCCTTCTCCTCCTCTTCGATCACGCCGCCCTCTTCGCCCGCGTCCACCAGCGTCTTAATCTCTTCTTCGGTGACGAACGGCACCTGCCGCCCGGCGATGGGCCTGGTGATGCGGCCGGAGACGAAGAGCATGAAGCGCACCAGCGGGCCGAGCAGCCATTCCAGGGCGGCCACGAGCGGGGCGAGGAAGATGGCCCACTGCTCGGGCGAGCGCATGACCCAGGCCTCCGGCAGCAGTTCGCCCAGGGTAACCACCAGCAGGGCGGCCAGCAGCATGACCAGCAGCAGGGCCACCGGCCCCGACTGCCCGCCTAGCCAGGCCCAGCCATTGAGGGCGGCGGCCAGGCTCGGCTCGACCAGCACAGCCAGCAGCCCGGCCGCCAAGAAGCGCGAGGCGCTTTGCACCAGGCGCACGGTGGCGATGAGCGGCGTGGCGTCTTCGGCCACGCGCAGGGCGCGCGCCGCGCCGCCCGAGCCGCTGTCGCTCAGTTGGCGCAGGCGCGCGCGCGAGGCCCCCACCAGCGCCGCGCGGGCCGCGGCCAGCAGGCTGTTGAACAGCAGCAGCCCAACCAAAATCGCGTAACCAGTCGTCGAACCAGACAAGGCTAACTCCCCGCTTGTTTGAGTTTGCGAATGGCGCGCGCGGGCACGCCCACCGCCAGCGTGTCGGGAGGCACGTCTTTGGTGACGACCGCGCCCGCGCCGGTGCGCGCGCCCGCGCCAATGCTGACAGGCGCGACCAGCAGGGTGTCGCTGCCGATGAAGGCGCCCGCGCCGATGACGGTGGGGTTCTTCTTGACCCCATCGAAGTTGCAGGTGATCGTGCCCGCGCCGATGTTCACCTCCGCGGCGATGGTGGCGTCACCCACGTAGCTGAAGTGGCCCATCTTGACGCCGGGGCCGAGGGTGGAGTTCTTGACCTCGCCGAAGTTGCCCATGTGCGCGCCGCGCTCCAGCCGCGCGCCTTTACGCAGGTGGGCGAACGGCCCCACGCTGACGTCCTCGGCCAGCGCCGCGCCTTCGACGACGGAGGCCTCCACGCGGCAGCGATCGCCGATGACGCTGTCGCGGATGATGGTGTTCGGGCCGAGCACACACTCCGCGCCGACGGTGGTGGCGCCCTGCAAGTGGGTGTTGGGCAGAATGACGGTGTCCGGCTGGAGCGTCACGCCCGGCTCGATGTAGGTGCTGGCCGGGTCGGCCAGGGTGACGCCGGCCAGCATCCAGTGGGTGTTGGTGCGGCGGCGCAGGGCGGCTTCGGCTTCGGCCAGTTGGGCGCGGTTGTTGATGCCGATGGCCTCGGCCGGGTCGTCGGTCTGCACCACGGCCACGCGCTCGCCGGCGGCCACGGCCAGGCCCACCAGGTCGGTCAGGTAATACTCGCCTTTGGGCGAGAGCGGCAACCGCGGCAGGTGCTCCCACAGCCAGCCGCCGCGGAAGCAGTAGGCGCCCACGTTGACTTCGGTGAGGGCGTACTCGGCAGCGGTGGCCTGGTGGGCTTCCACCACGGCCAGCAGTTCGCCGGCGGCGTCGCGCACGATGCGGCCGAAGTCGCGCAAGGGCGGGGCGTCCACGCTCAGCAGGCTGAAAGGGCCGGGGTTGGCGCGCTGGACGGCGACGAGGGCTTGCAGCGTGACGGCGGTGAGCAGAGGCATGTCGCCATAGGTGACGAGCACCAACTCGGCCGCGCCGCGCAGCGCGGCGGCGGCTTGCTGGGCGGCGTGGCCGGTGCCGAGCGGCGCGGCTTGCTCGACGTAGACGGCCGCCGCGCCCAGGGCGGCGCGCACAGCGTCGCCGCCGTGGCCCACCACGAGCACCGGCGGGCGGCCGCTGACGGCGGCGGCGGCGGCCACGGCGTAGGTGACCAGGGGCCGCCCGCCCAGGGGGTGCAGCATTTTGGGCAGGCGCGACTTGAGGCGCGTGCCGAGGCCCGCGGCCAGGATGACGGCGCCGAGGCCGCCGGAGGTAGGAGCAGCAGACATCAGGCTATGCCTCGCGGGAAAGTAACGACCACGCGGCAGTAAATGACCCGCCGCGTTGCCCTAAACCGATTGAGACCGATTGCCGGAAAAGGCTGGGAACCGATACGCTGTATCGGGCGCTGAGGGGGAGGCTCGTCTGGAATTGCAGGCATACGCGCCAACGACACGCCGACCGTACGACGGCGAAGTACCGATCAGGCTGGGGCGCCTGGACTCGAACCAGGATTCACGGATCCAAAGTCCGCCGTGCTGCCAATTGCACCACGCCCCAGGGTGGTGAGAGTGCGGGAATGATTATATCACGGGCAGGCGGGGAGATTGAAAGGGGCCAAATGGGCCAGTTGCGGCGAAGTACCAGGAGGGAGGGCACTTGGGGCCTCAAGGGCCTCAGGAGCTGGGCTTCGGCTTGTCGGACTTGAACAGGCCGCGCTTGGCGGCTTCTTCAAAAGAGAGCGTGCCTGAGCGGTCGTCGCCCAGGTCGCCGTGATCGGCTTCCTGCCAGAAGGCAGCCGCCGCGTCGCTGGTGACGGTCTTGGCGGCGTCATCCAGATGCTGGAGTTCGGCCTCGGTGAGGGGCGGCGCGGGTGGGCGCGGAACCGGGGCCTGCCCGCGCAAGGGGCCGGTGTCGGGCGAGCGCCGGCGCAGCGGGGCCGTCACGCGTGGGTCGGGGACGATGGCGGCGGGGGCCGGCTCGGTGGGCGTGGGGGCCGGAGTCCCTCCGATCAGCAGCAGCAGTTCCTCGGCGGCTCGGCGGCCGGAGCGCATCACCGGCCCGATGTGCGCCCCGCCCTGCCCGCCGGCGTAGAACACCAGCAGCGCATGGTGTAAACCGACGCGCAGGCCATAGAGGTCATGAGCCGGGCCTTCCACGAAGGTAAGGCTGCTGCCGCCCGGCCTGCCCAGCGCGGCGCTGACCTGGCGGCCCGCGGCCACGACTGTGAGCAGCGGGGCGGCCAGCGCGGCCAGCGGCAGCGCGGCCAGGTCGCCATCGGCAGCCACCAGCGCGGCGTGGGCGTCAAGCAGCACGACCACGGCGGCGGCCACCTCGCGGCGCAGGCGCGCCAGCGCGGCGGGCAGGTCGTCGGCCGTGTCGGTCGGCGCGGGGGCGGCCAGGCGCGCCCCCAGCAGGCGGCGCACGCCCTGCAGAAAGTCTTCCAGGCTGAGCGGCTTGGGGTAAAAGGTGGCGCCCGCGTCGGCCACCTCGCGCCGGGTGATCTCGTCGGCGTAGGCGCTGATGACGATGAAGGCGGCGTCACTGCTGGCGCGGCGCAGCTTGTGGATCAGCTCTAGCCCGCTGATACCGGGCAGGCGCAGGTCGGTGATGAGCAGGTCCACCGGCTCGCGCCGCAGCTCTAGCTGGGCCTCTTCGGCCGAGGGCACATCGAGGATGACGCTGCCGCCGCCCAGCGTGCCCAGAGCGGCGCGCAACATGCGGCTGATGTCGCGCTGGTCATCCACGATGAGGATGCGCGGGGCGGGCATAGGGCCATTGTACAACGGAGAGAAAAAAGACAGAGAAAGAGAAAAGGCGGGGCGGCAGCCGCGCGAAAATCAATCGGCCCGCCGGTTGGCTGGGGGCCGTTGAAGTTTCAGGGGACGGGCGCCGGGCTTACTCGACGCGCCAGCAGGCGACGAAGTGATCCGGGCTGACCTCGCGGAAGGCCGGCTCTTCGCGGGCGCAGTGCTCCAGCGCCACCGGGCAGCGTGGGTGGAAGCGGCAGCCGGTGGGCGGGCGCAGCGGGCTGGGCACGTCGCCCTTGAGGATGATGCGCTCGCGCTTGAGGTTCGGGTCGGGGATAGGAATGGCCGACATGAGTGCCTGGGTGTAGGGATGCAGCGGGTTGCGGTAGAGTTCGTCGCGGCCGGCCAGCTCGACCATCTTGCCCAGGTACATCACCGCCACGCGGTCGGCGATGTGCTCGACCACGCTCAGGTTGTGGGCGATGAACAGGTAGGTCAGGTCAAATTCGCTTTGCAGCTCGTTGAGGATGTTGAGCACCTGGGCCTGGATGGACACATCCAGCGCCGAAACCGGCTCGTCGCAGACGATGAACTTGGGGCGCAGAGCCAGGGCGCGGGCAATGCCGATGCGCTGGCGCTGGCCGCCGGAGAACTCGTGCGGGTAGCGGCGGGCGTGGTAGTCTTCCAGGCCGACCTTGCGCAGGGTCTGAATGACGACCTCGAAGCGCTCCTTGCGGTTGGTCAGGCCGTGCACCAGCAGGCCCTCGCCGATGCTCTCGCCGACGGGCATGCGCGGGTCGAGCGACGAGAACGGGTCTTGAAAGATGATCTGCATGTCGCGGCGCAGGGCCTTTAGCTCGCGCGGCGTGGCGGTAAAGACACTGCGGCCATCAAATAGCACTTCGCCCTTGGTGGCAGGGATGAGGCGCAGCAAGGTGCGGCCGACGGTGGTCTTGCCGCAGCCGGATTCGCCCACCAGGCCCAGCGTTTCGCCGCGCCGCACGGTAAAGCTGACGTTTTCAACCGCCTGCACCCAGGCCACCACGCGCTGCAGCAAGCCGCCGCGCACGGGGAAGTATTTGACCAGGTTCTTGACCTCGACCAGGTTGGCCGAGGCGGCCCCGTTGGCCGGGGCGGGAGCAACAGCAGTGAGCGAAGCGTCTGTCACGGTGGGTCCTTTAGCGCAAGCGCACTAGGCTGGCCGACTCACTTTTTGGTCAGCGAGATCAGCACCCGCACGCTGGGCGCGTCGCCGGGGACTGATTGGATGGTGATGGAGATGTTGGCTTCGGGCCGCGAGCGCAGCAGCGTGATAGACTCGCCGAAGGCCGCGTCGTTCTTGTTGATCTGCTCCCAGCCTTGCGCCACGAGTTCGCTCTGGTAGTACTCCACGGCGGCGTCATAGGCTTCGTCGGCCTTGTAGGCGATGTAGGTGCCGTCGGCGGTCACGGTCAGGTCGTAGGCGCCCGCCAGGATCGGCACGTGCTCCGGCACCGCGATGCCGGTCGTGGGAGTCGCGGCCGCGCCGCCGCCGGTATCGCCGCCGCCGCCCGAGTCGCCCCCGGCCGGCGCGTCGCCGCCGCAGGCGCTGAGCAGCAGGCTCAGGCCCAACCCCAGACCCACCCCCCAACGCAACCACTTGGCCGACGACATAAACGGCGCCTCCACTCGGCGGGCCTAGCTCGCTACGGCTAGCGGGGCCTGGTAATTGTGCTCAGGGCTGTTGTGGTACAGCCAGCAGCGCACGTTGTGGTTGGGCGCCACCGGCTTCAGGTCGGGGTGCACATCCACGCAGATGGTTAGCCCGTACTGCACGCGGGCGCGGCAGCGCGGGGCGAAGCGGCAGCCAATGGGCAGGTTGATCAGGTTGGGCACCGAGCCGGGGATGACATCCAGCTTGTCTTTGATGACGCCCAGCACCGGGATGGAGCCGATCAGGCCCTGAGTGTAGGGGTGCTTCGGCTCGGCGAAGAGGGTCTGCACGTCGCTCTGCTCGACGATTTGCCCGGCGTACATGACGGCCACGCGCTCGCACATTTCGGCCACGACGCCCAGGTCGTGGGTGATGAGGATGATGCTGGCCTGCATCTTGGTGCGGATGTCGCGCATCAGGTCGAGGATTTGGGCCTGGATGGTCACGTCGAGGGCGGTGGTCGGCTCGTCGGCGATGAGCAGCTCGGGCACGCAGGCCAGGGCCATGGCGATCATCACACGCTGGGCCATGCCGCCGGACAGCTCGTGCGGGAAGGCGTGGGCCCGGCGCTCGGCGTCGGGGATGCCGACCATCTTGAGCAGCTCAACGGCGCGGGTCCAGCCGGCGTCGCGGCCGAGCGAACGATGAATGTCGAGCACCTCGGCGATCTGGTCGCCGACCTTAAAGACCGGGTTGAGCGACGACTGCGGCTGCTGGAAGATCATCGAGATGCGGTTGCCGCGGATGTGTACCATCTCGCTCTCGGGCAGCTTGAGCAGGTCTTGGCCGTCGAAGAGCAGTTCGCCCTCGATGATCTTGCCGGGCACGCCCACCAGCCGCATGATCGAGAGCGAGGTGACGCTCTTGCCGCAGCCCGATTCGCCCACCAGGCCCATCACCTCGCCGCGCCGCACGGTGAAATCCACGCCGTCCACGGCCTTGACCACGCCGTCTTCGGTGTAGAAGTAGGTCTTGAGGTTGCGGACCTCCAGGATGTTGTCGGCGGCGCCGGCTTCCACCACCAGATCGTTCGGGCGGGTTTTGTTCAAGAGCACCTTCCTCGCTGAGGACGCGGCCGGCCCAGGCGCCCGGGCCGCGGAATGGAGGCTAGAGTTTCAGGCGCGGGTCGAGCGCATCGCGCAGGCCGTCGCCGACGTAGTTAAACGCCAGCGAGGTCAAGAAGATGCACAGGCCCGGGTAAAAAGCCAGCCAGGGCTGCTGCCACATGCGGTCTTGCACGTTTTGCAGCATGTTGCCCCAGGTGGGCACCGGCGGCTGAATGCCAAAGCCGAGAAACGACAGCGCCGCCTCCAGCACGATGACGCCGCCCAGGCCGAGCGTCAGGTCTACGATGACGGGGGCCATGGAGTTGGGGATCATGTGGCGGGTGATGATCTGCCAGTCGCTCATGCCCAGCGCCTTGCAGGCCTGAGCAAAATCTTGCTCGCGCAGGCTGAGCACCATGCCGCGCACCAGGCGGGTGGAGCCCATCCAGCCGAACACGATCAGGACAAACGAAATGATGATGGCGCTGGACCATTCGCGCGGCAGGCCGGGGATGTTCAGCCCGCGCAGCATGGCCGAGAAGAACAGCAGCAGCGGCAGCGTGGGCAGGGTGAGCATGAACTCGACGAAGCGCTGGATGAGCGAATCAACCCAGCCGCCGTAGTAGCCGGAGACGGCCCCGACCACGACGCCGACGGTTTCGGAGATCAGGTTGACGGTCAGGGTGATGAAGAGCGACAGGCGCGCGGCGTAGAGCAGGCGGCTGAACACATCGCGGCCCAGGTCGTCCAGGCCGAGCAGGTGCTGGCTGGTGGGGTCGGCGAACTGCGGGCCGAGGTTTTGCTTGTAGGGGTCGTAGGGCGCGAGGACCGGGGCCAGGATGGCCGCCAGCACGAAGATGACGATGAGCACCAGCCCGGCCACGGCCAGCTTGTGGCGCAGGAAGCGCCGGGCCACCAGCAGCCACTGGCTCTCTTCTTGCGGGGTGAGCAGGGTTTCAGATTGCAGATCGGTAACAGCCATGAGCGCCCTTGCCCCCGGTTAGCTGAAGCGAATGCGCGGGTCTACCACGGTATACAGGATATCGCCCAGCAGGGTGGCAATGACGACCAGCACGGCGCTGATGAACAGGAAGGCCATGGCCACCGGGTAGTCGTCGGCGGCCAGGGCGTAAACGTAGAGGAAGCCCATGCCCTGCCAGTTGAAGACGGTTTCGGTGATGGTGGCCCCGCCGAAGATGCCGGGGAGCTGGAAGACGACGATGGTGATGAGCGGGATGAGCGAGTTGCGCAGGGCGTGCTTGAGCACCACCACGCGCTCAATCAGGCCCTTGGCGCGGGCGGTGCGCACGTAGTCTTGCCGCAGCACCTCGAGCATGGAGGCGCGCATAAAGCGGCTCCAGCCCGCCATGTAGAGCAGCGAGAGCACCAGCGTGGGCAGCAGGGCGTGCACGGCGATGTCGAGCCACGAGCCGGGGCTGACGTTGAGCAGGTATTCCAGGCCGCCCTTGAGCGGAGCGCGCACCAGGGTGACGTTGCCGGTGGGCAGGTAGGGGAAGCCGAACAGCTTAAACAGCGGCGATTGATTGCCGCCGAATAAGATGATCATGATCAGCCCAAACCAAAAAACCGGCATGGCCGTGCCAAAGAAGGAGAAGGTGGTGAAGACGTAGTCGAGCCGCGAATACTGCTTGACGGCGGAGTAGATGCCGATGGGGATGGCGATGACGAGCGACAAGACGGTGGAGGCCACCATGAGGATCATGGTGTTGCGCACACGCGACGAGAGCACAAAGCTCACCGGCGACCCGCGGGCCACGCTCCACGAGATGCCGAAGTCGCCGCGCAGGACGCCTAGGCCGCACTTATCCAGGCTTTCGCGGCAAATGGGGCGCTGCAAGTCGGCGCGGCCGATGGCCCCCAGCCAGTCCTCGCCGGTGAGCCAGGCCACGAAGCCCCAGGCCGGGCCACGGTGCAGGCCCAGGTATTCGGAGATGCGCTCGATATCCTGCTGGCTGAACTGCGCTTTGCGGTCGGCGGCGCCGGCGAACTTGAGCTCGTCGAGCGGGCCGCCGGGGGCCAGCCACAACAAGAGGTAAATGGCGCACGAGGAGAGGATGACGACCAACATCATCTGCACCAGGCGCCGGATCAGGTAATTGGTCATGGCCGCGCTCCTACCCCTTGGCAGACCGGGCGAGGCTGGGCGGCCCCGCCCCTTCAGCGGGGGCGCCGGAGCGCCCCCGCTGAAGATGGCTAACCGGTACTACTGGACCAGGTCGAAGTTCTCGACGTTCCAGAGTTCGGAGTTGGCGGTCGGGTCCATGATGACACCGGTGACGTTCGGGCCGGTGACCAGGATCTTGCCGCGGGAGAAGAGCGGGATGGCCGGCAGGTTTTCAGCGAAGATCTGCATCGCCAGGCCGTGCTGGGCCTTCTTTTCATCCGCATTCAGCGTGGCGCCGGCCGCCGCGCAGGCGGCATCGAACTCGGCGTTGCTCCAGCCGGTGTTGTTGGAAGCGCCCCAGCCGTTGACCTCGTTCGGGATGGCGGTGGTGGCGTAGATCGTGCAGCCCGGTTCCACGCCCGTCAGCCAGGCGAACTCGCCCAGGTCGTACTGGCGGCCGAAGACCATGCCGTCGGGGCCGTCGGAGAAGTACTCCCCGCCGACCAGCTCGATGGTGGTCTCGATCATGCAGTTTTCCTTGAGCTGGGCCTGCACCACCTGGGTGACCTGCGCGCGCAGCGGGTTGTTGCGCGTGCTGTGCACGAAGGAGAACTTCTCGCCGCCCTTGTCGAGGATGCCATCGCCGTCGCTATCGGTCCAGCCGGCGGCGGCCAGCAGTTCCAGGCCCTTGGCCGGGTCGAAGCCGTACTGAGTGATATTGTCATCGCCGGGGTACAGCGGGTGATCGCTGGGCGAGTAGGCGTGCATGATCACGCCGGCGCCGTTGGTGGTGGCGTCAATGATGGCCTGGCGGTCGAGGCAGTAGGCGATGGCCTGGCGGATGGAGACGTTGGCGAAGATCGGGGTGCCGTCGTCGTTCTTCACGCGCCCGGCGAAGCCAGTGTAGCTGTCCACCGGCAGGGTGTCGAAGTCCAGGTGCTCGAAGGTGGTGCCGGCAACGATCTGCGGCGTCATCAGGCCTTCGGTCTCGAACTGGCGGATGAGGGGCAGCGAGCCTTCAAAGGCGGCGTCTTGCGTGCCCAGGTCGCACTCGCCCGAGGCCAACTGCGCGATGAGCTGGTTGGTGTCGGGGACGAAGCGGTAGATCAGTTGGTCGAGCTTGGGCAGGCCTTCGGAAGCGCGATAGTAGGTGGGGTTCTTGCTCAGGGTGATGTGATCACCGGCCACCCACTCGTCAATCTTGAAGGGGCCATAGGCCAGCGGATCGCGGTTGACGCCCTCGTCCTCGAGCATCTGGGCGGGGGTCATGCTGCCCAACTGGTGGCGCGGCAGCGGACGGTTGACGGCGTCCAGGAAGTAGGTGCCGGAGGTGTAACCGGGCAGGCTGACCCACGTCCAGGTCTTGTCGTCCACCGCGGTGTACGAGGTGGTGCGGTCAATGACGTACTTGCTGTTGGGCGAATCGGGCGACGAGGCGACTTCCCAGGCGAACATGATGTCGTCGGTGGTCACCGGCTCGCCGTCTTCCCAGGTGATGCCGTCCACCAGGGTCCAGCTGACGGTCATCTGGGCGGCCATGGCGGTGGTGGTCTGCGAGAAGTCTACGTCATCGCTCGAGCCATCGGCCCGAGACAGGGTGACGGTGCTGGTGGGGGTGAGGGTGACAACCTCGTCGGTGGCGACGTTATAGACCGCGTCGCCGATGCCGACCTCCACGTCGGCGATAGAGGCATCGCCGTCATCCAGGCTGGGCAGCTTGGTGAGGCCAACGGGCTGGTAGCTGTAGCCGCGGGTGTCAACGCCCCAGTCGTACACGGCTTCCAGGACGGCGGATTTCACCAGCGCGGCCTCGGAGAGGGTGTAGAGGGTCTGCGGCTCCTGGGCCATGCAGACCACCATCACCTTGGGTTCGGTGGGGGCAACGGTGGGGACGGCCGTCACTTCGACTTCGACGACCTGGGTTTGCACTTCTTCGACGACCTGGGTCTGCACGACGACCTGGGTCACGGGGACTTCAACGGTGGTAGTTGTGGGCTGGCAAGCCGACACGACAAGGCTGGCCAGCATGGCGCCCGCCAGCAACGTCCACGTGGTGCGTTTCAGCATCTCTCTCCTCCTCTAAGGATACACAGCGGTGCAAATGGGATGCGGTTGCGCTAACGGGTGGCTTTGCCGGTTCACCTCCTTGTTTCGCTGCGCTGCTTAAAACGAGGCGCCAGGCAACGGGCTGCGCACGGGATACGCAGGCGGTTGACCAAACGCTTCGGCCGAGTGGCTTTCCACAGTGAGCGCATGAAGACAGATAAGATCAGTCCGAGAGCATGGGAAGGCAATATAGCATAGGGCCGGAAAACGAGTCAAGCGAAGCGCGCCCAACGTCCCCGAACAAATGGTCAGTTTCACGACGGAAACAGGGCGGTCTGTGCTGGCAATACTCCGCCGCCGCCGGTTTGGTTCAATGAGGTGCGCTCGGCCGGGTTGCCGCCCGCCTGACAGCCCCGCCGGAATGTCGCCCAAACGCTCAGCTACTGCCGGCGGTGGATACGGCCCCCCGCCCGCAGCCAGAGGATGCGGCCCGCGGCGTCGCGCAGGAACTCGCCGCGGTTGCCGGCATAGGGCGCGTCGAGCATCAGGACGGTGTCGGGCGCGATGACGGCCAGGCGCACGGCGGGCGGGCGCTCGCCGGGCGGCGCGTCGGCGGTGGGGAAGCCGCCCTTTGGCTCCATTTGCAGCCAGAGCTGGCCGTCGCGCTCGAACACCACGCGGTCGGCGGCGGCGGCGGAATACGTGCCGGGCAGCTCCCCGGCCTCGGCGGGTGTGGCGGGGCGCGGCGTGGGCGCGGCGGCGCGCACATCCAAGAGGCGCTCGAACACCCAGGCGGCCACAGCTTGATGCAGTTCGCTGCCCCGGTCGGAGTTGGTGAGGACAGAAAGGGCGAAGCGCGCCCCCGGCACGATCTCCAGCGTGGCGCATTGGCCGTGGGTGGCGCCGCCGTGGCGCATGAACAGCAGCCCGCCCGCCGGGCGCGTGAACCAGGTGAGGCCCAGCCGTTCGCCGTTGGCGGCGGGCGCCTGCGGCCGGTGCATCTCGGCCAGCCCGGCGGCGCTGAGCAGCGCGGGCGGGTGGCCCAGGTGCAGGCGGGCGTAGCGCAACTGGTCGTTGACGGTGGAGATCAGCCCGCCGACCGGGTTGCCGGTGCGGGCCAGCCCCCAGGGGCGCGCCACCGGCGCGGGAGCGCCCTGCCCCGGCGCGGCGTACACGGCCGCGTGCCCGGCCGCCACGCGATAGGTGATGGCGTCGGCGGCGAAGAAGAATGAGCGCGTCATCCCCAGCGGGGCGAGCAGCAGATCGTGCGCGGCCTGCTCGTAGGTTTGGCCGGTGATCACCTCGGCCACGCGCCCGGCCAGGTAGAACCCGGCGTTGTTGTAGGAGTAGACTTCGCCCAGGCCCGCCTGCTGCGGCAGGCGCGCCACCTTGGTGAGCATGCGGGCCAGGGCGTCGTCGCCGGGGCCGCAGTCGTCGAAGAAGTCGCCCACCCAGCCGCCGGAGTGGGTGAGTAAATGGCGCGTGGTCACGCGCGCGGCGACAGACTCGTCGGCCAATTGCAGGTCGGGCAGGTAGGCGCGCAGCGGGCGGTCCAGGTCGAGCCGGCCCTGCTCCACCAGGCGCATGAGCAGCGTGCCGGTCAGGGTCTTGGTGATCGAGCCGACCTGAAAGAGGGTGTCGGCGTCCACGGGCAGCGGCTGCTCGGTGTTGGTGAGGCCGTAGCCGGCGGTGTAGGTGGTGTCGCCGTGCAGCAGGCCGAGGGCCACGCCCGGCACATGAAACTGCTGCTGAAGTTCGGCTACCAGGGCGTCGAGGTCGGAGGTGAAGGTCATAGGGCGGCCGCCTCCTGGAGCGGCGCCCCCATGATAACACTCAGGCCAGTCGGCAGTCGGAGATGACGTAAGGCCCGAGGCCGGTGTAGAAGCACTCGACCGCGAAGCTGCCGGCCGGGTCGGCGGCGCGCATGAGCACCTGGCCGCCCCATTGGGCCAGCCGGGTAATGTGCGGCGGGCCGCTGAAGCGCGTCCCCTGCGCCGCCAGCCAGGCCGCCAGGTCGGGGGCGACGCGCACCGTACAGGGCCGGCAACCGGGCGTGCCCGCGCCGCTGAGCGCCCCGGCGAAACCCTGCACATAGGGCGGGCTGGCGTCGAAACAATGCGAGAGCTGCTCGGCCTGCACGCGGCAGTAGACCCACGCGCCGTTGGCGAAGTCGGCCACGACGAAGACCGTCTCGGCCCCGCCCAGGTCCATGTCGCCGAGCAGCAGCGTGTACGGCGCGTCGGCGATCAGTGGGCGCACGCTGTCAATCGCGCCGTAGTTCACGCCCGTCTGCCGGGCCAACGCCGGCAGGTCGCCGGGGTAGGCGCGGCCGGTGTTCAAGGCCTCGTCCACCAGTTGGGGCGCCAGGCGCAAGGGGCGATAGAGGTTGTCCTGGGCCGCCCAGCCGGCCAGCGCGAAGAGCGGCAGCGGCAGGAGCAGCAGCAGGGCCGCGCGCGCCGTCAACCGGCCGCGCGTCAGCGCCCCACGAATGCCCTCCAGCCGATAGTTTTGCACCAGGCCGAGCAGCACGAGGCCCAGCGCGATGAAGAACCCGGCCACCCACAGGCGCACGTTGGCCGCCGCGTCGAAGGCGTAGACCACGCGCCCAAAGAAGCGCGGGTCGAGCAGCCAGACGAGCAGGTTGCGGCCGGCGTAGGGCAGGCGGCCCGCCCACTGCGCCACCAGCAGGGCGGCGGCAGCCCACACGGCCGTCGTCAGCAGGCCGCGATCCCAGCGGGCGGCCAGCCAGGCGGCGGTAGTGGTCACGGCCAGCACGCCCAGCGCGCCCAGCGCCAGCAGCGGGAACACCAGGCGCACCGGGCGCTGGCCGAGCGCGAGGGCCTCCGGCAGCCACAGGCCCAGCGCCAGCGCCAGCCCGGACAGCAGGCCATGCAGCGCGCCCAGCCGAGCGAGGCTCGGCCCAGGCGTGGCGCGCTGCGCCGCCCGCAGCACCTCGGCGGCGGTGAGGCGCGTCGGCGCGGCGCCTCCGGCGTCCTGCGGCATCACGCGCTCCCGTGGGCGCGCCCACGCGCCCAGCGCAACAGCGCGGCGGCCGCGACCAGCGCCGCGCCCAGGCCCGCCAGCCACAGCCACGGGCCGCCGGGCCGCTGCCAGAGGGGCGGCGCGGGGGGAGTCGGCGTGGGCGTGGGGGCGGGCGGGGTCACCGGGCCGTGCAGGCCGATGAGGGCGGCCTGTTCGGCACTGGCCAGCGGCGGGTTGGGCGTGGCGACGGCGTGCGCGCGCAGCAAAAACGCCGTCAGCGCCCAATACTCGTCCGCGCTCAGGCTGCCGGGGGCCTGGAAGGGCATGGCGGCGCTGATGAAGGTGTGCAGGTCGGCCGCCGAAGCAAAGCGGCTGAGCGAGCCGGGGCCGATGACGGCGGGCACGACGTGCGGCAGGGTGAAGCCGTCGTCGTAGGGCCGGTCGCCGTGGCAGCGGCTCTCCCAGCAGTTCTGGTCTTCGGGCGGGTATTGGGCGCGCCACTCGTCGGTGAGGCCCTGGCCCTGGTCGCCGTGGCAGGGTTGGCAGTTGAGCCAGAAGACCTGCGCGCCGGTGTCGGCCTGGCTGGGGTGCTCCACGGTGGGCGGCGCCTTGAGGCGGTCGGGCGTTTGCAGCATGACGGGCGTGCGCGTGGCGGCCGGGGCGGCGGCGGCGGTTGAGGGCCGCACGGGCAGCGCCAGCGCGCCACAGAGCAGGCCCGCGCCGAGCGCCGCGAGCACCAGCCCCCAGCGGCGGCCCGGCCCACTCTGGCGGGCGGTCATGGCCGCGCCTCCGCGGGCGGCGCGGGCGAGACAAAGCCGGGAGACAGCGCAGGCTGCCTCCCGGCCGGGAGACGAAGCGGCACGAGCGAGCGCCGGGCGAGCAGGGCTAGCCGCGCACGCCGCGCAGCTTGGGGTCGAGGATGTCGCGCAGGGCGTCGCCCACCAGGTTCCAGCCCAGGCCGAACAAGATCAGCGCGATGCCGGGGAAGGCGATGATGTACCAATACTGGTCGAGGCTGAGGATCCACGGGCGCGCGAAGGCGATGATCTGGCCCCAGTCGGCGTAACCGACCTCGGTGCCGACGCCCAGGAAGCTGAGCGCGGCGAAGGAGATCACGTAGGTGCCCACGTCGAGCGAGGCCAGCACCAGCGTCGGAAAGATGGCGTTGGGCAAGATGTGCTTGAGCAAGATGCGGCTGTCTTTGGCGCCGATGACGCGCGCCGCCAGCACGTAGTCGCGCTCGCGCACGGCCAGGATGTCGCCGCGCACCACGCGGGCGTAGGTCATCCAGCCAAAGCCGACCAGGGCGATGGTGGGGGCCCAGATGGTGCGGCCGATGGGCGTGGACGAGAGCAGGGCCGAGAGGGTCAGGGCCGCCAACAGGAAGGGAAAGGCCATGAAGATCTCGGTGATGCGCATGAGCACGTCGTCTATCCAGCCGCCGTAGTAGGCGGCCAGCGAGCCGACCAGGATGCCGATGGACACGGTGACGGCGGTGATGAAGACGCCGGTGAAGATGGCCGTGCGCGTGCCCCAGATGATGCCGTAGAAGATGTCCCACTGGCCGCTGGCGGTGCCGAACAAGTGCACCCACTCGGTCTTGCCGGTGAGGGGCGTGTACCAGAAGGGCAGCGGCGGCGGGCGCACGCGCCATTCGCTGCCCGGCGCGCGCGGCTGCGGGTTGAAGCCGTCGCGCGGAATGACTTCGGGATTGCCGATCGGCGGGGCCAACACCGGGGCGAAGATGTAAATGATGAAGAACAGGGCAATGATGACTAGGCCCGTGACCGAGAGCGGGTTGGTCACCAACCCGCGCAGGATGCGGTACCAATCCGGCCCGACCATGCGCTCGAGCCGGCTAGGCTCGCGCAGAGCGACGGCCCCGATGTCGCGGGCGGTGGGGCGAGCGGCGGCAGTGTTGGCAGCCATGGCGCCTCCTCCTTAGCTAAGCCGCACCCGGGGGTCGAGAAAGGCGTACATCACGTCCACGACCAGGTTGGCGAGGATGAGCAGGGTGGCGTTAAACATCACGAAGCCGAGCACGGTCAGCACGTCGAGCGAGGCGGCGGCGGCGGCGGTGGCTGAGCCGATGCCGGGGTAGTTGAAGATGGTCTCGGTGATGACCACGCCGTTGAGCAGGCCGACGATGGTCAGGCCGCTGACGGTGGCGACGGGGATGAGCGCGTTGGGCCGGGCGTGCTGGCTGATCACGTCGCGCTCGCGCAGGCCCTTGGCGCGGGCGGTGGTCACGTAGTCTTGCCGCAGCGCCTCCAGCATGGACGAGCGGGTGATCTTGAGCAGCAGCGCCCAGGAGATGTAGCTGAGGGTGAGGATTGGCAAGACCATGTGGCGCAGAGCGTCAATGAAGATATCCAGCCGCAGGTTGAGCAGGGCATCTATGGTGTTGAATTGGGTGTAGCGCGTGAAACCGGCCTGGAGGACCGCCTGGCCGAACTCGTCGGACAGCCGGCCGGGTGGGAACCATTTGAGTTTGGCATAAAAGATGAGCAGCACCAGCAGGCCGAACACAAACGAAGGAAAGGAATAGCCCACAATGCTGAAGATGCGGGCGGCCTGGTCAATGGGTTTGTTGTGATTGACGGCGGCCTGGATGCCGAGCCAGACGCCCACGCCGATGATGGGGACGACGCTCCACAGGGCCAGCTCGGCGGTGGCGGGCAGGCGGTGCAAGATCAGGTCCACGACGGGCTGGTTGCCGGTGCGCGAGTAGCCGAAGTCGCCGCGCAGCACGCCGCCGACGATCTTGCCGGAGATGGAATCGCGCCGGCCGACCAGCCAGTTCCAATACTGTTCGTAGATGGGCCGGTCGAGGCCATAGCGCCGGATGATGGCGTCGAGCGCGCCTTCGGTGTGGGGGATGTCGCGCACATACAGCGCCGAACGCTGCACCGGCCCCAGGGTCAACAGCATGAGGAAGATGAGGATGGTGACGCCGAAGATGGTCAGGGGCAGCAGCAGCAGGCGGCGGATGATGTAGGCGACCATAGCGGTATTGTCCTCCCGGCGCGGGGCCGGGCCAGCCACAGGTAGGCGGCGCTGTCAGGCTCACTCCCCAACCGGCGCGAAGGTTCAGCCTGGGGGGGGCGGGGCGGGCGGCCCCGCCCCCCAGGAAGTGCTCGTGCAACCAGCAGGCGTTAGTTGCTCGCGGAGCCGCCGTCGAGGGCAAACGCGTAGTAGTAGTACCCGAACATGATCGGGTTGTAGAAGTAGTTCTCGACCCAGCGCTGCTCGTAGTGCGCACCCGTGGCCTGGGCCAGGGTGATGGTCGGCACTTCGTCGTAGTACAGCTGCTGGAGCTGGTAGTAGATGGCGGCGCGGTCGGCGGGTTCCACCGCGGCCACGCCCTCATCCACCAGGGTCTGGAACTGGGCCTTCAGGTCGTCGGGCAGGTTCTGCCGGCCGGCGAAGGTGCCCACGGTGAAGGGCTGCACCCAGTTGTGCGGGTCGTGGATGTCTTCGGCCCAGCCGCTGATGGCCAGCGGCAGCTGGCGCGCGCGGAAGGCGGCCAGCAGGGTCGGCCAGGGCAGGCCGACGATCTCGACGCGGTACTTGGCGTTGACGGCGGCCAGGTTGTTCTGCAGGATGGCGGCCACGGTCTGGCGGGCGGTGTTGCCCGTGTTGAAGGTGGCTTGCAGGCGGAAGCCCTTGTCGGGCAAGACGCCGCCCCAGGCCTGGGCCAGTTCCGCGCCGCAGGCATCCAGGTCGTACTGATACATCGGGCCGTCGGGGTTGTAGCCGAGCATGTCGAGGATGATCGGGCCGTTGTTGCGGATGCCTTCGCCGTTCAGGCCGTCGGCGATGTAGGTGTCATAGTCGAAGCACTGGGCAAAGGCCTTGCGGACGTGGATGTCGCTGAAGAAGTCCGCGGGCACGCCGTTGCCGTCCAGGGCGCCGCTGCCAATGTAGGGGTTGCTGCCCGAGTCATCGGCGGCGACGTTGAAGTTCATGAACAGGTCGGTGCGGTTGGTGGCCGGCAGGCCGCCCCACTTGCGCAGCGCCGCATCCGGGTGATCGGCATCCGGGGTGCAGGCGTTGGTGCGGAAGTCGCAGGTTTCGCCGACGAACTCATCGGCCTGCGGCCGGTCGCCGGGGTTGACCGAGAAGAAGTCGGCATCGCCGGCCTGAGCGGCGGCGAAGCGCGTGCCCCACTCAGCCACCTGCTTGACGATGACGGTCTGGGTCCGGGCGATGCCCGACGGGCCGCCTTCCCAGATCGGATCGCCCTCGGCGCGCCAGTAGTTCGGGTTGGCGGTCAGCACATACTCTTCACCGGGGGTCCAGTGGTCGAGCACGTATGGGCCGGTGCCGTTGATGATGTCGGACAGTTCGTCGTTTTCCGAGCCGGGGGCGTACCAGTTCTGCCAGGTGGCGCAATCGCCATCCCAGGCGCCGTTTTCCACGGCCCACTGCTCGTCAATGATCGAGCCCCAGGTCTGGGCCAGGGTCGCCAGGAACGGCCCCCACGGCACGACCAGGTTGAAGGTGAGCGTGCCGGCGGCGTCATCGGCCACGATGGCGGCCTTCACCTTCTCGCAGACGGCGGCCAGTTCTTCGGGGGTGGCGCCGGCCACCAGGGCCTCACGGTCGCCCGCGAAGGCGCCTTCACCAATTTCCTCGGTCACGTCGCCCGAGTGGTAGCCCAAGATCGGCTCCAGCAGCAGCCATTGCGGGCCGTTGGGGTCCGACTGGAGCAGCCCGCGCCAGAAGGTGTAGGCGGCGTCGCTGGCGGTCAGGTCGTTGCCATTGTGGAACGTGACGCCCGAGCGGATGTTGAAGGTGTAGACCTTGCCGTCGGCCGAAATGCCGCCGTTCACCACACTGGGCACTTCGGTAGCCAGCACCGGCACGTAGTTGACGGCGTCGGTGTGGTTGTAGAAGATCAGCGGCTCCATGATGTTCTGGATGAGCTGGCCGCTGGCCGTGTCGTAGGCCAGGTTCGGATCCATGGTATCAATGTCGCCGAAGAGCAGCTCGGTGAAGGTGGTCGGATCGTCGGTGTAGTGCGTGACGGCCTCCACCGGGGCGGGGGTGGCCGTGACAACCACTTCCTGCACCTGCGGGGTGCCTTCGACTTCGACGATCTGGGTCTGGATGATGACCTGGGCGGTCGGCGGGATAGACGTGGCGACCGGCGTGGCTGGGGCGCAGGCGCCCAGCATCAAGCTGGCAATGACGATCAGGCCCAGCGTCACTGCCACACGTTTGTGGTTAAGCATCTACTCTCCTCCTAGCAGCAAACAAACCAATCGGTTACAACGAAAGAACTCGGCCGCATGTGGGCCGCCAACTTCTGCCATCGTCTGATGGGCCTCACCTCCTCTCCGGTATTATTTTGGGGGCCGGCCTGACACCGGCCGCGCCTTCTGAGCGCCCCCGGTGGGGTCGGGCCGAACAATCGGTTTCCGCCGGGGCGGGGTCAAGCGCGCCCCGGCTTTCGCTTACACCAAGTGACAGGCGACATAATGGCCCGGGCTGGCGGCCCGCCATTCCGGGTCCTGTTCACGGCAGATGTCAATGGCCAAAGGGCAGCGCGTGTTGAACGGGCAGCCCTTGGGCGGGTTGGCCGGGCTGGGCGGGTCTCCGGTCAGGATGATCCGCTGGCGGCGCTCTTCCACGTAGGGGTCGGGCACTGGCACGGCCGACAGCAGCGCCTGCGTGTACGGATGCAGCGGATTATGGTAAAGCTCATTCCGCTCGGTCATTTCCATCAGGTGGCCCAGGTACATCACCGCCACCCGGTCGGAAATGTGGCGCACCATGCTCAAATCGTGCGCGATAAACAGGTAGGTCAGGCCCAGTTCCTTCTGGAGGTCTTCCAAAAGGTTCACCACCTGCGCCTGAATAGATACGTCCAGGGCGGAGATTGGTTCATCGCAGACAATAAAGGAGGGGCTGAGGGCCAGGGCGCGGGCGATGCCGATGCGCTGGCGCTGACCGCCCGAAAATTCGTGCGGAAAGCGCTTGGAATACTGCGGGTTGAGGCCGACGATGCGCAGCAGGTTCTGTACCTGGTCGTCGCGCTCCTTGCCGCTGGCAATGCCGTGGACTTCGAGCGGCTCGCCGACGATCTCAGCCACGGTTTGGCGCGGGTTGAGCGAGGCGTAGGGGTCCTGAAAGATCATCTGCATCCGGCGGCGCTTGCGGCGCAGGTCTTCGCCGCGCAGGGCCGTCAGGTCTTCGCCTTCGAAGAAGACGCGCCCGGCCGTGGGGCGGTAGAGCTGCAAGATGGCGCGGCCCGTGGTGGATTTGCCGCAGCCGCTCTCGCCCACCAGTCCCAGGGTTTCGCCTTTGCGCACCTCGAACGACACGCCGTCCACGGCCTTCACCGCGCCCACCTGGCGCTGGAGCACCCCGCGCCGGATGGGGAAGTGCATCTTGAGGTTCTCAACGCGCAGCAGCGCCGAGGCAGGTTCGGCGGCGGCGGGCGCCGAGCGGGGCGGGGCCTGAGGGTCAGCGGTCATAGCGCGGCTTTCCTTGGTCAATGTCCCACCAGCAGGCGGCCTCGTGGCCGGGCGCGAGCGGCAGCAGAGGCGGGTTCTCGGCGCATTGCTCAAAGGCGTAAGGGCAGCGCACGGCGAAGGGGCAGCCGGTGGGCGGGCGCAGCATGTCGGGCGGCAGGCCCTCGATGCTCACCAGCCGGGTGTCAGCGGACTCGTCCACGCGCGGCAGCGAGCCGAGCAGGCCGCGGGTGTAGGGGTGCTGCGGGCTGGCGTAGAGTTCCTTGACGGCGGCGCGCTCGACGATGAACCCGGCGTACATGACCATGACGCGCTGGGCGATGCCGGCCACGATGCCCAGGTCGTGGGTGATCCAGATGATGGCCATGCCCAGTTCCTGGCGCAGGCGTTTCACCAGTTCCACAATTTGGGCCTGAATGGTCACATCGAGGGCGGTGGTCGGCTCGTCGGCGATGAGCACCTGCGGGGTGCAGGCCAGGGCCATGGCGATCATCACGCGCTGGCGCATGCCGCCGGAGAATTGGTGCGGGTAGTCGTCTAGCCGACCTTCGGCGCTGGGGATGCCGACCATCTTGAGCAGCTCGATGGCGCGCTCCTTGGCCTGGGCCTTGGTCATGCTCAGGTGCAGCAGCATCGGCTCCATCATCTGGCGGCCGATGGTCAGCACCGGGTTGAGCGACGTCATGGGGTCTTGGAAGATCATCGCCATCTGCGCGCCGCGCACGTGGCGAATCTCTTCGTTCGACAGCTTGAGCAGGTCTTTGCCCAGGAAGATGGCTTCGCCGCGTTCCACTTTCCCCGGCGGCTGGGGGATGAGCTTCATGAGCGTGAGCATGGTCACGCTCTTGCCCGAGCCGCTCTCGCCGACGATGGCGAGGGTCTCGCCTTCGTCGAGGTTGAAGGAGACGCCGTTGACGGCATGCACCACCCCTTCTGGGGTGTAGAAGCGCGTGACGAGGTCTTTCACCTCCAGCACGGTTGGCATCTAAGTTGGGCCTCCTGGCAGCCGGCGCCTGGCAGCGCCTGGGCTGAGGGCGATCGCCCCACGGGGCGAAACCAGCCTGAGTTGAACGCCACTGTACATCTGAGACGCTCGGCCGGGCAAGTTACATATGTCGTCGAAAAATATCAATGCAGCGGGCAAGCGCTTTGACGCCGGGGCACAGCCGGTCGGCGCCGGCGATTGGCCGAGACTGCGCGCTACTGCTTCATACTCGCGCAGGGCAGTTTGGTTCATTCGGCCGCCGCGTCCCCAGAGTGTGACTCTACCCGAAAATCGCCAATCTGTACAAGCCGTTAACCGTCCAGCGCGAGCGCCAGGGCCTCCAGGTTCCACAGGCCCGAGGCGGCCGAGGCGTCGAGCTGATAACCCCGGACGCTGTTGGCGGCCGGGCCGACTTTGGGCCGGAAGAACAGCGGCAGCGCGGGCAGGTCTTGGGTAAATAGGTGCTGCGCTTCCACCTGCCCGGCGCGGCGCGTAGCAGTGTCGAGGGCGCTCAGGGCCGACCGGCAGGCGGCGTCGTAGTCTGGGTTACTGTAGCCGGTGTCGTTGGAGCCGCCCGGGTTGTCGCTGCTGGGCAGCGCGCTGGTCAGGTACAGGTCGCAGGGCGGCGTCGGGCCGGTCATCCACGGGAAGACGGCCAGGTCGAACTGGCGGCCAAAGACCAGGCTGTCGGGCCACACGTCGTAGAGCGCTTCGGGCGTGTGCAGTTCGGGCCGCGCCTCCAGGCCGCAGTTGGTGAGCAACTGGGTGCGGATAAATTCAAGTAACGCCGAGCGGAAGGCGCTTTCGGGCGGGGCCGACACCAGGCCGACCGATAAGCGGCGGCTGCCCTGCTCGCGCACGCCGTCGCCGTCGGCGTCGGCCCAGCCGGCCTCGGCCAGCAGCGCCTGTCCCCGCGCCGGATCGAACGGATAGCGCGTGAGGGTCTCGCCGCCGAAAAGCGGGTGCCCGGCGGGCACATAGGCGGCGGGCACTTCCGAGAGGCCGTAGACCAGCTGGTCAATGAGCGCCTGGCGGTCGAGGCAGTAGGCCACGGCCTGGCGCACGCGCGCGTCGGTGAACAGGTCTAGCCCCGCGCCGCGCCGGTAGCCCGCCTCCGGCTGGATGCCGAAGTCGAGGTGCTCGAACACATCGCCCGCGACGATTTGGGCAGTCACCTGCCCGGCGTCGCGCGCGGCCAACAGGTCGGGGATTTGGCTGGTCCAGTCCACGTCATCGCCGCCCAGGTGGCAGGTGTTGGTCGCCAGCTCGTTGAGCACGCTGGCGGCCTCGAGGCCAAAGCGGAACGTGACCTTGTCCACACGCGGCAGCCCTTCGGCAGCGCGGAAGTAGTAGGGGTTGCGCTCCACGGTCAGGTGGCCGCCCTTGACCCACCCCTCGGCGCTGATGACGAACGGCCCCCAGCCCAGCGGGCGCTCGTTGGCGGCCGGGTCACTTTGCAGCGCGGCGGCGCTCAGCCCGCCATAGGCGTGGCGCGGCAGCGGGGTCCAGAAGCGCTGGGCGTAGTCGCTGTCGAGGAAGCCGGGCAGGCCGGTCCAACGGGTGGTGGTGTCACTGGTGGCGATGTAGCTGGCGGTGCGGCTGATGAGGTATTTACCCCGTGGGGTGTCAGGGCTGGCATCTATCTCATAGGAGAAGAGCGAGTCGTCGGCGGTGAGCGGCGCGCCGTCGGACCAGCGCAGATCGGGCAACAGCGTGAACTCGGCCCAGACCTGGATGGTGCGGACCGGGTCGGGGCCGACGTAGCTCAGCAGGCTGCCATCCGGCTGGCGCAGGTGGATGCCATCCACCAGCGGCACGACCGCCCCCGTGACGGCGTCCACGACCGTCTGGCCGGGCGAGACTTCGACTTCCAGCGTGCCCGCGGTGCCGGCCTCCACACTGGGCAGCGCGGCCAGGAGGACGGGCTGATCCACGTAGCCGACGGTGTCAATCGGACCATCGAACAGCGCCTGGAAGATGGCGCCGCGGGCGCGGGTGTCGTCGCCGTACAGGTAGAGCGAGAGCGGCTCGCCGGTCTGGCAGACGACCAACTCGATGGGCGTGGGCGTCGGCGAGGGCGAGGCAGTCGGCGTCAGCGTGGGCGGCGCGGGCGTGGATGAGGGGCCGGGGGTGGCGGTGAAACCAGGCTTGGGCGTGACCGGCGGCGTGGGCGTGGGGCCGCAAGCCGCAAGTACGATCAGGGCCAGAAGCGCGGCGGAAATGAGCGGCGTGGCGCGGCGGCGTGGCGTTTCCATGCGGGGTCGTGAGTATAACACACGGAGGCGGGAGGTCGGACGTTGGAGGTCAGAGGGAGGCCTCGCGGGCGGAGCGAGCCAGGGCGCGAGAGGATCAGTTGGGGTGCAGCCCGCTGGGGTCGAGGCGCAGGGTGCGCGCGGCGACGCTGGCGGCCACGGCCGGGTCGGCGGTGAGGCAGAGGAGGGCGAGGTTGGCGCGGGCGGCGTAAGCGTCGAGCAGGGCCAGCAGCGGGCCGGCGGCCGCCGGCTCCAGCCGGTCGGTGAGGGCGTCGCACACCAGCACTTGCGGCTGGAGCAGGCAGGCGCGAGCCAGGGCCACGCGCTGGCACATGGCGTGCGAAAGCGAGGCGGCGCGAGTCGTGAGCAGCCAGCCGTTCACCTGCCAGGCGGCGGCGGCCTGGGCGGCCAGGGCGCGGCGTTCGGCGGGGCGGCCCAGGTTGTGCACCCCCAGCGGCTCGGCCAGCACATCGCCTAGGGAGGCATAGGGCGGCAGGGCGCGCCGGCCTTCGCCGCCCACGTATTGCAGGGCGCGGCGCAGGCGGCGCAGTTGGCCGCCCCAGGCGCGGGTCAGGTCTGCGCCGCCGAGGCGCACCCGGCCAGAGGCAGGTTTTTCGATGACGGCGACGGCGCGCGCCAGGGCCGAGATCAGGTCAGGCGGGCCGATGATGGCAAGGCGCTCGCCGGCATCCAGCTCAAAGCTGAGCGGGGCAAACGCCGGGGCGGTGGCGCGCCCGCCCGGAACGCGGGCCAGGGCGCTGAGGGCTTCGACGGCGAGCAGTGGGGCAGCGGCCACGCCGGCCGCTCAGCGCATGAGCTGATTAAAGGAAAACCAGCCGAGCCGCGGGCCGAACAGGTTCTCGACGTAGAGCAGGTGATACTGCGCGGCCAGGTGGTCGTGGGAGGTGTGGCTCTCGCGGAACAAGCCGGGCCGGCCGAACGCGGCGCGCCAGGGCAGGCGGCGCTGCTGGCGGGCGGCGCGTTGCAGCAGGCGGCGGCGCAGCGTAGGCGCGGGGGCGGCGCTGCCGGCGGCGGCCCGCAGGCTGTCGCGCAGGGTGACTTCCAGGGGGTCGAGCACCTCTCGCCGATTACGTGAATTCATATTGCACCTCAGACGTCTGCGCTGCCCCGGCCAACTGCCGGCGGAGGTTCTCGCGGCCATAGTGCAGACGAGACTTAACCGTGCCCACCGGCACACTCAGAATGTCACCGATTTCCTGCAAACTCAAATCGTTCAGGTAGTAGAGCACGATGGCGACGCGCTGGTTGAAGGGCAGGGTGTCAATAGCCTTTTGCATCCGGCGCAGGTCGTCATGCCGTTCGGCTTCCGGCTCCGGGCTGTACTTGGCGGGGCCGATGAGCTGATCCACGAAATCTTCCAGCGGCACGCGCCACTTGTTGCGGCGGGTGACGTAGGTGTAGCTGAGATTAACCGTAACGCGGTACAGCCACGGCGACAGTGGGAGGGAAGTGTCTATCCGGTGGGCGTACTGGTGCAGGCGCAAAAAGACTTCTTGCAGAATGTCCTCCGCGGCCTCCTGATCCTGGATAATGGCCAGGGCGGTGCGGAAGACCGGCAGCCGGTGGCGGTCGTATAGCTGGCCGAGGGCTTCCAGATCACCCGATTGCAGTCTCAGGATTAAGCGCGCGTCGTCGCTCATAGGTTGTTGAATTAGCTAGACTACCCACGACCAGCGGCGGAGGTTCAACCGCGCCCGCCCGGATGCTGCCTGCATTATGGCGGGATTCGCGGCGGGGGTCAATGCGGGGAGGAAAGGTGAGAGGTAAGAGGTGAGAAGCGGGAGGGCCGAGTTGGGGCCGGGCGCTAGCTCGCGGCGGCGCGCTGCTGGGCGACCTCCTCGGCCAGGCGGCTGAGGTAGCGCTTATCGGCCTCGCTCAGGTCGAGCTTGAGCAGCAGGTCGGGCCGGCGCAGGAAGGTGCGGCGCAGGCTCTCTTCGCGCCGCCAGCGCTCGATGCGGGCGTGGTCGCCGGAGAGCAGCACGGCCGGCACGCCCCAGCCGCGAAACTCCGGCGGGCGCGTGTAGTGCGGGTACTCCAGCAGGCCGGAGGCGTGCGAGTCGTCTTGCGCGCCGGTCGGGTCGCCCAGCACGCCCGGCTGCAAGCGCGCCACCGCGTCCACGACGGCCAGCGCGGCCAACTCGCCGCCGGTGAGCACAAAGTCGCCGAGCGAGATCTCGGCCGTTGCCAGGTATTGCCGGATGCGCTCGTCGAAGCCCTCGTAGCGCCCGCAGATCAGCGCGAAGTGCGGCACGGCCGCCAACGCCTCGGCCACGCGCTGGCTGAAGGGCCGGCCCTGCGGGGTGAGCAAGATGACGGGCGGGCGCGCGGCCGGGTCGGCCCCCAGCACGGCCTCCACCGCGGCGAAGACCGGCTCGGGTTTCATCACCATGCCGCCGCCGCCGCCGTAGGGCAGGTCGTCGGTCACGTTGTGCTTGCCGCCTGCGTAGTCGCGGATGTTGTGGACCTGGATGTCGAGCAGCCCCGCCGCCTGGGCGCGCTTGAGGATGGACTCCTGCACGTAGGCCTGGCAGATGGCCGGGAAGAGCGTGAAGAGGTCGTAGCGCGGCATGGGCATATTGTAGCGGAGGTTGCCGCTGCCCTGCCCGCTAGCCGTCGAGCAGACCCTCGCGCTCCAGGCCCTCAATGGCGGCGCGAATGACGCCCGCGCTGCGCTGCAAAGCCGCCGCCTCGTCGGCGCTGAGGGCGGGCGGGAAGGTGTCGAGCACGCCGCCGCCGCCCACCAGATGCGGCAGCGACACGGTCACATCCGCCACGCCGGAGACCTCCGGTAGCGGCGTGCAGACCGTCAGCAGGGCGCGTTGGTCTTGCAGGATGACCGAGGCAATCCGCGCCAGCGCGCTGCCGATGCCGTAGTAGGTGGCGCCCTTGCCGCCGATGATGTGGTAGGCGGCGCGGCGCACCTGCTCGTCAATCGCGGCCCGCAGCGCGGCGGTGAGCGCCCGGTCGCGCTGCGCGCCGAACTGCTCCAGCGGCACGCCGGCCACCGTCACCAGCGACCAGGTGAGCACTTCCGAGTCGCCGTGCTCGCCCAGCACATAGGCGTGCACGTGCTGCGCGTCCACGCCCAGGTGACGGCCCAGCAGCGCCCGAAAGCGCGCCGTGTCGAGCGTGGTGCCCGAGCCGATCACCCGGGCACTGGGCACACCGTGGGCGGCGGCGTAGCGGGCGGTCAGGTGCGTCATCACGTCCACCGGGTTGGTGGCGACCACCAGCGCGGCCTCGGGTGCGTGGCGCAACACGCTGTCCACCACCTCGCGGAAGATGGCGGCGTTGCGGCCCAGCAACTGTAGGCGCGTCTCGCCCGGCTTCTGATTCGAGCCGGCCGCCACGATGACCAGCCGCGCGCCCGCCAGGTCGGCGTAGTCTCCGGCGCGCACGGTCAGCGGGTGGGCAAAGGGCACGGCGTGCAGCAGGTCGTCGGCCTCGGCCGAGGCGCGGGCCGCGTTCTTATCCACCAGCACGATCTCGCGCCCCACCCCGCGCATGATGAGGGCGTAGGCCGCCGTGGACCCCACCAACCCGCTGCCGACGATGCCGATTTTCATGCCTCAGTCTCCTGGTGACGTAACGTTGCCGGAGATTATAGCGAAAGGCGGGGGCCGACCGCCCCCCCTGGCCTTCGTGCTAGAATGGCGGCCATATGCGCCCAGTCGTTCTGGCCTCTTCGTCGCCCCGGCGGCAGGAACTCCTGGCACTCGGAGGCGTGCGCTTCGAGGTGCGGGCCACGGCGACCCCCGAGTCGGTGCAGGCCGGCGAGACCGCCCGCGCCATGGTGGCGCGCCTGAGCCGGGCCAAGGCGCGCGCCGCCGCGTCAAGCGCCCCGGCGGACGCGCTCGTGCTCGGAGCCGACACCACCGTCGTGCTCTCCGACGGCCCCCAAGAAACCATCCTCGAAAAGCCGCGCGACGCGGCCGACGCGGCGCGCATGCTGCGCCTGCTGCGCGGGCGCGCCCACGCGGTGCTCACGGCCATCACCCTGCTTGACACCGCGACCGGCACCGCGACCACCGAGGTCGTCGCCGCGCAGGTGCCCATGCGCGCCTACACCGACGCCGAAATTGACGCCTACGTGGCGAGCGGCGACCCGCTGGACAAGGCCGGCGCCTACGCTATTCAGTACGCCGGCTTTCAGCCCGTAGACCTGACCCAGTTTAGCGATTGCTTTGCCACGGTGATGGGGCTGCCGGTGTGCCGCGTGGTCGAGCGGCTGCGCGCGCGTGGGGCGGCCACCGACCCGGCGCTGCGGCCCGCCAACTGCGACGCCCCGCGGGCCTGCCCCATCGTGGCCCACCTGGGAGGCGGCGCCCCGCCGGTGAGACGTGACCCGACTAACCCCTAAGCCCCGCCCCGCCGCGCTCGGCCGGCTGGCCCTGCTGTTGACACTCGCCCTCAGCGCTTGCGGCGGCATCGAATTTCTGCCCGCGGACACCCCCACCCCGCCCCCCAGCCTGGCCCCCACGCTCACGCCCGTCACGCCCGACCCCTCCGGCACGGCGGCTACTTTCCTGGACGCCTGGGGCCGGGGCGACTACGGCGGCATGTACTCGCTGCTCTCGCCCCTCAGCCAGGACGCCGTCAGCCGCGACGACTTCGAGGCGCGCTACCGCGAGGTGGTGCGCACCGCCAACGTCATCAGCGTCACCGCGCAGGTGCTGGCCAGCCTCAAGACCGGCGACACGGCCAGCGTCTCGTTCGAGGTCAACCTCAAGACGGCCGTGGTGGGCACGGTCACGCGCAAGGCCGAAATGCCGCTGGTCTACACCGGCGGCCGCTGGGCCATCGCCTGGACCGACGGACTGATCTTGCCCGAGCTGGCCGGCGGCAACACCCTGCACCTAGATTACGCCGTGCCGGCCCGCGCCAACATCTACGACCGCAACGGGCTGGGGTTGGCGGTGCAGGGCGAGGCCGTGGCCGTCGGCGTGCAGAAGAACCAGATCACCGACGAGGCGGCGCTGCTGGCCGCGCTGAGCGAACTGCTGCGCCTGAAACCCGAGGCCATTCAGGCCAAGTATGCCAACGCCCAGCCCGATTGGTATGTGCCCATCGGGCAGGCCTCGGCCGAGGACGTGCAGGCGCGCCTGGGCGCGCTGACCACTATCGGCGGCATCATCCTCACGCGCTATACCACACGCTATTACCCGTATGGCGGCGTGGCCCCCCAGGTGCTGGGCTACCTGAGCGCCATCCCGCCCGAGGCGCTGGCCGAATACCAGGCGCGCGGCTACACCGGCGACGAGCGCGTGGGGCGGGCCGGGCTGGAGGCGTGGGGCGAGCCATACCTGGCCGGCAAGCGCGGCGGCGTGCTCTATGCCGTCACCCCCAGCGGCGAGATCGCCGCCAAGCTGGCCGAGAGCCAGGCCCAACCCAGCCAGGCCCTCTACACCACCCTCGACCGCGCCTTGCAACTGGAGGCGCAGAACGTGCTGGGCAATTTCCGCGGCAGCATCACCATCCTGGACCCGGCCACGGGTGAAATCTTGGCCATGGCCTCCAACCCCGGCTACGACCCCAACCTGTTCGACCCCACCAACCGCAACAGCGCCGGGCTGGAAACCATGTTGGCCGACCCCGGCCGCCCGCTGCTCAACCGCGCCACGCAAGGCGTCTACCCGCCCGGCTCGGTCTTTAAGATTCCCATGATGGCGGCGGCGCTGATGTCGGGCCTGTTCACGCCTGACACACCCTACACCTGCACCGGCGTGTGGAACACCCTGGGGCCGGAGGCGGTCAAATACGACTGGACGGTGGCGTTCGGCGTCGCGCCGCACGGCACGCTCAACCTGGTGGAGGCGTTGGCCTACTCATGCGACCCGTACTTCTACACCATCGCCTACGACCTGTTTGAGTACAACCCGGACTACATGACGGAAGTGGCCCACGCCTTTGGGCTGGGCCGCGCCACCGGCATTGGGCAGGTGGCCGAGGCGGAGGGCCTGATCCCCGACCCGGCCTGGAAGGCGGCGGCCATCGGCGAAGACTGGACCCCCGGCGACAGCGTGAACATGGGCATCGGGCAGGGCTATGTGCAAGTCACACCGCTGCAAATCGCGCAGATGATGGGGGCCGTCGCCAACGGCGGCACGCTGTTCCGGCCGCAGATCGTCCACCACGTGGCGCCCCCCGGCGGCGCGCCGCTGACGCCCTTCGCGCCGATCGCCGGCGGGGCGCTGCCGGTCAGCGCCGAGCAACTGGCCGTCATTCAGGCCGGCCTGGACGGCGCGATCAACCTGCCCAAGGGCACGGCGCATCAGGTCTTCCCGACCTTTGAGATCCCGGTGCTGGGCAAGACCGGCACGGCCGAAGACCCGGCCGTCGGCCAGCCGCACGCCTGGTTCGCCGGCTACACCCAGGCCCACCGGCCCGACAAGCCCGACATCGTGATGGTGGTGATGATCGAGAACGTGGGCGAAGGCTCGCAGTTCGCCGCGCCGCTGTTCAAGCGCATGGCCGAGATTTATTTCCTGGGCCGCGCCTACAGCCTGCTGCCCTGGGAGCAGGAGTTCAGCGCCACGCCCACCGCGACACCCGCGCCCTAAATGAGCGCCTGGCTGCCGGGGCTGGTCACCAAAGCGCAGAGCGGCTTCTTCTGGGTACGCACCAGCCAGGGCGATTTCGTCTGCCGGCTGCGCGGCCGGTTGAAACAGGTGCGGCAAGCCAGTGACCTGGCCGCCGTGGGCGACCGGGTGGAGATTGCCCGGCAGCCCGACGGCACCGGCACCATCGAGGCGGTTGCCCCGCGCGCGCGCGTGCTCTCGCGGCGCGCCCCGGGCGGCTACGGGCGGCGCGGCGCGCGGGCCGGCGCGGAGGCCGAGCAGGTCATCGTCGCCAACCCCGATCAGGTCATCTTCGTGTTCGCCTGCGCCCAGCCCGCCCCGCGCCTGCCCATGCTCGACCGGTTTCTGGTCGTGGCCGAGGCCAACGCCCTGCCCGCCGTCATCGCCGCCAACAAGGCCGACCTGGTGACGCCCGAGCAAGCCACGGCGCTCTTTGGGCTGTACGCGCCGCTGGGCTACCCGGTGCATTACACCTCGGCCGTGACCGGGCAGGGGACCGCAGCGCTGCGCGAACGGGTGCGCGGCAAGCTCTCGGTGCTGGCCGGGCCGTCGGGCGTGGGCAAGAGCAGCCTGCTCAACGCCCTCCAGCCCGGGCTGGGGCTGAAGGCGCGGGCCGTGTCGGCGGCCACCTCTAAGGGCCGGCATACCACGGTCTACCCGGAGCTGCTGGCGCTGGACGAGGGCGGCTACCTGGCCGACACGCCCGGCCTGCGCGCGCTGGGCCTGTGGGACGTGGAGCCGGAGGAGTTGGACGGCTACTTTGTCGAAATCCGGCCCTATGTGGAGCAGTGCGCCTTCAACGACTGCACCCACCTCAACGAGCGCGGCTGTGCCGTGCGGGCGGCGGTGGCGGCGGGGGCCATCGCCAGTTCGCGCTACGAGAGTTATGTAAAGCTTCGGCTGGGTGAAGAAGAGTGAGCGCCGTGGGGAGTGTTAGTTTGGGAATCGTTAGGGCCTTCGGGTGGGCGACCAGGGATTAAAAGTTGACCATAACTGCAAGTTGCGTGCCATATCCCAACAAATCCCAAAAGATTTCCCAATTGGTACTTGCGTATGCCCCATTGCTCCTATATAATGACGGGCACGTTAGAAATAGATTAGAGCAATCGGGTGGGGACTAAGGGGCCGGCCGTGAAACGCTTTACCTTCTACATTAGCCTGCTCTGTCTGCTCAGTCTGCTGCTGGCCTCCATGGCGTTCGCCTGGCCGCCCGCGCCGGGCCAGCAAGTGACGCCGCCCCAGTATTTCCCCGAAACCGGCCATGTCGTTCGCGCCCCGTTCATTGATTACTACCTGAGCACCGACGGGGTGGCACAGTACGGCTTCCCCATCACCGATGACTTCGTTGACCTGACCACCGGCCTGCTGGTGCAATACTTCGAGAAGGGCCGGCTGGAGTGGCACCCCGGCAATGCCGACCCCTACAAGGTGCAGCTCGGCCTGCTGGCCGACGAGATGGGCAAGCGCCAGCCGCCCATCCCCATCAGCCAGATGCCGCCCGCCAACGACCCCAACTGCCTCAATTTCCTGGAGACCGGCCACACGGTCTGCATGGCCTTCCGTGATTACTGGCTCGCCAACGGCGGGCTAGACCGCTTCGGCTACCCCATCACCGAGTTCACGGTGGAAAACGGGGTGCTGGTGCAGTACTTCCAGCGCGCGCGGCTGGAGTGGAACCCCAACCGCGCCGCTGTACAGGTCGCGCCGCTCGGGCTGATCTACTACCGCTGGGCCAAGCTCGATGAGTCGCGGCTGCTGGCCCCAGACCGCTTCGCCCAGTTCAACAATGCCCCGACGGCCATCCTGGCGCGGGCCTCGGTCTTCCAGGCCTCGCCCTTCGTCGGCGACGACCAGGTGGCCTTCATCAACGTCACCGACCAACTCGGCCGGCCGCTGGCCGATGCCGCCGTCACCCTCATCGTCCGCTACGCCGACCACGACACGGCCTACCAACTGCCGCCCACCAGCGCCAGCGGCACCACCTTCCAGACCTTCACCGTCGAGGACAGCCCGGCGGGCTTCACGGTGGCGCTGCAATTCATCGTCACCCACGCGGGCCTGTTCAGCGACACGCGCACCAGCTTCATGATCTGGTACTAAGCGCCGCGTTCCCCCGCCGCCGTTTCAGCGCGCCCGGCCAGCCCGGGCGCGCTTGACTCCCCCAATCACCTGACTCAAGGTATACTGCCCCGCACCGCACTACGCGCCAGTTAACCGCGAACGGAGTTGACGCGTCATGAAAGTCTCGTGTCTGCAAGAGAACCTGTCGAAGGGCCTGAGCATCGTCTCGCGCGCCGTGGCCGCGCGCAGCACCCTGCCCGTGCTGGGCAACATCCTGGTCGCCACCGACAACGGGCGTCTCAAGCTCTCGGCCACCAACCTGGAGCTGAGCATCACCTGCTGGATCGGGGCCAAGATCGAGGCCGAAGGCGCGACCACCGTGCCCGCCAAGACCTTCGTAGACCTGGTGAACACCCTGCCCCAGGACAAGGTGGAGCTAGACCTCAACCCGCGCACGCAGACGCTCAACCTGGCCTGCGGCCGCACCCGCGCCCACGTCAAGGGCATTGACGCCGCCGAGTTCCCGCAAATTCCCCAGGCTGACGCGGACCACGCGCTGGAGCTGAACGTGGAAGACCTGCGCGAGATGATCGGCCAGGTGACGTTCGCGGCCGCCACCGACGAGGCCCGGCCGATCCTCACCGGCGTGATGGCGCGCATTGACGGCGTCGGCCTGAAGCTGGAAGCGGCCGATGGTTTCCGGCTGGCCGTGCGCACCGCGCACCTGTCGTCGCCCGCCGCCGCGGCCGTCAACGCCGTCATCCCGGCGCGCGCGCTGGCGGAGCTGGCCCGCCTCATCACCGCCGACGAGCCGGTGCACATGAGCCTGCCGCCGGGGCGCGGGCAGGTCATCTTCCAGCACGGCAGCATCGAGTTGGTCTCGCAGCTCATCGAGGGCGCGTTCCCCGACCTGACGCCGGTGATCCCCAAGACCTACACCACGCGCGCGGTGCTGCCGACCGACGAGTTTCGCAAGGCCTGCCGCACGTCCGACATCTTCGCGCGCGAGGCGGCGCACACGGCCCGCATCAAGATCAAGCCCGGCAGCGACGACGCGCCCGGCCACGTCTCTATCTCGGCCACCTCGGCCGAGACCGGCGACAACCAGGCCGAGATTGACGCTTCGGTGGAGGGCGGCGCGGTCGAAATCTCGTTCAACGTCAAGTACCTGGTGGACGTGCTGAACGTGATCACCACGCCCAACGTGGCACTGGAGGTCTCCAGCCCCACCAGCCCCGGCGTCATCCGCCCCGTCACCCGCGACGATTATCTCTACGTCGCGATGCCGATGCATATTGGCAAGTAAGCGTCTCAACCCCCTCAAAGCGAAACGGCGCGGGTTGTAGCCCGCGCCGTTTTTTGTTATTGGCCTTTAGTTGGCAGGTGCGCCACCCATCGCGCCGCGTCCTCCGGCGTGCGCAGCCGCGTCACTCTCAAATGCTGATATTCTGGTTGCTCACTCAGGCTGGCATACCGCTTCCGCAGCTTCTGATATGATTGCAGCGCCCAGACGTACAGCGAGTCGCGGCTGAAGAACTGTGTCCGCCACGTTTCCCGATTGCCGTGCCACAGTGCCTCTCGCCCTACAATGCGCCGCAAGTTGCGCAGCGTCAGCCGCCACAGGATCAGCGGCAGCCCGTAATCCAGCCACACCAGCGTATCCGCCCGGCCCCAGGCAAGGTCACGCAGATAGTGGTAGTTGCCATCCGTCACCCAGTCGTCGCCGGCCAACGCCGCAGCCGCCCGCGCCCGCACTACTTCGCGCGGCTCTGGCGTCCAATTAGGTCCCCACGACAGCGCATCGAGCTCAACATGCGGCACTCCCAGCCGCCGCGCCGTCTCCGCCGCCAGGGTCGTCTTGCCCGACCCGGTGACGCCCACCACTGCCACCCGCTGCATCGCCTCGCCACCGTCCATACAACCTCAATGCTCGCCGCGCCCTTAGTGTGACGTCCCCAATTCCCATCCGCTGCTAAGGGCGGGCCGTTCTATGTGGTTCCGCCGGCTCCTCCCAGCGCTCCCCCTCTGACCTCCGGCCTCTGACCTCCCGCCTCCCTCACCGCTGCTCCACCAGCCGCTGATAGTCGCGCGAGGCGGCGTAGCGCCTGAGTTCGGCAATGCGCTTGGCGATCAGCGGGTGCGTCGCCAGCGCCTCGCCGATCTGGTTCAGCGGGTCGTCGTCCTGCGCCTCCACCTGCACCAGCGCGCGCTGAATGGCCGCCTGGCTCTGCGCGCGCCCGCCCGTCGCCAGCTTCACCAGCGCCGAGATGGCCTTCTCCGGGTTGGCCGTCGCCAGCAGCCCAGCGCGGTCGGCCGAGAGCTCGCAGGCCCGGTTCCACGAGAGGAACGCCAGCCGCAGGATCGCAAAAGCCGCCATCGGGCCGGGGATTCCGGCCAGCCCGCCCACCAGCGAGTTGAGCCAGGTGTGCCCCAGGCTCACATGCCCCAGCTCGTGGCAGACCACGAAAGCCACCTCCTCCGCGTCGAGCGCCTCGAGCAGCGCCGAGTGGATGACCACCACCTTGGGCGAATCCAGCCCGAAGGTGTAGGCGTTGAGCACGTTGCTGTCCGCCACATAGACCTTGATCGGCCCCGGCCCCAGGCGCGCCGCCCCGGCCTGCACCACCGCATACAGGTTCGGCGTGCGCTCGGGCGTCACCGGGCGGGCGTGGGCCAGCAGGTCTTCGTGGTGCGCGCGCGTACTCAGGTAGGCCAGCGCCACCATCACGCCCACGAACAGCACACTGCCGCACACCGTGGCCGTGGCGGTGACGGCGATGACCACCAGCACCAGCAAGATCGTCCCGCCCAGGATGAGCTGCTCGCCGGGGTAACGGTAGCTGTCGGGGTGAAACGGCCGCGCCCGCATCGCGCCGCCTAGCCCGCCGCCGCCAACTCGCCCAGCGCGATGGCGCCCAGCACCCCAGCGCGCCCGCCCAGCCCCGGCGGCACGATGTAGCCGTCAATCGCGCCGGTCAGGATGGCGGGCAACTGCACATAGCCGTTGAGCAGCCGGCGCACCTCGGCCCGCACCAGCGGGAACAGGTGGGCCTGGCTCATGACGCCGCCGCCCAGGATCACGCGCTGCGGCGAGAGCGCGCAGATCAGGCTGGCCACGCCCGCGCCCAGGTACTGCGCTTCCAGCGCCCAGGCCGGGTGGTCGGGCGGCAGTTGCTCGGCCGGTTGGCTCCAACGCGCGCCGATGGCCGGGCCGCTGGCCAGCCCTTCTAGGCAGTCGCCGTGGAAGGCGCACACCCCCGCGAACGGGTCGGCCTGCCGGTCGTGCGGGATGCGGATATGCCCCATCTCTGGGTGCAACAGGCCGTGCAGCGGCTTGCCGTTCACCACCGCGCCGCCGCCGATGCCCGTGCCGATGGTCAGGTACAAAAACGTGTCCAGCCCCTGCGCCGCCCCCCAGCGCCACTCGCCCAGCGCCGCCGCGTTCACGTCCGTGTCGAAGCCCACCGGCGCGCCTAGCGCCGCGCCCAACGGACCGGCCATGTCCACCTGGCTCCAGCCCGGCTTGGTCGTGGCGGTGATGTAGCCGTAGGTGGGCGAGGCGCGGTCCAGGTCAAGCGGCCCGAAGGTGCCAATGCCCAGCCCGGCCAGCGGGCCGTGGGCCGCCTGCTGCGCCTTAAAGAACGCGATCACTTCCGCCAGCGTCTCGGCCGGCGTGGTGGTGGGGAGGCGGGCCTCGGCCACCAGGTCGTTAGGGCCGGCGCCGACCGCGCAGATCATCTTGGTGCCGCCGGCCTCGAGGCCGCCGTAGTAGACGGGCATGGCTTGCTCCTGTGGGTATGCGGCCCGGCGCGCCTCAGGGCGAGCTGGAGGCCGTGCCGGTCCAGGTAAAGGTGCCCACGGCGCTGGTCGCGCCGAGGGCCTCGTAGGTGGCCTGGCCGTCGCTGCTCACGCCGATCTGCTTTACCAGTTCCACCGTCCAGCTAAAGATGTGCGCCGCGGCCTCGGTCGGGCGCAGGTTGGGCGGCACGCCGAGCGTGGTGAGCGTGGTGGCGGTGATGTAGCGCCGGTTGCAGTTGCAGGTCAGGTCTTCCACGGTCACGCGGTAAAACTCGGCCGGGCCGAGCGTGCCCGCTACCGTCCAGCTCAGCGTGACAGTGGCGCCGGCCGGGAACGACTGGCCTAGCGTGGGCGCCACCAGCGTGGGCGCGGGCCGCGCGGCGGGCGGCGTGGGGGTCGGCGTGACCGCCGGCGTGGGCGTGGCGCTGGGCGCCTGCGTTTGCAGCACGGGGATGTAGACGATCTGCCCCTCCTGAATGATGCTGCAATCCACCAGGCCGTTCACGTTCATGAAGTCGTCGAGCGTCACACCGAACTGGCCGGTGATGCCCAGGCACGAGTCGCCCGCCTGCACCACATAGGTAGGGTAGGGCAGCACCGTGCCGCCGCGTGGCCCGCCGGTAGCCACGGCCGCGGCGGTGCCGCTCAGCGGCGGCGTGGGCGAGGGCCGCGGCACCAGGAGGGTGTTGCCCACCGCGATGGTGCAGGCCGGGTCCAGGCCGTTGAGCATGATGATGCTGTCTACCGAGACCTCGTTGATGAGCGCGATCAGCAGGCACGAGTCGCCTTCCTGCACCGTGTAGCGCATGGGCGGCTCCAGCGTGGGCGTGCTGGTGGGGGTGACGCTGGGCGTCACCGTGGCGGTGGAGGTTGGCAGCGGCGTGAAGGTGAGCGTGGGCGTGGGCGTGTCGAACAGGTCTACCACGACCTGCGGCATAGGCAATGTGCCGGTTCCAATGAGGGTGAAGACCAGCCCCAGACCCATGAGGACGACCAGCAGCCCCAGGATGAAGGGATGGGGGAAGATACGGCGGGCCGGGCGCGCCAGGCGGCCGGCGGCGCGGTTGAGGTCGGTGCCGCACACCAGGCAGCGCGTGGCGGTCTGGGCCACCCGCGAGCCGCACAGCGGGCAGAAGCGCGGCGGAGCGGGCGGCGGGGTATAGACGGACGAGCGCCGTTGCATGGCGCGATTATACCCGGCGCGCCCGCGGCAGATTGGGAGGCGCGGCTGTCCAGCCGGCCGAGCGGTGGGCACTCGGGGACCGCCAGGGGCCATTCAGGTTGATTCGAAAGGGAGGCAAATGGAGGCAAAGGGAGGCAAAGGGAGGCGGGTGGGGCCGACTCCCTAATCTGGAGCCGGCCGGCGGACGCCGCCGCCGCTGAGTCTCCCGCCCTCCGCTCGCCCCCCGAACAGCTATAATCCAGCCACCGTCAGGTCGCGCCTTATGCCCCTCAGCCTCCGCGCCGCGCAACGCTTCGTGCAGCAGCTCCTGCTCGTGGGGGGGCTGGTAGCCGCCGCCACCCTCCTGCTGCTGCTCGTGCCGGGGCGGCTCAACACCCCCATCGTCGCCCTGCTCTACCTGCTGCCCGTCGGCCTGGCCACCAGTCTGAGCGGGCTGGGGCTGGGCAGCCTGGCCGCGCTGCTGGCCTTCCTGGCCTTCAACTACTTCTTCATCCCGCCCTACTACACCCTGGCCGTTCACCAAACGCCGGATTTGATCATGCTGGGCGTGTTCCTGGGCGTGGCCGTGGTAGTCAGCCAACTGCTGGGGCGTTCGCGGGCCGGCGTGGCGGCGGCCGAGGCCCGCGAGCGTGAGACGACGGCGCTCTACGAGCTGAGCACCGCCCTGACCGGCCTGCGCAGCGAGCCGGCCATCGCCCAGGCCCTGGCCGAACGCCTGCGCGAGATCAGTGGGGCGGCGCTGGTCGAGCTGAGCTTTCGCGGGCAGGCCCAAGCCGGCGAGCCGCGCCGCCTGCGCCTGCCCGCCGACGCGCCCGACCCAACCGCCCCGCTACTGACCACCCTGCCGCTCATGACGGCCCGCGGGCAGTTTGGCGAGATCCGCCTGTGGCGCGCCGCCCCGCCGCCCGGCCAGGCGGCCGCGCCGCTCAGCCCGAGCGAGGCGCGCTTGCTGGCGACCTTCGCTGGGCAGGGCGCCCTGGCGCTGGAGCACGCGCTGCTCTCGCAAGCCGAAACCCAGGCCAAGATCCACAGCGAAAGCGACCGGTTGAAGAGCGCCCTGCTCTCCTCCGTATCGCATGAGTTGCGCACGCCGCTGGCGAGCATGAAGGCCGCCGTCACCAGCCTGCGCAGCGGCGAAGTGGGGTGGGACTCGCCCGCTCGCGCCGACCTGCTGGCGATGGTGGAAGAAGAGCTTGACCACCTCAACCGCCTGGTGGGCAACCTGCTCGACATGTCACGCATCGAGGCCGGGGCGCTCAAGCCCAACCGCCAGTGGCTCAGCCTGGCCGAAGTGGTGGGCGGCACGCTCCAGCGCCTGCGGCGGGTCACCGCCCAGCACACCCTGCGGGTAGACGTGAGTGACGATCTGCCCCCCGTGCCCGCCGATTACGGCCAGCTCGACCAGGTGTTGACCAACCTCTTGAGCAACTCGCTCAAGTACGCGCCCAGCGGCAGCACCATCGCCATCCGCGCCCGGCTCGCGCCCACGCCGGACGAAGCCGCCCAGGCCGTGCAGGTGACGGTGCAAAACGACGGCCCGCCCATCCCGCCCGAGCACCTCAGCCACATCTTTGATAAGTTCTATCGGGTGACCGCCGCCGACCGCGTCACCGGCACCGGCCTGGGCCTCTCCATCTGCAAGGGCATCGTCGAGGCCCACGGCGGGCGCATCTGGGCCGAGAACCTGCCGCGCGGGCTGGCCTTCAACTTCACCCTGCCGCTGCGCGCCGAGGGCGTGCCGCCGCTGCGCCGCCTGCCGGAGAGCGAGGCCGAATTGTGAACACACCCGGGCCGCACATCCTGGTGATAGACGATGAGCCGCAAATCCTGCGCGCGCTCCGCACGATCCTGCTGGAAAAAAAGTTCCGGGTCACCACCGCCAGCCGCGGCGAAGAAGGCCTGACGCTGGCCGCCGCCAACCCGCCCGACCTGATCGTGCTCGACCTAGGCCTGCCCGGCCTGAGCGGGCTGGAGGTGTGCAGCCGGCTGCGCGCCTGGACCCAGGCCCCCATCATCGTCCTCTCGGTGCGCGACGGCGAACGAGACAAGGTCGCGGCGCTCGATCAGGGCGCCGACGATTACCTGACCAAGCCCTTTGGCATCGAGGAACTGTTGGCGCGGGTGCGCGTGGCGCTGCGGCACGCCGCCCAGGCCCACGGCAGCAAGGCCAGCGTGGTGCGCGCCGGGCCGCTGCTGGTAGACCTGGCCGGGCACCGCGTGGAGCGCGACGGCGCGGAGGTCAAACTGACCGCCACCGAGTTCAAGCTGCTGGCCTATCTGGCGGCCAACGCCGGGCGCGTGCTCACCCACCAGTCTATCCTCAGCCATGTGTGGGGCGAGGCCGAGGTAGATCAGGTGGAATACCTGCGCGTCTACATGCGCCAACTGCGCAAAAAGCTGGAAGTGGACCCCGCCCAACCGGTCTACCTGCTCACCGAGCCGGGCGTGGGCTACCGCTTCGTCAGCGACGCCTGACGCCGCCTGGCCCACCCCGCCCGGGCCAGCCGCTCTCCCCCGCCCCCGCTCTAACCACCAAAAGTTGTGGCTTTTATTTGTCCTTAATGAGGTTCGCCGGACTCTTTACCGCCGCTTTATTCCGGCCCATTATGCTGAGGCCATAGTTTGGGCGCATTTCGCCCAAGCGCGGACCTTGCCGGCGGCCAACCCGCCGGCCCAGCAGGTAAGTGAACAGCATGACCATCGTTGCAGAGGCAGATCCTAACAAACACAACGGTGTGCAGCACCGCACCGCCGAGTATCAGCCGCGGCAGTCGCTGCACACCTGGCTGGTGGGGCGGCCGCTCGCCACCGCCGACGCCGGGCACCAGACCATCGGCAAGGCGGTCGGGTTGGCGGTCTTCGCGTCAGACGCGCTGTCGTCCACGGCCTACGCCACGCAAGAAATCCTGGTCATCCTGGCGGCGGGCGGCGCGGCGGCCTTTGGCTATGCTTTCCCCATCGCCCTCGCCATCGTGGCCCTGCTGGCGATTGTGACCATCTCTTACGAGCAGACCATTCACGCCTACCCGGGCGGCGGCGGCGCATACATCGTCTCGCGCGACAACCTGGGCGAACTGCCGGCGCAAATGGCCGGCGCAGCGCTGCTGACCGACTACATCCTGACCGTGTCGGTGTCCATCTCGTCCGGCGTGGCGCAACTGACCTCGGCCTTCCCGGCGCTCGACCCCTACCGGGTGGTCATCGCCGTGGGGCTGGTGGGCTTCATCATGCTCGTCAACCTGCGCGGCGTGAAGGAGAGCGGCCTGACCTTCGCCGTGCCGACCTACCTGTTCCTGGTCATGATGTTCGTGACGGTCGGCGCGGGCTTCTTCCGCCTGCTCACCGGGCAGTTGGGCACGGTCATCAACCCGCCCACGCTGCACAGCCTGGGCGAGGTCTCCACGGTCAGCCTGTTCCTGATCTTGCACGCCTTCTCCAGCGGCACCACCGCGCTGACGGGCGTGGAGGCCATCTCGAACGGCATCACCGCCTTCAAGAAGCCGGCCAGCCACAACGCCGGCATCACCCTGGTCTGGATGTCGCTGATCCTGGGCGCGCTGTTCCTGGGCATCACCTACCTCTCCGGCCACATCGGCGCGGTGCCATCGGAGGAAGAAACGGTCATCTCGCAGCTCACGCGCACGGCGCTGGGCGGCCGCAATCTCATCTACCTGGTGACGCTGGGGGCGACCACGTTGATCCTGGCGATGGCGGCCAACACGGCTTTCGCGGACTTCCCGCGCCTGAGCGCGCTGCAAGCCGGCGACGGCTACCTGCCGCGCCAGCTCACCTATCGCGGCAGCCGGCTGGTGTACTCACGCGGCATCGTGCTGCTGGCCGTCATCGCCTCGCTGCTCATCATTGCCTTCCGCGCCAGCGTGACCTCGCTCATCCCGCTCTACGCCATCGGCGTGTTCCTGTCGTTCACGCTCAGCCAGGGCGGCATGGCCCGCCGCTGGCACAAGATCGGGCGGCTAAAGCCGGGCGAGGAAGTGCACGAAGCCGGCTCGGTGCTGCGCTACGACCAGGGCTGGCAATGGAAGATGATCGTCAACGGCTTCGGCGCGGTCTGCACGCTGGTGGTCATGTTCATCTTCGCCATCACCAAGTTCCACGACGGGGCCTGGATCATCCTGGTGCTCGTGCCCGCGCTGGTGTTCATCTTCTTCCGCATCCACCAGCACTATAAGGAACTGGCCCGCAGCCTGTCGCTCGACTCCTACGGCGCGCCGCCGGCCATCCGCCGCCACCGCGTCATCGTGCCCATCAGCGGCGTGCACCGCGGCACGCTGGCCGCGCTCGACTACGCGCGCTCGCTGTCGTCGGACGTGACCGCCGTGCATGTCTCGATTGACGAAGCTGAGGGCGAGCGCGTGAAGGGCAAATGGGAGCGCTGGGGCGACGGCGTGCGGCTGGTGATCCTCGAGTCGCCCTACCGGCTGCTGCTGGAGCCGCTGCTCGACTACGTGGAGCGCATCGCCGCGCTGCGCCAACCAAATGAGACCATCACGCTAGTGGTGCCGCAGTTCGTGCCCAAGCACGCCTGGACCAACCTGCTGCACACGCAGACGGCGGTGCTGCTGCGCGTGGCGCTGCTCTTCCGCAAGGGCATTGTGGTGACGGATGTGCCGTATCAGATGGAGTAGAGGAGAGGTGAGAGGTTAGAAGTGAGAGGTGGGAGGGGGTCTTAAGGGACGCGGGCGGCGCGGGGGAAGACCAGGGGTTGAAGACAAAAGAGGGTGGGCCGGCCTCAGGGTGAGGCCGGCCCGCACTGTTTAAGGTCAGCGGCAGGCGCGCTTAGGGCAGGAAGCTGGGCAGGTAGAAGCTAAGGTAGCGCAGCGGCTGGTCGGGCGCGGCGGTCAGAGACACGGCCGGCGCGGCCGGGCGGGCCAGCAGCACGTCGTACCGGCCCAGCGGCGTGGCGGCCTCGGGCGCGGCCTCAGGCAGCCGCACGCGGCCCTGGCCGTCGGTGATGTACAGGAACAGGTCCTCACCGGGGAGCGGCGCTTCGAGCGGAGCCGCGCCGCCGGGGGGAACCACGGCAGCCGTCAGGCGGCCGGTCATGTGCTGGTCCATGGGCGAGCCGCCGCCGATCAGGCTGTAGACGGCCGCATCGCCCACGGCGCGGCGCGGCAGCGCGCCCGACCCTACCTGCTGATAGTGCGGCGCGAGGGCCTGGTGCTGGTAGTCCGCCACGAACCAAATCTGAATAACGCGCACCGGCTGGGGGCTGAGGTTCAGCTCCTGGTGCTCGATCCACCGGCCGGAGAACATGCGCTGCAATTCGCCGGGGCCGATGTCGCCTTCGCCGCCGGTGTTGTCCTCGTGGTGCAGCGTGCCCTCCAGCACCCAGGTGTAAATCTCTAGCCCGCGGTGCGGGTGCCAGGTGAAGCCGCTGTGCGGGGCAATGGCCGTCATGTGCGCGGTGAGCATACCGCTCAGGCGCTGGAGCGGACTCCAGCCGCCCACGGCGAAATGCGAGTGCAGCCAGTCCACCGGGTGCAGGCTGGGAAAGACCCCCGCCGCGAAGTGCTGCACGGCCAGCGGCGCCACGAACGCGGGCGCGATTACGGTGTCAGACAGCGTCGGCATGGTCAGGTCCTGCGCTCACCGGCGGCGAGTATAACATACGGCCTCACGCGCCGGGCGATTTAAGGTTTGGGCAGCCCGATTTAAGGTTCAGGGCAGCGGGCGGCCAGTATACTGGTCAGGCGATGTCGGCCTTTCTGCAATTCGCGCTCGCGCTCGCGCTGCTCATCGGCGCCGCCCGGCTGGGCGGGCTGGCGAGCAAGCGCCTGGGGCAGCCCGGCGTGCTGGGCGAGCTGCTGGTGGGCGTGCTGCTCGGCCCGTCGCTGCTCAACTTCTTCGCGCTGGGCGTGTTCAGCGACGCGCACCTGGCCGAGCAGGTGAAGCACCTGGCCGAGCTGGGCGTGATCTTCCTCATGTTCCTGGCCGGGCTGGAGATCGAACTGGGCGAGCTGCGCCAGACCGGGCGCGCGGCGCTGCTGGCCGGGCTGCTGGGCGTGGCAGCCCCGGTGGCGCTGGCGGCGCTGGCGGCGCTGGCTTTCGCCTACCCCGCGCCGGAGGCGGTGTTCATCGGCATCGTGCTCAGCGCCACCTCGGTGAGCATCTCGGCGCAAACGCTGATGGAGCTGGGCGTGCTGCGGCGGCGCGAGGGGCTGACGCTGCTGGGCGCGGCCGTGTTCGACGACGTGCTGGTGATCCTGGTGCTGTCGGTCTTCCTGGCGCTGGGCGGCGGCCAAAGCAGCGGCGCGGGCGAGGTGCTCTGGGTGCTGGCGCGCATGGCGCTCTACCTGGTGGGGGCCACGCTGCTGGGCTTCTCGCTCATCCCCTGGCTGATGCGGCGGGTACACCGCTGGCCCATCGCGCAGGGGCTGGTGTCGTTCGCCATCGTGGTGGTGCTGCTCTACGCCTGGGCGGCCGAGGCGCTGGGCGGCGTGGCGGCCATCACCGGGGCGTTTTTGGCGGGGCTGGCCTTCGCGCGCTCACCGCTGCGGCCGGAGGTGGAGCACAGCTTCAGCGCGCTCACCTATGGCTTCTTCGTGCCGCTGTTCTTCGTGAGCATCGGGCTGGAGGCCAACGTGCGCGCGCTGAGCGGCGCGGGGCTGCTCTTCGGCGGCGTGCTGATCGCCGTCGCGGTGGTGAGTAAAATCGTGGGCAGCGGGCTGGGCGCCTGGTGGGGCGGCTTAAAGCGCGGCGAGGCGCTGCGGCTGGGGCTGGGGATGATCTCGCGCGGCGAGGTGGGGCTGATCGTCGCCAGCGTGGGCCTCAGCCAGGGGCTGATTGACCACGGCGTGTTCGCGGAGATCGTGCTGGTGGTGCTGGCGACGACGCTGGTGACGCCGCTGCTGCTGCGCTGGGCCTACCGGCGCGAGCAGCGCGCGGCGGCCGCCCGCCGGCCCGCCGCCGTGAAAGGAGAGTAAGCCGATGCCCGTTCTGCTGGTGGCGATTCTCAACGACCCGGCCTACCTCTGGCAGGTGCTGGACGCCTGGAAAGCGCTAGGCGTGGCCGACGCGACGATCTTTGATTCGACCGGGCTGCACCGAGCCGAGATGTTCCGCGACGACCTGCCGCTGTTCCCTTCGGTGCAGGACTTGCTAGAGTCCACTGAGGCGCATCACCGCACGCTGTGGTCGGTGGTGGGCGATGAGGTAGACCTGGACGCCCTGGCGCGGGCGACGGAGGCGGTGGTGGGGCCGCTGGATAGGCCCGCCACGGGGCTGCTCTTCGCCGTACCGGTGATTAAGACGTGGGGCTTGCGGCCGCCGGGCAGCGGATAGGCAACGGCGGAAGAACCTTTGCCACGAATTATCACGAATTACACGAAGGGGGCGTGAGGTGTCGTGGCGGTGCGGTTAAGTCGCGGGGCGGGCTGAGTAGGGGCCGCCGTGGCCCGCGCCGTCGCCATCACAAAGCTCACAACCTACTTGACGGTGATCGTCACCGGGGCGCTGTCGGTGTAGTTGCCGGCGGCGTCGTAGGCGCGCACTTGCAGGGTGTGTAAACCGGCGGTGCCGATCTTCCAGCGCGTGCTGTACGGGGCGACCGTGGCGCTGGTGACGGCCAACCCATCCACGTAGAAGACCACGCGCGAGAGCGAGAGATTGTCCTGCGCTTGCGGCTGGAGCACGACCGACTCGTCGTCGGCCAGCGAGTATTCGGTCCCCGGCGCGGGCGAGAGCAGGCTGACCGTCGGCGGCTGGTTGTCCACCGTCACCTGGAGGGTGCTGGTCTCGAAGATGAACGGGCCGCCGGCCGGGTCGTTCTTGACCACGACGAGCTGCACCGAATACAACCCGTCCAGCCCGGTCGTATTCCACGGCTGCAGCAGGCCGTTCTCAATCTGCTCGCCGCGGTCGCCTTCCACCTGCGTCCAGTTCTGCGGGAAGAGGCCGGGGCCGACCTGCACCCTAAAGAAAGCAAAGTTCTCGCCGCGGGCCGTGCCCAGCAGATCCACCACGCCGTGCACGTAAGCAAAGGGCTGCGGCTGGGTGATCTGCGCGTCGCCGGTGGAGAGGCAGGTGCCGGCGAAGGCGTCGTACTCGGTGGGCGGCTGCTCCAGGTTGGCGGTGCGCACCCAGTCGGCGGCCTCGGGCGGCAAGATCATGTAGTAACGCTGCTCGACCAGCTCGGGCGGGGTGCAGGCGGTGGCGCGCTTGCCGGTCTCGCGGTTGACGGCGACGGGCAGCCAGATGTTGTCGGGCGCGGTGGGCTGCGTGCCGAGGGCGAAGATCTCCTCGCGCGTCTGGCGGCAGTAGGCGGTGGGCAGCAGGCCCGAGGGCTCGCAGACCTTTTGGGTGACGATGTTGGGCGGGGCCGACCAGCCCAGGGCGGGCAGGTCGAGGGCCTGCGCGCCGTAGGTCATCAGCGCGTGCCAGATGGGGGCCGCGCCGGTCAGGCCGGTGACCGAGCGCATCTCGGTGTTGTCGGCGTTGCCCACCCACACGCCGACCGCCAGGCGCGGCACGTAGCCGATGGTCCAGTTGTCGTGGAAGTCGTTGGTGGTGCCGGTCTTGGCGGCGGCCGGGCGGTCGGCCAATTCCAGCGGATTGCCGCGGCCAAAGGCGGCCACCCGCGCCTCGGTGTCGGAGAGCACATTGTTGATGAGGTAGGGCAGTGTGGTGTCGAGCACGCGCACGGTACTGGGCGTGTCGCGCTCATAGAGGATCTGGCCGTTGCGGTCTTGGACGCGCAAGATGGCGACCGGGTCGAGCTGACGGTAGCCGGGGCGCTGCTGCTCGGCGGGCACGGGCTGCCCGGCCATGACGCCCATGTTGGCGAAGACGCTGAAGGCGTAGGTCATGTCGAGCAGGGTGACTTCGCCGCCGCCCAGGGTGAGGGCCAGACCGTATTGGCCGGTGTCGAGGCTGTTGATGCCCAGGCGGTGGGCCAGGCGGATGACGTTATCCACGCCGACCTGGTCTATGAGCTGGACGGCCGGGATGTTGTAGCTGCGGGCCAGCGCAATGCGCAGGCTGACCGGGCCGTGGAAGCGCCGGTCGTAGTTCTCCGGCACGTACGGCGCGCCGTTGGCCTGCGCGAAGCTGGTGGGGATGTCGAGCAGCATGGTGGCGGGGGTGTACGCGCCGGTGCGGAAGGCCTCCAGGTAGGTGAAGGGCTTGAAGGACGAGCCGGGCTGGCGTAAACCGTCCACAGCGATGTTGAAGTTGCCGTCTATGGCGGTGTTCCAGTAATCCGCTGAGCCGAGCATCGCCAGAATCTCGCCGGTGTCGGGCTTGAGCATGATGACGGCGGCGTTGGTCACGTGGTGGTCTACGCCCACGTCGGCCTCGCCCAGGGGCGGCAGGTCGGCGGCGGCGGGGCACGCGGCGCTGCCCTGGCCGGCGGCCCCCTCGGCCGGGACGACCAGCGCCGGGTCGCCGCCGCTCAGCCGGGCGAGCTGCGTGCGGGCCACGCACTCGGCCTGGCGCTGCAGGTCGAGGTCGAGGCTGGTGGTCACGCGCAGGCCGCCGCGGTTGACCAAATCTTCGCCAAACATCTCCACCAATTGCCGGCGCACGTAGACGGAGAAGTGCGGCGCGAGCAAGTCGAAGCGGCGCGCGGGCGGCTGGATGGTGATGGCCTCGGTGGCGGCGGCGGCGGCCTGCGCGGGGGTGATGAAGCCTTCGCGCAGCATCACCTCCAGCACAACGGCCTGGCGCTCAAACGCGCCCTGGGAGTCGGAGATGGGGTTGATGCCCGGTGACTGCGGGATGGCGGCCAGCAGGGCGGCCTCGCCCAGAGTGAGCGTTTGCGCGTGCTTGCCGAAGTAGACCAGGGCGGCGGCGTCTATGCCGTAGGCCAGGTTGCCGTAGAAGTTGGTGTTGACGTACCACTCCAGGATTTGCTCTTTGGAATATTGGCGCGTGATCTCGGCGGCCAGCAAAATCTCGCGGATCTTGCGCGAGTAAGAGCGCTCGGTGCGCTGCTCCAGCGGGATGAGCGTGTTCTTGACGAGCTGCTGGGTGATGGACGAGCCGCCCTGGATGGCCTCGCCGCGCAGGTTAGAGACCAGGGCCCGGGTGATGCCCACCAGGTCGTAGCCGGGGTTGGTGAAGAAGGTCTTGTCTTCCAGCGCGACGGTGGCACTGATGATGGCGGCGGGGAGTTGGCTGTAGGCGACGTATTGCCGGTCGCCGCCGCGTGGGTCAATCACCTCGTAGAGCAGGTGCGTGCCGGTGCGGTCGTAAATCTGCGTGGTCTGGAAGAACTCGCTGGTAAGCGGGTTGAAGGCTTCTTGCAGGGCGGCGGCGGAGGGCAGATCGCGGGTGTAGTAGGCGTAGACACCCGCCAGCACGCCCCCGGCCGCGGCGAGGCTGAGGAAGACGGCGGCGGCCAGGCTCAGGCCCGCCCCGGCCAGGGCGCGCAGGCCGCGCTGGGCGCCCTGGCGGGCGGCGGCGCGGCGGACGCGGCGGGCGCGGATGACGTCGGTGGTGCCGGGCATGGGGGTATGTTACCACCGGTAGATGAGCGGGCGGAGAGGCGGGGAGGGCTGGGGACTCAGTAGGGCGACGGGAAGCGGTATAGACTATTCGATCCGATCGTGCTTTTCGAGATTGTGGCGCGCGCACAGGAGCTGGACGTTGGCGGCGGTGAGCGACGTGCCGCCTTTGGAGAAGGGCAGGATATGGTCAAAGTGCAGTTCAGTGGTGGCTCCGCACTTAACGCACTTGCCGCCATCTCGCTTCCAGACTTCGAGCTTAACGGTCGTGGGGATCATGCGGCGACGATCTTCAACCCACCCGGAGAGGCCTTCGTCTGACGGCACATCTTCTGGGATAGCCACAAGCCTAAACTTGAACACCCGCCGACGGCCGTCTGACTGCCGCCACGAGTCAACCAGATTGAAAAGACCGTTGTAGGACCAAACGCCATTGAGAATTTTCTCGTAGACTTTGACACGGGCGGGCCGTTCGCCGTGCTGCGCGTGGGCTTGGGCGGCCTGGTGGAACTTGCCGTTCTCGGTCAAAGCGCCAGAGGGGGTTCGTTCGGGCTGGTCAACAGTCTTGGGGTCGGGACCACTTGCCTGCCGGGGCTGATCGTGGCCTTCGTAGATCAGCATAGCTCCGTCATTTTCCAACCGATCCTCATAGGGAGCATTGTGGCGCACCGACATAAGGATGATGGCATAGCCATGATTGGTCTTAAAGTTCATGCCGCGTTGCAGGGTCATGCCTTCGCGCTGGCACATGTCATGGTAAGAGATGATCTCGTTCGTCAAAGTGTCCCCAACGAATGGTGCGTGGTAGAGGCCAAATGGAATCGTCACGTCCCCAAAACACAAGCGCCATTATACAAGCGCCGACCGAGAATGAGCCTCGGTCGGCGCGGTTGACAATGCGCGGCGAGAAAGAGGTGCGGCCTACGCCCCCGCCCCGGCCAGGGTCGCGCCGCCGGGCAGCGGGGCGAGGCCGGCGGCCTGCTCATTGAGCAGTTGGGCCAGGCGGGCCACCGACTCAGGGAAGCGGGCCGAGCGCATGATGAGGCGCAGCAGCGGCCGAGTGACGAAGCGCGGCAGCTTGCCAAGGTGGCCCTGGATGGTCACGCGCAGGTGCGTGCCGCGGCCGTCGGCGCTGGGGGTCAAGCGCTGGGTCATGACAATGGAAGTCTTCTCGTCCGGCGCCTGCTTGACCGTCACGTAGTCAAAGGGCTTCCAGTCGAGCACGGTCTCCACGGTGGTTTCGTTCTTGCCGTGGGCGCAGTGGTTGCGCGCCCCGGGGCCGGTGCGCCCGTTGATCCGGTCGGCGCTCGACCAGGTGGTGCCCGCCATCCACAGGTGGCGGCGGGTGGGGTCGTTGAGGAAGTCCCACACCACCGCCGGGGGCGCGGCGATGTCCACCTCCAGCGTCAGGTCAGAGTCGGCCTCTTCCACCACGATGCGGCGCGCGGCCACCAGCGCCTGGTAGCGGGCGCGCAGGTCCAGGCTGTAGGTCAGCACCTCGCCCAGGTGCTCATAGCTCTCGGTGATGGCCCGCAGCTCGCGTGGGTCGCACGGCACCACCAGGCGGTCGAGCACCGCGCCGGTGAACAGGGCGTAGGCCTGCCAGCCGGTGCGCTCGCTGACGTGGTTCTTGAGCAGGCGATGCACCAGGTTGACATCCGAGCCGACCAACTCACTAATCCCGGCGATGTTCTGCACCATGTATTGGCCGTGGTGGGTGATGAACTTGAGATCGAGGGTGGGGATGGCCTTGCAGGCGCGGCACTCGCAGGTCGTGCGGCGGCGCACAGCCTCCACCCGGTCGCGGAACTCGGCGTAGGTGGTCTCCACCAGCTCCAGCAGGGTCTCGCCCCGGCCCACCTGGCTGTCCGGCACATAGGCGAAGACGGCATCGCCTTCCAGCTTGCCGATCGTGAGCAGCGACTTCAGGCGGCCGACGATGGTTTCGAGCAAGTCGCTGAGGATGCCCTGGGCGTGGTCAAGCTCCACCCCGGCCAGGTAAGAGGTGTAGCCGGAAATGTCGGCGAGGACGAGGTAGCCGTGCTGGGCTTGCTGAGCCATGCCTGCGCCTCCGGCCGCCAAACGGCGGACCTGCCCCCTACGTTACACCGCTATTCTAGGCCAGATTAGGCAGATTTGACAGGCCAGAACTTGCTCAGTTGGTGACCAAAAATGAAACAGGGGCGGATTCAGCCACAGCAGCGGGCGCAGATTAGCCGGGCTGCTCAACGCCGCCGGGCCGGTGTCGGGTCTGACCCCGGCCCGGCGGCTGTCTGCGGAGGGGCAACCGGCAGGCTCACTCGCCCTTTTCTTCCAGCAGGTCGAGCAGGTAGGCGCGCAAGGTGTCGTGCCACACCTGCCAGCGGATGCCGCGCCAGGCGCGCTGGGCGCTGGCCGGGTTGGCCGGGCGCGGGCTGTACTGCTCGGTGACATATTCGGTAGTGATGACCGCGACGCCGGAGGCCGAGGCGGGCAGCGCCTGGGCGAAGGCGGCGGCGCGCTCGTCGGGCGTGACGGCCGGCGAACCGCTGAGGCCCAGCCAGCGCGCGGCGCGCTCGAACTGCATGTAGACCAGCGCCACGCCGGTGGGCAGCGGCTGGCCCGAGCGTTGCAGCGCCCACGCCCCCAGGCGGCCGAAGCTCTCCCAGCCCAGGACGCCCACGCGCACCGAGAAGACCCCCAGCACCAGCGCGGCCAGCGCCAGGCTCACGGCGCTCAGCCCAATCGCCGTCCAGGGCAGGTTTTGCAGCCAGTTCACGAAGGCGTTGGTCGAGGGCGCGGCCACCGGGTCGGCCAGGTCTTCGGGCGGGATGAGGTCTTCCAGGTTGTCCCGCAGGCTTTCAAAACCCTCGTCGCTGTTGGGGTCTACCGGGTCGCGGTTGTCTTCACCGGCGGCTTTCGCCGGGCGGATGAGCGGGGCCTCAGAGGTGGTCGGCTCGAACTCGACCCAGCCATACTTAGGGAAGAACACCTCAGGCCAGGCGTGGGCGTTCTGCTCCAGCACGTGGTAGGTGCTGGTGTTCTCGTCGAGCGCGCCCTGGCTGAAGCCGACGGCCAGGCGGGCGGGGATGCCCAGCGCGCGCAGCATGAGCACCTCGGCCGAGGCGTAGTAGTTGCAGTAGCCGCGGCGGCTGGTGAAGAGCACATAATCCACCGGGTCCACGTTGGGCGGCGGGGCGTCTATGTTCTGGTCGTAGGTGATGTTGGCGCGCAGCCAGTTGGTGATCGCCACGGCCATGTCGTAGGGGTTTTCGGCCCCGGCCTCGGCCACGATCTGGCGGGCCAGGTCGCGGGTGCGGGCGGTCACCTCGGGCGGCACGGCCAGGAACCCCTCGCGCACCCAGGCCGGGTAATCTTGCCCGGCGGTTTGCAGGCTGCCCTCGTCGGCGATGGAGATGGCCGAGATCATCTGATAGACCTCGCCGCGGCGCAGCACTTCTTGGGCGCGCGCTCCCACGATGTCGGTCTGCGCGCCGCCCACGGGGTCAAAGGTCAGCTCGAGCGTGTTGGCGCGGTCGAACCAGAGCGGCTGCGGGGCGACGTACAGGCGGCTGGTGGCGGCCACGTGCATGGTAAAGGCCAGGCTCACCTGGCGGCGCGCCGCGTAGGGCGCCGACTGCACGCGGCTGGCGTTGTCAGTTGGGTCAAACTCGCTGTAGGTGGTCTCGCCCAGCTCCCAGCGGCCGTCAATGTAGTCGCCATAAGCGGCGGCGCGCCAGTAGTAGCGCTGAATCTGCTCGCTCTCGTCGAGCACCTGGTCTTCGCCCGAAACGGCGTTGATGTGCACGTCCATGATCGGTTCACCGCTCAGGCGGGCCGGGCCGCCCAGGGTCAGGGCGTCGCTGTAGAAGTCGCTGTAGGCCTGGCCGTAACCGCGGATGGCGGCGAACATGCGCATCCACGATTCGCGCACGACGCGGAGCGAGCCGGTCATCTCGCGCCACTTGGTAGCGGCGGCGGGCGAGGCGGCCAGCCCCGGCGCGGCCCAGCCGATGAGCACGCCCGCCAGCGCGGCGACCAGCCCGGCGCGCAAGAAGTCGAGGCGCAGGTCGGTGCTGTAGGCCACGCGGGCGCTCTGCCATTCGCGCTCGCGGCTGAGCAGGTTCATGCGGGCCACGAACATCAGCGCCAGCAAGACGTAAAAGGCCAGGTACAGGTCCAGGCGGGCCGGGCCGAGGTAGTAGTAGGTGTTGACCAGCAGGCCCACACCGGCTGGGATCAGCGCGGGCCAGACCGAGCCGCGCCGGAAGACCGACCAGGCCATGAGGACGCCGATGTACCAGAAGATGAGGGCGACGCTGACGGGGAAGGGCAGCGCGTCACGCGACGTGCCGCCGTGCAGAACTTTATAGAGGAAGGCGTTCAGGCGGACGACCAGCTCGATGGCGCGGCTGTGCCAGTCGCCTTCCAGGCCCAGGCTGACGAACACTCCCACGGTGAACAGGCCGTACACCGTGGCGAACAGGAAGGCCGTGCCGCCGGCGAAGCGGCTCCGGGCCAGCGCCAGCCCGGCCAGCACCGCCACGACGCCGGTGATCCAGGCGGCTTGCAGGCCGTCGGTCCAGGCGGCGGCCGCGATGCCGCCCGCCGCGACCACGATCAGGGCGCACAGCAGGGCGACGGTCAGCCAGCCTTCTTCGAGTTTGAACATGGGCACCTCGCCAACACCGCCTCTACGCCCTATTTTACCCGCCGAGAGGCGGATTCGTTCACTGCCCCGCTAACGCTCATCTCCGCCTAAGGTCCGGGACGCGGCGGCGGGCGCAGCGGTTCCGGCGGAAAAGCATTGGCCACGAATTACACGAGGAACGCTGGAAATGATAGACTTTGGGTAGCAGCGGGCAAGTGCCAGGGAAGAGAGGAGGACGCTAATGGGCGCGACCCGCGGAGGGCGGGCGTTGGTGTCCGTGCTGCCGGTGATGCTGCTGGCATGTGGGGTGTTTGCGGCCTGGCTGTTCCTCACCATGCAGCGGCCCACGGCCGTGTATGTCGGGCGGCTGAGCGACTTCCCGCCAAGCGCGGACCCGTATTTCGTGGACGTGGACAACGACATGCTGTTCGTGGTGAACACCGGCAGCCAACTGCTGGTGCTGGAGCCGCGCTTCCATACCAGCGATGACATCTTTAACTGCGATGTGAAGTGGGTGCCCACGAACGAGCGGTTTGAGGATCCTTGCTCGGGGGCGAAGTTCACGCCGACCGGCGAGTGGATCGAGGTGTCGTATCTCATCAAGACCATTGATCAACGTGGTTTGTCGCGCTACCCAGTCGAGGTGCGCGGCGACGAGCTGTGGCTAACGGCCAAGGTGCTGATCCCCGGCAGGTTGATCGCCACGGCCGTGCCATGAGGCTGGGCGGGTAAGCACCCGGCTAGGCGCGGCGCAGCGTGGCGAGGTTGACGGCGTTGCCCTGGTAGTGGCGCTCGACGGCGGCGGGGCATCCCCATCCCCCCTTTGTTTGCGCCGCCCTTCACTCTCTGCTATGATCCGCGCCACCGGGTCAACCCTATGGGCAGTGACTATTCGGGCAATTACAATCCGCGCCGCCGGACGTACACCTTCCTGACGGCCATCATCCTGCTCACCCTGCCCTGCTATTGCGCCGGGTTTATCGCGCTCTCGGTGCTGCCGCCGGTGTCGCCGGCCGATGCCACCCCCACCCTGCTCGCCACCGTGACCGGCTTCGCCCTGACCGGCACGGCCGCCGCGGGCACCCCCGGCACCCCCACTGCCGACTTCACCGCCACGCCCACCACGCCCACCGGCACCTTCGAGGCCACGCCCACGCAGTTCGTGCCGCCCTCGCGCACGCCGACCATCCCGGCCAGCCTGACACCCACCGCCACGCCCAGCATCACGCCCAGCCCGACGCCCAGCGGCACGAGCACCCAGACCGCCACGCCCACGGCCACCGGCACCACCACGCTCACACCCACACCCACGCTCACCGGCGTGCCCACCTCCACGCCCACCGCCTCGCCCACGGCCACGACCGCGCCGACCAACACGCCCACGGCCTCGCCCAGCGCCACGTTGCCGGCGGCCAGCGATACGCCCAGCGCCACCGCCACCGCGACGCCGACCGAGACCCCTACCCTGACCAGCACCCCGCCTTAACCCAGTGACGGCCTTCGACCTGCTGACGCACCTGAAGACACTGTGCACGTTGCCGGGCCTGCCCGGCCACGAAGGACCGGCGCGAGAAGTGATCCGGGCGGCCTGGACGCCGCTGGTGAGCACGGTGCGGGTTGACCCGCTCGGCTCGCTGTGGGCGCGGCGCGCAGGCGGCGGCCCGGCCCCCCGCCCCACCCTGCTGCTGGCCGCGCATATGGACGCCATTGGCATGATGGTGACGCGCCAGGAGGGGGATTTTCTGCGCGTGACCAACCTGGGCGGCATAGACCCGCGTGTGCTGCCCGGCCAAACGCTCACCGTGCACGGGCGGCGCGACCTGCCGGCCGTGGCCGCGCAGCCGCCCGCGCATCTGCTGCCCAAGGCCGGGCGCGATCAGGTCACCCCCTTAACTGAACTGGTGGTAGACACCGGCTTGCCCGAAGCCGAACTGCGCAGCCTGGTGCAGGTGGGCGACCTGGTGTCGTTCGCGCAGCCGCCGCTGGAACTGCTCAACGGGCATCTGGCGGCGCACAGCCTGGACAACCGCGCCTCGGTGGCGGCGCTGACGCTCTGCCTGCGCGAACTGCAAACCCGCGCCCACGCCTGGGACGTGCTGGCGGTAGCGACCGTGCAGGAGGAGACCGGGCTGAAGGGCGCGGGCGCGGCGGCCTTCGCGGCCGCGCCCGACCTGGCCGTGGCGGTAGATGTGACCTTTGGCCGCGACGCCAACGTGCGCGACCTGAGCTACAAGACCTTCGCGCTGGGCGGCGGGCCGTCGCTGGGGGTGGGGCCGAACATTCACCCCGGCCTGCTGGCGGCCTTTAGGGCGGCGGCCGAGCGGGCCGACATCCCCTATGCCCTGGAGCCGCTGGCGGCCGACTCGGGCACCGACGGCTGGGCCATGCAGGTGGCGCGCGCGGGCATTCCCACGCTGGTCATGGGCATTCCCTTGCGCAACATGCACACACCGGTCGAGATCGTGGCCCTCAGCGACATCACGCGCACCGGGCGCCTGCTGGCCGAGTTCGTGAGCGGGCTGGAAGGGGACTTTATGAGCACGCTGGGATTTGAGTAGCAGAGGACTTTTGCCACGAATGCGCACGAATTGGGAACGAATGAGCGCGAATTTTTGGAGGATTGGCTGAGACTGATGGCGACGAGTTCGGCGCGTAAATCACCAGGCATGGCGAAGGCGGCGGCGGCTAGCAAAGCGGCCGCGCCCGCGGCGCTGCCTGCTCCGACGATTGATTGGGAGCAGGTACGGGCGTTGTCGAACGCCACGGCCGTGTCGGGCGACGAGGGCGCGGTGCGGCGGCTGGTGCTGGGCTGGCTGCGCGCCCCCGGCGCGGCGGCGCGCGATGTGACCGTGGACGCGCTGGGCAGCGTGCTGGCGGTGCTGCCGGCGACCGGCCGGCGGCCGGCTGCGCGCGTGCTCATCGCCGCCCACATGGACGAAGTCGGCCTGATGATCGTGGACCACGACAGCGACGGTTCACTGCGCTTCGAGACCGTGGGCGGCCTGAGCGAGCGGGTGCTGCTGGGTAAACCGGTGTTGGTCGGCCCGCAGCGCCTGCCGGGCATTATTGGCGCGGCCCCGCGCCACCTGCTCGGCGCCGACCGGCTGACCCAGGTGGTGAAGGCCAACGCCATGCGCATTGACCTGGGCGCGACCAACGCCGAGGCGGCCCGCCGGCTGGCCCCCGTGGGCGAGCGCGCCGCCTTCGCCACCGAGTTCGCCATGCTGGCGGGCGCGGTGCGCGGCAAGGCGCTCGACGACCGGCTGGGCTGCGCCATCCTGCTGGCGCTGCTGCGCGGCGGGCCGTACCCGGTGGAACTGCGCGCTGCCTTCACCGTGCAGGAAGAAGTGGGCCTGCGCGGAGCCAGGGTGGCGAGCTACCGCGTCGCGCCCGACGCCGCCTTCGCCCTCGACAGCACTCCGGCCGCCGACCTGCCCGACAGCCGGGGCCGCGAGAACACGCACTACAACACGCGGCTGGGGGCCGGCCCGGCCCTGTATGTGGCCGACGGCCGCACCATCAGCGATCGGCGGCTGGTGACGCACCTGACGCGCACCGCCCAGGCCGCCGGCCTGCCCTACCAAATTCGTCAGCCCGGCGGCGGCAGCACCGATGCGGCCGCCATGCAGCAGGCCGCGGCGGGCGTACCGGTGCTGGCCGTATCGGTGCCGGGGCGCTACGCCCACAGCCCGGCCATGCTGGCCCGCACCGCCGACGTGGAACACACCCTGCGCCTGATGCACGCCGCGCTGGCCGGCTGGACGCCGAAGGTCTTGAAACCATGAAAGCTCTGCTCAAAACGCTCAGCGAAGCCTACGGCCCTAGCGGCGCGGAAGACCAGGTGCGCGAAGTGGTGCGCGCCGAAGTGCGCAAGCTGGCCGACTATGTGACCGTGGACCCGCTCGGCAACCTGATCGCCGTCGTCAAGCAGCAGAGCAAGACCGGCAAGAAGATCATGCTGGCCGCGCATATGGATGAGATTGGGTTCGCGGTCACCCACGTGGACGCGGCCGGGTTCGCGCGGGTGCTACCCTCCGGCGGCGTGAACCCGCTGGCCAGCGTGGGGCAGCGTGTGCGCTTCGCCAACGGGCGGCTGGGCGTCGTCGGCCTGGATGCGCGGCGCGATGACCTGGGCAAACCCCCGACGCTGAGCGAGATGTTCATTGACCTGGGCGCGAGCAGCCGGGCGGCCAACCCGGTGCAGGTGGGCGACGTGGCCGGCTTCTGGCGGCCGCTGGAAGACCTGGGCGGCCGGTTGATCGGCAAAAGCCTGGACGACCGCGTGGGCGTGGCAATCTTGATTGAGACGCTGCGGGCGCTCAAGCGCACCCCGCACGAAGTGGCGTTCGTGTTCACCGTGCAGGAGGAGATCGGCCTGCGCGGGGCGGGCGTGGCGGCCTTTGGCCTCGACGCCGACCTGGGCCTGGCGTTGGACGTGACCCGCACCGGCGACACGCCCAACGGCCCCAAGATGGAAACGGCGCTGGGGGCCGGCCCGGCCATCAAAGTGCGCGACGCGCGCATGCTGACCGACCCGCGCATTAAGGAACTGCTGCTGGCCCGGGCGCGTGAGGCCAAAATCCCAACGCAATTAGAGGTGCTGGAAGGCGGCACGACCGACGCGGCCGCCATGCAGTTGGCGCGCGGCGGCCTGCCGGTCGGGTGCGTGTCGGTGCCGGCGCGCTACATCCACACCCCAAGCGAGATGGTGGACTACGGCGACGTGCAGCAGTGCGTGGCCCTGCTGCTGGCGGTGCTCCACAAGCCCATTGAGTTGTGAGGGCCGATTTGTGACTTCAACCTGGCCGCGGCGCGCGCGCCACACGGGCATGGACCGGCCCGCCTGAAGCCGGCCCAGCCGGGTATGGTAGAATCGCGGCCAAGCGGGGGCTGAGGCCGCTGCGCCCCCTAACCTGGGGGCGTTTTTGTGGCGGGGTCCGCCAGCCAGGTCTCGACGGCCGCGGCCAGGTCGGCCACGACCGGCACGTGGGCCAGCCCGGCCGCCGCCAGCCGCGGGGCCTGGTCAGCGCCGCGCCCGGTGCGCACCAGCATGGCGCGCGCCCCGGCCGCCAGCCCGGCCTGCGCATCGCTCACCGCGTCGCCGACCATCAGCGAGCGCGCCAGATCGAGCTGGAGCGCCGCGGCCGCCCGCCGCAAGAGACCAGGCAGCGGCTTGCGGCAGTCGCAGAGCTGCGCGGGCGCATGTGGGCAGACGTAAATGCCCGCCAGCCGCCCGCCGGCCGCCTCCACCGCCCGCTGGATGTGCGCGTTGATGTCCGCCACCACCGCGGCGGTCACCAGCCCGCGCCCGATGATGGATTGGTTGGTAATCACCACCACCGGCCAGCCGGCGCGCGTGGCCCGCGCCACGGCCGCCAGCGCGCCGGGGAGGAACTCGACCTCGGCGACCGATTTGACGTAATCCGCGCGGTTGACGTTAAGCACACCATCGCGGTCCACGAAGAGGGCGGGGCGGCGGAGAGCCGCGGCAGACGACATAAGGCGGGATTATACCCGCGCCGCCTCAGGAAGCACGCGAGCGAGGAAGCACGCGAGCGAGGAAACACGCGAGCGAGGAAACACGCGAGCGCATGAAGGTTCTCGTTACCGGCGGGGCCGGCTTCATCGGCTCCCACACAGTTGACCTGCTGCTGGCCCGCGGCCACACGGTGCGCATCCTCGATGCGCTGCTGCCGCCGGTGCACCCGGCCGGGCAGGCGCCGCCCGACCTGCCACGCGAGGCCGAGTTGCAGGTCGGCGACGTGCGCGACCGCGCCGCCTGGGAGCGCGCGCTGGCGGGCATGGACGCGGTCTTCCACCTGGCCGCCTATCAAGATTACCTGCCCGACTTCTCCACGTTCTTTCACGTCAACGCGGCCGGCACCGCCCTGCTGTACGAGATCGCGGTGGAACAGCGCCTGCCGCTGCAAAAGATCGTCGTCGCCTCGTCGCAGGCGGTCTACGGCGAGGGGCGCTACCGCTGCGCGCAAGACGGCGTGGTCTACCCCGGCCCGCGCAGCGAGGCGCAGTTGCGCGCCAGGCAGTGGGAGCCGCGCTGCCCCGTGTGCGGCGGGCCGCTGACGAGCGAGTTCACGCCCGAGACGGCGGTCATCAACCCGCACAACTCCTACGCCATGAGCAAGTACGCCGAGGAACTGCTGGCGCTCAACCTGGGGCAGCGCTACGGCCTGCCGACCACGGCGCTGCGCTACAGCATCGTGCAGGGGTCGCGCCAGAGCTACCGCAACGCCTACTCCGGGGCCATGCGCATCTTCGTCATGCAGGCGCTGGCCGGGCAGCCGCTGACCGTGTACGAAGACGGCCAACAACTGCGCGACTTTGTGCACGTGGGCGACGTGGCGCAGGCCAACCTGCTGGTCTTCGAGGACCCCCGCGCCGAGTACCAGGCCTTCAACGTGGGCAGTGGGCAGGCCGATACGGTGCTGGCCTTCGCCGAGTGCGTGGCCGAGCGTACCGGCTGCCTCGGCTGCCCGCAGGTCAACGGCGAATATCGCTTCGGCGACACGCGCCACATCGTCTCCGACATCAGCCGGCTGCGGGCGCTGGGCTGGCAGCCGCGCGGCGCGCCGGCCGGCAACGTGGATGAGTACCTGGCCTGGGTCAAGCAGCAGCCCGACTTTCGGAACTATGCCGACGAAGCTCGCGCGCACATGCGGCGCGTGGGCACGGTTCGCGGCCGGTGAGGCGGCGCCATGCTGATCGCGCGCGCGCCCGTGCGCATCTCGTTTGCCGGGGGTGGCACCGACCTGCCCGCCTTCTTTGAGCGCTACGGCGGCGCGGTCGTCAGCGCCACGCTCGACAAATACGTCTATGTCATCCTCACCGTCCACGGCGGCGAGGAGCTGCAAATCCTTTCCTCCGATTACCGCACCTTCTACCGCCACAACCCCGGCGAAGCCCTGCTGTGGGAAGGCGACCTGAACCTGCCGCGCGCCATCCTGCACGAGTTCGGCATCCATCACGGCGTGTCCATGTTCCTGGCCTCCGAAGTGCCGCCGGGCACCGGGCTAGGCTCGAGCAGCACGCTGACGGTGGCGGCCGTCAAGGCCGTCAGCGCGGCGCGCGGCCAAATGCTCAGCCAGCACCAGGTGGCGCGGCTGGCCACGCGGGTCGAGCTGGAGAAGATGGGCATGCCCATCGGCTACCAGGACCAATATGCCGCGGCCTTTGGCGGGCTGAACTTCTTTGAGTTCCAGGCCGCCGGCACGCGCGTCACGCCCATTCGCACGCCGCCCGGCACGCTCGACCAACTGCAGCGCAACCTGCTGCTGTTCTTCACCGGCACGGCGCGCGAGAGCAGCCAGATCCTCTCACGCCAGCGCGAGAACACCGAGCGCAAGCAGGGCGACACGGTCGGCGCGCTGCAAACCGTGCGCGACCTGGCCTACACGCTGCGCGACACCCTCCAGCGCGGCGACCTGGCCGGGTTCGGCGAGTGCCTGCACGCCGGGTGGGAGCAGAAGAAGAAGTTCGCCGCCGGGGTCTCCAACGCCGAGATAGACGCCGCCTACGCCGCCGCGCGCGCGGCCGGGGCCGTGGGCGGTAAGATCGCCGGGGCGGGCGGCGGCGGGTTCATGATGATCTACTGCCGCGACGGGGCGCAAACGGCCGTCACCGAGGCGCTAGGCGCGCGCGGCCTGCGCCGCATGGACTACCACTTTGAGGAGGGCGGCGCGCGCGTGCTGCTGAACGCCGGGCTGCGCCTGCCGCCCACCGCCCCCAGCGACCAGCCGCCCCCAGACAAACTCGGGCCGGCCGGCGAGCCGCTGCCGCCCGCCCCCCGGGAGACGCCATGAGCCGGCGCGGGCGGGCGCTGCTGCTGGCCTCGCTCTTGGGAGCCGACACGCTGGCGCTGCTGGCGGCGCTGCTGGGCGCCTACTGGCTGACCGCCGGGCCGCGGCCGCTGCCGCCCGCCCCGGCGCTGGCCGTGGCGCTGGGGCTAGGGCCGTGGCTGTTCACCTTCTACACGCTGCGGCTGTACGACCTGGAAACCGTGCTAGAAGACTCACAGGAATACGCCACGGTAGCGACCGGCTGCACCTACGGCATCTTGCTGCTCATCGTGGCGGCCACCCTGTTCGAGCAGGCCAGCCTGCCGCTGCCCTGGCTGTTCACCGGCTGGCTGGCGGCCATCGTGGCGGTCAGCGCGGGCCGCTTCGCCATGCGCCGCGTGGTGCGCGCCATGCGCCGCGGCGGCCACCTGATGGCGCGGGCCATCATCGTCGGGGCCGACGAGCAGGGCCGCACCATCGCCCGGCAGTTGCGCTCGGAAGTAGACTCCGGCCTGAAGGTGCTGGGCTTCGTGGATGACTTCCTGCCACGCGGCACACCGGTGCAAGATCAGTTGAGCGTGCTCGGCCACCCGGGCGTGCTGCCGGCGTTGGTGCGCGAACTGCGCGTGGCCGAGATCGTGGTGGTGCCGGGGGCCATGGCCTGGGAGTCGCTTCAGATCATCCTGGAGCAGATGACCCTGGCGGGCGGCGCGCGCATCCGCCTCTCGCCGGGCTATTACGACCTGCTGGCGACCACACCGCGCGTGGCGCACCGCAATTTCGTGCCGCTCTTTGTGGTAGACTCGGCGCGACTTTCGGGTTTCGACGCCCTGCTGAAAGGCGCCTTGGACTACGGCGTGGGGCTGGGCCTGGCGGCGCTGACCCTGCCGCTGGCCGCGCTGGTGTGGCTGTCGCGCCTGGGGCGCGGCGGGCCGGTGTTCGTCAGCCACACCTACCTGGGCATCGCCGGACGGCCGTTCACGGCGCGCACCTTCGCCGCCCAACCCAACGGGCGGCTGGCGGCCACCGGGCTAGACCGGCTGCCGCTGTTGGCGCGGGTGCTCACCGGGCAGATGAGCCTGGTGGGGCCGCGGCCCATTCGGCTGGAAGACCGCGCGCGCTATGGGCGCTGGTTTACCTCACTGGCCTCGGTGAAGCCGGGCGTGACCGGGCCGTGGGCGGTGGTGCCGGTGGCGGCGCTGGAAGAAGAGATGCGCGCCGCCCTGTATTACATTCGCAACTGGACAATCTGGCTGGACATGCAGGTGCTAGCCCAAACGGTGCTGGTGACGCTGCGCCGCCGCTGGGGGAGGCTCGATTAGGCCTAGGGGGACTTTTGCCACGAATGAGCACGAATTGAAAACGAATTAGCACGAATTTTGGTGGGGAAGCACGTGGCGGCGACCGACCGGCCCCGTTGGCATGGCATTCCGAAGGCCGCCCGGCCCGCGCGCCGGCCCCCCTGACCAGAAACACCCGTTAGCCGCAGCGCAGCCTCGCCAAGGGGCGCAACATGTTGCGCCCAGCGCTCGCTACCAATAAGAGGTAAGCTTCTCAGCAACGGAATAAAACCGCGCCGGCCCTGGGCCAAAGGCCGCGTGGAGCGAGGTAGCCCGATGGACGATTTAGACCTGTACTTAAATGAACTGGAAGGCGTCATTCACAACCTGTCGCGCGCCGATCTGGGCGCGGTGGCCGAGGCGTTGGTGGCGGCCTGGCGCGGGCGGCGGCAGGTGTTTATTCTGGGCAACGGCGGCTCGGCGGCCACGGCCAGCCACATGATGAACGACCTGAACAAGTATTGCAGCGTGCCCGGCAAGCCGCGCTTCCGCGCCATCGCGCTGACCGACAACATGCCGCTCCTCACGGCCGTCGGCAACGACCACGACTACAGCGAAGTGTTCGTCGAGCCGCTCAAGAGCCTGCTGCAAGCGGGCGACACCGTCATCGCCATCTCGGCCTCGGGCAACAGCCCCAACGTGGTCAAGGCCGTGCAGTACGCCCAGGCCAACGGAGCACAGGTCATCGGCTTCACCGGGCAGCCCGGCGGCCAATTGGCGCGCCTGGCCGACCTGCGCGTGGTCATCCCCAGCAGCCGCATCGGGCAGCAAGAAGACGGCCACCTGATCCTCAACCACGCGCTGGCCTTCGCGCTGCGCGCCCGCCTGGAGCGCGAGCCGGCCCCATGAGCGCCGCGCCGGGGGGTGATCCGCCCGCCCTGAGCGTCATCATCCCGGCCTACAACGAAGCCGCGCGCCTGCCGCCCCACCTGGGCGCGGTGCTCGACTATCTGCGCGCCCACTACCCCGCCTTTGAGCTGCTGGTGGTGGACGACGGCAGCCGCGACGGCACGGCCGCGGCGGTGACGGCCGCGCTGGCCGGCGAGCCGCGGGCGCGGGTGCTGGCCTACGCGCCCAACCGCGGCAAGGGCTATGCCATCCGCACCGGCGTGCTGGCCTCACGCGGCGCGCAAGTGGTGTTCCTCGACGCCGACCTCTCCACGCCGATTGACGAAATCCCCCGCGCGCTCGAAAAACTGCCCCAGGCCGAGGTGGTCATCGGCTCGCGCGACCTGCCGGGGGCCGACATCCGCGTGCCGCAGCCGTTCTACCGCCGCGCCGCGTCGGAGCTGTTCAAGTGGGTGCGCTTCCTCATGGTGGGCCTGTGGCGGCTGTCGGACACGCAGTGCGGCTTCAAGGCCTACCGCGGGCCGGTGGCGCGGCAGCTCTTCGCGCTGGCGCAAATTGACCGCTTCATGTTCGACGTGGAAATTCTGTACCTGGCCGAGCGCGCCGGACTGCGCATCGTGGAGATGCCGGTGCGCTGGCAAGACAGCCCCGGCAGCAAGGTGCGGCTGTGGGAGGGGCTGGTGAACATGGTGCGCGATCTGTGGCGCATCCGCCGCCTGCACCGCGGCCGGCCCATGATCACCACATAGGACGAACGCCATGCACATGCTCATCACCGGCGGGGCGGGTTTCATTGGCAGCCACCTGGCCGAGGCGCTGCTGGCGCACGGCCACAACGTCACGGCCGTGGACGACCTCTCGACCGGGCGGCCGGCGAACATCAGCCACCTGGCGGCGCACCCCCGCTTCCAGTTTGTGTACGAAACCATCACCAACGAGACGGTCATGGACCGGCTGGCGAGCACGGCCGAAGTGATCTTTCACCTGGCGGCGGCCGTGGGCGTGGAACTGATCGTCAAAGACCCGGTGCGCACGCTGGAGACGAACATCCAGGGGTCGGAGGTGGTGCTGCGGCTGGCGCGGCGCTACCAGCGCAAGGTGCTCCTGGCCTCCACCTCCGAGGTCTACGGCAAGAGCGCGGCCGTGCCCTTCCGCGAGGACGCCGACCGGGTGATGGGGCCGACGGTGAAGAGCCGCTGGAGCTACGCCGAGAGCAAAGCGATTGATGAATTCCTAAGCCTGGCCTACCACAAGCAATTTGGCGTGCCGGTGGTCATCTGCCGCTTCTTCAACACGGTCGGCCCACGGCAGACCGGCACCTACGGCATGGTGATCCCGCGCTTCGTGCAGCAGGCGCTGGCCGGGCAGCCCCTTACGGTCTACGGCACCGGCGAGCAGACGCGCTGCTTCTGCAACGTGCGCGACACCGTGCGCGCCGTGGCGGCGCTGGCCGAGAAGCCGGAAGCGGTGGGCGAGATTTACAACGTGGGCAGCCAGGAAGAGATCACCATACGGGCGCTGGCCGAGCGGGTGCTGGCGCGCACGGCCAGCCGCGCCGGCCTCGTCAGCGTGCCCTACGACGAGGCCTACGAAGTCGGCTTTGAGGACATGCAGCGCCGCGTGCCGAGCATTGAGAAGGTGCGGGCCGCCATCGGCTGGCAGCCGACGATCACGCTGGACGAGACGCTGGATGAAGTGATTGCGTACTTTAGAGCGGCTGCCTGATTGAATTCGGCTGAGCGGCTGGTAGCGAGCGCGGGGCGTGGCACGCTACGCCCCCACCTGAACCGGCCACGCCGCGGCCGGCAGGCGTGGAGACGGCCGACGTCAACCCGGAACACGCTCTCGGGGCTAGAGATACAGTCGAGCCGTGGACCGCGCGGCGGCCGCTGCGCCTGATTGGCCGCGGCCTTCCCCCGAGTGCCTAGCGCAGCATCCCCCTCTCGCCGCCCGCGAAAACGAGTCGAATTGCGTTCCCCCACCTTTTAAGGCGCCCCCCGAGTCCCCGGTGCTATAATCGCCACATCCCATCGTTATAGGTGCCAAAACCCTCCGGGCGCGTCATGTCCTTCGTCCATCTCCATTGCCATTCCGAATACTCCCTGCTCGACGGCCTGTCGCGCATCCCGCAGCTCGTCAAGCGCGCCAAGGAGCTGGGCCAGCCCGCCGTGGCCCTAACCGACCACGGCGTCATGTACGGCGCGGTCGAGTTCTTCAACGCCGCCGTGGCCGAGGGCGTCAAGCCCATCATCGGCATGGAGAGCTACCTGGCGCGCGGCAAGATGAGCGAGCGCCGCCCCGGCGAAGACACCAAGCCCTACCACCTGCTGCTGCTGGCCAAGAACATGACGGGCTACAAGAACCTGCTCAAGCTCGCCAGCCTGGCCCAACTAGAAGGCTTCTACTACAAGCCGCGCATAGACAAAGACACCCTGGCCGCGCACGCCGAGGGCCTCATCTGCACCACCGGCTGCCTGGCGGCCGAAATCCCGCGCCTGCTCACCGAAGACAACCAGCCCGAGAAGGCCCGCCGCGAGATTGACTGGTATTACCAGGTCTTCGGCCAGGAAAACTTCTTCTTTGAGCTGCAAGACCACAGCCTGCCGGAGCTGCGGGCGCTCAACAAGTCGCTGGCCGAACTGCGCGGTCACTTCGACGCGCGCTTCCTGGCGACCAACGACGTGCATTACGTCACCCCCGAAGAAGCCAAGCCGCACGACGTGCTGCTGTGCATCCAGACCGCCAAGCTCGTCACCGACCCCAATCGGATGAAGATGAGCGACGAGTCGTACTACCTCAAGAGCCGCGCCGAGATGGAGCTGCTCTTCGGCGCGTTCCCCGGCGCGCTGGATAACACGCTGCTGGTGGCCGAGATGTGCGAGCTCAACCTCAAGACCAAGGGCTACCACCTGCCCATCTTCCAGGTGCCCGAAGGCCACACCGCCCAGAGCTACCTGCGCCAGATTTGCGAAGCCGGGCTGCGCCAGCGCTACGCCGCCCGCGCCGACGACCCCGGCGTGCGCGCTCGGCTGGAGTACGAGTTGCAGGTCATCCACGCGATGGGCTTCGACGCCTACTTCCTCATCGTGTGGGACTTGGGCCAGTTCGCGCAGAGCCGCGGCATCTGGTGGAACGTGCGCGGCTCGGGGGCCTCGTCCATCGTGGCCTACTCCATGGGTATCACCAACCTCGACCCGCTGCGCAACAGCCTGATCTTCGAGCGCTTCCTCAACCCCGGCCGCATCTCCATGCCCGATATTGACCTCGACTACCCGGACGACCGGCGGGCCGAGATGATCGAATATGCCGTGCAGAAGTACGGCCAGGAAAACGTGGCCCAGATCATCACCTTCGGCACGCTCGGGGCGCGCGCGGCCATCCGCGACATCGGCCGCGCCATGGATATCCCCCTGCCCGAGGTGGACAAGATCGCCAAGCTGGTGCCCAGCGGCCCGAAGGTCAAGCTGAAAGACGCCTTCGACAACCCCGACTTCAAGGCGCTGTACGACGGCGAGAGCTACGTCAAGCAGTTGGTGGACACCGCCGGGCAGCTCGAGGGCGTCAGCCGCCACGCCAGCACGCATGCGGCGGGCGTGGTCATCTCCGACAAGCCGCTGGTCGAGTACCTGCCCCTCAACCGCCCCACCAAGGGGGCCGATGAGGCGGGCCTGGGCGTCGTCACCCAGTTCCCCATGGAAATCATCGAGAAGATCGGCCTGCTCAAGGTAGATTTTCTGGGCCTGGCGACGCTGACCATCATGCGCCGCGCCTGCGACCTGATCGAGCAGCGCCACGGCCGCAAGCTGGAGCTTACGACCATCCCCTACCTGCGGCGGCCCGACGACGCGGCGGCCGACGCCGACGTGAAGCCGCTCTTCGACCTGCTCACCTCCGGCCACGTGGACGGCATCTTCCAGGTGGAGTCGGAGGGCATGCGCAAGGTGCTCACCACCATGCGCCCGACCGAGTTCGAGCACATCATCGCCGTGGTGGCGCTCTACCGTCCCGGCCCCATGGACTACATTCCCTCGTTCGTGCGGCGCATGCACGGCGAGGAACCGATCACCTATCACCACGCCGACCTCCAGCCGATCTTGCAAGAGACGTTCGGTATCATCGTCTACCAGGAACAGATCATCCAGATCGCCACCAAGCTGGCCGGCTACTCGCCGGGCGAGGCGGACCAGATTCGCAAAGCCGTGGGCAAGAAGATCCAGGCCGAGATCGCGCGCCACCGCCAGCAATTCATTGACGGCTGCCTCAAGAACGGCTACACCCCGGCGGTGGCCGAGGCGGTCTACGGCGACATTGAGTTCTTCGCCAACTACGGCTTCAACAAAGCTCACGCCGCCGACTACGCCATGATCACCTGCCAGACGGCGTACCTCAAGGCGCACTACCCGGTCGAGTACATGACCGCCCTGCTGTCGGTCTCGCGCAACGACACGGCCAAGGTGGCGCTCTACGCCGCCGACGCGCGCCGCCAGGGCATCCCCGTGCTGCCGCCCGACCTGAACACCAGCGGGCTAGATTTCACCATCGAGGCCGCCGCGCCGGGGTCGGCCCCTGGCTCAGGCCAGGCGTTCGCCATCCGCTTTGGGCTGGCGGCGGTCAAGAACGTGGGCGAGGGCGCGGTGCAGGCCATTTTGGACGCGCGCGCCCAGCATGGCCCGTTCCGCTCGCTGGACGACTTTTGCCAGCAGGTGGATTTGCGGCTGGTGGGCAAGCGCCCGCTGGAATGCCTGATTAAGGTCGGGGCGCTGGCGGCGTTCGGCGAGCACGCCCAACTGCTCGACGGGCTGGATCAGATCGTCAACGCCAGCGCGTCGCACTTCCGCGCGGCGGAGGCCGGGCAGCTCTCCTTCTTTGGCGGGGCGGCGGCGGCCTTCACCAGCGTGCAACTCGGCCCGGCCAAGAGCAGCTATGCGCGGCGCGAGATATTGTCATGGGAGAAAGAACTGATCGGCCTGTACGTCAGCGACCACCCGCTTCAGCCGGTGATCGAAGAGCTGCAACTGCACGTGACGGCCTACAGCCAGCAACTGACCGAGGACGACCACGAGCGCAGCGTCATCATGGCGGGCGTGGTGACCAACCTGCGGCCGCACTTCACCAAGAAGGGCGACCAGATGGGCTTCGTCAGCGTCGAAGACCTGCAAGGTCACCTGGAACTGGTGGTGTTCCCGCGCACCTGGAAAGAAGTCAGCCCGTGGTTGAAGCTGGAGCAGCTAATCGTGATCTACGGCAAGGTCGACTCGAAGAGCCAGGGCCAGCCGAAGATCATCGTGGAACAGCTGAAGACTGAGTTTGACACCGTGCGCCCCACCGACGCCCAGGCCGCCGCCGCCCTGAGCCGGCCCGCGCCCACGCCCACCCTGCCGCGGGCGCGGCCCGCCGCCGCCCCCGCCCTGCTGGTGGGGTCCGCCGCCACTCCGGCCGCGCCATTGCCGCGCACAGCCCCCGCGCCGTTCTCCCAGCGCAGCTCCACCGCGCCGCCCTCCCAGCGCAGCTCCACCGCGCCGGTCGCCCGGCCCGGCCCCCCCCCCACGCTGGACGACGACAGCGGCCCCGCGCCGTGGATGGACGACGAACTACCCCTGCCCGAGGACGACTGGCAGACCGAGGCCGCCGATGCCCAGGGCGGCGGCGGCGAGACGCCGCGCGCTCCCGCCCCCGCCCCGCCCAACGGGAACGGCAGCGCCCCCGCCAACGGTAACGGTAACGGCCACAAGCTAGCCGAGCCGAAAGCCGCGCCGCCCTTCCAGCGCAGTTCCGCCGCGCCGCCGGCCGCCGCCGGGCTGGGCAACAACAGCGCCCTGAACGCCGCCCCCCCGCCCGCCGGGCCGGCCGCCGCGCCGCGCCTGGTGACCGTGACGGTGCAGACCAGCGGCGACAAGGACCGCGACAAGCGCCGCATGCGCCGGCTGCACGGCCTGCTGACCTCGTATCCCGGACAAGATCAGTTCGAAATCGCGGTTCAAGACTATAATGACCGCGGTTATCTGCTGCGCTTTCCGAACGCGACGACCGGCTACTGCCCCCCGTTGGAGCTGGCGCTCCGCGAACTGGTGGGGGAAGGCATGGTCCATGTGCAGCCGCTATAGATCGAGCGATGCGAACGATTGCCGTAATGACTTCCGGCGGCGACGCGCCGGGCATGAACCCGTGTGTGCGGGCCGTGGTGCGCACCGCCCTGGCGGCGGGCCTGAAAGTGATGGGCATCCGCCGGGCGTTTGAGGGCTTGTTGGCGGGCGACTTTGTAGACCTCGGCCCGCGTGACGTCGGGGGCATCATCCAAAAAGGCGGCACGATCCTGATGACGGGCCGCTTCCCCGAATTTAGAGAGCCGCGCTACCAGCGGCTGGGGCTGCGTAAGCTCAACGAAGCCGGGATCGAAGGGCTGGTAGTCATCGGCGGCGAAGGCTCGATGCACGGCGCGCGCGCCCTGAGCGAGATGGGCTTCCCGGCAATCGGCATTCCGGCCTCGATTGACAACGACATCTATGGTACGCAGATGGCGTTGGGCGTGGATACGGCCCTCAACACCATCATTGAAGCCATTGACAAGCTGCGCGACACGGCCTCCTCGCACCAGCGCGCCTTTGTCATCGAGACCATGGGGCGCGGCTCGGGCTACCTGGCGCTGATCGCCGGCATCATCGGCGGGGCCGAGCTGGTGCTGATCCCCGAGCAGGAAGTCCCGGCTGAGGACGTGGCGGCGGCGGTCTCGGACGCCTACGTGCGCGGCAAGACGCACGCCATCATCGTGGTGGCCGAGGGCGCGGCGCTGCACGGGCAGGCGCTGATCGAGCAACTCGACGCGATGAACACCGGCTTTCAGTTCCGGCTGACAATCTTGGGGCACGTGCAGCGCGGCGGCCGCCCGACGGCGTTTGATCGGCTGCTGGCGGCCCGCTTTGGCGTGGCGGCGGTGGAGCGCCTGCAAGCGGGCGAACACGGCGTGATGGTGGGCCTGAACGGCCGCGAGATCGGTTTTACGCCGCTGGCCGAGGTGTGCGAGCAGCGCCGCCGCACGAACCTGGAGTATTACCGCATGGCGCGCATGTTGGCGAAGTAAGCGGCCGGCGAGAAATAGGCCGGCCGGGGGAGTTTAGTCTGGCGGTTGCCAGGGCCGGGCGCGGGCAGCGCACCGGCCCTTTTGTTACTCGGAGGGGTTGGGCAGAAACTGATCGAGGTGGGCGCGCAGGTAGGCGGCGAGGAGCGGCTCAAAGGTCTGGTCGAGGGCGTACCAGGCTTCGTCAAACTGGCCGAGGCCGGTCAGGCGATAGGTGGCGAAGAAGTCTTCGAGCGTGCGCTCGGCGTACAGGCGCTGCAGGGCGGCGTTGCCCTGCTCGGCGGCGCGCAGGGCGTGGGCGGCCTCGAACACGCGCAGGTGTTCGGCGGCCCCGATCAGGCGCAGCGCCTCGGCCTGCTGCGGCGCGGCCCGGTCGAGGCCGTTGTGTTAGTATGCCAATGCCCTTCGGGCGCGCTGCAGAAGGACTGGCCGCGTACAGTTATGGGATGAACGTTCCAGCCCGGCGTTATGTTTGACCGGTCCCGGCATTGTGGCCCGGCGCGTTTGGGGCTACGCTCCCCGCGTTCGGTGAACGGGGATGCGCACTCCGGGAGGCGGCATCCGGGCCAGCCGACTTTGCTTATGGGATGACCGTTCAAGCCCGCCGTTGTGTTTGGCCAGCCCGTTCGACTTCACCAAACTGGGAACCCCGCCCGTGGGGCAGCCCGCATCTGTGTGTGAGCCAGCGGCCCGAAAAACGCGCCCGGCCTGCACCGGCCAGGTCCGCTGGTCAGCCCAGAAGGAGTCGCTCACCATGACCTCGCCCGACCCCGTCCCCAAACGTTTCATCGGCCTCGACATCCACAAGCACTACCTGGTGGCCACCGGCGTGGACTCAGACCTTCAGCCCGTGCTCGGCCCGCAGCGGGTGGAGTTTCTGAACCTGGACACGTGGATGGCCAAGACCCTGCGCCAGGATGATGCGCTGGTGATCGAGAATACCACCAACACCTGGCAGCTCTACGACGACCTCAGCCCGCACGTCGCCTCGGTGACGGTCGTGCACCCGCCGCACGTGGCCCTCATCACCCGCGCCCAGGTGATGAACGACAAAATCGCCGCCACCACGCTGGCGCGCCTGCTGGCCAAGGGGTTGCTGGTGGGCATCTGGGTGCCGCCGAAGGAGACCCAGGAGTTGCGCGCGCTCCTGGCCCAGCGCGCCAAGCTGATGCGCCTGTCCACCCAGGCCAAGAACCGCCTGCACGCCAGCTTGCACCGGCATCACCTGCTGCCGCCGGCGGGCGACCCGTTCCTGCCCAAGCACCGCGCCTGGTGGCTGGGGCTGGAACTCGGCGTGGCCGAGCAGGCCAGCCTGCGCTGTAACTTGGACACCTTGGAGTTCGCCATGGAACAGGTGGACGAACTCCAAACCACGCTCAAGACGCTGGCCGCGCCAGACGAGCGCGTCACGCGCCTGATCCACCTGCCGGGCATTTCGCTCATCAACGCCCTGACGATCCTGGGCGCCATCGGGACGATCGAGCGCTTCCCCTCGGCCAAGCAGCTGGTGGGCTATGCCGGGCTGGGCGGGCGCTTCCACGATTCGGGCCAGACCCATCGCGCCGGAAAGATCACCAAGGCCGGGCGGCGCGATCTGCGCACCGCGCCAGCGTCACCTGGCCGGCGCCGTCCACCAGGTGGCGCACCGAGCCCAGGGCATCGCCCAGGAAGTACGCGGTCTGGGTCACGGTCGCCTGCGCCACGCGGCCGTTGCCGTACAGGTAGGTGAACGTACCATCGGCCACCTGCGGCCTGCGTCAGCCCGGCCGCCAGGATCGCGCCCAGCAACAGCAGCCGCGCGTGTTGCCAAATGCAGTTGGAAAAGTGCGGCGCAAATGTCTGAATCAGTCTATCATGCGCCTTGGGCAGGGTACGCATCGGCAATCATCTTGGCTGAGAGTTGCCGTAGCTTACCCTGCTCTTTCATCTCAGGCGAATGGATAAAGTCTAGCTTAGAACTGTCAGGACATGTTTCTCTTAGCAAACCGGAAATTCTGGCTTCCGCCAGGTCCAAGATATATAGCGAATTAAGGTGTCGGAAAGCGATTTGGTTTGCGTTTGGAGACCATACAGGAAACCTTGCTCCGTCCACTTCAGTCAGTTCTTCCCGGCAGCCCGTCAAGAAGTTCCAAATTACAAGTTTACCCGTGCCGATATCCCCCGCATCCGCGACCAGGGCCAAATAGTCTCCCGTTGGCGACCAGGCCGGATAACTATAGTTCCCACCAAGCTCTGGCCATGTAGCCGGTGGCTGCCCTGCTAAGGTATATAGACGAAGTTCAGAGGCTTCGGGCGGCGAGCCGATTACAAACGGTGCAAATGCAAAAGCCAAACTTGAACCATCAGGTGCCCAAGTAACGCCAGTGGCGACCAGGTCTCCTGAGGCATCAGCTAAGATTGAAACTGGTTCTGGATCGTTGTCGAGTGATCGAATCTGGATACCAGGTTTTCCCAGATTCACACCTGGGAGAGATTCGGTCCAAATCGCCAGGAGTTCTCCAGTGGGGTCAGGCGTCGCCAACAGGCCCGCGGCAAGGTATGTCAATTGGCCGTCGTTTAGACGAAGCGAATATATGCCAGCTTGATTATTAGATGGGATTCCAGTCACATAGAGAGAAGAACCATCTGGAGCATAGGTTGGCCACGACAAATAAAGCCCTGCATCGCGACTAATCAGAACCCGTGCATCTCCAGTAGACACATCGACTTCGATAAGCTCATTAGTGGGACGATCAATCTCCGACGTGACGACGGCAATATAATTACCATCTGGAGACCAAGCAAAGTGAAGCACGGTGGAATGCAACGAGTTTTGTCCGGTCAAATAAACAATCGCTGGCGGATCACTGATGTCAGCTGGGTTATTGGAACCGATGCAGCCATGAACTAGCAAAGACAATGCAAGGAGTAAGCAGGAAACCAGCCGTGAGTAGTGTCGTTTCGAACTCATGGATAAAGTGTCCAGCCATCCGGTGCGAGCTTTTCAAGTGCGTATACAACTGCGCTCGACTTACCTCCATGCCCCCACCAATAGGTGACCAGGAACTCCTGAGCGGCAAGTAGGCTTGACTTTGAATGCAAATCTATCTGGGACATTTCGAAGAGCAAATCTCCAGCAATTACCTGGCCACCATTCTCTACGAAGACGCGGGCCTGGACTTGATAAGCGTATACTTCGCCCGCAATGGTCGCCCGATTTTCATTTGTTTCTATGGCGCTGTGAACCACCTCGTGCGCGAAGACACCCAAGTTCCAAGCGCTTGCGGAAGGATTCACGTCTAAGTTGCTACTATCCAGTACGATGAGCTGGGCTCCTCTACCACCTGATGGTACGAAGTTCGAACCTATTGGCGCAAACTCGATGTTAAGGCCAGGCCCATTAAAATCCGCAAGTAGATCTCCGTCAGGCCCATGTAGGCGCATTAGGATGTCTGAGCATTTCAGGATGTCCTGTACAGCGGTCAAGAGCTCATCCCTCAACCTGAATCGAGAAGCAACTATTTGGCCAACAGGCCCATGGCTTTCAATTGTTGCGAGCGCATCGATTACCCATTGTTCACAACGTCTGTTGGGCCAATCAAGGATTTCGTGGCAGGCGAACATCCCGGTAGGATCTGCAAGATCGATCGGGCTATTTTCGGCATAAGTCCAGCGGTTAAGTGACAGCGGATTATTGTACATTCCCCGCCACGTATCGCGCGTCACAAAGCGCCCTACGCCACTCGCGTAGTAACGAGCGCGAAGGTAAATCAGTCCGTTGCCGTCGCGCCACTCGCCGGTGAAGCTGTAGCTCGTTACGCCGCTGCCGGCGCTGGACAGGACATCGCCATACGGCTCATAGCTGCGCGCCAGCGTCACGTCGCCGTTCTCATCGGCGAGCTGTCGCACGCTGCCCAGCGCGTCGCCCAAGAAGTACTCGAAGTCGCTGCCGTCGTATTGAGCAATCCGGCCATTGCCGTAGAGGTAAGTCGTGGTGACACCACCGGTCACCTCGGCCAGGACCTGGGTGAGGCCACCGGCCGAGTCCAGGACGTAATAGGTTGTGACGCCGTTCACAGTCTGGCTCACCCGGTCGCTCTCGCAGCCCGCGGCTCCGCCCTGGCCGATTGACAACCCATTACATCTGTAGAAGTACTGGTTGAAGCCGCCGTTGTTAATTTCGGCGTCGAGCACGACCAGGTGATAGACCAGGCGGTACCCGGGCGGGAGCGCCGCCAGCACGCGCGGCAGGGCGGCCAGGTCGTCGCCCACCCGATACCAAATGTTGTCGAAGGCGGCCAGCACCAGGCGCTTGTCGGGCAGCGCGGCGACGGCGGCGGGCGTGAGCGGCGTGAAAACCGGCCCGGGCGGCGGGGCGCTCATGCCGCGGACGCGACGCCCACGACGGCGTGCAGGGCCAGGTACGTTTCAAAGACCAACGGCTCGCCCGCGGCCTCGGCGGCGGCGATGGCGGCCCGCAGCCTTTCCAGCGCGGCGGCGTAGACGGCCTCGCTGAGCAGGGCCAGCTGAGAGGTGCCGTGGCGCTGGATGAAGTGGCTCTCCAGCACAGCGCGGCCGACGAAGCGCTCGGTGATGCGCTGGGGGATAGACCAGCTCACCCGCTCGAACCCAGCGGCGACCATCCAATCCACCAGCGCGCCGGTGGCAGGGAAGCGGGCCAGGTCGGCCTCCCGCGTGCCGGGGAAGTGGTCGTACAGATACCAGTGGTCGTGGCCGCTGTGCGGGTCAAGCCCCACCAGCGCCAGCGTTCCGCCGGGCCGCAGCAGCCGCCGCGCGGCGCGGACGAAGCCGGGTTGGTCGGGGAAGTGGTGCAGGGCGTTGATGACATAGACCAGGTCGAAGGCGGCGGGCGCGAACGGCAGGGCCGCGGCCGAGGCCTGCACCAACGGGGCGGCGGGCGCCGGCGCGCGGGCCTGGGCCAACATGCCCGCCGAGAAGTCAAGCCCGACCAGCCGCGGACCAGTGCCAGCCAACTCAGCCAGCCAGCGGCCGGTGCCACAGCCGACCTCCAGCGCGCGGGCGACGCCGGGGGTGAGCGTGGGCAGCCAGGCGGCCACGCCGGCCAGCGGGTTGACGGCGTAGCGCTGGTGGTAGGCGGGGGCGAGGGGGTCGTAGTTGACGGGCGCGGTCATCGGGCGCGCGCCGCCCACTGGTCGCGGCTCAGGGCGCAGCGCAGGAAGCCCGCGCGCTCGGGCCAGCGCGCGTCTTCAGCGGGCGTGTGGGCTTCGGGCAACAGGCCGATCTTCTGCATCACCCGCAGCGAGGCCCGGTTATCGGGGTGGCACTCGGCGAAAAGGCGGCGCAGGCCCAGCGCCTCGAAGCCAAAGACCAGCACAGCGGCGGCGGCCTCGGCGGCGTAGCCTTTACCCCAGGCGTCGCGGCGAGTCGAGTACCACAGGAAGGCCTCGTCCGCGCCGTCACGCGCGCGGGTCAGGCCGATCTGCACCAGGAGCGCGTCATCTGCCTGGCGGACGCCGGCAAAGGCCCACTGGCGGCGGTCAGCGGCGGGCTTGAGGGCGTCGTGATCGGCCTGCACCAGGAAGGCCAGCGTGGCGGCCGGGGTGATCTCGGGGCGCGAGCGGTAGCGCAGCACCTCCGGGTCGCCGTCAATCCGGCGCAGGGCGGCAAAGTCGGGGCCGGCGAAGGGCCGCAGCCGCAAGCGCGGCATGAGGAGCGGCGCGGGCGCGGCGCCGGCGGTCACGGCATGACGGCGAACTGCACCTCGGCCAGGGCGAGGGCCGTGGGGCCGCTGCGCAGCCGGAAGTAGCGGGCGGACACCGGGCCAAACGGCAAATCGTAGTTCACGTCTTGCGGGACGACGGCGCAGGCGGGCGTGGCGCCGCACGTGGCCGCGGGCGTATAGAGCGGCTGCCAGGTCTGGCCGTCCTGGCTGTACTCAACGGCCAACAGGGTGGTGTCTTGGTTACGGTCGCGGTGGGCGTAGAGGCGCACCCCGGCCACAGCGGCCGGAGCGCCGAGATCGAAGCTCCAGACGCCCTGCCCATTGCGCAGGCTGACCCAGGTGGTGATCTGGCCATCGCTCAGGGCGCGCACCAGGCCATAGGGGAAGTCGCCGTCGGCGGTGGCGGTGTAGGCGCGGGTGAACGCAGCTTCGAGCGTGGCCGACGGCTCGGCGGTCGGCCCTTCGGGCGTGGCCGTGGCGGCCTCGCCACTGGTCTCGGGCGTGGCGGCGGTTTCAGTGGCGGTCAGCTCCACGACCAGGGTGGCCGTGGCGGTCGCCGGGCCGGCGGTGGGCGGCGCCCCAGTGGTCGGCGCGGCGGTCGGCGGGCCGGCGGTGTCGGTCGGCGCGGCGGCGGTGTCGGTCGGCGCGGCGGTCGCGGTGTCGGGCGGGGCGGGCGTATCGCTGGCGACGAAGGCGACGGGGGTGACCAGCACCTGGCCGCGGGCGGGCACGATGGGCACGTCGGCGTAGGCGCAGGCCAACCCGACGGCGACAACGGCGAGCGCCCCCAGCACAGGGCGGCGCAGTAAGAGGTTGATCATAGGCGCCGGCAACGTCCTTTCCACCAATCCATTGTGCAAGACGTGTGCCGGAATGGTAGCCGAACGGCGGCGGAGCGCAAGTCGGGCGGTTGGAAGATTGGAGGTCAGAAGTCGGAGGTCAGAGGCGGCTGTCTCCGACCTCTGACCTCCAACTTCTAACTTCTCGTTTAGGCGGCGACGGGCAGGAGGAGGGCCGGCTCGTCGCGGGCGGGGCTGTTGACGGCGGTGGAGACGGGGCGGGCCTGCATGGCCTCGGCCGGGTAGCTGTGGAGCAAGGCCAGGGCTTCGGCGGCCGGCAGGTCGCCGGGGGTGAGCCAGGCGGCGTAGTCGGCGGGCGAGAGGATGACGGGCATCCGGTTGTGGATTTCGGCCATCAGGGCGTTCGGCTCGGTGGTGATGACGGTGCAGGTGTGCAGCGGGTCGGCCCCCGGCGCGGGGCGCCAGCTTTCCCACAGGCCGGCGAAGGCGAAGGGGCGGCCGTCCTTGAGCTGGATGTACTGGGGCTGTTTGCGGCTGCCGAGTTTCTGCCATTCGTAGAAGCCGTCGGCCAGGACCAGGCAGCGGCGGCGCTTGAGGGCCGTGCGGAAGGCGGGTTTTTCGGCCAGGGTTTCGGCGCGGGCGTTGATGAGCTTGCTGCCGATGGCGGGGTCTTTGGCCCAGGCGGGGATCAGGCCCCACTGGAAAAGCTCAACGTGGCGCGGGCCGTCGCTGTTGGCGATGACGGCGACCGGCTGGGTGGGGGCGATGTTGTAGCGCGGGTGGAGGGCCGCCGGCGGCGGGCCGGCGAGGCCGAACTGTTCGATAAGCTGGGCGGGGTCAACGGTCAGGGTAAATCGTCCGCACATGGTGAGGGTCCTTTCTCTCGGAACGCGGCGATTGCAAAGGCATTATAGCACAGATATTCTAGGGGCTTCTGCGCGGGTAGAACTTTTGCCACGAATGAGCACGAATGAAAGGCGACGAATGGGGCTGAAAGCAGAGGAAGCTGGGATGCTGCGCTAGCAACTCAGGAGCGGGAGGCAATCCTTCGAGTTGAGCGAGGCCGGCGCTTACTCGGGCGGCCAGCAGAAGCGGCCTTCGCTGCTAGCAGCTTCGATGGCGAGGCGGCCATCGAGCAGGCCGCGCCGGACAAGCTCGCCGATTAGCTCGGCGCTGCCGGCGGCCTCGTAAGGGATGGCGTAGCTCTCGGGCCGGTGGCGGCTAAAGAGGTAAATGCTGTCGCTGCCGAGGCAGCCTTCCATCTCCAGGCAGACGCGGACGATGGCGTCCCAGGCGAGGCTGTCAGACCACGGCTCGCGGCCCGGCGGTTGGGCGGCGCGGTGAACGCCCTGGTCATCAAAGCGCACGTGATACCACGTTTCCACCCCCATTTAGCGCTCCAGCTTACACATACACCGGCTCGGCGTAGACGCCGAAGACGCTCTTCATGACGCCCATGATCTCGCCCAGGGTGGCGTAGGCGCGCACGCAATCGAGCAAGGCGGGCATGGTGTTGGCCGTGCCCTGGCAGGCGAGGCGCAGACGGTCGAGGGCCTGGCCCACGCGGCCGCTGTCGCGCTCGCGGCGCAGGGCGGTCAGGCGGGCCACCTGGCGCTCGTACCCGGCCGGGTCCATCGCCAGGATGGGGATGGTGACGGGCTGGTCGTTGGTAAAGTCGTTGACGCCGACGATGGTGCGTTGACCCGCGTCTATCTCGCGCTGGTAGCGGTAGGCGGCGTCGGCAATCTCCTGCTGGAAGAAGCCGCGGGCGATGGCGGGCAGCACGCCGCCCAGGGCCTCGATCTGGGCGAAGTAGGCGCGGGCCTCGGCCTCCAGGCGGTTGGTGAGCGTTTCAACGAAGTACGAGCCGGCCAGCGGGTCCACGGTGTTGGCCGCGCCCGACTCGGCGGCGATGATTTGCTGAGTGCGCAGGGCGATGGTGACCGCCTCTTGCGAGGGCAAGGCCAGGGCCTCGTCCATGCTGTTGGTGTGCAGCGACTGCGTGCCCCCCAGGACGGCGGCGAGCGCCTGGAGGGCCACGCGCACGATGTTGTTCGTGGGCTGCTGGGCGGTCAGGCTGACGCCGGCGGTCTGGGTGTGGAAACGCAGCAGCCAGGAGCGCGGGTTTTGCGCGCCGAAGGTGTGGCGCAGCTCGTGGGCCCACAGGCGACGGGCGGCGCGGTACTTGGCGATCTCTTCGAAAAAGTCGTTGTGGGCGTTGAAGAAGAAGGACAGGCGCGGGGCGAAGTCGTCCACGGCCAGGCCGCGGGCCACGCCCCAGCGCACGGACTCCAGGCCGTCGGCCAGGGTGAAGGCCAGCTCCTGCGCGGCGGTGCTGCCGGCCTCGCGGATGTGGTAGCCGGAGATGGAGAGCGTGTTCCACTGCGGGACGTGCTGCGCCCCGTACTCCAGCGTGTCCACCACCAGGCGCATGGAAGGCTCGGGCGGGAAGATGTATTCCTTCTGCGCGATGTATTCCTTGAGAATGTCGTTCTGGAGCGTGCCGCGCAACTGGTCAAAGCGTACGCCCTGCTGCTCGGCCACCGCCAGGTACATGGCCCAGATGACGGCGGCGGGCGAGTTGATGGTCATGGAGGTGGAGATTTTGTCCAGCGGCAGGCCGGAGAGCAGAATCTCCATGTCTTGCAGGGAACTGACGGCGACGCCGCACTTGCCAAACTCGCCCAGGGCCTCGGGCTGGTCGGTGTCGTAGCCCATCAGGGTGGCCAGATCGAAGGCGATGGAAAGGCCCATGCTGCCCTGCTCCAGCAGGTACTTGTAGCGGGCGTTGCTCTCCTCCGCCGAGCCGAAGCCGGAAAAGAGGCGCATGGTCCATAGCTTGCCGCGGTGGCCGGTGGCGTGGACGCCGCGGGTGAAGGGATATGCGCCGGGGAAACCCAGGTCGGTCAAGTAGTTGAAGCCGGGCAGGTCGAGCGGGGTGTACAGGCGCTCGATGGGCGCGGAGGAAGTGGTGAGGAACTCGGCCTGGCGCTCAGGGGCGCGCGCGAGGGTGGGCGCGAGGGTGTCTTCTTCCCACTGGGCCTGGGCCTGGCGCAGCGCGGCTTGAGGATCGGGCATGGGAGGCTCCTGGGGGGACGCACGAGGATTATAGCAGCAGGGGATTTTTGCCACGAATGAAAATGAATGACAGGCGACGAATGGGCACGCATGAGTGGAAGGGGCCTCACGGAACTCAGGTGACCCCGGGGCGGGCGGCGGGCTAGGTGGGGGCGGGCAACGGCACGGAAGCAGGCGTCTCCGTCAAGTGGGCGGGCGTGGCCGTCGTGCGGGGAGCGGCGGGGCGAATGAGGACGACCCAATCGCCGGCGGCCTCCACGCTGAGGAGCAGGTCGGCCAGGCCGACGATGCGCAAATCGGAGGCGCCGCGCTGCGCGCCCAGGGCATCCACGAAGGTGACGGTGCTGTTGGAGTCGGGCGAGGCCAGGCGAAAGACGAAGTGCGTGTCGGCCAGGCCGAGGTACTCCCAATCCACATGGTAGCGGCCGTCGGTGAGGGCCAGCGGCTGATTGAGCAGGCTGGCCGAGCCGGTGAAGACCGCGCCCGCGACGGAGGGCGTGACGGTGTAGGGCAGCGTGGGCACGGGCGTGTAGGTCTGCGTAGGCGTAGGCGGCAGCGGCGTAGCGGTGAAAGTCGGGATGGCCGTGGCCGTCCACTCGGGTGGGAGCGTGGGGTAGCGCACGGGCGTGCCGCGGGGCAGCGCGGCGGCGAGCGTGAGGGTCGGCGCCGTCACCGTCGGGGCGGCGGTCGGCGCGGGCAGGCGCGGCGCGCAGGCGGCGAGAAACAGCACGGCAGCGAACACAACCGGATAGCGCGGCACGGTGACGATCCCCCTGCCCGGCGGCTCAGGGCGCGGCGGGCGGCGGTGTGGGCGGCTGCATGGAGGACAGGCCGGCGACGAGGACGGTCAGCTCGTAGTAGTTGTCGCCCTCGCGGACGAGCGGCTGCCACTGGTTACGGTTGACCACGCGCCAGGCGAACGCGGCGGCCTCGCCCTCCACCCACTCGCCGCTGGCGTTGGCCGCCAGCGAGAGGCCGAGCGAGTCGGCGGGCCAGACCAGGTACTGGTCGGGCGTGGGCGGCGTGGAGAAGGTCTGCGGGTAGGCGGTGACGTAGGCTTGCGCGGGCACGAACTCCACGCCGGCCGCGCCCGCCCCGCTCGCGGCCGTGGCGTACAGGTCGTGGAATTTAGCGGGCGCGCCGGAATAATACTCGCAGACGCTGTGGCCGGTGCCGGCGAGCGTCACTTGCAGGCACTGCGACGCGCCGTCGGTGATGGAGTAATCGCCGTAGTTGCTGTCCCAGCCAAAGAAGCCCGCGTCCACAATCTGTTGGAGCAGCGCCGTCATCTGGTCGGGCGTGAGGGCGCCGGTAAGCACGCGCCGCCCGCCGACGTTGTCGCTCTCGACCCAGACGATGCGCCCGTCGCCCCACAAAGTGACATCGGGAATGTAATTCTGGGCGACGGACATCGGCACCAGGCCGCAGCAGAATGTGGCGCGCACGACGATGGCGGCCGGGTCCGGGTCCCATGCGACGGCGGGGCGCGGGCCGGCCAACGTGTTGCAGGCCAGGCCCGCGGCCAGCAGCAGCGCGGCGGCCAACAGCAGGCGGCTGAGCGGCGGGCGCTTAGGGGCCGGCGACATAGACCGTGACCACGTCGGCCGTGCCGCCCGCCCACATGGCCGGGCCGGGGTAGCCGTAGTGCACTTCGCCGGTGGCGCTGAGCTGCCACTCCACCTGGCCGTTGGCCTGCGCCACGAAGTGCAGCACCACGCCGTCGAGTGAGCGCTCGGCCTCGACGAAGCTGAGGATGCTGCGGGCCGTGCCCACCAGCGCGACCTGGCCCGCGCCGTCAATCGTCACAACCGGCTCGAACTCGCCGGCCTCGTTCTCGCGGGCGGCCAGGCTCCAGGCGGGCAAGCCGATATCCACGGCGCGGCCGACGAGCACGACCGGCTGGCCGACGGTGACTTCGGTGGCGCTGAGGCAGACCTCCACGTGCGGGTCAACCTGGCGCGGCAGTGGGGTGCCGTTGCTGGAGGCCGTAGGCATCTCAGGTGCGGGGGTGCGCACGACGATCAGGCAATAGGCGTCGGCGGGCACGGGCGGCGTGGGCGTGACACAGGTGGTGCCGCAGCCGCCCGGGCAATCGCCCAGGCAGGCCAGCACCTCGCCGGCGGCGCAGGCCGGGGCGGTGCAGACCGGCGCGGGCGGCTGGGAAGTGTCCGTCGGCGGCAGCGCCGTGACCGGCAGGACGACGGCGCGGGCGGTCGGCGTCGGCGGCGCGGACGGCACGAAGGCGCCGCAAGCCAGGCCGAGCAGCAACAAGGCGATGAGCGGGAGGGCCAGGCGGCGGTCAGGCATGGCGTGATTGTAGAGGCAATGGGGCCGGAGGGATAGTAAGGGAAGACCTAACCCCCCGGCCCCCATAGGCGCGAACCTAAGCAAGTCAACCAGGTGCCGGCGACTTACCCGTACCCGCTCACGCGTCCGCGACCGTGAGCCAGCCGGCCCGACCGATGCGCGTCGCCCTGTGTTTGCCCCGGGAAACCCAAAGGGAAGGCGGGCCTGCATTTGGCCCGCCGCCCCTTTAAGAAAACTCTTCCCCCTTCCCACGTCTTTTCAGTGGGAAGGGGGTCAGGGGGATGGGAAGTCTGCCCGGCAGCGCCCCCGGGCGTGTCAGCCCGTATGCCCATCGCCTGCCGTCGGACTGCCACGGCCTAAGTTCGCGCCTATGCCCCCGCCCCATAGGCGCGAACGTAAGCAAGCCAACCAGGTGCCGGCGACTTACCCGCACCCGCTCACGCGTCCGTGACCTTGAGTCAGCCGGCCCGAAA
>JADZEK010000015.1 GCA_020850595.1 Anaerolineales bacterium
GATGGAATATATCAGCTATGTGTACCCAGACAAAATCGCCATCTCGGCTCTTGATGCGATGAAGAAGCGTTACGCCATGGATGAATTCAGCATCCCAGCTGCATAGCGCAGCCTCCGGCCGCAACCAGAAAAGGCGGCCTGTCACCATGAGGTAGCGCTCCATCTCATCGTGGTCAGGTACACCAGCGGGCGACGAGCGCTGCCGTGGCCTTGGACTGACGGCTGCGGCGCTTGGGTGGTGTCATTTTACGGGGTAACATAGCCAGGGGTTCTCAGCAGTACCGTGCCACGCGTTCTCAGCAATAGGAGGCCAGCCGTTTACGGCAATCGGGTGCCAGCCATTCTCGGCCGTTGGCAACCACCCGTTTACGGCTTTCCATTGCCAGGAACGCTCGCCCGGTGGGCCGCCACCCGGCAGGGTGCGGAGTTGCCCGGCGCCTCCCTGCGCGGCGATACTCTCCTTTCCACCCAACTGGAGAGGAGCGTGTCGCCATGTCAGGAAGGACCACCACCGTGTTAGACATTCGAGAACTACTCCGTCACTTGCGTGAAGGCCGCAGCAACCGCGAGATCCACCGCAGCCTCGGCCTGGGGCGGGAGACCATCCGCAAGTATCGCCAGTGGGCCACGGCGGAAGGCTTGTTGAGCGGGCCGCTGCCCCAGCTGCCTGAGCTCCAGGCGCGCCTGGCGGCCAGCCAACCGCCGGCCCCGCCCCAGACCGTCTCGACCGTCGAGCCGCACCGGGCCACCGTGCAGGACTTGCTGGACAAGGGCCTGGAGACCGAAGCCATCTTCCAGCGGCTGCGCGAGCAGCACGGCTTCGCCGGCCACTACCAGGCGGTGTGGCGCTTCGTGCACAAGCTTCAGGCCAGCGACCCCGACGTCACCGTGCGGGTTGAAGTCGCGCCGGGGGTCGAGGTGCAGGTGGACTTCGGCTATGCCGGCCGGATGTACGACCCCGTCACGCAGCGCGTGCGCAAGGCCTGGGCCTTCGTCGCCACCCTGAGCTTCTCACGCCACCAATACGTCGAGTTCGTCTTCGACCAGACCGTCGGCACCTGGCTGCTGCTCCACCGCCACATGCTGGACTTCTTCGGCGGCGTGCCGGCCCAGGTGCGGATCGACAACCTCAAGGCCGCCATCGTGCGCGCCAGCCTGGACGATCCCCAGGCCCAGCGCGCCTACCGCGAGTGTGCCGAGCACTATGGGTTTCTCACACCTGCACCCACCGCAGGTGCGGTGTCACTCCCTGCCGGCCCTATACGCCCCAACACAAAGGCAAGGTCGAAAACGGAGTGCACTACGTCCAGCGCAACTTCCTCGCCGGGCGCGACTACACCACGCCTCATCATCACCTCCATCACGCCAACCAGGACGTGCTCGGCTGGGTAATGGGCACCGCCGGGCAGCGCCGGCACGGCACCACCAAGCAGATCCCGCTCGAGCAGTTTGAGCAGGTGGAGCGCGCGGCCCTACGTCCCCTGCCGCCGGTGCCCTTCGAACTGGTGACCTGGCAGCAGGTCAAGCTCCACCGCGACTGCCACATCGTCTTCGACAACGCCTACTATTCGGCCCCCTGCCGCTATGTGGGCGAGACGCTCTGGGTGCGCGCGACCGCCAAATCGGTCGAGATTTACCGCGAATTCGAGCGGTTGGTCATCCACACGCGCGCCGCGCACCCCGGGGAGCGCGTGACGCTCCTGACCCACCTGCCGCCCGAGAAGGTGGCCGGCCTGACCCTGACCCCCAGCGCCTGCCTGGAGCGGGCGCACGCCATCGGGCCGGCGACCGGGGAAGTGATCGTGCAACTGCTGAACGAGCGCCCAGTCGATCGGCTGCGCGCCGTCCATCGCCTGCTGGCCCGCGCTGAGAAGGATGATCCCGCCCGGCTGGAGCGGGCTTGCGCCCGCGCCCTGGCTTACGCGGACGTCTCCGTGCGCACGATTGAGAACATGCTCAAGACCGGCATTGCCGACCTGGCGGCGAGCGAGGCCGCCGAGCCGGCGCCCGACTGGCCGCGACCGCGCTACGCGCGCGAGGCAGACGACCTGGTGCCGGCGCACCTGAAGGGCTGAGCCATGGACCTGCACACGCTCACCCCGCAACTGAAGCAACTGCGGCTCTCGGGCATCCTGGAGACCCTGGACGTGCGCCACCAGCAGGCCATTGCCGAGAAGTGGTCATACGTCGAGTTCCTGGAGCGGCTGCTCCAGGATGAGGTCGAGCGTCGCAACCACAAGCAGCTCACCCTGCGGCTGCGCCGGGCGGCCTTCCAGCCGGAGAAGACCCTGGAGCGGTACGACTTCAGCTTCAACCCGCAACTCAATCGCCAGCAGGTGATGGACCTGGCCACCTGCCAGTTCGTGGTGCGCAAGGAGCCGGTGCTGATCTGCGGGCCAACCGGCGTAGGAAAAAGTCATCTGGCCCAGGCGCTTGGGCATGCCGCCTGCCGGCGCGGCTTCGACGTGGTCTACGTCGCGGCCGCCCGCATGCTGCAGCACCTGGCCGGCGGACACGCCGACGGCACCTACGAGCGCCGGCTGGCCGGCTACGTCCGGCCCGACCTGTTGATCATCGATGACTTCGGCCTCAAGCCCCTCCGGCCGCCGGCCCCGGAAGTCTTCTACGACGTGGTCAACGAGCGCTACGAGCGCGGCGCCACGGTGGTCACCTCCAACCGCGCGCTGGACGAGTGGCCGCAACTCTTTGGCGATCCCCTCCTGGCCAGCGCCGGGCTGGACCGGCTGTTTCACAACGCGCACGCGCTGGCGATCACCGGGCCGTCGTTTCGCGCACGCACGCGGCGGGCAGAGCCGGGCGCCGCGCCGCCGGCCGTTCAGGCCCCCTTGTTTTCCGACAGGAGGTGAGGCCGCCGCATCAGCCGTCATGAAATCCGATTTCGAGGCACCGTGATATTCACATGTGGGAGGCGCGCAATTCCAAAACCCCGCTGGCGTGGCACCGTATCGGGTGAGAACGGCTGGCACCATTGGCCTGTAAATTGACAAACGCAGGCTGCTGGCTTCGGCATTACCAACCTTGAAAACCCACTTCCCGTCAACTCGGGCACCCTGTTCCAGGTTGGTTCGATCACCAAAACGGTAACGGCAACCGCCGCGCTGCGCCTGGCTGAACTGGGGAAGCTCGAGTTGGACGCCCCACTCCGAACTTATCTGCCAGAGCTGCGCCTGGCTGACGAAGGCGTTGCGCGCGCGGTGACGCTGCGGCACATCTTCACCCACACAGGAGGCTGGTTGGGTGACTGCTTCGATGATCCGGGTCCAGGTGATGACGCACTGGAGCGTATAGTGTTACGTCTGGAATATCTGCCGCAACTCACGCCCCTGGGCGAAGTATGGTCTTACTGCAATGCTGGTTTCTACTTGGCTGGCCGGGCCATCGAAGTGGTTACCGGGCAGACTTACGAGGCAGCGGTCAGCGACTTGGTGCTGGCACCAATCGGTTTGCGGCGCTCGTTCTACTTCGCGGAAGACGCTATCACTTACCGGGTGGCCGCTGGTCATCGGGCAGTCTATGACAAGGCTGGTACGCCCGAGGTCGCGCGGCCGTGGGGGTTAGCCCGCGCCGTCAACCCGGCCGGCGGCCTAGTGTCGTCGGTCGACGACATGTTGACGTACGCTCGGCTGCACTTGAGCAATGGCGAAGCCAGGCAAAGTGGCCCGGGTGTGAGACTGCTGCAACCAGCCACCACGACTCAGATGCAGGCGCCGCTGGTGGAAGCCGCCAATGGCGAGTGGATGGGGCTGACCTGGTTCATTAGCGAAATCGACGGTGTTCGCCTGCTGCGCCACGGCGGCACCACCCATGGACAGACGGCCACGCTGTGGCTGGCGCCTGCCCGCGGGTTTGGACTGGTGGTGCTGACCAACTCAGACCGGGGAAGTGAACTGCATCAGGAAGCCGTTCGGTGGGCGCTGAAGCACTATCTGCGGCTCACGCCACGAGACCCCGAGCCGAGGCAACTTGGGGAGGACGAGGTTGCCCCTTACCTCGGCCGCTATTCCGCGGTGTTGGACGATGTGGAGCTGTACCGAAGGGCGGGTGAGCTCTACTTGCGCAAGGAGCCGAAAGGCGGTTTTCCAGTTCCCGGCACGCCGGCGCCACCGGCGCCGCCGCCCGTACGCGCCGCGTTCTGCGGCCCAGACCAGATCACCCTGCTCGACGAGCCCATGCAAGGTACGCGCGGCGAGTTCTTGCGCGATACCGGTGGCCGTCTGGTCTGGCTGCGCATTGGCGGCCGGATCCACCGGAAGGCCTGACTGCAACAGGAGCAGAAACTGTGCGCCAGATCATTGCCATGGGTGGCGGTGGTTTCACGATGGAACCAGGCGACCTGTCCCTCGACCAATATATCCTGAAACAAACGGGCAAGCCTAAACCGAAAGTGTGTTTCATTCCAACGGCAAGCGGCGATTCGGAGAATTACACACTCCGGTATTTCGAAGCATTTAGCCGACTGGAATGCTCGCCTTCCTATTTGTCGCTCTTTCGCCTTCCAACGGCAGACCTGGAGGGCTTCATCCTCGAACAGGATCTGGTCTACGTAGGTGGCGGCAACACACGAAGTATGTTGGCGCTTTGGCGAGAGTGGGAGTTGGCTAGCATCTTGAAGAAAGCCTATGGTGCTGGCGTTGTGATGGCTGGCATTAGCGCGGGTGCCAACTGCTGGTTTGAACAATGCACGACCGATTCTGTTCCCGGAGCCTTGCGCACTTGGCCTTGTCTGGGTTTCATACGAGGCAGTTTCAGCCCGCACTATGATGGCGAACCAGAGCGCCGCCCAGCACTGCATCGGCTGCTGAAAGATGGCCAGATCCTGGCCGGGTATGCGGCTGACGATGGTGCAGCCCTTCACTTTGTCGAGGGGCAACTACTACACGCGATATGCTCGAAACCGACGGCCAAAGCCTACCAAGTTGCCTGGGGCGGAGAGCATGTAGTTGAAGAAGCACTGAGCATGATGAATGTGAACGCAACAAGCGTATCAGCCTCATCCTAGCCGCATCGCCCGCTTGCCCTTGGGCTGGTACCTCGACACCTCAGGCCATTTTCCTGTTTTGTCATTTATCGAGGTGCCCCGGTAGCCTGCTTGCAGGTATCGTCCAGGCCAAGCATGGGCCGGACCGGCTAGGATGTGCTGGTGCTGTGCCGGTGCGGCTACGCGATAGTTTCTTTCAAGGCGACGGCCTCACACCACCATGGGCAGTCTAGAATTGCCGAGGCCTGCTGTCATGCATCCAAAGTGCTATGTGAGTGCCATACTTTGAGGGGAGTGCAAGAGACTTGATCACGCGTGACAGCAATGACTCTGGTCGAGGGCGCTGCCTTTGCGGACAGCGCGACACCCTCCAGCCAGCACACGGCGGCCGACGGCCGTGTGCTGGCTGTACTGAGTAGCACACCCTTGAACGGAGTCGGGTGACCCACCGGGTGACCAGGTAGGGTGGACCCCTTCGTCCAGATACTGCTGGCGAATTCATCGCGGTCGAGTTTGGTCACGCGTTGACGGCCGCCAGAGCCGCAAAAGGCGATCGACGCGTTTGAGCGAGTGGCCTTTCGGCTAGCTGTCAGGGTCCAACACATCGTGAACAGTAGTAGCTCGGAAAAGGCCCAAGACATCGTGAACACTTTTTGGGCGGTGTCGGCGGAACTGATTTGGCGGCATGCTGTCTCCTCACAGGAGGCCGCATGGACGACCACGATGACCTACGCCGGCGACGAGAAGCGATCC